>JBEKRD010000042.1:0-36903 GCA_049519075.1 Xanthobacteraceae bacterium | reverse complement strand
TTGCCGCTGCAACTCCTGACGCGATTTCCGCATCAATTGTCCGGCGGCCAGCGCGCCCGCGTCGGCATCGCCCGTGCCATTGCGGTCGAGCCGGAACTGTTGGTGCTCGACGAGCCGACCGCGGCGCTCGACGTGTCGGTCCAGGTGGTCATCTTGCAGCTCTTGCAGCAGCTCAAGAAAGACTTCGGCATGAGCTATCTGTTCGTGTCGCACGATCTCTCCGTGGTGCGCCTTTTGTGCGACCGGGTGCTGGTGATGTATCTCGGCAAGATCGTGGAATCCGGTCCCGCGCTCGAAGTGTTCGAACATCCGCTGCATCCTTATACCCAGGCGCTGGTCGCCGCGGTGCCGCGCTTTGGCGATCACCATGCCGAGCGCTTGCGGCTTAACGGCGAGCCGCGCAGCCCGATCGATCCGGACCCCAATGTGTGCCGCTTCTATGGCCGCTGTTCACGCGGCACCGATGCCTGTAAAACCACGATGCCTGTGCTGCGCCATTTCGGCGAGCGCCAGGTGGCCTGTCATTTCGCCGAGGAATTCTTGCCGCAGCCGAAAATCGCATCATGAAGCGCAAAGTCAAACTCAAAGCAAAGCCCAAGGTCAAAGCCGGCCCTGCCCGCACCAAGGCCGCTGCCAAAAAGACCCTTGCGTCCAAACCGCGTCTGGCGGCGGCTCCGCAGCTTGACGCCGTCGACATGCTGATCACGGCGAGCAGCGAGACTCTCAAGCTGCCGCTCGATCCATCCTGGCACGCCGGCGTCAAATTCAATCTGGGTCTGATCCTGCGTCTTGGCGGCATGGTCGATGAGTTTCCGCTGCCCGACGACGCCGAACCCGCGCCGATCTTCCGGGCTTGAGTTGTTCCATGCTTGACACGCCCACGACCGATTTTGCCCCGGCAAGCGCAGCCGATATTGCGAGTGCGGTGGCCGCCGGCCGCAGCAGCGCGCAGAGCGTCGTCGAAACCGCGCTGGCGCGGATTCGCGAGCGCGATCCGCTGCTCAATTCTTTCACCGCGGTCACCGAGCAACGCGCGCTGTCGCGCGCCGAAGCGCTCGACAACGCGCGCGAGCGCGGCGAAAAGCTAGGGTCCCTCGCCGGCGTGCCCTTCGCCGTCAAAAATCTGTTCGATGTCTCAGGCCTCACCACCATCGCCGGCTCGAAGATCAATCGCGACAATCCGCCCGCCGCGCGCGATGCGACACTGATCGAACGGCTGGAAGCGGCCGGCGCGATTCTCGTCGGCGCGCTCAATATGGGCGAATACGCCTATGATTTCACCGGCGAAAACATTCACGACGGCCCGTCGCGCAATCCGCACGATCTCAAGCGCATGACCGGCGGCTCGTCCGGCGGCTCCGGCGCAGCCGTCGGCGGCGGCTTGGTGCCGCTCGCGCTCGGTTCCGACACCAACGGTTCAATCCGGGTGCCGTCGTCGCTGTGCGGCATTTTCGGCCTCAAACCCACTTACGGGCGGCTCAGCCGCGCGCGCACGTTCCCGTTCGTCTCAAGCCTCGATCATCTGGGGCCATTCGCGCGCACGGCTTACGATCTGGCGCTCGCCTATGACGCCATGCAGGGCTTTGACAGCGAGGATCCCGCCTGCAACGACCGCCCGGCCGAACCGGTAGTGCCGCTGCTCGACCGCGGCGCCGAGGGCTTAAGGGTCGCCGTCGCCTCGGGCTATTTCAAATGCAAAAGCGCCGAAGCCTGTTACGCCATCGACCGCGTTGCTTCGGCGCTCGGCGCCAATCGCGATATCGAAATTCCGCAGGCCGAGCGCGCCCGCGCGGCAGCCTTCACCATCACCGCGGCGGAGGGCGCAAGCCTGCATCTGCAGCGGCTGCGCCAGCGCGCGAATGATTACGATCCCGCCGTGCGCGACCGGCTCATCGCCGGCGCCATGACGCCGGCGACGCTGGTCATCAAGGCGCAGAAATTCCGCCGCTGGTATCGCGAGCAGGTGCTCAAATTGTTCGACGACGTCGACGCCATTCTCGCGCCGGCGACGCCCTGCACCGCGCCGCTGATCGGCCAGCAGATGTTCAAGCACGGCGACGTCGAACTGCCGGTGCGGGCCAATCTCGGCCTCTATACGCAACCGATTTCCTTCATCGGCCTCCCCGTCGTCGCCGTGCCGGTGCCGCTCACGCCGCTGCCGATCGGCGTGCAGATCATCGCGGCGCCATGGCGCGAGGACGTGGCGCTGCGCATCGCCCATGCGCTCGAAGCCAAAGGCATCGTCGCCGCGATGCGGCCGCCGCTGTAATCAACGGAATAATTTGGAGGAAATCATGCAGATCGACCTGCCGGAGGTCGTCGCCGAAGTGACGGCCGCGTTCGAGGTTTACGAAAAAGCGCTGGTGTCGAACGACGTCGCCACACTCGACGCGCTGTTTAACGACGATCCGCGCACCATCCGTTACGGCAGCTTCGAGAACCTTTACGGCTTTGCCGAGATTATGGCGTTCCGCGCCGCGCGCCCGTCCGTAGGCCTGGCGCGCACATTATCGAAGACCGTCATCACCACCTATGGCCGCGACTTCGCGGTGGCCTCGACGCTTTATGACCGACCGTCTTTCGCCGGCAAGATCGGCCGGCAGATGCAGACCTGGGTGCGTTTCGCGCAGGGCTGGCGCGTCGTCGCAGCGCATGTCAGCATGATCGATCAATGATGCGCTTGAAAAGCGTTTTATCCGTCGTCGCCTTTCTGCTCGCGGCGATCGTCTCGGCGCGGGCCGACGACGGCTTTGTCCGCGAGCCGCTGCGCATTCTTCTGCCGAGCGATCTCGGCACGCTCGAAGCCTTGCTGGTCCGCCCGAGCGCGCCGGGCCGCTATCCGCTGGCGCTTCTCGCGCATGGCTCGCCACGCTCGGCCGCCGATCGTCCCGCCATGACGCCGCTTGCGATGCTGCCGCAGGCGCTCGAATTCGCCCGCCGCGGCTGGGCGGCGGTGATCGTGATGCGGCGCGGCTATGGCAAATCCGACGGCGGCTGGGCGGAAACTTACGGCGACTGCGCCAATCCGAATTACACAGCCGCGGGAACGGCGGGCGCAGCCGATCTCAAACTTGCGGCCGAATTCCTCGCGCACCGGCCGGACATCGATCCCGCCCACATCATCGCAGTCGGCGTCTCGGCGGGGGGCTTTGCCACCGTTGCGCTGACCGCCGATCCGCCGCCGGGCCTCGTCGCCGCGATCAGCTTCGCCGGCGGCCGCGGTTCGCTCGAAGCCGATCATGTCTGCCGGCCCGATCGCCTCGCCGACGCCTTTGCCGCCTTCGGCAAGCGCTCGCGCGTGCCGATGCTGTGGGTCTATGCGGCGAACGATCATTTCTTCGCCCCGGCCTTGGCGCAGAAATTAAAGGCCGCATTCACGGCCGGCGGCGGCAGCGTCGATTTCGTCAGCGCGCCGGCCTTCAGCTCCGACGGCCACGCACTGTTCTCGCCTGCCGGCATTGCGGTGTGGAGCGGCTATGTCGATGCGTTTCTCAAACTGCAGAACCTCACGATGCGCGATGAGCCCTTAGCCCTGCCGGAGCACACGCTCGGGGTACCCACCGCGCTCGGCGCCAATGGCCGGCTAGCCTTCGCCGACTATCTGATCAGCGCGCCGCACAAGGCCTTTGCGCTGGCGCCCGACGGCTCCTTCGGCTGGCGGTCGGGCGTCGCAACCGCCGCGCAGGCGCAAGCCGAAGCGCTGAAATCTTGCGGGCAACACGGCAAGAGTTGCGCGGTGATGTTTGTGGATGATGCGGCGGCGCGCTAAGAGCTCGCCGCACATCGATGCCCGGCAAGTCTGGGTTCGTAGGGTGCGGCAAAGGCGCGAAGCGCCGTGCCCACCTAAACGTCACCGCAAACTCCGCGTCTGCAGGTGGGCACGCTCCGATTTGCCCACCCTAATTCGCTGAGAACCCGGCACGGATTGTTGCTCTGCTAATACTGGTGTAAATTAGTACTTATGAGCGACGAACCACAAAAGGCGCGCGACGTGGCACGCGAAACCGCGTGGAAGCACTTCGATCTTCATGCCAAGCAGAGGATCGAGGTGTTCAAGTCATACCTTACCTTGAGTGCCGTTATTTTTGCAGGTTACGGCGTTGCGTTTCAAATGAAGCTCTATGGTGTGGGAATTGTCTCTAGCTCTTTTCTCGATCCTAATTGCTCTGCTATTTTGGTTGCTCGATCAACGCACTCGCGACCTTATTAAACTGTCGGAAAAGTATTTGAAGGGCGAAGAAACTCGATTGGCTGACACTCTTCATGACGAAAGCATTAACCTTTTTGCTGAGAGCGATCGATTGAGTGACGTAGAGAAAATAATGGGACTTAAGATTAGCTACGGCAGAGTATTTTCCACTTTCTTTTTTATCAACATTGCTTTGGCCGCCTTTCTAGTTTGTGTATTCATAATCAAGTGCTTCGCCAGCTAGCAAGTGTGGGCCGGATTGAGTGAAACGAATTCCGAGGGCAAGCCCCACGACACAATCCCGGATTTCGCTGGCGCTTAATCCGAACTACTTGCTAACGTATCCCTTACGGCTCGCGATTGTGCCATTTTAACGTCAATTCGATCCGGGTGTGTCGTGACGCGGCTTTTCAAATACTGCACTGCATCGACTGCGAAGATAGTGCTCGAAAGTAGGAGTGTTCGCTGGTCCTCGCCAAAACTCTTCAATGACCCCTTCGATTTACAATTTGACCTGCATCTTGAATATGATGAACTCAGTCTAAAACAGCGACTCCGCGATGAACTTTGGGCCATCTATTCGCACCAAAAGCCGCTCAATGCGCGCAATTCGTTCGGCCAGATACTCCTGCCCTGGATGCAGACAAACCCGGGCCTAAGCCGCGACAGTTTTGAGAGTCTCGTTCTTGGTAGCAGCCTCGATGAGTCGCTCGGGCGCGCAAACTTACTGTTGCCTTCAGTTCACGCGGACCTACGAAATAAACTCGTCGGCACAAAAGTGCTGTGCCTGTCAGAACTGCACGATAATATATTGATGTGGTCTCATTACTCTGGAAATCATACTGGAGCGGTGCTGGAGTTTCACTGTGACGATGGACGGCAGCATGTCCTGCATCACGCCGAGCCGGTTAGATACAGGACAAAAATGCCGAGACTGATGGATGAAGACGCCATGGTTGAATTTTTTTCTGGTCAACTTGAATTGAGTGAAAAAATTATCTTGGACGAGACGGTATACGTGAAGGCGACTGACTGGGCTTACGAAAAGGAGTGGCGCTTGGTGTGGCCAAGCGACGACAGTTCTCGAAATTTCGTGGATGTGCCCTTCGAGGGTCGGGACTTGGTGGGCGTCTATTTTGGATGCCGTATGTCACAAGCAGATTTTCATGCTTTGCGTGATATTATCTGCGGTAAATATTCGCAGGCCACAATGTATCTGGCAAAAAAATCGCAGAGAGAATTCGCGCTAGTGTTTGACCGCGTAAATTAGCAAGAAATGCGGTGCCAGCCCATTGAAGTCATACAACCGCTCCGGCTCAATCTCCCCGCTCGCATTTTAACCGCGTCAGCCACTCAACACTCCACCACACTCATATGCCCCTGCGCGCCGTAAGCGAGGAGCGCGCGGTCGCGGGTGATCAGCGTGGCGCCGAGTTCGCGGGCGGTCGCGGCGAGGATGCGGTCGGTCGGATCGTTTGGCGGCTTGCCGGGCAGATAGGATGAGGCGATCAAGACATCCGGCGAGAGTTCGGCGAGCCGCACGCCGGGCACATCGAACAGATTGGCGAACCAGCGCTCCGGCCGCGTCAGCAATTGCAGCCGGCCGTGCGCGGTCAGCATGCCGACCTCCCAGGCGGTGATCGGCGAAATGTAAGACGGTACGCCCGCGCGGTGCGCCGCGCCCATGGCGTCGATTGCGCCTTGCGCCAGCCGCTCCTTTTCGTAAATCAAGATCGCCGCGCAGGTGTCCCACAACAGCGGCTGCACTTATTTGTCCCGCAGTTCGGGGCCGTAGAGCGCGTCGAGGCGATCGGCCCATTCCGGGTCGGCGGGCTGGGTGAGATCGGTGCCTGGCATGATGCGGACCATTCCCTGCATCGCGCCGTAAGCGGGATGAAACGGTTTTTCCTCGGCTGGCGCCGCGCTCGCCGCTTTTCCTCCTATGGCCTTGGACCCACGGAGGCGGCGGAACACCAGCTTGCGCGCCGTCATGTCGACCTGCTCGCTTGCAAAGCCGGCATCGCGCCAAACCTTGGTCATCACGCTATTCTTCGGATTATTGCTCCACCACGGCCGGTGCTTCTGCGCCGACGCCGGCAGTTTCACGCCGGTAATCTTCTCGATCTCGGCAAAGGTTATTGGGATGCGATCGCCGGGCTGGCGCTTGAGGTATTTGCCAAGAGCTTCGTATTTCGACATGAATAGTTACTCCTCCGAGAGTAACTATTATGTACATACACAAATAGGTAGTGTCAATAAGTGTGACCCGTCACCCCTGAGGCGCCCGTGGCGCGCACCTCATGACGACGGAAGGGCCGACGTAATTTTTTCTGCGACACCCTCTTGATACTCGTCACCGACAGGAATATATTCCGGTAATCTCGCCCATCGAGGGGCGTCGACCGGTGACAGCCGAGCGATGGGGCGGGTGCGGTTCCTGCGGGCGGGGCTTGTAACCCCGCTCCCGGGCGGCTTGGGCATCGGTTCGGCCGGCATTACGACCGGTCCGCGAGGTGCCTCGCTGGACTGGGACAGGGTTTGGCGGGTAACGCCCGTCCGGCCCACGTCCCGGGAAACACGGCCTGGGCTGAGCGGTGGCATTCATTTGCGCCGCAAGTGCCGCGGTGGAGCGCCGAGAGGCGAGCGGGCTTGCGCAAAGCCCGCGCCGCATCCGTCGATGCGGCCACTGGAGGTGCGCCTGTCGGCGCTCCGCCTCCCTTCTTTTGTTGGGGAGGCACAGGGAATGGCTTTCGTGCGGCAAAAACTCGGGTGCAGAGGCATCGCGAGAACGAATTCGCGCGCATCCTGCCCCGCGATAGCGGGGAAGGGAGACCACGCGAAGCGTGGTGGAAGGGGCGCGGGACTCGAAGGGAATGAGACGATGCAAGGGGAGATGGCCGACGGCGTTTTTACATCCTTGCAGCAACAACGACACGGCGGGCCAGTCGCCCCTCCCACCGCGCTGCGCGCGGTCCCCCTCCCCGCTATCGCGGGGCGGGATGAATGCGCAGCCTACGACCCGACAAACTTCCGCCAGCCGCCGAAGCTGGAAATATCGCGCGCGCCTTCGACCGCTTCGGCCTCGACCAGAAAACCTTTGACGCCTTGGCCGTCGGCGAGCTCGAGCGTGCCGATCGACATCGGCGGCGGTACTTGGGCGACGAAGCGGCCGAAGCTTGCGTCGGGCAGCGACCAGACTTCGACTTCGACGGTGGTGCCGGCGCCGTTCTTGACCCGCAACAGGCCGGGCTTCGGCGGCGTGGTCCCGGGCAGCGCAAACAACCGGTAATGCGGCGCGGTTTTTGCACTGGTCAGAAGCCTGCCGCCCGCGGCGCGCAATTCGCCGTTGAGCGGCATGCCGGAGAGATGCGCGCCGACCACAGCGATCGCGACTTCGCCCGCGGCGGCGGCAGCGGAAATGTCGGCAAGCGGCGGCTGCGGATATTTCAGTGCGCCGAGCGGCAGGGCGCTCGCGTGATGGAATTGCCGGCCGATCGCGGCGAGCGTGGCATCCTCGCCGCCCGGCGCCAACAGCGTGACGCCGAACGGCGTGCCGTCCGGGCGGAACGAGGCCGGCACCGCCAGCCCGCACAGATCGAGCAGATTGACGAAATTGGTATAGGTGCCGAGCCGGCTGTTGAGATGGATCGGATCGGCCAGAACTTGTTCGATCGTGTAGATGGTCGGCGCGGTCGGCACGAGGAGCGCGTCGATGGCGCGGAAGGCGTGATCGCGCACGCGGCGCAAGCCCTCGAGCTGATAGAAGGCCGCAAACGCATCGGCCGCGGTGCCGTGCGCGCCGGCGAGAATAATCTGCCGCGTTACCGGCAAAATCGATTCCGGAGACGAGGCAATCAGGTCCTTGACGGTGAGATAGCGCTCGGCGACCCACGGCCCTTCATAGAGCAGCCGCGCCGCGGCATAGAACGGCTCGATATCGACCTCGACGATTTTCGCGCCAAGCGCTGCGAATTGCGCGAGTGCCGCGTCATAGGCGGCGGCCGAAACCTTGTCGCCAAAGAACAAGCGCTGCCCGGGCAGCGGCACGCCGAGCCGCACGCCGTCGGGCACCGCGCCGACCGCGCGCAAGCCCCTCGGCCGCGAAAAAGGATCGGCGGCGTCCGGACCGGCAATGGCGTTGAGCGCCGCCACCGCGTCGTCGACGGTGAGCGCGAAGATCGAGACGCAATCGAGCGTGCGGCAGGCTGGCACGACGCCCGCGGTCGACACCAGGCCGAGGCTGGGTTTGAGCCCGACGATATTGCTGAACGCCGCCGGCACGCGGCCGGAGCCCGCGGTATCGGTGCCGAGCGACAAAGGCGCAATGCCCGAGCCGACGGAAAGCGCGGAGCCCGTGCTCGAGCCGCCAGGGATGAGCTTTTCGTCGAACAGATTGCGCCCGATGCCATAGGGCGTGCGCACGCCGACCAAGCCAGTCGCGAACTGATCGAGATTGGTCTTGCCGAGAATGAGCGCACCGGCCGCGCGCAGCCGCGCCACTGCGGTGGAGTCGCGCCGGGCCCGATAGAGATAGGCCGGGCACGCCGCGGTGGTCGGCAGGCCGGCGACGTCGATATTGTCCTTCACCGTGACCGGGATGCCGTAGAGCGGCAGCGTCTTGTCGGCCTTCCCGGCGAGCGCCTCTGCCTCGGCGGCGACGTCACTCTCTTCGCGCAGGCTGATGAACAGCGCCGGATCGTTGTGGGCGCGGATACGGGCAAAGCTGCGTTTAACGATGTCGGCGGGCGCGGCCGCGCCGGTGCGGTAGGCGGCAAGGATTTCAGCAACGGTCTCGGTCACTTAGAGCCATCCCCCATAGCGCTAGAACGGGGCGCAACTGACGGGCCGGCCGACCGCGTTCGCCGATCAATTCCTAGAGCGCATTATGCTGCGGTGCAATCGTTCGCGTGGGCGCTTCGCCGCTGGCCCGGCCTACTTGCCGCCGCGTCTCACCCGGCGCGCCAGATAGTCGAAATTGACCTTAAACTGCTCGGCCCGGCTGATGTCGTGCTTGAGCTTTTCGATGTCGTCGCGCGGAAACTCGGGCGCGAGGTCACCCGCCGCCTCGGCGAGCAATTGCACCATGGCGCCGGTCTCCAGCATGATGGTGCCGATCACCGCCTCCTCGATGCTGGCGCCGGTCACCACCACGCCGTGGTTCTTGAGCAGCACGCCGCGGCCGCCTGCGAGCGCGCGCGCTACGCCCGCGCCCATGGCGTGGGTGCGGATGAGATTGATGGTTTCGGTATAAAAGCCGAGCGCCTCGTAAAACAGCGCGCCGGGCTGGCTGTAGCATTTGAGCGGCCGGCCGGTCGAGGACAGCGCCACCGCATACACCGGGTGGGTATGGATCACGCAATTGACGTCGGGCCGCGCCTTCAAGATTTCGGAATGAATATAGACCTCGCTGTGGCGGCGCGCGGTGCCGGCGACAACATTGCCCTCCAGATCGATGGTGAGAATGTTCTGCATCGTGATCTCGTCGAGCCCGATGCTGTGCGGCTTCATGAAGAAGAGCTTGGGATCATCGGGCAGCCGGAACGAGATATGGCCGCGGGTGAAATCGTCCTGGCCCTCGGCCACCAGCACCTTACCCGCTACAATCAGGCGCTGCTTGATTTCCGTGTGCGATGCTTTTCCGATTGCTTTCGATCCGGCCGCCTTGGCGCGGCTCGCTTTCACCTTGGCCATTTCCCTCACCCGGTTGCCTGCAAATTGCGGGCGCAACAGACCAGGGATTTGCCCAATCCTCAAGGGGGACCCGCGGCAAGGCGCAAGGCGCGGAAAAACAGCGCCGCGGGCAAGCGCGGCGCTGCATTCCAGCAGCCGGGTTCGCCGGCTTACGGCTCTCTAGGCCGCTTTGCGATTGACCTGCGCTTCCGCCATCGAGGTCAGTTTATTGTCGGTCGCTTTCTCCTCGTCGAGCGTCTGCTGCAACAGCGTCACCACATTGGCGTGGCCGAGTTGCTTGGCCCAGGAGATCAGCGTGCCATAGCGGGTCATCTCGTAGTGCTCGACCGCCTGCGCGGCCGCGACCAGAGCGGCATCGAGCACAGGCTGCTTCTCAACTTCGCCGGCGACTTCGTTGGCTTCCTTGAGGATGCCGTCGATCGCAGGACAGTCGACGCCCTTGGCTTTGTTGCCGGTGAGCTGGAAGACCTGTTCCAGCCGCTTGACGTGATTTTCGGTCTCACGCAAATGAGTCTGAAAGCCCTGCTTGAGCTGCGGGTCGGTTGCCTTCTCGACCATGTCGGGCAGCGCCTTCACGATCTGCTTCTCGGCATAGTAGATGTCCTGCAACGTGTGCAGGAACAGATCGTCCATATTCTTGATGTCCTTGGTAAAGATGCCCATGAATGTCGGTTCCTTTTTCTATTTGTTGGGGATCGCTGGCTGTTGTCCAGCCAAGCTACGGGAGCCAACGTCACGGCCTCGAAAAGGGTTCCGGGAACTCGCCGGGTTCCATCGGATAAAGAAAAGCCGGCGTGTCTTGCCGCCGGCCGTATTTCTACGCTCCGCAAAATCAACTCAGCGCGGAGAGGTGGGAACCGCGGCGCGCATCGCGAAGTCGTCGCGCAGATCGCCGCCGAGGATGCCGCCGAGGGTCGCGCAGACGGCGCCGAACAGAAGCGACATAAAGCTCCAGAACGAGACATAAGCGGCCGCCTTGCGCGCGGCCTCGGCCGCTTGGGTGGCGTCCTGCTTGGCCCGGTTGATCACATCATCGACGCGATGCTGGGCATCGGCCTGGCTCAGTCCGGTCTGCGCGCTGACAAGCTGCGCCAGGTAGCCGCGGTCGTCACTGGATATTTCCTTCGAGCTCAAGGCCGTCAGCAGGATGCGGTTGATTTGCCTTCGCTGATCCGCGCCGTTGGCGCCGTTGAGCGCCGTGCCGGAATTGGCGCCGGCGGCCGGCTCGGCGGCATTGGCGCCGGTACTTGCTCCACTCTGTGGATTCGGCCGCAGCAGCGCGTCGGTAAAATAGCCGATCGACGGCGCCTGGCCGGCGGCGCCGGTAACGCCTGCGACCGCAGTGTCGGCTGCCGCAGAGCTGGCGGCCGAACCGACTTTATCCACCGCCGCGGCGAGAACGAGGCCGCTTACCACCACGCCGATCGCCCAGACCACGAGACCGTTGGCGCCATCGCGGAATTTAACTTCGTCGTCGTGCACGGCTGCCGGCGGGCGCCGCAACCGGCCGGCGACGTAGCCGCCGGTGGCAAAGCCCACGGACTGGGCGAAGACCAGCCACAGCGCGCCGATGACCGTCATCGTGCTGGCCGAGGGCGACGAATAGGAATACGGCGACACCAGCGCCATGCCGATACCGGAGCCGAGCGCAATCACAATGATCGAGACCGCAATCGCGGTCAGCGCGCCGGCGATCACCGCGCTCCACGACACACCATTCCACGCGCCGGGCCAGTCGGCCTGCATCGGTGAAACGGTGACCCCGACATTCTCGCCAACAATCGTCGTCGTATCGTCCATGGTAGAAGCTCCCTGGGAAATTGATTGCACGCCCGCGGCGGAAATGCCTCGGCGGCAACGCCGCCGCTCGATTTCAGAATTTAATCGTCCAATTGCCGCGGTTCGTTTTAGGAACCCTCAAAACAGGTTCAGGTTCCCGGCGGGGCATCGGCGTCCGCGGTGCGGCGCAACAAATCGGCGCGGCAATCTGCGACGCGGAACTTTTGTCCGCCCTTTGCCTTTCCTTGGTGAAGTTCATTTGACGAGGACAAGCCATGTTGGATTTGGTCGTAACGCTTTTGATCATCGCGCTGATTGCGGCGGTGCTGGGATTCGGCGGCATCGCGACGGCGGCGGTGGGTATCGCCAAGATCGTATTTTTGGTCGCGCTGGTATTGTTCGTCGTGGCCGCAATCGCCGGCACGATACGAACGGTGTGACGGAGCCGCGCCGGCTTCCGCCCGCGGCGTCGGCTTCAGGCAAAGTAGAACAGCCAGATCGCCGCAAAAATAATAACGATCGCGGCCGTGCCGAAGCCAAGGACGTAACGCACGTGATGGCCGGTCACGCCCTGCCGCGCTTGCTGCGCCGGCAGCACGGTGCGGGTTTCCTCGACCTCTTTCCTAAGCGGAGCGCCCATCACGAATCTCGCGAATTATCATGCTTACAACGGTGTTTCTCCTGGCGACATCGCGGGGATGAGCGGCCGCTCATCCCCGCGCGCGAATTCGTCCGCGGCTACGGCTGCGCGTTCAACCAATCGTCGAGATCTTTGCGCACCAGATCCTTGGCGAGGCCATAGCGTTGTTGGATTTTGCCTTCCAGCTGGTCACGCCGGCCGTTGACTTGGGCGAGATCGTCGTCGGTGAGCTGACCCCACTTCTGTTTGATCTTACCCTTGGTTTCCTTCCAGTTTCCTTCGATCCGATTCCAGTCCATCGCTTCGCCTCCAATGCTCTAACGCGTGTCGTATGATAACGTTACGGGCCAGCAACCGTTCCGGCGCCGAAGCGCGACGATCGCTCCGTCATTCGCAAATACTCTTTGGACAAACGATGGGAACGCGAATGTCGCATACGAGTTGGGCCACACAGACACGGTCGGGTCCGGTGGTGGATTTCGCGGATGCAAAATCTTTAAGGCTCGACATGAGGGAGAACAGGAGACGGACAATGAAAATGAAAAAGACATTGATGGCTACTGTCGCCGCGGCGGCGGTGGTCGGGCTTACGTCCATGGCCGCCGCACAAGGCACGGTGGAAAAGGGGCCGGCCAAACCGGCGGCGCCAGTGCAAGGGCAGAAGACGGCGCCGGGAGCAACCCTGCAACATCCTCAGGGTGCTGTTGAGCCTCCGGCCCACGCCGCGCAAGGCGCCAAGCCCGAACAGCGGCTCGGCCAGGAACAGAACAACGGCGTGAATCCGCAGCGCGGCGCACAGGAGGAACGCGCTACGCCGGAAAAAGGCGCACAGGAACGAAGCCCGCAACAAAACAGCGCACAAGAGAAGGCGGGCTCGCCGCAGCGCGACTCCCAGGAGGAATCCGGAAAATCGGGCGCCGGCACCAATACGCAACACGCCAACGAGAGCCGGGATTCCAGCAAAGGCTCGCGCGGCGCGCCGGTCCAATTGTCCGAGGCGCAACGCACGAAAATCGAAGGCATCATTGGCAAGGGCGACACCGCGCGGGTCACGACCAACGTGAATTTCAATATTAAGGTCGGTGCGACCATCCCGCGCAGCGTTCATGTCGCGGCGCTGCCGGAAGACGTCGTGGAAATCGTCCCGCAATACGAAGGGTTCGACTACGTCGTCGTCAGCGATGAAATATTGATCGTCGATCCGGATAGCTTGGCGATCGTCGCCGTTATCGAGACCTGACGCTCCGCCGCGACGCTCAGGCGGCTTCTGCCGCGGCCTGCGCCGGCAATGCGACGCAGGCCGCTTCCTTGCGGGTAACGCTCAACGCCGGCCTTTCCCGGCGCTATCGAGGCTATTGTGCGATGACTGCAACGCGTCAAAAGCCACGGATGGCACGCAGGGACGATGGGGCCGTCGGCAAGAATCAGATTACCGACCGCGAAGCCGAAGACATTGAGGAGCGGTCGAGCCCGCGCACCCCGGTCATTTACGAGATCGTGCGCCGGCTCGGCGAGGACGAGATGGCACGCCCGGCTGTCTCGCTATGGTGGTCGGGCGTCGCCGCCGGCATATCGATCAGCTTTTCGCCGTTGGCGCAGGCCATTCTGCAGACGCATTTGCCCGATGCGCCGTGGCGGCCGCTGGTGGCCGACTTCGGCTATTCGGTCGGCTTTGTGATGGTGGTGCTGTCGCGGCAGCAGTTGTTCACCGAAAACACCGTGACGGCAGTATTGCCGATCATGGCGGCGTTCAGCCTTGCCGATCTTCTGAAGCTCGCACGCTTGTGGGGTGTGGTTTTCCTGGCGAATTTCGCCGGCACGCTGTTCGCCGCGCTGTTCTGGAATTTCACGCCGGTACTGACGCCGGAACTCAAGAGCGGCATGCTCGATATCAGCCGCCACATCCTGGGCCACGGCTGGCTCGACCTATTCTTCCGCGCCATCGCCGCCGGCTATCTGATCGCCGCGATGGTCTGGCTTATCCCGAGCGCCGAAACGGCGCAATTCTACGTCATCGTATTGATGACCTACCTGATCTCCGCCGGAAGTTTCATGCACATCGTCGCCGGCAGCGTCGAAGCGTTCCTGCTGGTGCTCACCGGCGAGTTGCAGTGGCCGTCGATGCTGACGGGATTCGTCATACCGGTGCTTGCCGGCAATATCGTCGGCGGCACCGCGCTGTTTGCGCTGATCGCTTATGCGCAAGTCATGAAAGAGATCTAAGCGGCGGATTTATCGGCGACCAGCACCTTGTCGGGAAGCTTATTGCCATGAATGAGGTCATGGATCGCGCTTAGCTTTTCGACCACTACCGGCGACAAGATGAACGGGTAGGCATCCATCAGGCCCATGGTCCGGTTAAGGCTGTTGAGGGCGTTGCTCAAAGGAATCCAGGTTTCGATCAGCGCCGACGGATCGCGCACACTGTACGGATCGAAATCGACCTGGGCATCAAGCTCGCCGGGGCGCGCCAGGCGCGGATGGACATACATGCCAAAGGCACGGGCCATTTCCAGCGTATCGACGATATGCAGGTAATGCGCCCAGGTTTCGGCGAAGTCCTCCCATGGGTGCGAAGTTGCGTAGGCGCTGATGTAATTGTCCTGCCAGTTCGGCGGAGCGCCGTTGGCGTAATAGGCTTGCAGGGCTTGGCCGTAGTCCACACTTTCGTCGCCGAAAATCTTGCGGCAATCCTCCACCAAGCCGCCGTCGCGCACCAGCACATCCCAAAAATAATGGCCGACCTCGTGGCGGAAATGGCCGACCAGAGTGCGATAAGGCTCGTGCATGACGGTACGCCGCTTTTCGCGCTCGGCGTCGTCGGCCTCCTCGAGCGCCAGCGTGATCAAGCCGTTGTCGTGGCCGGTCATCACGCGCGGTCCGTCGACATGCGGCGGGCTCGCCAGAAAATCGAATGCCAGACGTTCGCCGCCGTTCTCGTCCTTGGCATCGAGCGGCAGATTAAGCTTCATCAGTGTGTAGAACAGACGATGCTTGGCGACTTCGATTTTGCGCCAGGCGAACACGTTCTCTTGAATGCCGGTATCGGGAATGGTTCGGTTGTGCCGACAGGCGGCGCAGTAAGTGTCGGGCGCGCTCGTCTCGATCATCCAATTGCAAACGTCGAATGCAGCGTTGGCGCAGAACCGATACGTCTTATTATCGACAGCGAGAGCCCGCCAAGCGTCGCCCTCCCGTTCCAGCGCCGACACTGTCATGATCTTGGGAAGAAAGCCGAGCTGATACGAACATTTTTCGCAAATGGTGTTTTCGAAATAAAGCAGTTGCTCGCAATGCTGGCATTTAAAGAGCTTCATGGCCGTGCGACTCTTCTTGAGTAAATTCTAAGAGGGAATTCGACGCCGGTGAATGCGTTGCACCGCCGAATCGTTCCTTCCCTGCCGCGAGCGTAAGGGTGTCGAACAAAGAAATCCTCCGGCCGCCGCCGGGAGGCGTCAAATCCCTGTGGATCAGGGACGAAGCCGCTCCGTAAGAAGAGGATTTTAGGCTCAGGACAATGCGTTAACTCCACCTCGGTTCCCCCCAGAAACGTCTTGGTCGCCCGGCGGGCATCGCCTGAATTCCCGGAACAACACTCGGCGCGAGCCGTTTGCCAGACTTAAAGCCCGTGCGCCGACGGAGGCGCGACCGCAGCCGCGAATCACGGACAACCGCACGGCCCGACGGCGGCTAGATCCTGCCCAGCAATACCAATATCAAAAGGATAACGATCACGAGGCCCAGGCCGCCGCCACCGTAATAGCCGGTGCCGTAAAACGGTCCGCCGCCGATGCCGCCGAAGCCACCGAGAAGAATAAGAACCAAAACGATCAAAATGATTGTGCCAATAGACATGACCTCATTGCCTCCAAGTTATGGTTGCGGCGCAACAATTTTTTCACACCGTCGATGTCGTCTGAAAACACGCCATCCGAAAACATTTGCTTGCCGCAAAAGTTCCAGCCATGAAAGGCTATGGTCATAGCTCGGACCTCCGCCGGATCAGCGTCCGCGCCCCCGCCGCGAAAATCACTCGTCGGAACAGCACAAAGCTCACACTCGGGCGTTGGTGAGCACAACGACACATTTGGAGGTTACTTGGCCCATGAAAAGCAGCGCTAAAATCTTACTCGCTCTCTCCGCGGGCACACTGTTGGTTTCCAGTGCAGCCTATGCGCAATCGATGTCGGCCGGCCGCGCCCAGCTGATGACAAGCGTTCCGGCGTCGAGCCGCACCGTCACCGACTGGTACAAGCAGCCCGTTTACGATCAGTCCAACGCTAAAATCGGCCAGATCAACGACGTGTTGGTTGGTCCGGACGGCACGGTCAATGCCGTGATTGTCGGCGTCGGTGGCTTCCTCGGCGCCGGCGAAAAGGACGTCGCCGTCAACTTCAGCTCGGTCAAAGAGAGCATGAAGGACAACAAGTCCTATCTGACGATGGATACCACCAAAGATGCGCTCAAAGGCGCTCCGGGATTCAAGTACGACAGCGACAAGACGAGCTGGATTCCTGAAAATAAATAAGACGCGGCGAATAGCGAACGAGAGGAGGCCTCGGCCACCGCCGAGGCCTTTTTCGCGACCGCGACAGACTGCAATTCAGATCAATGGTCGCCGCGGCACTTCGTCGTCGAAATGTTGTGCGATGCGCTCGAGCACGCGCGGATTTGTCAGGGTCAGCGAGCCATTTGCGCGCGTGAACATGCCCATGCGGCGCAGCCGCGCCAGGGTTTTGTTGATATGCACGAGCGACAATCCCAGCGCATCGGCGATGTGCTGTTGCGTGAGCGGAAACGCGAAGGTTGTGTCGGCGACGAGCCCCAAAACCTCGGCCCGCTTGTACAGGCCCACAATCAGCGCCGCGACGCGTTCCGCGGCGGTGCGCCTGCCGACGCTGGTGAGGTTCTCGTCGACGAACCCCTCCTCCCGCGCGCCGAGCCAAGTTACGTCGAATGCAAGCCCCGGCATTTGCCCGAACAGCGCCCAGACCTTGCGTCTGGGTAACACGCACAGTTGCACATCGGTCAGCGCCTCAATGCCGTGCAGTGCCGCGTCGAACATGGCGGCCTGCAAACCAAGCAGATCGCCGGGCAATAGGAAATTCAAGATTTGCCTGCGGCCGTCCGCCAGAGTTTTGAAGCGAAACGCCCAGCCAGAATACAATGTGTAAAGCTCCGCACTGTCGTCGCCGGCCCGCACGATCTCTGCTCCGGCCGACACGGACAAGTGGTCCCGTTTGATCGTGTTGATGGAGCTGAGCTCCTCCGTGGTAACGGGCTTGAACAGGCCGCACGCGCGCAACGCACATTCGTGGCAGGTTATTTGCATCTGAAATTGCCTTGAAAAAAGCTTTGGACAAAGTATCGCTGTGTCAGGTACCCGACGATCGAGGACAACGTCGGCAGGAATGAAGAACATGCATCGAGGCGAAAAAGTTCCCCGTCGGAACTTTGCGTCTTTTGATATAGGCGGCGCTGACCGGCGCGGGATAAGGTATGATCCTCTGGCGCGTTCGCGCCGCGGCACTATTGGACTGTAATGCACATTCATTCGAATGGCGGCGCGTTTAACTTCCGGGCGGAATTTTGACCGAACCACGATCTGAGCCGGAACCGCTGGCTCTGCTGAATCGGAGCCTAGTCGCTACCACGGTGCTCGCAGCGCTGATCATGGCGGCGGCGTTCTGGCTTGGCGCACGCAACAAGACCGACGACCAGTGGTTATTGCACTCGGTCGAAGTGCGGGCGCAATTGACCCGCGTGCTCAGTCTGGTGCAAAGCGCCGAAACCGGACAACGCGGCTATCTGCTGACCGGCCACGATACCTATCTGGCGCCCTATCGCATGGCTACCGAGCAACTGCCGCCGGCGCTCGACCGCACGCAGGAATTGGTCAGCGACAATCCGCGCCAACTGCAAAACATCACGCGGCTGCGCCCTCTCATCGACGAAAAACTCGATGAGCTGCGCACGACGATCGAGGATTATAGAGCCGGCCATCCCGATGCCGCGCTTGCTGTCGTCGGGAGCGACGCGGGCTTCAGGTTGATGAAGGAAATCCGCGATGACATAACCGCTATGCAGGGGACGGAGGATATCCTTCTCGGCGAACGACAATCGACGGCGCAACGCTCCGGTTTAATGCTGCAGATCGGCGTTGCCGTCGCTTTCCTGCTCATTTGCGGTGTCGGCGTGCTGATCGCGCGCTTTACCCGCGATTCTTTCACCGCACTGTCGCAGGCGCGCAACCGGCTGATAACCTCCAACCAACAATTGCGCGAACAGGTCAGCCGCCGCGAAACCGCCGAAGGACAATTGCGGCAAGCCCAGAAGATGGAGGCGATCGGACAACTCACCGGCGGCATCGCCCACGACTTCAACAATATGCTGGGCGTGATCATGGGCGCGCACGACCTGGTGATGCGCCGCATCCGCAAGGGCGATTACGCGATCGAGCGTTTCCTCGACGCAGCGACGATCGCGACCGGGCGCGCCGCCACGCTAACCCAGCGGCTGCTCGCTTTTGCGCGGCAACAGCCGCTGTCGCCGCAGCCGCTGGATGCCAATAGGATGATCACCGGCATGTCGGATCTGCTGCAGTCGACCCTTGGGGAGCAGATTCACGTCGAAACCGTAACGGCCGCGGGGTTATGGACGGTCCATGTCGACGCGCCGCAACTTGAGAACGCCATCCTCAACATCGCGATCAACGCCCGCGACGCCATGCCGGACGGCGGCAAGCTCACCATCGAAACCGCCAACGCACACTTGGATGACGCCTATTGCCGGCTCAATCCGGAGGTCCAGCCCGGGCAATTCGCGATGATCGCCATCACCGACACCGGCATCGGCATGTCGCCTGAGGTCGCCGCCCGCGTGTTCGACCCGTTTTTCACCACCAAACCGGCCGGCAAGGGCACCGGGCTCGGCCTCAGTCAGGTCTACGGATTCGTCAAGCAGTCGCAAGGACACATCAAGGTCTATAGCGAGCCTGGCGCCGGCACCACAATGAAGATTTATTTGCCGCGGCTGATCGGCGACGCCCGCGAGATCAAACATACCGCCGCCGAGCCGATGCGCACCGGCGAACGCAGCGAAATCGTCCTGGTGGTCGAGGACGATTCGCTGATGCGTCGCCTAACCGCCGATGCGCTGCACGAACTCGGCTACACCGTGTTCGAAAGCGAAAACGCCGCCGATGCGCTGGCGACGCTCGATCGGGTCGCTGACGTGAAGCTTCTTTTCACCGACGTGGTGATGCCCGATGTGAACGGCAAGAAGCTCGCCGATGAAGCGCTGCGGCGGCGGCCGGGCCTCAAGGTGATCTTTACCACCGGTTATTCCGCCAATGCGGTGGTGCACGGCGGCGTGCTCGACCAGGGCGTCAACTTCATCAGCAAACCGTTCACCCTGGAGCAGCTTGCAGCCAAGGTGCGCTCGGTCCTGGACGATTAAGGCGACCAAATAGACCAGCGGACGGATGCGTCGAATACCGCGGCGCCGCTCAGGACGCCGCGGAACAGACCGCCACGGGATCGGCGTCCGGCGCAAAAATCTTCTGCAACATGCCGCGTTCGATCGGCTTTTGCAGGATCGGCACGCCGCTGAACCGCACATCGACGCTGTCGGCATCGTAGCCGGTGACGAAAACAAACGGTACGCCGCGTTTCTCCAGAATTTCCGCAACCGTATAGACCAGCCCATCGCCGAGATTGATGTCGAGGACGGCAGCGTCGAAATGACTATCGCGTGCCGCCGCCAAGGCGCCGGACGCCGTGCCGACTGGACCGATGACCTGGAAGCCGATTTCGGCCAGTGTCTCCTGGATCATCATGGCGACCAGGGCCTCGTCCTCGACCAGGAGCAGCCGCGGCTTCTCCTTGCGCCGCAATCCTACGACGGCATCGATGGCCTCGCCGCCGCCGTTGCGGCCGGAATCGACCGAGCGCGATTTCGTCAATTCGCTGCGCGGTATTGAGACTGTGCAGCGCAAGCCCGCCGGTTCCCATTCGAACGCCGCTTTACCGCCGAGCTGCTGTTCGATGCTGGCGACGATCACCTTCAATCCGAAGCTGCGTACCGAGGGCCGCCGGGTGCTCGGTCCGCCGTCCTCTACCCAATGTAAAATCAGATTGTCGGCCTGCAATTGCCAATCGAGCGCGATCTGACCGGTCGGCGACGACAGCGCGCCGTGCTTGGCCGCGTTGGTGGCGAGTTCGTGCAAAGCGAGCGCAAGCCCTTGCGCCGTCGCCGGCTGCAGCGAAATGTCGGGACCGCCATATTTGACCTTATCGCCGGCGCGGTAGGGCGCCAATTCGTCGGCCACTAGCGTCGCCAGATCGGCGCCGCGCCAGCGCGAGTCGGACAACAGCGTATGCGCCCGCGCCAGCGCCGTGATGCGGCCTTCGATCGCGCGGACATAATCGTCGACGCTTTTGGCGCGCGTCAGTCTGATGATGGATTGAATCACCGCGAGCGCATTGCGGGCGCGATGATCGACCTCGCGTGCGAGCAGGACCTGGCGTTCCTCGGCCTCCTTGCGATCGGTGATGTCGACGGTGACGCCGCTGATGCGCTGGACCTTGCCGGCGGCATCGATGCTGGCCGCTGCGGTGCCGATGCACCAACGGATTTCGCCGTTCGGGCGCAGCACGCGAAACTCGGTCTGCTGCGTACGCGCGCCAGCCGACATGCCGCGGGCGATCTCGCGCAGCGCGAGCCAATCGTCGGGATGAATGAGCGCGCGAATATTGTCGGCCGAGATTCCGAAGTCTTGCCGCTCGACGCCAAAAATACGGTGCTGACCCTCGTCCCATTTCCACTCGTCGGTGGCGAGGTCCCAGTCCCACGAGCCCATTTGCCCTGCCGCCAGCGCCAGGCTCCTGCCCTGCTCGCTCTCGGTCAACTGAGCGTTCGAGGCTTCAAGGTCCGCGGTGCGCTCCGCGACGTGGCGTTCGAGCGTGGAATTCAATCGCTCAAGCTCGCGCGTCTTGCGAAAAAGTTCGGCAAACACTCTCACCTTGGCGCGCAGCACTTCGGGCACTACCGGCACCGGGACGTAATCGACCGCACCCATCTCGTAGCCGCGCAGGCGATCGACGTCGGTGAGGTGAATGGCGGAAATGAAAATGATCGCCGTTTTGCGAAACCGCGGATGCTCGCGGATCATCGCCGCCAGTTGAAACCCGTCAAGCTCCGGCATGCAGACGTCGATCAAAACTACGGCGACGTCGTTCTTGAGCAGGAATTGCAGGGCGTCGCGCGCCGACGCTGTCTTGATCAGGTTTTCGCCGAGGTCGCCGAGGATGACCTCATAGGCCAGCAGCTTGTCCGGCTGATCGTCCACCAAGAGGACGTTGACTTTGTCGGTCATGATTTCGGCCTAGCGATGCAGCCACATCCGCAACGCCGAGAGCAACTGCTCGGTGTTGACCGGCTTGGCGAGGTAGTCCGACGCACCGGCTTGCAGGCATTTTTCGCGGTCGCCCTTCATCGCCTTGGCGGTCAAAGCGATGATCGGAAGCCGGCGATAGGCCCGGTTCTGACGTATCTTCTCGATAGTCTGATAACCGTCCATTTCCGGCATCATGATATCCATCAAGACGATGGCGAGCGCCGGGGTTTCCTCGATCAGCGTAATGGCTTCGGCCCCGGTGGTCGCCGTCAACACATTCATGCCGCGGCGTTCCAGCGCGCTGGACAGCGCGAAGATGTTGCGCGGATCGTCATCGACCAACAAAACGGTGCGCCCGACCAGGTCTTCATCCGATGAATTGAGCCGTTCGAGCATGTGCTGCTTCTCGGCCGGCAGGTCGGTGATGACGCGGTGCAGGAACAGTGCCGTCTCGTTGAGCAGCCGCTCCGGCGACTCCACGCCCTTGACCACGATGCTGCGCGCCATGGAGTGCAGTTGGGCGTCTTCGTCAGCCGATAATTCCCGGCCGGTGAAGACCACGACCGGGATATCGGCGAGCTCCGCATCGGCGCGCATGCGCTCCAGCACTTCGAAACCGGACATATCCGGCAAGCGCAAGTCGAGCACCACGCAATCGCAAGGGGTCTGCTGCAGCGCGCTCAGCGCTTCGCTGCCCGTTCCGGCATTGACGATCTCGATGTCGTCGTGACCGAGCAATTCGCGAATGCTCATCTGCTCGATTTGATTGTCTTCAACGATCAACAGCCGCCGTCTGCGCGGCTCGGCGAACTGCTTGATCCGCGATAATGCCTGGTCAATGCCCTCGCGCGTGGTCGGCTTGTTGACAAAGGCGAACGCGCCGCGCGCTAGACCATGCTGACGGTCTTCGTCGAGCGAAACGATTTGCACCGGAATATGCCGGGTCAGGGGATTTTGCTTGAGCTGGCTGAGCACATTCCAACCCAGCATGTCGGGCAGGAAGACGTCGAGCGACACCGCGGTCGGCTGATATTGCTTGGCGAGATTGAGCGCATCGTCGCCGCGCATCGCGAGCAGCGCCTTAAATCCCTTGTCGCGGGCCAGATCGACCAGGATCCGGGCATAATGCGGGTCGTCCTCGACGATGAGGAGGATGGCGTCACCGGCCCGGATATCCATCCTATCGTCGGGAATCGGCTCGACCGTTCGCTCGGCGACGATATGCAGCCCCGCCAATTGCGGTGACGTCTTGGCCGCAGCGGCCGTAGCGTGGCTCGCTGCACTTGGGCCGACATATTTGAGCGGCAGATAAAGCGTGAATGTCGATCCAGAGCCCGGCGCGCTGCGCAGATGGATTTCACCGCCGAGCAGACTCGCCAGTTCGCGACTGATCGCCAGGCCGAGCCCGGTACCGCCATATTTCCGGCTGGTCGAGGCGTCGGCTTGTTGAAACGCCTCGAAAATGAGCTTCTGCTTTTCCGGGGGAATGCCGATGCCGGTGTCGGTTACCTCGAACGCCACCACAACCGGCGCTTCGCTAAGCACCGGATGTTCGGCGCCCCAGCCGCCGAGCGCCACCGCCACATTCAAGCGGACTCCGCCCTGTGCCGTGAACTTGAACGCATTCGACAAGAGATTCTTGAGCACCTGCTGCAAGCGCTTGGTGTCGGTGGTGATGTTGCGCCCGAGATTGGGGTCGACATGGACCTCAAACGACAGCTGCCGCGTCTCCGCTTCGTGGCGGAACGGACGCGCCACCATGTCGAGCAGGTTGGCGAAAAACACCTCCTCGGCATCGACCGTCACCGTCCCGGACTCGATCTTCGACAGATCCAAGATATCGCTGATCAGATTGAGAAGATCGGTGCCCGCGCCGTGGATGGTGCGGGCGAATTCAACCTGTTTCCCGGTCAAATTGCCTTCCGGATTGTCGGTCAGCTGCTGGCCCAGAATCAGGATCGAATTGAGCGGCGTTCGCAGCTCATGCGACATATTGGCGAGAAATTCCGACTTGTACTTCGAGGTGAGCGCCAGCTCGGTAGCCTTCTCCTCGAGCGCACGACGGGCCTGCTCGATTTCCTGGTTTTTGCGCTCGACCTCGACATTGCGCTCGGCGAGCTGCTGAGCCTTCTGTTCGAGCTGTTCGTTGGTCTGCTGCAGTTCCCGCTGCTGTGCTTGCAGTTCACCGGCGAGTTGCTGCGACTGCTTGAGCAGGCCCTCGGTTTGCATCGTGGCTTCGATCGAATTGAGCACGATGCCGATCGACGTCGTCAGCTGTTCCAGAAACATGGTCTGCAGCGCCGTAAATTCATGCATGGACGCCAGCTCGATCACCGCCTTGACCTGGTTCTCGAACAGCACCGGCAGCACGATATTGTTGCGCGGCGCGAGCTTGAACAACGCCGAGGAAATCGGCACGACGTTGTCCGGCAATTCCGTGATCAGCATGCGCCGTTTGTCGAGCGCGCATTGTCCGATGAGACCTTCGCCCAGGCGGAGCGCTTGGGGGTGGCCGTTCGCGCCGTCGTCGGCGTAAGCCGCCAGGAGATTGAGACCGTTCTGCTTCTCCTCGCCCTCGATCTGATAGATCACGCCCTGATGCGCGTTGACGAGCGGCGTCAGCTCGGAGAGCAACAGCCGGCCGACGGTGGTGAGATCACGCTGGCCTTGCAGCATATTGGTGAATTTCGCCAGATTGGTCTTTAGCCAGTCCTGTTCGGTGTTGCGGTCGGTGGTGAGCCGCAAATTGTCGATCATGGTATTGATATTGTCTTTCAGCTCGGCCACTTCGCCGCGCGCCTCGACCTGGATCGAACGCGTCAGGTCGCCCTTGGTCACGGCGGTGGCGACTTCGGCGATGGCGCGCACTTGCGTCGTCAGGTTGGCGGCGAGCAAGTTGACGTTGCCAGTCAAATCCTTCCAGGTGCCGGCGGCGCCGGGCACGTTGGCCTGGCCGCCGAGACGGCCTTCGACGCCGACTTCGCGCGCCACGGTAGTGACCTGATCGGCGAAGGTCGCAAGCGTGTCCGTCATATTGTTGATGGTCTCGGCGAGCGCCGCCACCTCGCCTTTGGATTTCACCGCGAGGTTCTGCTTGAGATCGCCGTTGGCGACCGCGGTCACCACTTTGACGATGCCGCGCACTTGTTCGGTCAGATTGGCCGCCATCACGTTGACGGTATCGGTCAGATCCTTCCAGGTGCCGGCAACGCCGGGCACTTGCGCCTGACCGCCGAGCAAGCCCTCGGTGCCGACTTCGCGGGCGACGCGGGTGACTTCCGACGCGAAGCCGTTGAGTTGGTCCACCATGGTATTGATAGTGTTTTTCAGCTCGAGAATTTCGCCCTTCACGTCGACCGTGATCTTGCGCGACAAGTCGCCGCGCGCCACCGCGGTGGTCACTTCGGCGATATTGCGCACTTGCGTGGTGAGGTTCGCCGCCAATAGGTTGACGTTGTCGGTCAAATCTTTCCAGGTGCCGGCAACGCCGGGCACCACCGCCTGACCGCCGAGCCGACCGTCGGTGCCGACTTCGCGCGCCACGCGCGTCACCTCGGCGGCGAACGAACGCAGTTGCTCCACCATGGTGTTGAGCGTGTCTTTAAGCAGCAGCATTTCACCGCGGACGTCGACTGTGATTTTCTTCGACAGATCGCCGCCGGCGATGGCGGTCGCAACTTCGGCGATGTTGCGCACCTGCGCGGTCAGATTCGACGCCATGAAGTTGACGTTGTCGGTGAGATCCTTCCAGGTACCGGCGACGCCGGGCACGCCGGCCTGACCGCCGAGCTTACCTTCGGTGCCGACTTCGCGGGCGACGCGGGTCACTTCCGACGCGAAGGCGTTGAGCTGGTCCACCATGGTGTTGATGGTGTTTTTTAGCTCCAGGATTTCGCCCTTCACGTCGACCGTGATCTTGCGGCCGAGATCGCCGCGCGCCACTGCCGTCGTCACCTCGGCGATGTTGCGGACCTGCGCGGTGAGATTGCCGGCCATCGAGTTGACCGAATCCGTCAAGTCCTTCCAGGTCCCGGCGACACCGGGCACATTGGCTTGGCCACCGAGCCGTCCTTCGGTGCCGACCTCGCGCGCCACCCGCGTCACCTCGCCGGCAAAGCGGTTGAGCTGGTCGACCATCGTATTGAGCGTTTCCTTGAGCTGAAGGATTTCGCCGCGCACGTCGACCGTGATTTTACGCGACAGGTCGCCGTTGGCGATAGCTGTTGCGACCTCGGCGATGTTGCGCACCTGGCCGGTGAGATTGCCGGCCATCGAGTTGACCGAGTCGGTCAAGTCCTTCCAAGTGCCACCGACACCGGGCACCTGCGCCTGGCCGCCGAGCTTGCCTTCGGTGCCGACCTCGCGCGCCACGCGCGTGACCTCGGCCGCGAAGGCGTTGAGCTGGTCGACCATGGTATTGAGCGTGTCTTTGAGCTCGAGAATTTCGCCGCGCACATCGACCGTTATCTTGCGCGACAGGTCGCCGCGCGCCACGGCAGTGGCGACCTCGGCGATGTTGCGCACTTGTCCCGTCAGGTTCGAGGCCATCGAATTGACGCTGTCGGTCAAGTCCTTCCAGGTACCGGCGACACCGCGCACCAGCGCTTGACCGCCGAGCTTGCCTTCGGTGCCGACCTCGCGCGCCACCCGCGTCACTTCGCCGGCAAAGGCGTTGAGCTGATCGACCATGGTATTGATGGTGTCTTTCAGCTCCAAAATCTCGCCACGAACGTCGACCGTGATCTTCTTCGACAAGTCGCCCGAGGCGATGGCGGTGGAGACTTCGGCGATGTTGCGCACTTGCGCGGTCAGGTTCGAGGCCATCGAGTTGACCGAGTCGGTCAAATCCTTCCAGGTGCCGGCAACGCCGAGCACGTTGGCTTGGCCGCCGAGGCGGCCGTCGGTGCCGACCTCGCGCGCCACGCGCGTGACTTCGCCGGCAAAGGCGTTGAGCTGATCGACCATGGTATTGATGGTTTCTTTCAGCTGCAGGATTTCGCCCGAGACGTTCACGGTGATTTTCTTCGACAAGTCGCCGCCGGCGATTGCGGTGGCGACGTCAGCGATATTGCGGACTTGCGCCGTCAGGTTGCCGGCCATGAAGTTGACGCTGTCGGTCAAATCCTTCCAGGTGCCGGCGACGCCAGGCACCTGGGCCTGACCGCCGAGCTTGCCTTCGGTGCCGACCTCGCGCGCCACACGGGTGACCTCCGAGGCGAACGAGTTGAGCTGGTCCACCATCGTATTGATGGTGTCTTTGAGCTCCAGAATTTCGCCGCGCACATCGACCGTGATCTTGCGCGACAGGTCGCCGCGAGCGACAGCCGTGGTGACGTGGGCTATGTTACGCACCTGGTCGGTAAGATTGCCGCACATGGCGTTGACCGAGTCGGTCAAATCCTTCCAGGTGCCAGCGACACCCGGAACGATGGCCTGACCGCCGAGCTTGCCGTCGGTGCCGACCTCGCGCGCGACGCGCGTGACCTCCGAAGCGAACGAGCGCAATTGATCGACCATCGTATTGATGGCCTCTTTGAGCTGCAGAATCTCGCCGCGCACGTCGACCGTGATCTTTTTCGACAGGTCGCCGTTCGCCACCGCGATCGTCACTTCGGCGATGTTGCGCACTTGCGCGGTGAGGTTCGAGGCCATCGAATTGACGCTCTCGGTCAAGTCTTTCCACACGCCGGTGACGCCGCCGACTTGGGCCTGGCCGCCGAGCTTGCCTTCGGTGCCAACCTCGCGCGCCACGCGGGTGACTTCCGAGGTGAAGACGTTAAGCTGCTTGATCATCGTGTTGACGATTTCGGCGGAGCGCAGGAATTCGCCCTTCAGCGGCCGGCCGTCGACGTCGAGACTGACGGTGCGCAACAGGTCGCCTTGCGCCACCGCGGCGATGGCGCGCGTAACTTCGGTGGTTGGCCACAACAGGTCGTCGATCAGCGAATTGACGGATGCCTCCATCTCGCCCCAGGCGCCATCGGACAGACCGACGCGCACGCGCTGGCGGGTGCGGCCTTCGCGCCCCACCACCTGGCCCACTCGTTCGAGCTGCTTGGCCATGCGCTGATTGGTGCCGACGATCTCGTTAAAGGTGTCGGCGATCTTGCCCATGATGCCGACGCGGTCGCCGGCCATGCGCACCGAAAAATCGCCGACCCGCATGGCCTGGAGCGCGTGGAGCAGTTGCCCCAATCCCTGTGCATCGGCATCGCCGTTGACGTAATGCTCGCTGGCCTGCGGAGGAACCGGGGCAGAACCGTTCGCGGGGGTACCAACAAGCTTTTCAGTGCTCGGCATCGGTGTCTCCGAAACCCGGGCGGACCCGGGATAGAACGCGGAACGCGGGAAACTGCCAAAGACGGCGAAAAGCCGCCGGCGGGCGCGCGGCCCACCGCAGCAGGAACTTCAGCCGGCGTGGAATCCCCCTCACGTGCGGACCTCGCCTCAGGTGCCTTGATCCCGAACGCAGGCGCTCGGCAAAGGTTCCGGGCAAAAATCGCGTTCACTGCAATATTTTGCAGGGGCGCCCCGAGCGGTCGTCGGCCCCACCGCTTGCCCCTCGCTCCCCACCGCCGCGGCGGCTATTGATGGCGAATGGAAAAGTTCCCGCCGTCAGCCAACCATCAAGACCTTATCCAAGCCGCCGTCTTCAAGTTGCTCGGCGCACCGGCGACCTTTGGGGTAACGGAGGTGCGGCATTGCGACACCCACGCGGCGCGCGTGTTCCTCGCCGGCGATCGCGTCCTCAAGGTCAAGCGCGCGGTGCGCTATCCATTTCTCGATTATTCGACCTTGGCAAGACGCGAAGCGGCGTGCCGCGCCGAGCTCGAAATCAATCGCAACTTCGCGCCGCAGCTTTACCGCCGCGTTGTGCCGATCACGCGTGAGGACGACGGCTCGCTCATGCTCGACGGCCCGGGGATCCCTGTCGAGTGGGCCGTGGAGATGGCGCGCTTTGACGAAAACAACACGCTCGACCACCTTGCCGAGCGCGGCGAACTTAACGACGCGCTCGCCGGCAAGCTCGCCGTTGCGGTCGCCGCGATGCATGCGCGCGCAGCGCCGGCGGACGCGCAATCCTGGATCGCCGCGGTCGGCCGTTTCGTTGCCGACAACACCGCGGCTTTCCAAAAGCACGGCGACCTGTTTCCAAGCCAAGCGATTGCCGCGCTCGATCAAAAATCACGCGACGTTTTGGCGCGATTGCTGCCGCTCTTGCGCACGCGCGGCATTGCCGGTTTGATCCGCCGCGGTCACGGCGACCTTCATCTCGGCAATATCGCGATCCTCGATGGCGAACCGCTGGCCTTCGACGCGCTCGAATTCGATCCGGTCATCGCCGCGGGCGACGTGCTGTACGATCTTGCATTCCTGCTCATGGACTTGGTCGAGCGTGGCCTGCACGGCGCGGCGAATATTGTGCTGAACGGATATATCTCGGTCACGCGGCGGATCGAGGACTGCGACGGTATCGCGGCATTGCCGTTTTTCATGTCGCTGCGCGCGGCCATTCGCGCCAACGTGACTGCCGCGCGGCTCGATCTCGCCGCCGAGCAGGACCGGGCGGGAATCGCGCAATCGGCACGATGCTATTTCAACCTCGCGCTCGATCTATTGACCCCGGTGAAGCCGGCCGTTGTCTGCACCGGCGGATTATCGGGTACCGGAAAATCCATGCTGGCGCGGCAGCTCGCTCCCAGACTCGCTCCCGCACCGGGAGCGCTCGTGTTTCGCTCGGATGTCGAACGCAAGGCGCTCTATAACATTGCCGCGTGCGAGCGGCTCCCGGCTGAGGCTTATCACGCCGATATCTCCGAACGGATCTATCGCATTCTCACGGACAAGGCCGCACGCGTCGCACGTGCCGGTCATTCGGTCATCGTCGACGCGGTATTTGCGAAAGCGGATGAGCGTATCGCGATCGAAACCGCGGTCGCCGCGGCCGGAGCGAGGTTCCATGGCCTGTTCCTGGTGGCCGACCTGCCGACGCGGCTCAAGCGGATCGGCGCGCGCGGACCGGATGCCTCCGATGCCGACGCGGGGGTGGCGCGCATGCAAGAGAACTTCGCACTCGGCACCGTCGGCTGGGCCATCATTGATGCCTCGGGCTCGCCCGCGCAAACGCTAACCAGCGCCGGCGCTGCCATGGCCCATGATTTGCACCAGGGCACCGACGACTTGCACTAGGGCACCAACACCGCAGCACCTTGCAGCCGACCGGACCGCAAATCCGCCAAAGCGTCGTTGGCGCGGATGAGCGGATAGGCAACGGTCCGCGTGACGATGCCGGCTTTCGGCACGACGGCGAAAAATTCGTCGCCGTCGTTTCGGGTCAAGTTGGCGACCGACACCAGCTGCCTTTCCTCCCACAAAATGCTGTAGGGAAAGCTCGGAATATCGCTCATATGAATTCCCGCACAAACAACCCGTCCGCCCTTGCGCACCGCGCGCAGCGCCGCCGGCACAAGCGCGCCGACAGGAGCAAAGATGATGGCACAATCGAGCTGCTCCGGCGGCGCGTCGTCTGAACTGCCGGCCCAGATCGCGCCAAGACTTTGGGCAAAGGCTTGCGCCGCCACGTCACCGGACCGGGTGAAGGCAAAAACGTCGCGGCCCTGCCAGCGCGCCACTTGGGCGATGATATGAGCAGCCGCGCCGTAGCCGTAAAAGCCGATCTTTTTGCCTTCGCCGGCTATCTGCAGCGAGCGCCAGCCGATCAGGCCCGCGCACAATAGCGGCGCCGTTGCCACGTCGTCGCCGCCGTCAGGCAGCCGGAAAACGAAATGGGCGTCGGCAACGACATGTGTGGCGAAGCCGCCGTCGCGCGTATAGCCGGTGAAAAGCGGCCGATCGCACAGGTTTTCCCGGCCCTCGCGGCAATACCGGCAATGGCCGCAGGTCTGGCCGAGCCAGGGAATGCCGACCCGCATGCCGACCGCAAGCGCCTCGACGCCGCCACCGACAGTGTCGATCTGGCCGACGATCTCGTGGCCCGGTACGATCGGAAGCTTGCTGTCCGGCAATTCGCCATCGACCACATGCAGATCGGTGCGGCAAACGCCACAGGCGGCGACGCGGACCCTGACCTCACCCGGCCCAGGCTGTGGATCGGGCCGCTCGACCAGCCTGAGCGGTTGGCGCGGCTGTTCCAACACCATGGCATGCATGCAGACGACTTTCGGCGATTTTCGCCACTATAGGCCTGCCCGCAGCCAGATGCGCCATCGTTTGCGCCGTCGACAGGTCGGCTTCGCCAAGTGCAGCCGCGTTAAAAATGACAATGTACACGATGGTGCAAACGATTCAGAGTTGCATTCGCTCGTTGGATGGATTCGCAGAGTATGGATTTACCTTTCGCAGTCGCGCTGCACACAGATTGCGGGTTTTCCCTGACATTCGGACCATTGACGGCGATCGAAGACGATGATGACAAATTCTAATGATCGTCGGTGACGAACGGATCGTCGAGTCGGGGCGCTATGGCACTCATATTTGCACTGATCTGAAAAGCCGAGCGTATGCATGACGCTGTCGTCCCGCATGACGATCGCCATGGCTTCGCTGGTCTTGCTGAGCGTGCTGGCGGTCGGTGGACTGACCTATCGCAATGTCGAGACGATGGTCGTGCCGCGCGCAACTTCCCGCGTTGCGCTTGAACTTCGTCTCCTCACGATCCAACTCGGCTCTTACGTCGGCGGCGCTCGCCAGGACGTCCTCGCGATTCCAGTGGCCGCAGCGGTCAGCGGAATGATGCGCGCGCGCCTCGCGGGCGGCACCGATCCGATCGACAACGTGCCCGAGGCGGCTTGGCGGCAGCGCATGGCAACACGCTTCGCCAGGGAACTGGCGGCAAAGCCCGCTTATAATAAGATCCGGATCATCGATTTTGCGACTGGAGACGAACTGGTCCGGGCCGATCGTTATGGCGGCAACGGGGCGATCCGCATCGTCACCGATGGCGACCTTCTGAACAAGAGCGAGCGAGGCTTTTTCGTGGCGGTCCACGCCATGGCGGCGGATCAAATCTACGTCTCACCGGTCGAACTCCGGCGCCACGCGGTCGGCGGCGAAGTCCAGATACCGCATGTTCCAGTGCTGCGCGTTGCCGGCATCATTCGACATCCCGACCAAACTCCGTTCGGCATCGTCGTCATCGACGTCGATATGCGGCCGATCTTCCGCGACATCGTGTCGGGCGCACGGCCCGGCAGCGCGGTTTATGTCGTCGACGATCGCGGCAGCTATCTCGTCCATCCCGATCCGACGCGGGAATTCGCGTCCGACCTCGGGCGGCCGACGCGGTGGCAAAACGATTTTCCCGAGCTTGTGCCAGGATTCGAGCAGGATCAGGCGTCCGCGAAGCCGATGTCCGACAGCGCGGGAGACCAAATGATCGGGGGAATATCGGCGATCAATCTTGCCGGAGGCCCGCGGGTCGCCGTGCTCGAAGTCCTGCCGCGGTCCCTGGTCTTGTCGACCCCGACGACAGTGGGCCGATCGACCCTGCTGGCGGGACTGATCGCATTCCTATGCGCCTGCGGCCTCGCCGTGCTCCTCGCCCGCTCCTTGACGCGGCCCTTGGTGCAGATGACGGCCGCCGTCAAAGCCTTTTCGCGCGATCAGTCGATCGCCGTGCCGGAAGGCGCGGTCGGCGAGATCGGCGTTCTCGCCGCCGCCTTTGCCCGGATGATGGAGGACGTGAAAGGCAAAACGGCGTCGCTGGAGCGGGAAATCCAGGAGCATCGGCGTACCGAGGCCGAGTTGGCGCAGCACGCCGACCGCGAGCGGCTGTTCGGCGCCGCCGTCCATTCGTCCAACGACGCGATCGTAACAATGACCCTGGATGGGATCGTGACCGGCTGGAATCCGGCGGCGGTCCGCCTGTTCGGCTTGAGCTCCGAAGTCATGCTTGGCCGCGACATCGATTGCACGGTTCCCGGCGATCGGCGAGCGGAACTAAAGGGCATACTCGACAAAATACGCCGCGGCGAAACGGTCAGCCATCACGAGACGGTAAGATTGAACAAGAACGGCCGCCCGATCGAGGTCTCGCTCAGCGTTTCGCCGATCAAGCTGTCTTCAGGTGTCATCATCGGCGCCTGCAAGATCGTGCGCGAGATCACTGAGGCCAAAAAGGCAAAACAGCTGCTCGAGCGTGAAAGTAACGAGCGTCGCCGCATCGCCGAAGTCTTGCACAACACGATTACCAGCATGGTGGACGCCGTCCTGGTCGCCGATCAAGACGGCACCATCTTTCTCGCCAATCCGGCGGCCGAGCTGATGCTGAACGTCGCCCCGGGAATGAGCCTGGCGGAATGGACCGGTGGCTTGGAGGTGTTCATGCCGGACGGCGTGACACCGCTGCCGTTGGCGCAAAGGCCCTTGATCCGCGCCATTCGCGGCGAAGCTTTCGAGAATTACGAGATCGTCGTGCGGCGAAAAAGCGATGGAAAATCAGCCACCCTGGTGAGCAACGGCACGGCTCTGCACCGGACCCCGCAAGATCAGCCCGGTGCGCTTGTCGTTTATCGCGACGTCACGGACGCGAAAGAGAACGAGCGGCAATTGCGCCAATCGCAGAAGATGGAGGCTGTCGGCCAACTAACCGGGGGCATCGCCCACGACTTCAATAATATTCTCACCGTCATCACCGGAACGATCGAAATTCTGATGGAGGGCGTTGCCGACCGGCCGGAGCTCGCCACGGTCGCCAAGATGATCGACGATGCAGCCGGCCGGGGCGCTGCATTGACCAGGTATCTGGTCGCTTTTTCCCGGAGGCAGCCGCTTGAGCCGCGCGAAACCAACGTCAATGAAATCATCGTCGAGGCAGGACGGCTGTTGCGTCCGACATTGGGCGAGAGCATCGAAATCGAGGCGCTGCTGGACGATGCCGTATCGACCGCCCTGATCGATGCGAGCCAACTCACCACGGCAATTCTCAATCTGGCGATCAATGCGCGCGATGCCATGCCGAGCGGCGGTAAGCTGATGCTTGAAACGGCGAATGTCGTCTTCGACGACAGCTACGCCGGCATTAATTCCGATTTGCAACCGGGCCCTTATGTGATGATCGCCGTGAGCGATACCGGCAGCGGCATTCCTGCAAGCCTGCTCGATAAGGTGTTCGAGCCATTTTTCACCACCAAGGAAGTCGGCAAAGGCAGCGGCCTCGGCCTGAGCATGGTCTACGGCTTCGTCAAGCAATCCGGCGGACACATCAAGATCTACAGCGAGGAAGGTCACGGCACGACGGTCAGGATATATTTCCCATGCACCGCCGGGCCGCCGCTGCAGCCGTCGGAAAGCGCGGCCGCGGAGCCTATCGATGGCGGGAACGAAACGATCCTGGTGGTCGAAGACGACATGCTCGTGCGCAATTACGTCGTCGCGCGCCTGCAGGCTCTGGGCTACGCGACGGTCGCCGCGCCCAACGCCACCGAGGCCCTCGCCATCATCGACCGTGACGCGGCGATCGATTTGTTGTTCACCGACATCGTCATGCCGGGCGCCATGAACGGCAGGCAGCTCGTAGAGGAGGCGCTAAAGCGCCGGCCGTCGCTTCGGGTGCTGTACACTTCCGGCTATACCGAGAAAGCCATCGTTCACCACGGCCGGCTCGACGTGGGCGTGATGCTCCTGGCCAAACCGTACCGCAAATCGGACTTGGCCCGCATGGTCAGAGCCGCCCTTGTCGCCGCATCGACTTAGCCCGCATCCGGCGGGCCGGTGCCGTAAAATTCCGGATGAGCGGTAGAACAGTCAGAAACGGCCGCGCTAGACTGCGCGGTACGTCGAATTGCCGCGTCGAGGCGGCGCGACCGCTAATGACCGCGGCTCTCGGTGAGCGCGATCCGTATCATGTCGGCCGCCGATTTGGCGCCAAGTTTTTCCATAATCCGCGCCCGATGAATCTCGATGGTGCGGTGGCTGATACCAAGGTGCTGGCCGGCCTCTTTGTTGGTGGCTCCAGTCACGAGCTGCGCCAGCACCTCCTGCTCACGGGCCGTCAGCGGCTCGCCGCCGGGAAAATAGAATTGCGTCTGCTCCTGCGCCTTCTGCTCCAATTTGCGCCTGCTGTCGGCGGCAATGGCCTCTTCCACGCGCAGGACGACATCGTTGCCGCGAAACGGCTTTTCGATGAAATCGAGTGCGCCGCTCCTGATCGCCTCGACCGCCATCGGAATATCGCCCTTTCCCGAGATGATGAAGATCGGCGCCGGGTGGTTGCGCGTGCTCAAGTCCTTGAGGATGTCGATCCCAGATGCGCCCGGGATGTGAACGTCAAGCAAGATGCATGTCGGGCTTTGCGCGCGCATGGCGGCCAACAGGCTGCTGCCATCGGCGAAGCAGACGACCTTATAGCCTCGCCTGGAAAACAGCAGCGCGAGCAGATCGCGGATCGCGGGCTCGTCATCAACAACATAAATCTCACCCGGCGGGGCGGTCATGGTCAGCGGCGTCTCGTGCTCGGCGGCGCACCGCGCGTCGCCATATACGTACTTTCCCTGATCCCCAATTTAGCGGCTCGTTAGGAGAAAAACTAAAAGCCGCAGGGATCGGCGAGCGATTCTGCAAGCTAACGTAGCGGTTGCCGGAAGGGAAGCGAAGCGGGCGTAATTTTATACGGTGTGGGGATGGCCGTCCAAGCGACCGGTCGGTTTCGCGGTTCGCCAAGGCATAAATGGCGTTGGCCGACCGCCGGCGCGTTATTGCCTGCGGCGGTTCGTCATTGGCCCAGCGCGCGGGCAAGGTACCCAGGCGTGCGACCGACCAAGCGAGCGTACACTTCGGGGTCCGTCGTGCCCTCGATACCAAACAACTCCGGCGATCGCTGACGGTTCAGGGCGTCACGTCCATCCGTTCGACCCGGCGCGGCGCGGTGAGTTCGCGCCATCTGGCGTCGGCGACTTGCACAGCCGGGAATGCATCGCGCCGGACATATTTGCCGGCGCCTGCCTCGGCCCGCAGGTCGCCGTCAAGCCAGGCGAGCGCGCCACGCGACAGCGTCGCGCGCGGCAGACCGGTACAGCGAAAGCCTTCAAACACATTATAATCGATGCGGCTTACTTGCGCCTTCGCCGAGATGGTTTTGCTGGCGGCCGGATCCCAGATGACGAGATCGGCGTCCGAGGCCACCGCGACCGCACCCTTCTTAGGATAGACATTGAGAATACGGGCGCAATTGGCCGAGGTGACGGCGACGAATTCTTCTTTGGTGAGCCGTCCGGTCGTGACGCCGGCGGTCCATAACGTCGGCATCCTGTCTTCCAGACCGCCGGTGCCGTTCGGTATTTTGGTGAAGTCGGTGCGGCCGAGGCGCTTCTGCGCGGTGGTGAAGGCGCAATGATCGGTGGCCACGACTTGCAGCGACCCCGATTGCAGACCGGCCCACAGGCTCGCCTGATTTTCCTTCGGTCGGAACGGCGGCGACATCACGCGCCGCGCCGCATGATCCCAATCCGCGTTCTTGTATTCGCCGTCATCGAGCAGCAAATGCTGAATCAAGGGTTCGCCGAACACCCGTTTGCCGGCGGCGCGCGCTCGCGCAATCGCTTCATGCGCGTCACGACAGGACGTGTGAACGACGTAAAGCGGGCAGCCGGCCATATCGGCGATCATGATCGCTCGGTTGGTGGCCTCGCCTTCCACCGCGGGCGGACGTGAATAGGCGTGACCCTCGGGACCGGTTATTCCGGCGCCGAGATAATGCTGCTGCAATCCCCATACGACATCGCCATTCTCCGCATGCACCAGCGGCATCGCACCGAGGCTGGCGCAGCGCAGAAACGAGTTATAGAGCTCGTCGTCATTGACCATCACGGCGCCCTTGTAGGCCATGAAATGTTTGAAGGTGTTGATGCCGTAGGTTTTGACGCAGGTTTCCATCTCGTCGTACACCTGCTTGTCCCACCAGGTGACCGCCATGTGGAAGCCATAGTCGCAGGCCGCGCCTTCGGCCTTGCGCCGCCAGTCCTGATAGGCGGCAAGCAGCGACTGGCCCGAGTTCGGAATGCAGAAATCGACCACCATCGTGGTGCCGCCGGACAGCGCGGCCTTGCTGCCCCATTCGAAATCGTCGGCCGACACCGTGCCCATGAACGGCAATTCGAGATGGGTATGCGGATCGATACCGCCCGGCATGACGTAACAGCCGCCGGCGTCGATCACCTCGGCGCCGGCCGGCGCTTCCAGATTGTCGCC
>JBEKRD010000041.1:0-45360 GCA_049519075.1 Xanthobacteraceae bacterium | reverse complement strand
TTCACTTATAAAAATATTATTCCAAGGAATCAAAATCGTAATTAGCTCACTCTTGGTGTCATACAGCCCACTCTTCGAGATATTTGGTTCATCGATCGAATCCATACTATGAGAATGATGATACAATATTCCCATAAGTCTGTAATCAGCGCCGAATGTGCTTATTACCCTCTGACCATCGGCCTCAATTTTACTTTGAGTGACCCCCCTCATGGAACCAAGCTGCCCGATAGTGTAAGTATAGGGACCAACAGTACCGTAGTTGGTGACGTAGTTTTCGTATTGCGGAGCGCTTCTATAAATAACAATCGGAGCGGCGAAATAAACGGCTGCAAAAATAGTAGCTATAATATAAGTATTGCCCATCGTTTTGGGGAATTTAAGACCGTGAAATAGACGATTAAAAATCGCCTTCCATTCATCGAAATACAACACGAGAATAGACACCGTTGAAGCCCAACAGATCAGAAATCCTAGAAGTATGTATCGGTGATCCATTAGCGGAATACCAATACCAACAAGACCGCTGAGCCCAATGACGGGCCCCATTTTGGCATGTTCCAAGGATTTTGGAGGCGGAGAACGTCTTTGATAGGTTTGAGCCATCGCCTGCAATTTTGGCGAGAGTCTCTGCTTAGAGCAAGGCTTGTGGCGTTTGCGCCATAATACCGCGGTAGAGCGCGCAGATGATGGTGTAGACCGGCAGTTCCCTGTCGTCGCCCAGGACCGGGGCCGCGGTGGCGCCGCGGGGCAAGGTCGCACTCAACAGCCGCAACATCGCCCCAATCACGCGGTGCGGCAACAGATGGCGAATGCAGTCGATTTCCGCACACGCGCCTGGGCCTGCTCCAGCCGGCGCTTGGCGCCGCACGCGCGGAACGCCTGCCGCCAGCGGTGCGCCGTGGAGCCAATGATGAGCTTCGGTGCGGCGAACCGCCGCCCCCACAACGTCACCCAACGCCACCGCTGGCCCCCGACGCGATAATCACGGGCCCGCCCGCCTCGACATTTCCCCGTGTCCCCGCTAAGCGGGCCGAGGCCGGCGCGCCGCACAAGAGTCCAAGCTCGAAGCCAAGTTCGCCGGCGGATCGTGAACCATGCAATCTAGAATTGCAACATCAAGTTCTGCGCTATTCGGCCCGCGGCTATGGCTGCTCGTGCTGCTGTTGTGTGGGCCGGCGAGTTTACTTGCCGGCGCCGGCCACGCCGCCGCGCAGGACGGCGTGACCCTGCCGCGAGGCGCGGCCGTGCCCGGCTTCTGGGATCCGCGGCGGCGGCCCGAGCGGCCGGACCTGTCGCGCATCCAGTCGATCCGGTTCCTCACCGAGCTTGATTATCCGCCGTTCGATTATGCCGGGCCGGACGGCAATCCGGCCGGATTCAATGTCGATCTTGCGCGGCTGCTTTGCGATGAGATCAAGACCAGCTGCACCATTCAGGCGCGCCGTTTCGACACGCTGCTCGATGCGCTCAACGACAATCGCGGCGATGCCGTGATTGCCTCGATCGTCTCGACCGCGGCAACGCGTCAGCGCGCCAGCTTCACCGATCCCTATTATCGCACGCCGGCGCGCTTTGCGGCGCGCGTCGACAGTCCGATCCGCGATGTGTTGCCGGAACTGGTCGAAGGCAAGAAGATCGCGGTCGTCGCCGGCACCGCGCACGAAGCCTTCCTCAAGGAGATGTTCACCGAGGCCGAGGTGCGGCCTTACGCCAGTGCGGAAGCCGCGCGCGAGGCGCTGCGCAACAAGGAGGTCGACCTCCTGTTCGGCGACGGCATTGCGCTCGCGTTCTGGCTCAACGGCAGCGATTCGGCCGGCTGCTGCGCCTTTCGTGGCGGGCCCTTTCTGGAAAGCCGGTTTTTCGGCGAAGGGGTCGGGATCGCGGTCAAGCGCGGCAACGATCTGTTGCGGCAGGCGCTCAACTGGGCGCTGTTCCGGCAGTGGGAGAAGGGCAGTTACACCGACCTGTGGCTGCGTTATTTCCCGATCAGCCCGTTTTGAAGTGTCGAGATTTGGCGCTATATCGCGCGCGTCCCCTAATATCCGCGCCGACCGCGTGAAGGCTCAAGAATAAGCTTATGACGACAGCCGAAATACCCACCGCCTCGCTCCGCGAGGTTGCCGAAGTCTCGCACGCCTGGCCGTTCGAAGAGGCGCGCAAGATCGTGGCGCGGCTGAAGCGTAAGCCGAAGGACGAGGTGATTTTCGAGACCGGCTATGGGCCGTCCGGCCTGCCGCATATCGGCACCTTCGGCGAGGTCGCGCGCACCACCATGGTGCGCCACGCATTTCGCGTCCTGACCGACGATAAGATCAAGACCGCGTTCTCCGACGACATGGACGGGCTGCGAAAAGTGCCCGACAACGTCCCCAACAAGGAGATGCTGGCGCTCCATCTCGGCAAGCCGCTCACCCAAGTGCCGGATCCGTTCGGCACGCATTCGAGCTTTGCCGCGCACAATAATGCCCGGCTGCGCGCCTTCCTCGACCAGTTCGGCTTCGACTACGAATTCATGTCGTCGACCGAGTGCTACACCTCGGGCCGCTTCGATGCAGCCCTCCTGACAGTGCTTGGCCATTTCGAAGCGGTGATGGCGGTGATGCTGCCGTCGCTGCGCGAGGAGCGGGCGCAAACCTATTCACCCTTTCTGCCGATAGACCAAAAAACCGGCATCGTCTTGCAGGTGCCGGTCGTCGAGCACGATGCCAAGGCGGGGACCATCATCTACGAAAACGCCGGCGAGCGCGTGGTTACGCCGGTCACCGGCGGGCGCTGCAAATTGCAATGGAAGCCGGATTGGGCCATGCGCTGGCTCGCGCTCGGCGTCGACTATGAGATGGCTGGCAAGGACCTGATCGATTCGGTCAAGCTTTCGAGCGCAATCTGCCGCACGTTCGGCGGCGCGCCGCCCGAAGGCTTCAACTACGAGCTTTTTCTCGACGAGAACGGCCAGAAAATCTCCAAGTCGAAAGGCAATGGGCTCACCATCGACGAGTGGCTGCGCTACGCCAGTCCGGAAAGTCTGTCGCTGTTCATGTATCGCGAGCCCAAGGCGGCGAAGCGGCTCTATTTCGACGTCATCCCGCGCCATGTCGACGAGTACCAGCAATTCCTCGCCGCTTACGAGCGGCAAGAGGTCAAGGAGCGGCTGGGCAATCCGGTCTGGCATATTCATTCGGGCCATCCGCCGCAGCCCGACATGCCGATCACGTTCCAGCTTCTTTTAACGCTGGTGTCGTCTTCCAACGCGGAAAACGCCGAAACATTGTGGGGCTTCATCGGCCGCTACCGTCCTGGCGTGACCCCGCAAACGCATCCCAAGCTCGCGGCGCTCGTCGACTACGCGATCAATTATTATCGCGACTTCGTTGCGCCGACGAAAAAGTTCCGCGAGCCCAGCGCCGCCGAACGCGGGGCGCTGACCGATCTGCGCGATGCCTTGTCGCAATTGCCGGCGAATGCCACGGCCGAGGCTATCCAAGACGTGGTCTACGAGGTCGGCCGGCGCGAGCCGTTTCTCGACCTGAAGAAAAAGGCCAAGGACGGCAAGCCCGGCGTCGCGCTCGATTGGTTCAACATGCTCTATCAGGTGCTGCTCGGCCAGGAGAAAGGCCCGCGCTTCGGCTCTTTCGTCGCCGCCTATGGCATAGAGAATACGGTCGGCATGATCGATGGCGCGCTCGCCCGCTCGGCGTGATTACTGGCTCGCCCACAAAATCCGGGCGATCCACAGCACGTCGGTCAGCGCCAGCGTGCGATCGGGATGCTGGGCATTGAGCGATTTCAGTTCGATCGATTTCGCGGTCTTGCGCTTGAGTTCCTTCGCCATGACCTCGCCGCCGCGGGTGCGTACCACGACGCGGTCGCCGCGGCGGACGGGAGCGGCCGGCGACACCACGATGATATCGCCGTCGCGATAAGCCGGCTCCATCGACTGGCCGGAGACTTCGAGAGCGTAAGCGTGCTCGTCGCTGACGGCCGGGAAGGCGATCTCGTCCCAACCTTCGCCGGCCGGGAAACCGCCGTCGTCGAAATAGCCGCCCGCACCGGCCTCGGCGAAACCCAGTAGCGGCACCGCGCGCGTCGTCGCGGCACCGCTCGCCTCGATCAGCCCGACGAAGGTGTCGAATGGCGTGCCGGTGGCGGCCAGGGCCTTGGCGATCGATTCGGTCGACGGCCAGCGGGCCCGCCCCTGCGGTGTGATGCGCTTTGATTTATTGAACGTCGTCGGATCGAGTCCGGCCCGCCGGGCGAGGCCCGACGCGGACAGGCCCGCGCGCGCCGCGAGCCGATCGATGGCCGACCAGACCTGCGCATGCGTCAGCATCGGCACCCCTACCCAATACGACCATGATAGGAATTATTGCCTGAATGCTCAAGTGCCGATAGGGTCGCGCCGCAAACAAAGTGCGGGCGATTACGATCGTGGCGACGATCTATAAAATCTGCGAGCGGGCGGCATGGGAGGCGGCCGGACAGGCCGGGCTTTATCGCGGCTCGGAACTCGATGCACGCGACGGCTTCATCCACTTTTCGAGTGCGGCGCAAGTCGCCGAAACGGCGGCAAGGCATTTTGCACGGCAGAGCGATCTGATGCTGATCGCGGTCGATGGTGCGGCGCTCGGAGCGGCGCTCAAATGGGAGCCCTCGCGCGGCGGCAATCTGTTTCCGCATCTTTACGCAGACCTGCCGCTGACCGCGGTGCGCTGGGCTAAGTCCTTGCCCGACGAGGTCGATGGGCGGCGCGAACTCCCGGAGCTGCAGCCGTGATCGCCCTATTAGGCCGTCTGGCACGGCCCCTCCTGCACGCGCTCGACCCGGAAGATGCCCATCGGCTCGCGGTCAGAATGCTGAAACTGGCGCCGCTGCGGGCCGCCGCCCCGGATGACAAACGGCTGGCGATGCGGGTGTTCGGGCTCAATTTCCCCAATCCGATCGGGATCGCGGCCGGCTTCGACAAGAACGCCGAGGTGCCGGACGCGCTGCTTCGTATCGGCTTCGGTTTTGTCGAGGTCGGCACCATCACGCCGCTAGCCCAAGAAGGCAATCCGCGTCCGCGCGTGTTCCGGCTCGACGCCGATCACGGCGTCATCAACCGGCTCGGCTTTAATTCCGAAGGCGCCGACATCGTACTGCGCCGGCTCGCGGCGCGGGCGCAATCCGGCGGCGTGGTCGGCATCAATATCGGCGCCAATAAGAATGCGTCCGATCGGGCCGCCGACTATGTGCAACTGATCGAGCGCTTCGCCTCGGTCGCAAGCTACGTCACCGTCAACATCTCGTCGCCCAACACGCCGGGTCTGCGCAACATGCAGCAGGCCGCCGTGCTCGATGATTTGCTGGCGCGCGTCATCGATGCGCGCGAGCGCGTGGCGCCTCATGCCGGTCCTACTCCGGTGCTGCTCAAGATCGCGCCCGATCTGTCGCTGCCCGATCTTGACGACGTTGTCGGTATCGCGCGTTCGCGCCGGGTCGATGGCATGATCGTCGGGAACACCACCTTGTCGCGGCCGCCGCGCCTGCGTGACCGTGACACGGCGAAGGAGGCCGGCGGTCTCTCAGGCCGGCCGCTGTTTGAGTTATCGAACCGCGTGCTTGCCGAGACCTATGTGCGGGTCGAGGACGTTTTTCCGCTGATCGGCGCCGGCGGCATCGATTCCGGCGCCGCCGCGCTCGCCAAAATCCGCGCCGGGGCGAGCCTCATTCAGCTCTATTCGGGGCTGATATTCCGCGGCCTGGGCCTGATCGCCGAGATCAAAACGGCGCTTCTCGCCGCGCTCGACAATGACAGCAAGCCGAACCTCACCGACCATATAGGCGCTGACGCGGCTGCCGTGACCGCGGAACCGTGGCCGGACTAGGCGGTCTCGAGCATCTTCAGCGCATGGCTGCAGCGCCCGGTGACGGCGCCAGCACCGGCCGCAACGCGGGAACCAGACGGCGTTTTTCGCGCCGCGCCGGAATCGCGCGGTAAACCTGTTTGGTTGCCTCGACGATATGCACGCCGGCAAATGGCGCCGACAGCGTCGCGCCGGTACGTTCCCAGGCGACGGCGGAGCGCAGGAACCAGCTGAGCGAGATGGGCGGCACGTAGAGCGCTTCGTCCCACCCGGTCGGCGTGAACCAGGCGTCGCGCAAAAGCTGCGTGATCTGCGCCCGCGAATAGGGGCGGCCGTGGCCGAACGGGGTCGTATCCATGCGCGCCCACACACCGCGCCGATTCGGCACCACCACCAGAAGCCGTCCGCCGGCGGCGAGAACCCGCCAAGCTTCACGCAACAATTCGACCGGATCGGCCGACAATTCCAGCGCATGAATGAGCAGCACCCGGTCAACCGCGGAATCAGTCAGCGGCAGTTCGTCCTCCTCAACGAGCGCGGCCAACGCTGCGCGGCTGGAGGGCCAACGAATAACGCCCTGGGTCGCCGGCATCATGGCAAGGCACCGTTCGGCCTCCTCGCGGAACAGGCCGAGATAGGGGGTGGCATAGCCAACCCCCAGCACCCGCAAGGCCCGCGTATCGTTCCAGCGGGCGCGGATGCCGCGACCGATGAAACGTCGGGCCACCACGCCGAGCTGCTGGGAATAAAAGTTGCGTAGATCGACGACGTCCATGGTGACAAAATAGCACGGAATGCGTTGCTGTTCCGCTTCCCGTTGGCGGCGTTAACCAGCCGATGTTGCGTCATAATGGCTGAAAGCGGATGATCCGGGGGCGTAACACGAGGGGAAAAAGACCATGGCGGCCAAGACCTATTTGTTCCCCTGCCTGAAGGATAATTTCGGGGTTCTCGTTCATGACCCGGAAAGCGGCGCGACTGCGTCGATCGATGCGCCGGAAGCGGCTCCGGTGGAGGCGGCGCTTGAAAAGACCGGCTGGCGACTCACCGACATCCTGGTCACGCATTACCACGGCGATCACACGGCGGGCATCGGCGAGCTGAAAGCCCATCACGCGTGCCGCGTCGTCGCGCCGCGCGGCGAGGCCCAACGCATCGCGCATGTCGACGAAACGGTGGGCGAAGGCGACAAGGTGCGGGTGGGAACACTTGAGGCGCGTGTCATGGACACGCCGGGTCATACCGCCGGGCACATTTCTTACTTCTTTCCGGCGGACAAGCTCGCTTTCGTCGGCGATACACTGTTCTCGATCGGTTGCGGCCGCGTCATCGAGGGCACTCCGGAAATGATGTGGAATTCGCTGCTCAAGCTGCGCGCCTTGCCCGACGATACGCGGTTTTATTGCGGCCACGAATATACCGATGCCAATATCCGCTTCGCCAAGACCATCGAGCCGCACAATACGGCACTCGCCGCACGTGCCGAGGAGGTCGCGAAGCTCCTTGCCGCAGGCAAGCCGACCATCCCGGCGACGATTGGCGCTGAGAAGCCTGCCAATCCGTTTCTGCGCGCGGACGATGCCGAGGTGGCGAAATCGGTCGGGCTTGCCGGCAGCCCGGCCTGGAAAGTGTTCGCGGAAATCCGCGACCGGAAGAACCGCTTTTGACCAGGCCATCGCCTGTTGCTCTGACCGCGGAGGTCGTGATCCGGCTGCTTGATCTTAAGCCGCATCCGGAAGGCGGCCATTTCCGCGAGACCTTTCGCGATCTGCATCACGTGGACGGATCGCGCCCGGCGTCGACCGCGATCTATTTTCTACTGGCGCGCGGCGGGCGCTCGCACTGGCACCGGGTCGATGCCGTCGAGGTCTGGCATTGGTATGCCGGTGCGCCGCTCGCGCTCGACGTCGCGCGCGAGCCTGGCCGTATCGAGCGGCTGACGCTCGGCTGCGATCTTGCCGCCGGCCAGCGACCGCAAGCCTTGGTGCCGGCGCAGGTCTGGCAGGCGGCGGAAAGCCTCGGCGAGTGGACACTCGTCGGCTGCACCGTGGCGCCGGGATTCGAATTCAGCGGATTTGAGCTGGCGCCGAAGGACTGGTCGCCATAGCGGGACTGCCTGGGCTTGCCGCCAAGAACGCGTGCAGGGCCGCTACGACCTGCGCACCTTCGCCGACAGCAGCGGCGACGCGTTTGATGGATTTTGCCCGGACATCGCCGATGGCGAAAACGCCGCGCCGGCTGGTCTCCAGCGGATGGCGGTCAATACCGGCGTCCGCGCCGGTCACTACGAAGCCTTTGCCATCGAGCGCAACGCCGGACCCGGCCAGCCAATCGGTATTCGGCTCGGCGCCAATAAACAGAAACAGCGCGGGCGCCCGCGCACCGCTTCCAGGATTCCGTCGCGGCCTTCAAGTTCGGTAATCTCGGCGCCGGTGACCACTTCGACATTCGCAAGCCCCTCGATGCGGTCGACCAGATAACGCGACATGGTGGCGTCCAGGCTTGGGCCGCGGACCAGCATCCTGACCCTCGCAACCTGGCTCGAAAGATAGACTGCGGCCTGACCGGCTGAATTGCCCGCCCCGACCAGTGCCACTTCCTGACTGGCGCACAATTTCGCTTCCAGCGGGGTGGCCCAATAATGGATGCTCGCCGCCTCGAACGCATCGAGCCCCGCAACGGCGAGCCGTCGATAGCGGGCGCCGCTGGCGATAACGACCGATCGCGTGCTGACACGCTCGCCATTGTATAATTGCAGAGTATAGCGGTCGGCCAAGTCGTTTGCCGGGCTCAATCCGCTCGCCTCATCGGGGATAGCCATCTCGGCGCCGAACTTCTGCGCCTGATTATAGGCTCGCGCCATCAGTGCAATGCCGGTGATGCCAGTGGGAAAGCCGAGGTAGTTTTCGATACGTGCCGAGGCGCCGGCCTGGCCGCCGAAGGCGCGGCAATCGAGCACCAGGACGGAGAGTCCTTCCGACGCCGCATAGACCGCCGTGGCAAGGCCCGCGGGTCCCGCCCCCACGACGGCTACGTCGTAGAGGCGATTGGCGTCGATCGGCCGGACCAACCCCACGCAACGTGCCAGTTCGTCCTCGCCGGGATTGCGCAACAGCTGACCGCCGGGACAAAGCACGATGGGCAATTGTCCGGGATCGACATGGAATCGCTCGATCAGCGCTTTGGCTTCGGCGTCGGTTTCGGGGTTCAGGAGTTGATGCGGATGGCCGTTGCGGCGAAGAAAACCCGCAAGCCGCAGCACATCGCCGTGATCGGCGCGGCCAACGATGATCGGCCCGCCGGTTCCGGTCTCCAGAAGCCCGACGCGGCGCAGGATCAAAGCGCGCATGATCCGTTCGCCCATGTCGGCTTCCGCCACTAAAAGCGCGCGGAGCCGATCCGGAGGAATGATCAGTGCTTCCACCGGCTCCTTTGCGACCGCGTCCGCCAGGGCTGGGCGTCCGGCAAGTTGCGCCAACTCGCCCATGAATTGGCCGGGCCGGTATGTGACGATCAGGCTTCGCTGTCCCGATTGCTCGCGCCGGGTGACGTCGACTATGCCGGCAAGGACGACCATAAGTCCGGGACCAACATGTCCGGCCGTAAAGACCGCTTCGCCGGCGGCAAAGCGGCGGACCTCGCCGAACCGACGCGCCCGTTCGATCTCAAATGGATCGAGATCGGGGAACATCTGGTCGCGCCTCCGCTCGAAAATCGACTGGACAGGCAACGCCATAGTGATTAGCCGCGCGCGGCTCCTCCCTGGATCAGGGAGCTTTATATATTATGCGAAATATTGCCCGCCATTGGCGGTCAATGTCGAGCCGGTGATCAGGCCGGCGTCGTCGGAGGCAAGGAAGACGACGCAACGTGCGACCTCTTCCGGCTCGCCCAGCCGGCCGATCGGAATTTGCGGCAGCACATTCTTCTGCAACACCTCCTGCGACATTGCTTTGACCATGTCGGTCGCGATATAGCCCGGGCAGATTACGTTGACCGTGACGCCGGCGCGCGCGCCTTCCTGCGCCAGCGCCTTGGTGAAGCCGATCTCGCCAGCTTTGGAGGCGGAATAGTTGACCTGACCAAACTGCCCCTTCTGGCCGTTGATCGACGAGATGTTGATGATGCGGCCGAATTTGCGCTCGCGCATACCCTCGATCACCTGCCGGCACATATTGAACAGCGAGCCGAGATTGGTGTTGATCACCGCGGTCCACTGTTCCAATTTCATCCGGTGCAGCTGGGAGTCGCGGGTGATGCCGGCATTGTTGACCAGCACATCGATCGGGCCGAGATCGGCCTCGACCTGTTTTACACCCGCGGCGCAGCCTTCGAACGACGAGACGTCCCACTTGTAGACGTTGATGCCGGTCTCAGCCTTGAATTTTTGCGCCGCCTCGTCGTTGCCGCCGTAATTGGCGGCGACCGTGTAGCCGGCTGTTTTGAGTGCCGTGCAGATGGCGGCGCCGATGCCGCGTGTACCACCCGTGACTAACGCAACGCGGGGCATGCAACCCTCCCTTTAGTCCCTCACTCATGCCCGATCTTGCGCCGGGCATCTATACCTAGGTTTACCAAACCTTAAAGACGTACATGGCCGGGACAAGCCCGGCCATGACCTAAATCAACGCTGAGTCCCTGCTGCCTAGCGCTCTAAGCACATCGCGATGCCCATGCCGCCACCGATGCACAGGGTGGCCAGTCCCTTCTTCGCATTGCGCTTTTGCATCTCGTACAAGAGCGTCACCAGCACGCGGGTGCCGGATGCGCCGATCGGATGACCGATGGCGATGGCGCCGCCGTTGACATTGACCTTGCCGGTATCCCAGCCGAGATCCTTGTTCACCGCGCAGGCTTGTGCGGCGAACGCCTCATTGGCTTCGACCAGATCGAGGTCGCCGACGTTCCAGCCGGCCTTCTTGAGCGCCGCGCGCGACGCTGGGATCGGTCCGCTGCCCATGATCTTCGGATCGACGCCGGCCTGGGCCCACGACACGATGCGCGCCAGCGGCGTTTTGCCGAGTTTGGCCGCTTCGCTCGCTGTCATCAAAACGACGGCGGCGGCGCCGTCATTGATGCCCGAGGCGTTGCCAGCAGTCACGGTGCCGTCCTTGTCGAAGGCAGCCCGCAATTTGCCGATCGATTCCAGCGTGGTGCCGTGCTTGGGATATTCGTCGGTATCGACGACGACGTCGCCCTTGCGGCTCTTGATGGTGACCGGGGTAATCTCGTCCTTGAACTTACCGGCTTTCTGGGCCGCCTCGGCCTTATTTTGGGATTTGACCGCGAATTCGTCCTGCTGCGCCCGGGTGATCTGCCACTGCCGCGCAACGTTCTCCGCGGTATTGCCCATGTGATAGCCGTTGAAGGCGTCCCACAGACCGTCTTTGATCATGGTATCGATCATGTCGAAATTGCCCATCTTCACGCCGCCGCGCAGATAGGCGCAATGCGGCGCTACGCTCATCGATTCCTGGCCGCCGGCGACCACGATCTCGCTGTCGCCATTGAGTATGGCTTGGTAGCCGAGCGCGACCGAGCGCAGGCCCGAGCCGCATAATTGGTTGACGCCCCATGCCGGGGTCTCGACCGGAACGCCGGCTGCGATCGAGGCCTGGCGGGCCGGGTTCTGGCCCTGCCCGGCGGTGAGGATCTGTCCCAAGATGACCTCGGACACACGCGTCGCTTCGACGCCGGCGCGATCGAGCGCTGCCTTGATCGCCGTCTTACCGAGTTCGTGGGCGGGCAACGTGGCAAAGGCGCCGTTGAACGCTCCAACCGGCGTGCGTGCCGCGCTGACAATGACAACATCGTCTTTCATGGTGAATTCCTTCCGGGCTCTTTGACAATTGCTCTAGCCGAGGCTTTCGGCGTATTGCCGATGCGGGCTCGCCGCTGGTCAGTTGATAGGCGGCCTTGCCGCTCCATCAGTTGATATATGTCATAAGGACGTGACCCGCCCTCGACAAGGCGCAAACTGGCCGCATCGCTGGTATGCCAGACACGGCGCCCTTGCCTTGCAGGCTGGCTGGCGGTCCGGTTTCATAAAACTGTAGCCGCGCCGCTCGAAACCGCTTATTTTGTCAGCAATGCTATTCGGTTACCGTACCGCTGGCGCCCTCAATGCCGGGAATATCCGGGAAACACGGCTGATCCATGCCTGAAACAATGACCAAGACTGTCGAGCCGGTCACGATCAAGAAGTACGCCAACCGGCGGCTCTACAATACCGGGACGAGCACCTATGTGACGCTCGAAGACTTGGCCGCGATGGTCAAGAATGGTGAGGACTTCGTCGTCTATGACGCCAAGACCGGCGAGGAAATTACCCGTTCGGTCCTCACCCAGATCATTTTCGAGCAGGAAAACAAGGAAGGCCAGAATCTGTTGCCGATCGCCTTCCTGCGCCAGCTGATCCGCTTCTACGGCGACAGCATGCAGATGCTGGTACCGCGTTATCTCGAAGTTTCCATTGAATCGCTCACACGCGAGCAGGAAAAGTTTCGCAATCAAATGGCGCAAGCCTTCGGCGTCGGCGGCTTCACGTCGCTCGAAGAGCAGGTGCGGCGCAATATGGATATGTTCGAACGCGCCTTCTCCATGTTCGCACCGTTTGCGCGGCGCGAGAGCCAAAGCGCGGAAGCGGCGGCCGAAACGGAAAAGCTGCCGACGAAGTCGGGCGACATCGACGATCTCAAACGGCAGCTCGATGAGATGAAGCAGAAAGTCGATCGGCTGACCGAGAAGGATCCGAGCGAGAAATAGTCTGAATCGCTCGGAGTTCAGATAGCTTTGGCGAGCTTGGCAAGCCACGGCCGCTCGGTGGCGGCGAGGCCGATCAGCGCGCCCTGCAGATAATCGCAGCCCCACGATCGCAATGTCTTGGCCGCGTCATCGTCCTGCACCCATTCGGCGACAGTCTTAAGCTTAAGCCGCTTGGCGAGGTCGATGAGGGTTCGCACAAAGGCGCGATCGTCTTCCGAACGCATGATGTGTTGCACGAATGCGCCGTCGATTTTCACGATGTCGACGCCGAGTTTGCGCAGATTGCGGAACGAGGTGTAGCCGGCGCCGAAGTCGTCGATGGCAAGACGGCAGCCGAGATCCTTGACGCGAGCGACAAAGCCGCGTGTCTCATCGACATCGTGGATCGCCGCGCTCTCGGTGATTTCGACGATAAGCCGTTCCGCCACGCCGGCATGGCTGCGCAACAGCGAGCCCAGTCCGGCCCACCAGTCGGGATCGGTGGTCGAGGCCGGCGACACGTTGAAGCTGGCCTGCAGCGTCGGCGCCGCGATCATTTCATCGACGACGAGTTCAAGCACGCGAAAGTCGAGCAGGCGGACGAGACCGAGCCGCTCGGCGACCGGGACAATGTCGTTGGCTGCGATCAGGCTGCCGTCGGTGCGGCGGATGCGCATCAAGCATTCGTAGAAGGCCGGCAGCCCATCGGTCGCCGAGGCCACGCTCTCGTAGGCGAGGAAGATGCGACGATCGTTGAGCGCGGCGACGATCTCGTCGGTTGCACGGACGTTTTCCCGGCGCATGGCTTCGCGCTCGATATTTGGCCGATAGGCCTGGAACGAGCCGCGGCGCCTGGTCTTGGCGCCATCGAGGCTCTCCTGCGCACGGGCCAGCACTTCGGCCACGCTGCGGGCATGGCGCGGCGCCGTGACGCCGCCGATGGTGACGGTGACGGAAACCGGCCCGGCGCTGGTCGGCACCATATCGTCGCGGATACCGGTCAGCAGGCGCTCGGCGGCGACCGCCATGTCGTCAGGCGTGCAATCGCGCAGCACCAGGCCGAATTTGTTGCCGGAAAAACGTCCCAGCGTGTCCTTGCCGCGCATTCGTCCGCGCAATCGCTTGGCAACCGCGCCGATCACTTGGTCCGCGATGTCGAAGCCGTAGGATTCGTTGATGCGCGCCAGATTGTCGATCGCGACCAAAAGAAATCCGCAGGACGAGCGGAAGCGCAGCGCTTCGTCGAGCGTGTCTTCGAGAACCTCGGTGAGGCGGTGGCGATTGAGTTCCCCGGTCAGCCCGTCGCAACGGGCGAGGAAAGTGAGCCGGCGCTCATGCTCGTAACGCTCGTTGATGACGCGCAGCACGCCATGCGCTCGCAATGCCCGGCCGTCCGGACCGGCAAACCAACGGCCGGTGTCTTCGACCCAAAGCCTCGTCTCGGAAGCGGGGTCGGGCCGAATGCCATATTGGATCTGATAGGCGACGCCATGGCCCTCGTCGCGTTTGTCCGATTGCGTGACGATGTCGAAGCGCGCTTGCGCGTTGTCAGCGTCAAGTATCTGCGCATAGGCGCGCCCGCTCGAGATTGCCGCAAGGTCGCGGATCAGCAAAATATCGGTGGCGTTGACACCCCATGACAACGTGTCGGTGTCGATGTGCCAGTCGTAGGCGACCTCGCCGATCGAAGCGAGGATCTGGGCCGCATCCAGCGGCGCCGTCGGACGCGGCGCCGTGCCGGCGGCCGTTGCGGCCGGATCGGCTCTGCCGGGATTGCCGGAAGGAAGGGAATTTGGTTGACCGCTATGGGTCACGGTCGCCTCGTTGTTGCGGTCCGCGGATGGCGACGGCAGACGGCGGGTTCTTCGCCAGCATATCGGCCAGACTTTAAACAATTCGGTAAATCGCGCACCGGATTCCGAGCATCCGCGGCATGACCCTTGCGACCTCTCTAATCAGGACCCCCGATCGTCCCATTCCGGGACAGGAGCCGCTGGTGCGCAACGCGCTCGTTCCCATTACCCCGATCGACGCCAAGCGTGCAGCTTCGTCCGCCGACACGCGTCCAAATGCCGATTTCATTGCCCATTTGATCGCCACCTCGACGCAAGCGCCTCAAACCCGCGCGCGCCGTCGCGCCGAGCCGGAACTGGCCACGGCCGCCTATCGCAGCGTCGGCCAATGGCCGACCACCCCGGGTCGCAGACTAACGCGTTCGCTATAATCCGTCGCGAAAGTTTCCCGCTAGGGCCGGTCAGGCTTGCCCCGGGCCTTCGAATTCGACCTTTCGCTGCGCACTTCGAATGCCGACGATAAAGCCGGCGAGTACGTCGACTAATCCGATCGCCATCAGCAGGAAGAACGTCGAAGTAGCGGCCTGCGGCACCAGCAGAAATTCGACCAGCATGGCAATGAACAGCGCCATCGCCAGGACGTGATCCATCACCCCGCGCGTGCCGATCCGGGTCGATTTAATGATCTCGACCCACAGCAATAAAATCGAGAAGGCGATGAGGATGTCTTCCCAGGTCAGCACCCAATCCTGGCCGGACATCATGTGCACGGTGGTCGCCGGCGAGGTCCAGACCACGCCCGGCGTGAGAAACGCGATCATGTTGTAGATCGCGAACGGCACCAGCAGCAGCGGAAAGCCAAGCAGGAACATGGCGCGGATCTTCCGTCAGACAGCCTTCTCGTCCGAAGCGGGGTCTCCAGCCCGGCAGATACCGGAGCAGGAAATTTAAGCTTCCGCTTTCTTGCTCAGCACTTGCCGGCCGCGATACATCCCGGTCTTGAGATCGATGTGGTGCGGTCGGCGCAATTCGCCGGAATCCTTGTCTTCGACATAGGTCGGCGCTTTGAGCGCATCGGCCGACCGCCGCATGCCGCGTCGCGACGGCGAGGTTTTTCGTTTCGGCACGGCCATGGTCAGTCACTCCTCTAAGCCGAATTTGTTCCAACTCGTCATTCCGGGGCCGAGCGCAACGCTCGCGCTTCTGGCGCGTTCCGGTATGGCGGAAAGCGGGCTTATAGAAGAACAATGCGGCCAATGCTAGGGGCCTCTGACGCATGCGTCGAGGCCGCTGAAATCCGCGGCCCGACGGACATAAAGGCCCGCCAGCCGCCGGACCATGAGGCCCGGCGCCCGGGCGCTGCGCTGTACCGGATTGGGCAGGATCGCGGCGAGTTCGGCCGCTTCGTGAGCGGTCAGGTCGTGGGCCGATTTGCCGAACGCCCAACGCGCCCCGGCCTCGGCTCCGAATTCTCCATTCGGGCCCCATTCGGCAATATTAAAATAGATCTCCAGAATCCGGCGCTTCGGCAGCACCAGATTGAGCCAAAGCGCGAGCGGGATCTCCAAAGCCTTGCGGACAAAGCTGCGACCTTGCCAAAGGAAGAGGTTCTTGGCCGTCTGCTGGGTAAGGGTCGAGGCGCCTCGCGCCTCGCCGGCATCGCTGGAGTGTCGCAAGGCCTCGCGTATGGCGCCGAGGTCGATACCGGGATTGCGGCAGAAGCTGCCGTCCTCGGCGACGATCACAGCAAGCCGAAGCGCCGGCGAGATACGGTTGAGCGGAACGACCATACGCTCGACTTGGGCGCCGGTCGCCCAACGCCACAGCATGGGCGTCGAAACCGGGTCGATAAACCGATAAAATGGCGCAATGGCGTAGGGCATTAGCACCAGAACGGCGAGGGCGAAGGCGAAGAACACGGCGAAGCATCGCGCGGGTTGTTTCATGATGCGGCGTTTATGCGCGGCTTCCACGCGACGGCGCTGCTGCCGGCCGCGGCTTCCTAGAAGGGCCGAGTTCAGTCCCGCGCATAGCCAATGAGCGGCTTCTTTTTCCTGCCCAGCAGGATCAGGATTGTCGCGACGAGTCCAATGACAACCCAGGCCGGCAAATCGAAACTCTGCTGGACATACGGGTCCCAAGCCCAAGCGAGTTTCAGCTTCAGCCAGGCTTGCACAAGATTAAGGCTGTTTTGGTCGATGATCGCCCAGACATCGCCGACCTTGGTGTAGAGCACCTGGTGATTGGCGATCGATTTGGTCCCGTCATAGACGAAGAACACAAACGCGGTGGCGAGTAGGCACAGGCCGATAAAGCGAAGCAGGAATCTGATCATAAGGACGCCGGGCTGCGGATGGTCATACGACTGCAACAGCCGACAGGCTGAAGGTCTTGCAGGAGCCCTTACCCTTCCGCGCCGGCTTGTTCAATGTGGCTTGCCTGCGGCGCTTTTTTGCACCACAGCTTTGCAGCCGCGCAGACCGCCCGCAACCGACTTTCTCTTGAGCATAGGCCGCCGGGTTCGTTAAGGTTCCGCGGTCCTATCGGTCCTCGCCTAGCGGCATCAGCAGGGTACGGAAATGGCTTCCAAAGACGGCGGCAAGAACGGCGGCTCTTCGCGGCGGCCGACTTTTACCGACCAGGAAGCCCTATTGTTTCACAGCCAAGGCCGGCCCGGAAAGCTCGAGGTTGTCGCCACCAAGCCGATGGCAACGCAGCGCGACCTGTCGCTGGCTTATTCGCCCGGCGTCGCCGTTCCGGTGCTGGCGATCGCCGAGGACGAGTCCAAGGCTTACGACTACACCACCAAGGGCAATTTCGTCGCGGTGATCACCAACGGCACCGCCATTCTCGGTCTTGGTAATCTTGGCGCGCTGGCGGCGAAGCCGGTGATGGAAGGCAAAGCGGTGCTGTTCAAACGCTTCGCCGATATCGACTCCATCGATCTGGAAGTTTCGACGGAAGATCCGGACGAATTCATCAATTGCGTCAGGTTCCTCGGCAAGGGCTGGGGCGGCATCAACCTCGAGGACATCAAGGCGCCGGAGTGTTTCATCATCGAGCAGAGGCTGCGTGAACTGCTCGACATCCCGGTGTTCCATGACGACCAGCATGGCACCTCCATCATCGCCGCCGCGGGCCTGATCAACGCGCTCGAACTCACCGGCCGCGAGATCGCAACCACCAAGCTCGTCTGCAACGGCGCCGGTTCCGCCGGTATCGCCTGCCTCGAACTCTTGCGCGCCATCGGCTTTCGTCCGGAAAATCTCATTCTCTGCGACACCAAGGGCGTCATCTACGAGGGCCGTACCGACGGCATGAACCAGTGGAAGTCGGGCTTTGCCGTCAAGACCAAAGCGCGCACGCTCGCCGAGGCTTTGGCTGGCGCCGACGTATTGTTCGGCCTCTCGGTCAAGGGCGCGGTGACGCAGGCCATGGTGAAGTCGATGGCGGATAAACCGATCATCTTCGCCATGGCCAATCCGGATCCGGAGATCACGGTGGAGGAGGTGGCCGAAGTGCGTTCGGACGCTATCATGGCGACCGGGCGTTCCGACTATCCGAACCAGATCAACAATGTGCTCGGCTTTCCCTACATTTTCCGCGGCGCGCTCGACGTGCGGGCCCGCGCCATCAATATGGAAATGAAGATCGCGGCGGCACATGCACTGGCCGCGCTCGCCCGCGCGGATGTCCCCGACGAGGTCGCCGCTGCCTACGGTGCGCGTCCGAAATACGGACCCGACTACATTATCCCCGTACCGTTCGATCCCCGGCTCATCTCCGACATTCCGCCAGCGGTGGCGCAGGCGGCGATGGATACCAAGGTCGCGCGCAAACCGATCGCCGATATGGAAGCCTATCGGCACGAGTTGCGCAGCCGTCTCGATCCGATCGCAGGCGTGTTGCAGGGGGTATACGAACGACTGCATCGCCGGCCGCGGCGCGTCGTCTTCGCCGAGGGCGAAGAGGAGCAGGTGATCCGCGCGGCGGCGACGTTCGTACACCAAGGACTAGGTTCCGCCCTTCTGGTCGGCCGCGAGCGGCGCGTCCGCGAAACGGCGCAAACGCTCGGCGTCGAGCTTGGCGGCAATATCGAAATCATCAATGCCGCGATGTCGTCGCGCAATGCCACTTACGCCGCCTATCTGTACGAGCGGCTGCAGCGCCATGGATTTCTCCAGCGCGACTGCCAACGCCTGGTGAACCAGGACCGCAATCACTTTGCGTCCTGCATGGTGGCGCTCGGCGATGCCGATGCCATGGTCACCGGTGTCACCCGCAATTTCTCCGTTGCGCTGGAAGACGTGCGGCGCTGCATCGATCCCAAACCCGGGCACCGCGTGATGGGGATTTCACTGGTGTTGGCGCGTGGGCGCACGGTGCTGGTGGCGGACACCGCAGTGACCGAAATGCCCGGTGCCAACGACCTCGCCGAAATCGCGATCGAGGCCGCGCGCGTGGCCCGCACACTCGGCTATATGCCGAGGGTTGCGCTCTTGGCGTTCTCGACCTTCGGTCATCCCGAGGGCGAACGCTCGGAGCGAGTCCAGGAAGCGGTGCGGTTGCTCGATGATAAGCGCGTCGATTTCGAATATGACGGCGACATGGCAGCCGACGTCGCGCTCAACATGGAACTGCGCGAGGCCTATCCGTTCTGCCGGCTGTCCGGTCCCGCCAACGTGCTGATCATGCCGGCATTTCATTCGGCATCGATCTCGACCAAGATGTTGCGGGAACTCGGCGGCGCCAATGTGATCGGCCCGATGCTGGTGGGTCTCGATCACTCGGTCCAGATCGTGCCGCTGTCGGCAAACGACGCCCAGCTCGTCAACATGGCGGCGCTCGCTGCCTATAATGTCAGCTCGTAAAGAAGGCTCGGGTGCCAGCCGTCAAATTCGCGGCAACGGGTTTACGACGCCGAAACCTTCGTCGATTAGCGTGCTTGGCCAACGGCATGATCTTAAGACCCGATCCCGAGAACTGGGGGCGGGTTTTGGGAAGGATCGTGCTCAATCAAGACGCTAGGGCCCGGTTCCTATCCGATCAGAACCGCTAAGGCTCTGGCCGCGTACAAGGCCATAAAATGCAACATGCCGTGCCAGCGGAGCCGTTTGCGCTCGAAGTCAGCGGTCTCGTCAAACGCTTCGACCGACCCGCGGTCGACGGTCTCGATCTTACCGTGCGCGCGGGCGAATTTTACGCGCTACTCGGTCCGAATGGCGCCGGTAAGACGACGACATTGCGCATGATCGCCGGCTTGCTGCGACCCGACTCAGGCGCAGTCCGCGTCTGCGGTATCGATGCGCTCGAAGACCCGGTCGCGGCGAAGCGGGTGATGGCGTGGATTTCCGATGAGCCGATGATCTACGACAAGCTGACGCCGCAGGAATATCTCGAATTCGTCGCCGGGCTGTGGAGCATCGCGCCTGAGCTCGCCGCGCCGCGTGCACATGGGCTGTTGCACTGGCTCGATCTCTTGCCGCATGCGCACGAACGCTGCGAGGGTTTTTCCAAAGGCATGCGGCAGAAGGTAGCGCTCGCCGGCGCGCTCATTCACGAACCGCGGCTGATTATTCTCGACGAGCCGCTCACCGGCCTCGATGCTGGCTCCGCGCGTCAGGTGAAAAGCGTGCTGCGCGAGCGGGTGCGCGCCGGCGGCACCATCATCATGACCACGCATATTCTCGAAGTGGCCGAGCGCATGGCCGACCGCATCGGCGTCATTGCTCACGGCAAGTTGATCGCCGAGGGCACCCTCGAGGAGCTACGGCTGCAAGCCGGCAAGAGTCTGGATAAGGTCCTCGACAAGGCTGCCGGCGCCAGCCTGGAAGACACCTTCCTCGCACTCGTCGCCGAGCAGGCCGAAGCGGCGTGATGTTTGCGCCGGGTAGCGCCTTCTGGTTCGCCCGGCATGAATGGCGGTTGGCCTGGCGTGACTGGCTCGCCATGATGACCGCCGGCCGGCCCGAGCGGCTGCGCCGGGTTGTCATCGCCATCGCGATCTTCGTCATCTTCATGCATTTCGTCGCTTATTGGACCGTCGGCCGCGATGCCCAAGCCACGCCCGACAAGGCGACGCTGGTCGCGATCAGCGCCAGCGTGCTGCTGTCGTGGTTTCTGATGATCTCGCAAGCGATGGAATCGACGACGCGCGCGTTTTATTCGCGCTCCGATCTCGATCTCATTTTGTCATCGCCGGCGGCCGTTGAAAAAATTTTTGCCGTGCGCATCGCCACCGTCGCGCTGTCGATGGCGATGATGGCACTGCCGTTGGCGGGGCCGTTCATCAATGTGCTGATCGCGTGCGGCGGCTGGCGTTGGCTCGGCGCCTACGGTCTCATCGTCGCCATGGGCGTTGCGGCGACCGCTTTGGCGGTCGGCTTTACCGTTGCGCTGTTCCGCATCATCGGTCCAAAACGCACCCGCTTCGTGGCGCAGGTCGTCGCCGCGGTGATCGGCGCCGCCTTCGTCATCGGCCTGCAAGTCGCGGCGATCCTCTCCTCGGGGACATTGTCGCGCGTGTCAGTGCTGCAATCGGAAACCGCGCTGGCCCATGCGCCCGACATCGATAGCTTGATCTGGTGGCCGGCGCGCGCCGCGCTCGGCGACGGTTGGGCGCTTTCCGGCGTGCTGGCTTTGAGTTTTATCGTGCTCGCGGCCGTCATCGTTATTGTTGCCCCGCGTTTCGGCGAATACGCTGTCCGCGCCGCGGGTGTCGGCGGTGCACCGAGCGGCCGGGTCGGACGGGGCGGCGTGTTCTGGCCGACATCGCCGCGACGCGCATTGCGGCGCAAGGAATGGACGCTACTGCGCCGCGATCCATGGCTGGTGTCGCAGACCTTGATGCAGATGCTCTATCTCATCCCGCCGGCGGTGTTGATGTGGCGCGGCTTCGATAATGGCCAAGCTGCGCACCACGGCGGCTACACCGGGGCTTATCAACTCCTGGTGCCGGTGCTGGTCATGGCGGCTGGGCAGCTCGCCGGCGGGCTCGCCTGGCTTGCGATCTCCGGCGAAGACGCCCCCGATCTCGTCGCCTCGGCGCCGGTACCGCCGCGCTTCGTCGTACGCGCCAAGATCGAGGCTGTACTCGGCGTCATCGCCGTCGTATTCGCGCCGCTGGTCGCGGTTCTGGCGTGGGTTTCACCGTGGCATGCGCTCGTCACAATCGGCGGCATCGGCATCGCGGCCGCGGCATCGACCTCGATCCAGCTTTGGTTCCGCAGCCAGGCCAAGCGCAGTCAATTCCGCCGCCGTCAGGTCTCTTCCCGCGTGGCCACCTTCGCTGAGGCCTTCTCTTCGATCGGCTGGGCTGCGACAGCGGCAGTCGCCGCCGTCAATCTCTGGCTCGCCATTGCGCCGGGCCTGATGGCGATCGCGGTGGTGACCGGCGCCTGGTGCATGAGCCCGCGTCCGCGTCATGCCTGATCGCCGGGCGAACGGCTCGACGCGGCAAATCTTATGATTTAAGTCCCCTTCGATAAGTGGTTCACTTCGAAACACGGCTGCGGGTAGGAAACCAAAGTCCGCGGGGAGAAAACGTCCTGTGATTCCGTTCGAAATGGTGGAACCGCGCTCGCTTGAGGAGGCGGTCGCGTTGCTCGATCCGACCGAGCCGACGATTCGCGCCGTCGCCGGGGGCACCGCCCTGATGCTGATGATGAAGGCCGGCGTGTTTCAGCCCACCCGTCTCGTCTGCCTGCAACGGATCGAGCCCGAGCACGCGCGCATCACGGTGACCGAAGCCGGTGAATTGCGCATCGGCGCCATGGCGAGTTTGAGCGAAGTAGAGAATGATCCGAACGTTGCCGTGCGACTGCCCGTGCTTAAAAATGCGCTGCGCCGCTTGTCCAACCCGCGCGTGCGCAATGTCGCTCGCGTTGGCGGAGCGCTCGCGCATGGCGATCCGCACATGGATCTGCCGCCGGTGCTGGCTGCGCTCGACGCTCGGGTGACCATCAAGGGTCCGAACACGAGCCGCGAATTGCTGCTGCTTGAGCTCTATGCCGGCTATTACGAAACCGTGCTGGAAAAAAACGAGCTGATCACGGCGGTGACGGTGCCGCCGCTTCACGATCGCAAGTCGGCCTATATCAAAGTCACATCGCGTTCCGCCGACGATTGGCCTGCGGTCGGCGTCGCGGTCACGTTTTCGCTCCATGACGGCACGTTGCGCGATCCCATCGTCGTGGTCAGCGCGGCGACCGAAAAAGTCACGCGGCTTACGGGCGCGGAACAGGCGCTGCAAGGCGCGGCGATCGACGATGCGGTGCTCGGGCGCGCCGGCGAGGCCGCGGCCGCGGAAGCGTCGGTGCTCGCCGATGCGCATGGCTCGGCCGCCTATAAGCGCGAATTGCTGCGGGTCTATGTGCGGCGCGCCGTTCGACAGGCGCTGGACGAAAGCACTCCGCGGGTGCGGCAATGAACCAGGTCGGACGCAATATTCCGCGGCTTGAAGTGCACGCCAAGGTCACCGGCCGGGCCGACTATACCCACCACCTGCGCCTGCCGGGCATGCTGTACGGCAAGGTTTTTCGCTCGACGGTGCCGCACGGGCTCATCCGCAGCATCGACACGCAGGCGGCGCAGGCGCTTCCAGGCGTGCACCGCGTCATCACCGGCGCGGATATCCAAAAGCTTATTCCGGAGCCGTATTACGGCCCGGCTTTCCACGACCAGCCGATCCTGGCGCTGGAAAAAGTCCGGCACGTCGGCGAGCCGGTCGCGGTCGTGCTAGCGAGCGATCCGCATGTCGCCGAGCAGGCGGTGCAATTGATCTCCGCCGAATACGAGGAACTGCCGGCGGTCTATGACGAAGTCGAGGCCATGCAGCCGAACATTCTGGTTCACGACGTGCTGCGGCCGGCCGGAACTTTCGCCGATCTAAAGCATCTGAAAGGCCGTGGCGGCACCAATGTCGCGCTCGATTATCACTTGCGGCGCGGCGACGCGGACGCGGCCATGGCGCGCGCCGATCATGTGATCGAGCACACCTTCAAGACCCAGCAGTGCCTGCATCTGGCGTTTGAGCCGTTTGTCTCGGTCGCCGAGCCGGGCAACGAACGGCTGACCATTCATACCGCCAATCAGTCGCCGTCCTTCGTGCGCATTGAAATCGCCCGGCTGTTCGGCTGGCCGGAGAACAGGGTGCGGGTCAAGGTGCCCTATCTCGGCGGCGGTTTTGGCGGCAAGCTCTATATCAAGCTTGAAGCGCTGGTCGCGGCGCTGTCGATGATCGTCCGTCGTCCCGTCAAGATTGCGCTGACGATGGAAGAGCAGTTCTACATGATCACCAAGCACGCGACGACGTTCCGCATCAAGAGCGGCGTCGGCAAGGACGGCCGTCTCGTCGCGCGGACCTGCGAGGTGTTTTGGAACGGTGGCGCCTATGCCGACATCGGCCCGCGCGTGGCGCAAAAATCCGGCTTCACCGCGGCTGGCCCTTATGACATCGACAATGTCAGCGTCGATTCCTACGAGATTTACACCAACCGCACGCCGGCGGGTGCGCTACGCGGCTTTGGCGTTCCGCAACTGGTGTGGGCTTATGAATCCCACACCGACTTGATTGCGCGCCAGCTCGGCATCGATCCGGTTGAATTCCGGCGCAAAAATCTTTTGCGCGACGGACGGCCGCACGCCAGCGGGACGGTGCTGCACGACGCCGCCATCACCGAGGTGTTCGACTCGGTCGTGACGCGGATGGGCTGGGACAAGCCGTTCGATCGCGGCTCCGGGACGCTGCGGCGCGGCCGCGGCATTGCGATCGGGCTGAAAGCCGTGATTTCGCCGACCACGTCGGTTGCGATCGTGAATATTTCGGCCGACGGCAGCACCACGGCCTATACCGGCACGGTGGATATGGGACAGGGCTCGGACACCGCCTATGCCCTGATCGTCGGCGAGGTACTCGGCATTGCCGCCGAAGAGGTCCGCGTCGTTCATTCGGACACCGATGTGACGCCCTACGACATGGGCACGCTCGGTTCGCGCTCGCTTTATCACATGGGCAACGCAATGCGGCTTGCGGCGGAGGACGCCCGCGCTAAATTGCGCGCGCTCGCCGTCGAAGCCGGACTGCCCGAAGGCACCAATTATCCGCCGGCGGAAGTGTTCAAGAAACGCTACGGCATGCAGGCCGGCAATGTCATCGGCACGGCGAGTTTCATTCCGAGCTATAAGCCGCCGGACCCGCAGACCGGCCAATCGGACAACGTCACGCCGTTTTGGATGGTCGGCGGCGCCGGGGTCGAAGTCGAGGTCGATACCGAAACCGGAAAAGTCCACATTTTGCGGCTGGTCAACGCCGTGGATTGCGGCAAGCCGATCAACCCCGGCGTCGCGCGGGCGCAGATTTCCGGCGCCGCCATCATGCAGCTTGGCTTCACGCTCTCCGAAGCGATGCACCTCGACGGCGGCCAGGTCACCAACGCCTCGCTGGCTGACTACAAGATACCCGGCATCGGCGACATCCCGCCGATGGACAACGAAGTGGTCGCGGCCGAGCAGCATTCCGGTCCGTTCGGCGCCAAAGGGATCGGCGAGTCGGGCACGTTCGGCGTTTCGCCGGCGATCGCCAATGCGATCCACGACGCTGTCGGCGTGCGCATCATGGAATTGCCGATCACGGCCGAAGCGGTGCTGCGCGCCTTGCGCGTGCAATCGGGCCAGCCGCTCGACGACGAATGATTGGATCAATGATGACCGCGCGCACCATCAATTTTACGCTTAACGGCCAGGCGGTTTCGACCGCGATCGAGCCACATCGCAATCTGGTCGAGCTGCTGCAACGCTTCGATCTGCTCGGCGCGCGGGAAAGCTGCGGGCAGGGCCTGTGCGGCTGCTGCACCGTTCTGGTCGACGGCCTGGCGGTGTCCGGCTGCCTTTATTTCGCGGTCTGGGTCGACGGCAAAAATGTCTCGACCGTCGAGCATCTCGATGCCGACGGCACATTGTCGAATGTGCAGCAGGCTTTCATCGACTGCGGCGCGTTCCAGTGCGGCTTCTGCACGCCGGGTTTCGTGCTGATGACGCACCAATTGCTGCAACAGCATCCCGACCCGAGCGACGAGGACATCCGCCACTATCTCGCCGGCAATCTCTGCCGCTGCGCCGCCTATCCGGAGATCATCGAAGCGGTGAAACGCGCGGCGAAGGCGGTGACGTAAATTCGGTTCCGGACCGCGCCCGCACCGATTTGATCTCGATCAATTCTACCTCGGCTCCAGGCGATAAAGCTTCGCCTTATGACCCTCCGCGCTCGTGCCGATCTTGCGCCTCCGCCTTTGCAAGGTCTGTTGCAAACGATTCCAAAGTGGCTCTTGGCGGGCGTACCGCTGGCGCTGCTGCAGCCGATTCTGAGCCATATCGCAACGCATGTCGCCCGTTCGCGGCCCGAACTGTTTGCCCGGCTCGGCGCGCATGTCGACAAGCTGTTCTTGATCGATCCGATCGATCTGCCGTTCGTCCTGTTGTTGCAGCCTAACGCCAGGCGGCCGCAATTGACGGCGAGCCGCAGACTCCCGCCGCCGCGGCATGATGCGGCCATTGCCGGCACGTTTCTCGATCTGCTCGGCATGATGGACGGCTCGCTCGACGGCGATGCGCTGTTCTTTTCTCGCGATTTACAGGTCAGCGGCGATACCGAAGCGGTCGTCGTACTGCGCAATGCGCTCGACGATCTCGAGGGCAACGCGCTCGACAGCATCGTTGCCGCATTCGGGCCGCTATCGGCGCCGCTGAAGCTCGTCATTTCGTCTTTGCGCGGCACGCGCACGGAGAAACGTGATGAATGACAATGGTTATGTGCGCCCGGAGCTCGTCTGCCCGGCTGGCACGCCGGCGGCCTTACGGACCGCGGTCGATGCCGGGGCAGATGCCGTCTATTGCGGCTTGCAGAATGCGACCAACGCTCGAAATTTCCCAGGCCTGAATTTCACTCCCGCGGAACTCGAAACGGCGATCGGCCACGCGCATACGCGTCACGCAAAGGTGCTGCTTGCCGTCAACACCTTTCCGCGAGCCGGCGAATTTGCGCTGTGGCGTGATGCGGTCGATCTCGGCGCGCGACTGGGCGCCGACGCCTTGATCGTCGCCGATCTCGGCGTCGCCGATTACGCCGCACAGACCTATCCGGAGCTGCGGCTGCATTTGTCGGTCCAGGCCGGGGCCTCGTCGCCGGAAGCAATCCGGTTCTATTGTGGAAAATTCGGCGTCAAACGCGTGGTACTGCCGCGGATTCTGACGGTCGCCGAGATTGCCGATGTCCATCGGCAGATACCCTGCGAGATCGAAGCCTTCGTGTTCGGCAATATCGGCATGATGGCGGAAGGGCGCTGCAGCCTGACCAATTATGTCTGCGGCCTGTCGACCAATATGGACGGCGTCTGTTCGCCGGCAGCTGACGTCCTTTACGAGGAAGACGCCAAGCGCAATCTGACCACCAAGCTCGGCCGCTATGTCATCGATCGCTTCACGGCTGACGAAAGCGCCGGCTATCCGACCATCTGCAAAGGCCGCTATCTATGCAGCGCGCAGGCCGAGCCCTATTACGCCTTCGAGGAGCCGGTCACGCTCAATCTCTCGGCGCTGCTCCCGGATCTGATGCGCGCCGGCGTGACCGCGCTGAAGATCGAAGGCCGCCAGCGCAGCCGGGCCTATGTCAAAGCGGTTGTCTCCGCGTTCCGTAACGCCGTCGACGACATCATGGCCGGCCGTGACGCGAGCCTCGCCAGCCTGATCGCGCTGACCGAAGGCCACCGCGAAACCGAAGGCGCCTACCGCAGCAAAACGTGGAGATAGCCGTGAGCGACGTTGCGGCCCAAATCACCCTCGGCCCGGTGCTGTTCAATTGGCCGCCCGATCAATGGCGCGACTTTTACTTTCGCATCGCCGACGAAGCACCGGTCGAGACCGTCTATCTCGGCGAAGTCCTGTGCTCGAAGCGCGCGCCGCTGTTTGCCGAGCATCACGAGGCGGTGACCGAGCGGTTGCGCGCGGCGGGGAAAACGGTCGTATATTCCACGCTCTCGGAGGTGACGCAGACTCTCGATCGCAAGCTCGTCGAAAGTGTTGCGGTGTCGCAAGACTATTTGGTCGAAGCCAATGATGCATCGGCGTTGCCGCGGCTGACCGGCCGGCCGCACCACATCGGTCCCTTCATCAACGTCTACAACGAGCGCAGCGTCGCGGTCTTGGCGCGCGACGGTGCGCGCAATTTCTGCCTTCCGGTGGAAATGCCGGCGGCGACGATCGGAGCGCTCTGCCGCGAAACGCAAAGCCTCGATGCAACCTTCGAAGTCATGGTGTTCGGCCGCATGCCGCTGGCGCTGTCGGCGCGCTGCTATCACGCCCGCGCGCATGGCCGCACCAAGGACAGTTGCCGTTTCGTCTGCGAGAACGATCCGGATGGACTTGAGCTGCGTACATTGGGCGGACAGCCGTTCCTGGCCGTCAACGGGATTCAGACGCTGTCGTATGATTTTCTCAACTTGATCGACCGGGTAGAGGAATTGCGCGGCATGGGCGTGACGCGTTTTCGCCTGTCGCCGCACAGCTGCGACATGGTGCGTGTCGCAGAGGCCTTCTGCGGGCTGCTCGACGGCACGATCACGGCAACCGAAGCGGCCGAGGCGCTGATCGGCCTGAATCTTCCGGGACCCTGTTCCAGCGGCTTTTATGACGGCAAAGCCGCGGTTAACCGCCGCCTGCAGTAAAGGCAAGTTTGCTGATCCGGTCCAGATCCACAGCGCGGCCATGGCAGATCACGGCGCGGGGGCGGCCGTGAAAGCGAAGGGCCTCGACGATATCCGGCTGATCCAAGACCACGATATTGGCAGGCGCACCGACGGCGATTGCGAAATCGGAGATGTGCAAAGCCTTGGCCGGGTTCACGGTGATCATATCGTATAGCGTCTCCATCTCACTGCGCGACATCATCCAGAGCAGATGCGAGGCGAGAAATGCGATTTCGAGCATGTTGTTTCTGCCGAACGGATAATAGGCGTCCGAGATATCGTCTTGGCCCAGGCAGACAGTGATACCGGCGGCGAGCATCTCCGGAATCCTGGCGTGCAACGGACCGGTGTGCGGATTGCTGACGACCGCGACGCCCGCTTCCCGCAAGGTGTGCAGAACTTCGCGCACATACGGTTCCGGATAGGCCGACATGGCGCGGCAATGATGCGCCACAACGCGGCCCTGCCAGCCGCGCTTGATCGCCTCGTCAGCCATCATCTCAAGCGTGCGCAGACGTGGATCGCCGCTATCGTCGAGCAGCATGGAGACGTCTGTGTCGAAACTAACAGCCAGGTCGAAGCAGATTTCGACATGGGCCTGCATGTCTGCCGTGGTCCGCTCGATCCAGGGAATGCCGCCGACGACATCGGCGCCGAGCCGCATCGCTTCGTGCATCAATCTCTTGGTGCCCGGATCTTTGATGATTCCGTCCTGGGCGAAGGCGACCACCTGAAGCTCGACGATGCCGCGGAATTCGTCGCGGACCGCGAGCAGCGCCTTGATGGCTTCGAGCTTTGCCTTGCTGTCGACGTCGGCAAAGGCACGCATATGGGTCGTGCCGTAAAGCGCGGCGAGAGCGACCGCGCGGCGCGCGTTCTTCTCGATCCATGACGCATGGTAGGATTGCTTTATTTGGCTGGCGAGTTCGATAGCCGCTGCCGCGCCGGTCATGCCGGCCTGCTGATAGGCCAGAAGCGCTTCTTCCGACATCATCGGCAGGGTCCAGACCTTGCACAGATGCATATGCGGATTGACGAGGGACGGCGTGACGAGATTGCCGCGTGCGTCGATCTCTTCAGACGCGGCGTCTTGCAAGCGGGGGCCGATCGGGGAAATGCGGCCGTTGCTGATCGCTATGTCGACGGGCTGTTCGCGATCATCTGTTGCCCGATCGTGCCGTGTTCGATCATTGCGAAGCCGGGCATTGCGAATGATCAGCTCGGTATTTTGCATCGCCTCAGATGGAATTCAGCGCGGCTCTGAACCGCTCCTTGATCGCGTGCCCGTCGCGCAACGGCAACACGCGCGGGGTGTCCTCGGCCGTAATCCGGGCATTGATCAGGAGCGGACCTGCGCCCCGATGCAGCAAGGTCCGCACATGTGCGGCGTCATCGCTGCTCGAAACAATATGCGCATGCTTGAACCGGCAGGCGAGCGCTACGGCGACGAGATCGATGCCGCGATCGGTATGGCTTGGCTGCATGCCGGTCTCGCCGTAGCGGGCGTTATCCAAGATCACGATGGCGAGGTTATTCGGCTGCTTGACGCCGATGGTGGCAAGGCTGCCCAGCCCCATCAGCATGTCGCCATCGCCGGTGATGACGGCGACACGGCGGTTGGGCTGCGCCAAAGCAAGTCCGAGCCCGATCATGGCGGTGCCGCCCATGGCGCCCCAGAGATAGAAGTTGAGGGGATGATCGCCGGCCGCGGCGACATCGTAGGTCGCCGAGCCAAGCCCCGGCACCACCAACAGATTGCCGCGGTCGACCAAAAGGTCGCGGACGAAATCGCGCCGGTCGAGCTTTATCGCGTCCATCACTTCGTCCACACTTTGCGGCCGATCAGCCGCTGCGACAATAAAATCGCGACCTGAAGATTGCCGTCGAACGCCATGTCGCAGCCGGCGCCGACTGTCTCGTCGACGGCGTCGGCGCTTTCGACCCGATAGGTGAGAAAACCGCAAAGCCGCAGTACATCTTCGGTGATGCTGCCCATTGGCACCTGCCAGGGATTGAATTCGCCGAATTCGCCGCGCATGGTCACCAGCACGACGCAGCCGAAGCCGCAATTGCGCAACAGCGAAAACATATTGACGCAATTGCCGACGCCGCTCGATTGCATCAGCAGCGCCGCGCGTTGCCCACCGAGCGCGGCCCCGGCGACAAGCCCGACACCTTCTTCCTCGGTGGTCAGCACGACGTCGGCGATCTCCGGATCGTCCTGGCAATGCGAGATCAGTCGGCTGTGGCCGGCGTCGGGCACATAACCGACCTGACGAATGCCGACGCGGCGGAATTGCGCGTAGATCGCGTCCGGCCAGGATGTCTCGATGGGCGTCGGGCTATGCAACGGCGGTCTCAGGTTCTGGCGCGGCGATGACTTTGCAAATATCGCACGAGGTGGCGAAAGCCAAGCTTGAGAACGGCCGAAGCCACTGCATCACTCCGTTCCGGCAAGGCCGGCATCCTGGACGACTTGGCGCCAGCGCAAGATGTCCGACTGCAGAAAGTGCTGCAGTTCGGCGACCGAACCTCGGCCGATTGGGATCATGCCGAGATCCGACAAGCGGGCGCGGACGTCGGGCATGGCCACGAGAGCATTCAGCGCAGTGTTGAGCTTGTCGAGGATCAGTGGCGGCGTCTGCGCGGGCGCCACCACGCCTTGCCAGGCGGCGAGGTCGAAGCCGGGCACGCCAGAGTCGCCGAGCGGCGGCACGTCGGGCAGCGCGGTAACGCGTCGCAGGGTCGTCACGCCGAGCGCGCGCAGCTTGCCGGCATTGATCAGCGGCAGCGCCGGTCCGAGATCGCTGAATACGAGCTGGATGTAGCCGCCCATCAGATCATTGAGCGCCGGCGCCGTGCCGCGGTAGGGCACATGCGTCATCTTAATGCCGGTCATGTTGGCGAACAGCGCCGCGCTAAGATGATGAAACGAGCCGATGCCGCCGGAGCCGTAGCTGAGCGGCCGCTGTTTGGCGAGCTTGATGAGATCCGGGACGCTGTTCACAGGCAGTGACGGGTCGACCACCAGCACGAACGGCACCGAAGCGACAAGGGCAACCAGCGCCAGGTCTTTGCCGGGATCGTAAGGCAATGTCTTGTAGAGCGTGGCGTCGATAGCAAGCGAGGACACCGCCATCATGATCGTAGTGCCGTCCGGCGGCGATTTGGCGACGAAGTTGGTGGCCAGCACCGTGCCGGCGCCGGGGCGGTTTTCGACGACAAACGGCTTGGCGAAGCTTTGTTCGAGCTTTTCCGCCAAGAGGCGCGCCAGGATGTCGGTGCCACCCGCTGGCGCGAACGGCACGATAAAAGTGACCGGGTGGCTTGGATAGTCTTGCACATCAGGGGAGGCGTCGTTGCTACCGCCAGCTTTGCCGTCATCTTGGGCATGGGCCAGCCGTGCCGCCATAGCGGGCAACACTACGGCGAGCAACGCCCGGCGCGACAAGCGCATCGCCGAGTTCGTTGCCAGCATCGTTTCCTCCTGTCGCCCAGGCACTTAACGCCATTGCCGCAGCGGTCCGGCGTTTTAGCGCGCCCGGCGGCGCCAGGCCACCTGGTTCGTGACCACTTTGCTTGTCTCGACATGGACTTGCCCGGACTTGACCCGGACTTGACCCGGACTTGACCTGGACTTGACCTGCCGTCATAAGGACGCCGGTCAGCGCGCGTCCGGCGCGGCCGTCGTTATGGCAATGGGCCGGACATCACGCTGCTCATCATCCGTAGAAACGACTGGAAGAAGCCGGTCCGGACGCAAATCCGAGCATCGGGGATCGAACACGAGGAATAAAGATGTTCGCGGTCTTTAAAACAGGCGGCAAGCAATATCGGGTGGCCGCCGAAGACGTGCTCAAGGTCGATAAGGTCAAGGGCGAACCCGGTGAAATCGTCGAATTCGGCGAAGTTCTGGTCGTGGGCGGTGACAGCGTGCTGCTGGGCGCTCCCGTGGTTGCCGGCGCTACGGTTGCGGCCGAGGTATTGCAGCAGGCGCGCGGCCCGAAGATCATCGCGTTTAAGAAGCGCCGGCGCAAGAATTCGCGCCGCAAGGTCGGTCATCGCCAGGAATTCACGCTGCTGCGCATCACCGAAATCCTGACCGACGGCAACAAGCCGAGCAAAGAGGTCAAGCCGAGGCCGAAACGGGTGCCGGTGGCTAAAGCCGCTGACGCCACGGAAGCATCGGACGACGCTTCCGAGTCACCAAAAGCTTCGGCTAAAACGGCCGCGAAATCGAAGGCCAAAGGGCCGGCAGTCAAGGGCAAAAAGCCCGCCACCAAAGGCAAAAAGAAGTGATGCGGCGCGGTGATGCGTTTGTCACGAATCCGGTATAACCACTAGCAAAAGAGTTTCGGAGGCCAGCAATGGCACACAAAAAAGCAGGCGGATCCTCACGCAACGGCCGCGATTCGGCCGGCCAGCGCTTGGGGCTGAAGGTTTTCGGCGGCGCCGAGGTGCTCGCCGGGAACATTATCGCGCGTCAACGCGGTACCAAATGGCATCCCGGCAAAAATGTCGGCATCGGTCGCGACCACACTCTGTTTGCGTTGATCAACGGCAAAGTCGAGTTCCGTACCAAAACCAAGGGCCGCATTTTCGTTTCCGTACTTCCGGTAAGCGAGGCAGCGGTTCAGTAATACGGTGGATCATATGAGGTCCGCCGGCATCCAGTCGATCCGGCGGACCCGAATGGGCTCCGAACAGGGGGAGACCGGGATGCCGGCTCCCCCTTTCGCATTCGCAGGAGCCCAGGCGATGACTGTCACGACGCAAGTCCTCGCGCAGCGACCCAAAGAGCGAAGCCTTCCCGTTCTGCAAACCGAGCGGCTGACGCTGCGCGCGCCGCATCGCGGCGATGGCAAAGCCATTGCGCGTCTCGCCGGTGACCGGCGCATTGCGGAAAATTTTGCCCAGATTCCGCATCCTTATCGCGCCGAGGACGCCGAATACTTTATTGCTACAGTCAACCGCCAGGACGGCGAAGCCACCTTCGTCGTCGCGCTGGATGGCGAGCTCATCGGCGTCTGCGGCGTCGAGCCGGGCGACGCCGCAGACGAGATCGGCTGCTGGATCGGCGTACCGTTTTGGGGCTGCGGCTATGCCACCGAAGCCGTACGCGCCGCGATCGATCACGCTTTGGGCGATCTCGGCCATGAGACGTTGCAGGCCCGCGCGCGCGTCAGCAATGCGGCGTCGCGCCGGGTGCTGGAAAAGTGCGGCTTCCAATGGTCTGGCGTCGGTCTCTACCGAATTCGCGCCATCAACTCCTCGGCGCCGTTCGACCGCTTCCGCTTCGATCGCGGGCTGTGGGCGTCGCTCAAGGCGTGGGGCCGGGTCCGGGAAGTGGCGTGATCGGAGCAGGGTGTAGGCGCCGCGCGGGTTTACTGCCCGGGATTGGTGGCGAAATATGGCGCCAGCTTCGCCACCACCGCCGGGCCGAAATGGCCTTGCGGATTTGACGGCGGCACGTGATCCATCAGCTCCCAGCCTTGGATCAGAATGCGCGCGTGATTGAAGGAGTTTTCGAAATCGGAGCCCGGGCGCAAACTTTGTCTGAAGAAAGCGTCGCCGAAATACGTCCAATCGCGTTCGGGAGCGCAGCCGAATGAGGTGTTTTTCGCGTCCGAAGCGGTCATGACGATGGTATCGGCGTTGGCGAGCGGCGGTAAGAATATCCCGGAAAAACACGCCGACACGATCACCACGCGGTTTTTAATACCTTCGCTGTCGAGCGCCTTGGCGATCTGCTGCGGCGTCACTTCGGCCACGCCGTCCGGTAATTCGAGCGCGAAGCCGGTCTTTTCGCCGTGGGATGTCATCATCAAAATGAGAACATCCTCGTTCTTGTCCATGACTTGAGCGATCCCGTGCACGGCGGCTCGGAGATTAGGCAGGTCCGCGAGCGGCACGGTCTGCAGCGTGTCGCTATTGTTGATAAGGCGGATGATGTGATTTTTGATCGGCAGCACGGCGGCGATGGCCGCCAACCCGCCGTCGAGTTCCTTGATGAAAACATCCTGCTTGGCCCAGCCGGCGATGCCAAGCGCATAGACGTCGGTGACGCCATGGCGCTGCGGCGCAAGCCCGGCGATTTGCGCTTGAAGAAGGCTCGGCTGCGCTTTTTCGAGGCGCGCGAGCTCGGCGGGCACGCCGTGCGTCTTGCCGTCTTTCTCGGCACCGAGCGCGTACAGAGCCTCCCACCAATTGGCGGTCCGGCCATCAAAGTCGGGCGGCAGGAAAACCGGGGCATGGGGCACCAGTGCACCGGCGACGAACAAGGCAAGCCATAAGGCGATGACTCTGCCGATCAGGCGTAGCCGAGGCCCCGGTTCCAGGCTCTGCACGACGCAGGTCACGGCGCCGATCCACCAGGCGACGGCGATGGCATAAATCGCGTCGGTGAGGATTGCGCTCGTGGCGGCGCTTTGCGCGGCGCGCGGCGCCAGCAACGCCACCGCGAGCATGGTCGCCGTGGTCACGATTTCCGCGAGCGCAGTGAGGATGAACAGCGCCGACAGCGCCGTGGTGCGGTCGGCGGGACGCACGAAGAGCGCCGCGACGGCGAGTTCAAGCGCGATCCAGGCCACAACCGCGTTGAGCCCGTAGGGGTTGAAAGCCTGCGTGGAACCTGCCGCCAGCAATTGCAGCGCGATGCGGACGACGGCCACCAAGACGGCAATGCCCAACAGTACGGGCAGCCCCACCAGCGGCGGATCGGGCATCGTCCGCCACGTCGCCGCCCGTCCCGCCAGCTTAACCACACGCCACACGCCTAGCATTCTCCGCGCGCAATCCGGCGCAAATTCAGGGCCGTACTTCCAGAAATACAACCTATATCAGGCGCAGTTTGCCGGCCATCGCGGCAATTCGCGATTGTGCCTTAGGCGCGCGCGCTTTACGAGTGGCCAATGAAATTCCTCGACGAGGCCAAGGTCTATATTCGCTCCGGCGACGGCGGCAACGGCTGCGTGTCGTTCCGGCGCGAGAAGTTCATCGAATACGGCGGCCCGAACGGCGGCGATGGCGGCAATGGCGGCGATGTGGTCGCGGTGGCCGTCGATGGTCTCAACACGCTGATCGACTATCGCTATCAGCAGCATTACATGGCCAAAAACGGCCGCGGCGGCATGGGCAAGGACCGCCATGGCGCCGGAGGCGCCGACGCCGTGCTCAAAGTTCCCGTCGGCACGCAGATCTACGACGAGGATGGCGTCACGCTGCTCGCCGATCTCACCACGGCCGGACAGCGCGCGGTCTTGGCGCACGGCGGCAATGGCGGCTTCGGCAACGCGCGTTTTAAGAGTTCGACCAACCGCGCGCCGCGCCACGCCAATCCCGGCCAGCCCGGGACCGAAATCACGATCCGCCTGCGACTCAAGCTCATCGCCGACGCCGGCATCGTAGGCCTTCCGAACGCCGGCAAATCGACCTTCCTCGCGGCAGTCAGCGCGGCCAAGCCGAAAATCGCGGATTATCCCTTCACCACGCTGCATCCACAGCTCGGCGTGGTCGATGCCGACGGCCGCGAATTTGTGCTGGCCGACATCCCCGGCCTGATCGAGGGTGCCCACGACGGTGTCGGTCTCGGCGATCGCTTCCTCGGCCATATCGAGCGTTGCCGCGTGCTGTTGCATCTGGTCGATGGCGCGGGCGGCGACGCCGGCGAGGCGTACCGGACGGTGCGCGCGGAACTTGCGGCCTATGGCAACGGGCTCAAGGACAAGCCGGAGATCGTCGCGCTCAGTAAGTCGGATGCGCTCTCCGCCGACGACGTCAAACAACAAATGGCGTTGCTCAAGCGTGCGGCGAAGAAGACGCCGCTCCTGGTCTCGGCGGTCAGTGGCGACGGGGTGCCTGAAGTGCTGCGGGCCTTGTTCAAAGTGATCGACCGGGCGCGTCACGTCGCCGAGGCGCCGGCCGCCGAGGACGCGGTCTGGCAACCTTGATCGCGGCTCACTCGCCAAAGCTAAAAAACTTCAGCGACCCGTCGCGCGCGACGCGCGGCAAAAGATCGGTCTCCCACGCCAAATAATCGCGCATCGCGGCTTCGCTGTCGGCTGAGCGCTCGTAGGGTTTGCGCCACAGATCGATCGCCTCATCCGCCATCTTGGCTTCGGACGAGAACGCCTGCCCGGCCGCTCGCCACGCGGCATTGCCGCCATCGAGACAGCGCACCGGTCCGTCATGCAGCGCCATGGCTTCGGCGATGGCCAGCCGCGCCAGCACGCCGTCTTCGGATGTCAGCACGACCGTGCCTCGATGCGGTATCGTTTTGAGCGCGCGCGCGAGACGCGTCCTGATCGCGAACCAGGCCCCCGGAATGTGTTCCCGCAAATAATTTCGACTGAGCGAAAGGTCGATGACCGTCGCTGCGTTGCGGGACGAGAGTTCGTTGAGCGCGGCGCAATCGATCGCCGCGGCCGGCGGCATCTCGGTTTCGAGAATTTGGACTGTCGGCCCTCCGGTTTCGCTGCCCGTTCCGGAGAAAACAAAGACATCGGCGAAGCCCATCTGGCGCAGCCAGGATGCCGTCATCGCAGCACGCACCTCGGCGTCGTCGACGAGCACGATGCGCCCACCGAGCGTGCCGACATAGTGGTCCGTCGCCTGCACCAATTGTCCGCCCGGCGCCGAAATCGCGCCGGGCCAATGCCCGGCTTCGTATTCGGCGGGATCGCGTACATCGAAAATGTAGAGCGTCCGGGTGCCGTCGTTGCGCCAAGCTTCGAGCACCTTTCCCTCGACGCGCCTGACCCCGCAATTTTGCGCCACGCGCCATGCCGCTTGCCGCGCCCAATCGAGCGTTTTCGGCGACGCGCCGGGCGCCCGTCGATTTTTGCCGCTGTCGCAGTGAAGGCCGGCGAGGGTCCAGCCCATGGTGCCATTGCGCAACGCCACGACCTTGTTCGGCAGGCCGGCGTTAATCAGCGACTGCGCGCCGATAATGCTGCGGGTGCGGCCGGCGCAATTGACCACGACCAGCGTGTCCGGTGATGGCGCAAGCTCGCGCGCCCGCAACACGAGTTCGGCGCCCGGCACATTGGTGGCGGTCGGGATCGACACTCGCGAATATTCATCGAACGGGCGGCTATCGAGCACGACCAGGTCGGCGCGGTCGCGGATCAGCGTGTCGAGTTCGGCCGGACCGATATTGGGGGTGCCGTTTTTGTGCTCGATATATTCGCCGAATGCCTTGCTTGGCACGTTGACGCCGGAGAACAGCTCGTAACCCGCCGCGCCCCAGGCCGCGACGCCGCCGTCGAGGATGCGGACGTCGGAATAGCCGTTGCGCGCCAGCATCTCAGCTGCGCCGGCGGCGAGACCGCCATCATCGTCGCACAGCACGATGCGGGATTGCCGGCGCGGCACCAGCTGCGCAAAGCGCATCTCAAATCGGCTCAGCGGTACCGAGCGCGCCAGCAGCAGATGGCGCTGCGAAAAGATCAATTCCTCGCGCACATCGATGAGCGCGAGCTCGCCGCCGTCACCGAACATGGCCCGCAGTGCGGCGGGACTCACGGATGAAGTCACGGCACGGTCACGGCTCAATCAGGTGGCTTGCTGTGGTGTCATGCGCTTGACCTCGCCGGTCTCGAGATCGAAGCGCACGCGGTGGATGCGATCGAGATTGGTCCCGGTCACGCGGATGAAGCGGGCGTAATCCGGATAATCGATCGAATGAATCTTGCCGTCCTGATAGATGCCGGCATGGCCCGGCATCAGGCGGTATTTCTTCACCGGCTCGAGCTTGGCGTGATCGTGGTCGCCGCCATCGTCCTCGCGCGCCCATTCGATCATGTCGGTGTGATGGGTGGCCTGACCGTAAATCGCCCAGGAGTCACCGTGATCGTGCGGTGGCGAGACCCGCGCCTTGTCGTTGATGTGGGCGAGGATCTGAAAGCCGAGGTCGGGATCCTCGTAAAGCACGTGCAGTCCGCGCGGCGTCGATTCGCCGCAATGTTCGCGGACGAAGTCGACATTTTGCAGCAGCTGTTCGAGCTGCACGCGCACCTCCTCGCGTCCGTTCGGTCCGGGATCGCGGGACAGAATGGAACGGCAGTCGGAAATGAACTGATCGAGCCCATAGGCCATTGCGGTCGCTCCTTAAGACAATTGGCTTGCTGGTAATTTCGCGCATCGGCGCGACCAGCGCCAGTACCAAGTCGCGCGCCATTTGGCGCGGTTTGGAGATGACTCCGCCAGTCGCTAGATTAGTCGCCATGTTCGGCCTGCCACGAACTTACGGGCGCTCGCGCAACGTCCGGCTGGATACTCTGATCCGGCTGCGCTGGCTTGCGATTTTCGGCCAATGCGCGGCGGTCCTGGTGGTGCATTTCGGCCTCGAATTCGAGGTTCCGATCTGGGCCTGCATCGCCGTGATCGCGCTGGCGGTGCTGTTGAACGTGGCGCTCCGGGTCAGCTTCCACCATACCCAGTGGCTCGAGCCGGACCGTGCCGCGTGGCTCTTGGCCTTCGACATCGCCGAGCTTGCGGCGCTGCTTTATCTGACCGGTGGCCTGGAAAACCCGTTCTCATTTCTCCTCCTCGGCCCCGTGCTGATCTCGACGACGGCGCTGCCGCCGCGCATGACTTTGCTGATCGGCACATTCGCCATGTTCTGCGCCACCGTGCTGGTGTTCCTGCACTACGATCTGCCGTGGGACTCCGAGGATCGGCTCGAACTGCCGGAAATCTACATGGTCGGGGTCTGGCTCTCGATCCTGATCGCGATCGGCTATATCGGCGTCTATACTTGGCAGGTCGCCGAAGAGGCGCGCCAGCTGTCCGATGCGCTGGCGGCAACCGAACTGGTCTTGGCGCGCGAGCAGCATCTGTCCCAACTCGACGGTCTTGCGGCTGCTGCCGCCCACGAGCTCGGCACGCCGCTCGCCACCATCACTGTGGTCATCCGCGAGATCGAGCGCGCACTCGAAGCGAGTTCGCCGCTGGCCGACGACGTCAAGCTCCTCCGCGAGCAGGCGCAGCGCTGTCGCGCGATCTTGGCAAAGATCACCGAACTGCCGACCGGCGAGCCGTTCGATCGCACGCCGCTGTCGGCGCTCATCGAGGAAGCGGTGGCGCCGCATCGCAATTTCGGCGTTGCGATTGGGGTGACCTATCCACCCAATCGCTCGACGGAACCGGCCGGCGCCCGCAATCCGGCGATCCGTTACGGCCTCGGCAATCTGATCGAGAACGCGGTCGATTTCGCCCACACCAGGGTTGAAATTTTTGCGCGATGGACGGCGGACGAAGTCAGCGTCACCATCAGCGACGATGGGCCGGGTTTTGCCCCGGAAGTCATCGACCGCATCGGCGCGCCCTATGTCACCCACCGGCGGCCCGGGTCGCGCGGGCCGGAGGACGAAGACGACCCGGTATTCGGGCTTGGATTAGGCTTTTTCATCGCCAAAACGCTGCTGGAACGCTCCGGCGCCGAGCTTTCGCTCATTAACCAAGCGCCGCCGCTGCATGGCGCCACTGTCACGGTGACCTGGAGCCGGGCCGATTTCGAGCGGCCGATCGCGCCGTCCCCCCTTGAGCGCGGCGCCCCTGCCCCTTAAGTTCAATGGCGACGGTGCGACGGGTGCTGCTTCGCCTTGACGGAGTGGGTTTGCAATGACCAATGCCGCCGCAATTCCGCTGCCGAGCGAGCGGACCCTGCTCATCGTGGAAGACGACAAATCCTTCCTGCAGCGGCTTGCCCGCGCCATGGAAGGCCGCGGCTTTGCGGTAAGCACCGCCGAATCGGTCGCCGACGGTTTGTTGCAGGTCGAGAAAGCCGCTCCAGCCTTTGCCGTCGTCGACATGCGGCTCGGCGACGGCAACGGACTCGACGTGATTTCGGCGATGAAGAAGCGGCGGCCTGAGGCGCGCGCGATCATCCTTACCGGCTATGGCAATATCGCCACCGCGGTGAATGCGGTGAAACTCGGCGCGGTGGATTATCTCGCCAAGCCGGTCGATGCCGACGATGTCGCGGCGGCGCTCTTGGCGCTCGACAACAAGAAGATCGAACCACCGGAAAATCCGATGTCGGCGGATCGCGTGCGCTGGGAGCACATTCAGCGCATCTACGAATTATGCGGCCGCAACGTTTCGGAAACCGCGCGCCGCCTCAACATGCACCGCCGCACCTTGCAGCGTATCCTCGCCAAGCGCGCGCCCAAATAATTCAGACTTCGCCGGCGTAAGGTCCTTGCGGATCGGCCAGCGCCTGCAGCCGCAGCGCCGCCGCGTGCGCAAAGCGCAGCATGACGGTCTTGCGCGTCGCCGCGGCAAGCCGGTGCTCGGGCGCCTCGGCGACGATGGTGGCGCCGAAGGCGTCGGCCACGATCAGGCCGGCGTCGGACGGAAAGATCGCGCCGGGCACGTCGACGACGGTGGCGAAGAACAGCCGGTCGCAATGCAGCCGGTAGTCCATCCATTTCTGATCGGCGCGGAAATCGGCCACTGAGGATTTGATTTCGACGATGATGATCTCGCCGTCGCCGCCCAGCGCGACCAGATCGGCGCGCCGTCCCGACGGCAGCGGTAATTCGGCGACCACGCAATAGCCGAGCGCATGCAGATAGCGCGCGGTGCCGCGCGCGATCGCGAGCGCGGTCTGCGACTGCCGGCCATCGACCGGCAAAGAGGTAGCCAGCGCTGAAAGGCTCATCGTCAGGATTCCAGGTAGCGGCACATTCGACAGGGGACGACACGCGAGCTTACGCACAGCACGCACTCCGACCGGACGATCAACACGCTAGGGTTGCTCATTCTGCCGCGCCGGCGCGTTCCGGGAAAGCCCCTTCCAGGGCTTTTCGCGTCGCCGCGAGCACCCCGCGCTCGGTGATCAGACCGGTTACCAGCCGCGCCGGCGTCACGTCGAAAGCGTAATTCGCCACTGCCGAGCCCTCGGGGATGACGCGCACCGTCTCGATGCGGCCATCGGCCGTGCGTCCGGTCATGTTCGCCACTTCGTCGGCGCTGCGCTGTTCGATCGGAATTTCGGCGATGCCGTCGGCGACGGTGAAGTCGATGGTCGGCGAAGGCAGTGCGACATAAAACGGCACATTATTATCGCGCGCCGCGAGCGCCTTTAGATAAGTTCCGATCTTGTTGCAGACATCGCCGTTCGCAGTGACGCGATCGGTGCCGACGATGACCAGATCGACGAGGCCATGCTGCATCAGATGGCCGCCGGTATTGTCCGCGATCACGGTATGCGGCACGCCATGTTGGCCGAGTTCCCAGGCCGTCAGCGATGCGCCCTGGTTGCGCGGCCGCGTTTCGTCGGCAAAGACGTGAATGGCAATGCCGGTGTCGTGGGCCCGATAAATCGGCGCCGTTGCGGTGCCGATATCGACCGCCGCCAGCCAGCCGGCATTGCAATGGGTCAGCACGTTGACAGGCTCACCCGCTTTTTTACGTCTCGCAATGCTTTGGATCAGCGGCAGGCCGTTGTCGGCGATGGAGGTGTTCGTCGCAATATCTTGCTCGGAGATTTCACCGGCGCGCCGATAGGCGGCGGCGCTGCGTTCGGCGCGCGGCCGGTTGCGCACCACGGCCACCATTTCGTCGAGAGCCCATTTCAAATTGATTGCGGTCGGTCGCGTGGCGATCAGCGTGGCATAAGCGTGCTCGATCGCCTCGTCGGACGCATCCGCATGCAATGCGAGGCAGATGCCATAGGCGGCGGCGGCGCCGATCAGCGGCGCGCCGCGGACCACCATGGCGGAGATCGCGTGGGCGGCCTCGTCGAGCGTGGTGAGCCGGGTGGTGGCAAAACGATGCGGCAGCAGCGTCTGATCGATCACGCCGACCGACCAGCCATCCGGCTCCAGCCAGATGGTGCGCATGGGTTTGCCGTTCACTTTCATAAACTTCACCTAGCAGATTTTGATGGGCTGTCGATGGCGTAAATAGCCATCATTGCGAGCGAAGCGAAGCAATCCAGCTCTGCGCCGGGGAACTGGATTGCTTCGTCGCTTTGCTCCTCGCAATGCGACTGCAGCCGCAACTTGCCAGCGGCGCAAGCCTGCCGCAATCTCACCAGCATAAGATGCGGGAGGTGCCGGTGACCGCCATGGATTACGAGGTCGAATACAACAATCGTGCTCGCGTGCCCGAACATATGGAAATTTTCGCCCGCTGGTCGCGCGAAGCGGAGAATTACCGCGCCGATATGCTCAAAGCCGGCCGCGCCCAGCTTGGTCTGTCCTACGGCGACACACCGCGGCAATGCATCGATCTCTTTCTGCCGAAGGCCGGCGAAGCAGCCCCGTTCGCGCTGTTTGTCCATGGCGGCTGGTGGCGCTCACTCGACATGTCGATGTTCAGCCAGATGGCGCGCGGGCTCAATGCCGGTGGCGTTTCAGTCGCGGTCGTCGGCTACGATCTGTGTCCGAATGTCGCTGTTGCCGACATCATCGAACAAATTCGCCGCGCTTGCGCGTTCTTGTGGCAGCGATCGGGCCGACGCTTGCTCCTGGTCGGACATTCGGCCGGCGGTCATCTCGCCGCCGCGATGGTCGCGACCGATTGGGCTTCACTCTATCCGAAGGCGCCGGCTGATCTCGCTCCCGCGGGCTATGCGGTTTCCGGCGTCTTCGACCTCACGCCGCTGGTCGGCATCAGCGTCAATCAGGATTTGCGGCTCACCGCTGACGGGGCGCGCCAAGTTTCGCCGTTGTTCTGGCCGGTGAAAAGTGGACGCAGCTTTGACGCGGTCGCCGGCGGTCTGGAATCCAGCGAATTCCTGCGCCAGAGCCAAGGGCTCGCGCAGGCGTGGCGGCAAAGCGGGGCGCAGACGCGCTACGAAACGATCGTCGGCACCAACCATTTCACCGTGATTGACGCGCTCGCCGATCCGCAAAGCGCGATGACGGCGCGGGTCGTCGAACTGGCGCGCGCGATCAAGACATAGAACGCGATTCCATCTCCGCATCGCTTGCGGGGGCGGGATCAATGGGATCTCGTCGCGTCAGCACTACGCAGGCCGAAGCGGCAAAGATCAAGGCGAAGCCGATCAGGTCTGCGCCGGTAGGGCGCTCGCCGAGGATCAGCACCGAACTGATGACACCGATCGCGGGAGTGCCGAGCACGCCGAGCGAGGCGGTTGTCGCCGGCAGCCGCCGCACAATGGTGAACCAGAGGCCGTAGGCAACGCCGTTGCCGACGATGCCGGACCAGGCGACGGCGAGCCATCCGTCCATATGTGCGCCCGAGAGATCGAGGCCGCCGTCATAGCCAATCATCCAGGCCACCGTGACGACAAAAGCGATCGTCATCTGCCAGCTTGCGACCCCCATCGGATCGGCCTCGATATGCGCCCATTTCAGATAGACCGTGCCGCCAGCCCAGCTCACGCCGGTGGCCAGCGCCAAGAGAATGCCGAGCGGAACGCCGGCCGCCGTGAGCGGATAGATGAGAACGGCAAGCCCCGCGATGCACAGCCCGAGTGCGATCACTTGCATCTGGTTCGGCCGCTCGCCGAGAAACAGCCAAGCCAGTACGACGGCCCAGACCGGCATCGTATAGGCGAGAATGGCGACACGCCCGGTCCCCGCGCTCATCTGGGCAAACGAGCTCAGCACGGTGAAGGCGACGATGCTGAGCACGGAGGCGACGACCACATGCGCCCAAGCCCGCGCCGAGGGAATGCGAAAGCTGCGCCGCTTGACGAGACAGATCAGATAAAGCGCCACTGCACCGAGGCCGGCGGTGACCGTGCGCATGGTGAGCGGCGGCATTTCGTTGAGCGCGATCTTGACCACCGGCCAGGTCACGCCCCAGATCGAGCACAACACGACCAGCATCAGCCGTGCGCCGAGATCGGCGCGGCGCGCGGCCTCATGCTTGCGAGCCGACGGTGTCACGAATTTTTCACGACGCCGAAGATCACGGCGCTTTCGGCCCGGCGTCGAGATACCAGTCGGCGATCTGCGCGCCGGTCAGGAAGAGCACGTCGGATTTTTGCCGGATGACCTCGAAGATGCGGCGGAAATATTTGACCCGATGCGGCGCGCCCATGATGTAAGGGTGCACCGAAAGCGCCATGACGCGGGCCGAATCGGCGGAGTCGGCATAAATCTGCTCGAACTGGTCGAGCGCGCGCTCGCAATATTCCGACGCCTTGTGGTGTTGGATCAGCATCATGGCCACGTCGTTGCATTCCTGCGTGTAAGGCAGATTGAGAATCGGCTGCCCGCGCGTCTTCAGCCATACCGGCTGATCGTCGAGCACCCAGTCGGCGACATAATCGTAGCCCTCCGCCGCCAGCACGTCCGGCGTCTGCCACGTTTCGGTGAGGCCGGGGCCGAGCCAGCCCCGCGGCGGCTTGCCGGTCGCTTTGGTGATGACCTCGCGGACTTTGCGGATATCGGCGCGCTCGTCCGGCACTTTCTGCAGATTGCGCTGGGTGAAGCCGTGGCCGATGAATTCCCATTTGCGCGCGACCGCGGCTTGCACGATCTGCGGATAAGCGGAGATCGCCGAGCCGTTGATCGCGATCACGCCGGGGATGTCGAATTCGTCGAAGACCTTGATGAAGCGCCAGAAGCCGACGCGGTTGCCGTATTCGTGCCAGCACCAGTTCGGTATGTCGGGCATCGGTGACCCGCCGGCCGGCGGGGTCAGCACCGTGCGCGGCATGGTCTGGGTCGGATCCCATTCCTCGACATTGACGATCACCCACACCGCCATGCGGGCGCCGTCAGGCAGTTTCAGCGGCTCGCGTTCGGTGATCGGCGAATAGGCGACGCGGTCGTGCGGCAGCATGGGCTGCTTGGACGACACTTTGCCCGGGGCGCGCTTGGGCGCGGATTTTTTCAATTGTTTGGCCATGTCGGAATTCCTCCCGTTGTCTTTTTATACCCGCATTTTATTCATTGGCGGGCCAATGTCTCGCTTTGCGGCCGATAGCGCGTGATCACCGCACCGAGCACCGTGAGCGTCACGGCACAAAGGCATAGCGGCACGAAGGCGGTCCACGGTTTGCCGGTCAAGTCCCATAATGCGCCGCTGATCGTCGGAATGGCGATCGCGATGGCGTAGCTGATGGTGAACATGCCGGCAACGGTGCGCGGCAGGTCGGCGGTGCTGCTGAGAGCCGGTGGCAGCGCCAGCGTCGCGGTCAGCGTGATCGCCGTGGTGAACCCGACCATGCCGGCGGCGCCGATAATCGCGGCCGCGGACGGCGCAACGATGATGACCAAGAATGCCCCGAGTAGCAGGGGGCCAAAGATCAGAAAC
>JBEKRD010000040.1:0-37988 GCA_049519075.1 Xanthobacteraceae bacterium | reverse complement strand
ATGAACGCCTTCTGGGCGTCCGAAAACTTCGAGGCCTTCATTGCTCTCCGCTCCTCCCCAGCCAAGGAATCACCACGGAAAACTCTAGCCAGAAACGATCCAGTTTTCAGGGCTCAGAGCACCCTCCGCCGCTCATGGTTTGCGACATTACCCCGCGAATTACCCCGCGAAATTCGCCGCAATTCGCTGCTGCAAATAATCATGCGCGGTGATCGGCGCGTAGCGCTTGCCGGGACCTTGGATCACCGCGTCTTTGTTGGCCTGGCAGAAAAACGGCAGCGAATAGCGCGGTCCTAGATACTCATCCGCCTGCGGCATGCGCACGCGATGCAGCGTCGATAAGAGCTGATCGTCGCTCCAACGCATCAGCATGTCGCCGATATTGCAGGTGATGACGCCAGGCAGCGGCTCGACGTCGGTCCAGGCGAACTCGGCCGATTCCTTGCCGGGACAAAGCTGCAGGCCGCCTTGTCCGGTCCGCTGATGCAACAGCGTGAGGCAATCGAAATCGGTATGGGCGCCGGCGCGCCAGCCGGTGAAATCTTCGGGCTTGGCATTCTCCATCGGCAGATAATGCAGAAGCCGCAGCGTGCTTTGATATTCGGGCGACAGCGGATCGTGGCATTCGGTGAAGAAGTCGGGCTTAAAGGCGAGCTTCAATGCGAAACAGGACAGCACCTTCATGCCGAGCGCCCAATTGGCGCGTTCGAAGGCGAGCATCACCGCTTTGAAGCCCGGCAGCTCGTCGCCCGTCGGCCACAGCTTGGTCATCCGCGGCACGGTGATCTGGTAGGATTCCTTATTGTCGGCGGTACCGGTCGACGGTCGCACTTGGCTTTTATATTCCCAGCCGGTGTTGGTGCCCTTGCCAAGCGGATATTGCGCCTTGGTATCGTGCGGCAACGCGAAGAATCGCTCGGTCATGGCGAAGGCTTCGTCGATCTGTTCCTGCGGGATGCCGTGATTGACCAGCTGGAAGAACCCGATCTCGGTCGAGGCTTTCCAGATCTGCTCGGCGATCTCCGCCTTGCGCGCCTCGAAGCGGCTCATGTCGATGCGCGGCACGTCGCGGGCTTTGGTGGCGCCGATGCCGCCGAAGGTCTGCTCCTTCTTGAGCTCGTCAAGCGCGTAGGCCGTGTTGCCGGGGCTGTTCATGAATCAATCTCCATCGATACTGGAAACAAATGCCGATGGAATAGGCAAGCATATAAACTAGGCATTTGCCGGCGCCGCAGTGGTCGGTCTAAGTTTCGGCGCGACTAGCGAAAAAGAACGCCAATGGCAAAATCGATCACGATCTACGGCATCAAAAATTGCGACACCATGAAGAAGGCGCGCGCCTGGCTGGATCGAAACGGCGTCGCTTACGTCTTTCATGACTACAAGACCGCCGGCATCGAGCCTGATCGGCTCGAGCAATGGTGCAAGAAGCTCGGCTGGGAAGCGCTGCTCAATCGCGCCGGAACGACGTTCCGAAAACTTGCCGACAAGGACAAAGCAGCGCTCGACGCCAAAAAGGCGATGGCGCTGATGCTGGCACAGCCGTCCATGATCAAGCGGCCGGTGCTCGATCTCGGTGGCGGCACATTGCTGGTCGGTTTCAAGCCGGAACTTTACGACGCAGCCGTCGCGCGAGGCTGATCCCGCCGCGCGCCGCGACAGCGAAAATTTCGCGTCGTTTATCGGGCCAAAATTTGGCGCCCGGAACTTTTTTCTCGACGCCCTGGTTACTCTTGCGATGACGGCCTTTTTCCCGCCATTGATCGACCATGCTTTGTCCGAACAAGTACGGCTCTCTACGCATGTGCGGCGTGCAGAAATCTCAGGCTCTGTCGTCGGGGACTCTTCGTAGTTTTGAAATTCGGAATGAGGCTGGAGGCTCACATGACTTTGCGTGTGTTGTTGGGCGGCGTGGTGTTGGCCGCCGTGAGTGTTGCTTACGTGTGCGGGGCGCAGGCCGCCGATCTGCCGGTTCGTCCGGCGCCTGCGCCGATGGCGCCGGTCACCTACGAACCGCCAGTTTATAATTGGAGCGGATTTTATGTCGGCGGCAATATCGGCGGCGGCTTTGGCAATTCGTCGTGGACCGATGCGTTCACCGGAGCGAACGATAACTTCAGCAAGGACGGCTTTATCGGCGGCGGTCAAATCGGCGCCAACATGCAGTTCAACTGGCTCGTGGTCGGCGTCGAGGGAGATTTTGATTGGACCGGTCTCAAAGGTAGCGGCACCGACTCGTTCGGCAACGCCATCAGCACCAAAACCGAATGGACGTCGACCGCCACCGGCCGCGTTGGCGCGGCGTTCGACCGTTTGCTGGTCTATGGCAAGGGCGGTGTCGCATTCGCCCAGGACCAGAGCAGCCTCAACGGCATTGGCGGCGGCGCAGCGAGTACGACGCTGACGCGGACCGGCTGGACCGCCGGCGCCGGCCTCGAATATGCGTTCGACAAAAACTGGACGGCCAAGATCGAGTACGACTATCTCGGCTTCGGCTCGGAAGCGCTCAACCTGCCGACCCCGGCATTCCCGGCATACTCTTCGAGCGCTTCGCTCAACGTCCAGGAAGTCAAGGCCGGCATCAATTTCAAGTTCGGCGGGCCGTAACGGGCGCTTAGAAAATCGCGCATGGCAGAGCGGGGCGGTGTTCTTCCGCGCCCCGTTGTTCGCTAATCCATTTTGATCCTGGCGGCCTCGATGACCGGCGCCCAGCGCGCGATATCCGCATCGATGCGGGCGCGGAACTCGGCCGGCGTGTCGGGGACCGGTTCCATCAATTGCGCGGTAAGCTTCTCGCGGATCGTGCGTGAATTAAGCGCGTCGGCGACGAAACCGCCGATCCGCGTGACCACGGCATCGGGCAGCCCAGCCGGGGCGATAAGGCCGTTCCAGGCATCGGCTTCCACGTCGATACCGGCTTCCTTGAGCGTCGGCACACCGGGAAGCAGCGCTGAGCGTTCGGCGGTCGTGACAGAAAGGATTTTCACGGTGCCGGAGCCCAGTTGCGGCACCACGGATATAGCCGGCAGACAGACCATCTGAACGTCGTTGCGGATCAGCGCCGTCATCGCCTGCGGCGAGGACGAGTAAGGAACATGCACAAGCTGCGCGCCGCTTTTTAACGCAATCGCCTCCATCGCGAGATGCGACAGCGAGCCGGTGCCGATCGAGCCGAAGGCGTATTTGCTGGCATTGCGTCTGATCAGATCGATCAATTCGCGCGTCGTGTTGACGCCAAGGCTGACATTGACCGCGAGCGCGCTCGGCTGCGTCACAAGCGTCGTGATCAGCGTCAGATCCTTTCTCGGATCGTATGGCAGATTGCTGAACAACAGCGTGTTGATGGCGAGCGGTCCGCCGATGCTGATGCCGAGCGTTAAGCCATCGGGCGCGGCCTTGACCACGGCGTCGGTGCCGGTATTGCCGCCGGCGCCCGGCCTGTTCTCGACGATGAATGGCTGTTGCAACTTGTCTTGCAGGGCCTCGGCGAGGAGCCGCGCCACGATGTCGGGCGTGGCGCCCGCCGCGAACGGCACGATGATCCGCACCGGCCTTGTCGGCCAGTCCGGCGCGGCCGCAGCGAATGAGCCGAGCAGGACGCAGGCGAGGACCGCCACGATGCCGCGCTTCATTGAGGCTTTCCCCGCATTTCCCAACCCCGGCGCAAGACGTATCATGGGGGTCCGGGAAGACGAAGCGGAGGGCGACTTTGCGTTCAACCACAAAACTGCGGACATTGTTGGCTTCGGGCCGCATTGCGGTCGCGCCGGGCGCTTTCGATGGGCTCTCCGCGCGGCTTGTCGAGCAGGCGGGATTTAAGGCGATCTACGCCAGCGGTGGCGCGATCGCGCGCTCGGCCGGCGTGCCCGATCTCGGCCTCTTGTCGATGAGCGCCATCGTCGACCGGCTTGCCGCGATGGTGGATGTCGTCGAGATCCCCGTCGTCGCCGATGCGGACACCGGATACGGCAACGCGCTGAACTCGCAAGCCGCCGCGCGCGCTTTCGAGCGGGCCGGCGTCGCGGCGCTGCACCTGGAGGATCAGACATTCCCCAAGAAGTGCGGTCATTACGACGACAAGGGTCTCGTGCCGGTTGCGGAAATGACGCAGAAGCTCAAAGCGATGCGCGACGCCTTGCACGACCCCGATTTCATCGTCATTGCGCGGACCGATGCCATTGCGGTCGAAGGCTTCTCGGCCGCGATCGAGCGGGCCTCGGCCTATATCGATGCCGGCGCCGACATGATCTTTGTCGAGGCGCCGACGTCGGAAGCTGAAATCGAGGCCATCGCCAAGCGACTGCCGGGCTGGAAACTCATCAATATGTTTGAAGGCGGCAAGACGCCGCTGTTGCCGGCGTCGCGGCTCGAAGCGCTCGGCTACCATCTTGTCATCGTTCCAAGCGATACCCAGCGCGCCGCCATCAAGGCGATGCAGCGCGCGCTGGCCGCGCTCGCCCGCGACGGCAGTACGGCGGCGCTGCGCGACGACATGGTGTCGTTTAAGGAGCGTGAGGCCGTCATCGGCACGGCCGCCTATCTCGATCGCGACAAGCGCTATGCGGTCTAGGCGGGGTTTGGCCACATTGACAAGAAGAGTCCGCTGGCCAAGAACTTAGCCGTCACGTAAAGCCCTAGCCGAACGTCGCCTCGCCGCCTGGAAAATTCATCTCGGAACGATTGGCGCTGCATCATGGGACTCGCTGTCGAAATACTCGGGCTCGTCATTTTTCTCGGCGCGCATGTCTTTGTGACGCGACGCAACGAGCGCGCCGTGCTGGTCGCCAAAATCGGCGAATGGCCCTATCGCGGCCTGTTTTCGCTGGTCGCGATCCTCGGCCTGGTTCTTCTCTCTTACGGATTTGCCGACTATCGGGCGGCGGGTCTCATAACGGTGTGGAATCCCCCGGCCTGGACCCGTCACATTGTCGTCGTGCTGATGTGGCCGGCCAGCATCATGGTCGCAGCGGCCTATCTCCCCGGCAACATCAAACGCGTCCTCAAGCATCCGATGTTGGTCGGAATCAAGACCTGGGCCTTCGCGCATCTTTGCGCCAATGGCGACTTCGGCGGCATGATCCTTTTCGGCGCGGTGCTGGCGTGGGCGGTCTATGACCGCATCACCTTGAAGCACCGCGGTGATCCCGGTGCTCCGCCAATACCGGCCGGCGGCGGCAAAAACGATATTATCGCCGTCGTCGTCGGCACCCTCATCTATCTGGCGCTCGGCCTGGTGTTCCATCCGATCGTCATCGGGCTGCCGGCGTTCGGCACGCCGGCGCTTGGACACTAGCGATGTCGGCGCAGAACGAGATACGGCGACTGGCTGCGCCCGATATCCGCGCCCGCAAAGGCGGCGAACCGATCGTGTGCCTGACGTCTTATCACGCCCACACCGCGCGCATTGTCGACGCCCATTGCGACGTCATCCTGGTCGGCGATTCACTCGGCATGGTGATGCATGGCTTGGAGACCACGGTTCCGGTCACCCTCGACATGATGATCCTGCAGGGTCACGCGGTGATGCGCGGCTCCAAGCGCGCGCTGGTGGTGGTCGACATGCCGTTCGGCACCTACGAGGCCTCAAAAGAACAGGCCTTCGTCTCGGCGGCTCGAGTGATGAAGGAAACCGGCTGCGGCGCGATCAAGATCGAGGGCGGCCGGCGGATGGCGGAAACAATCGCGTTTTTGACGGAGCGCGGCGTGCCGGTCATGGCCCATGTTGGATTGACGCCGCAAGCGATCAACACCATCGGATCGTTTCGCGCCCAGGGCCGCGATGCCAGCGATTGGGCGCCGATCGAAGCCGATGCCCGCGCGGTCGCGGATGCTGGCGCGTTTGCCGTCGTGCTCGAAGCCATTGCGGAGCCGCTCGGGCGCCGTATCACGACGCAAATCGCGATCCCGACCATCGGCATCGGCGCCAGCGCAACCTGCGACGGCCAGGTGCTGGTGCTGGAGGATATGCTCGGGCTGTCGCCCCGCGTGCCGAAATTTGTCAAGCGCTTTGGCGAGCTTGGCCCCTCGATCGACCAAGCGGTCAAGGCCTATGCGCAGGAAGTGCGGGCGCGCACTTTCCCGGGCCCTGAGCACGTCTATCCGATGCGCTCACCGAGCGTGAGCGCGCTTCCGGAGCGTAGCAAGGGCCCATCCCGCGCCTGAGACGCCTCTAAACCATGCGCAAAACTTGCGCGCTTGTCGCAGGCCAGGCCGCCGATTTTGCCTTGCTCGCGCCACATCATTAAATTAGTTGCGGCAGGGCTCTTAGGGGACAGGTACCTGGATTTATTGAATTTATCCATCTTCTGTCCGGCCGAGCGGCTTCCGCGCCGGGGCCCGGCCGGGTAGGTTAGCTGGTTACGCGTAAGTGCAGGGCGTGGGGGCTGGGACGGGTTCCGTGAGCGATATTTTTCAAGAAGTCGACGAGGAAGTTCGCCGCGAACAGCTCAAAAAGCTTTGGCTGCGCTACGGTAACCATCTCGTGGCGCTGTGCATACTCATCGTGGTGGGCGTTGGCGGATGGCGCGGCTACCAGTGGTGGGAAGCCAAGAAAGCCGGAGAGGCGGGAACGACATTCGAGCAGGCGGTGACGCTTGCCGAGGCCGGCAAACACCAGGAGGCCGAAGCGGCCTTCGCCAAGCTCGCGAGCGATGGCACCGCCGGCTACCGCGTCCTGGCGCGGCTGCGCGAAGCCGCCGAGCTCGCCCGGACCGACACCAAGGCCGCCGTCGCCGCCTATGATCAGATCGGCGCCGATCGCAATGCCGGCCGCGCGATCCAGGATTTGGCGGCCGTGCGCGCGGGCTTTCTCCTCGTTGACAGCGCGCCCTATTCCGAACTTCGGACCAGGCTTGAGCCGCTGACCGCGGCCGACCGGCCGTTTCGCCACAGCGCGCGTGAGATTTTGGCGCTCTCAGCCTGGAAGTCCGGCGATATGACCGCGGCGCGGCAGTGGACGAGCTTGATCATGACCGATCCGCAGACGCCGGCTGGCACGCGTAGCCGGGTGGAAGTTTTGAGTGAGCTGATCGCAGCGAGCGGCAAGGGCTGACGCGATGCCGCGACGGTATTGGCCCTCACTGGTTCGTACTGGCTCGGCGCTCGCGCTGATGCTCGTGCTCGCGGGCTGCACCAAAGGCGGTCAGTTCGATCCCACGGATATTTTCAACAGCGACACTTTCGACACCAAGAAGAAGCTCAAGGGCGACCGGGAGCCGGTATTCCCAAATGGCGTGCCGGGCACGACGACCGGCGTGCCGCCGGATCTGGTCAAGGGATATCAACCGCCGGCCGACCAGGCGGATGCCGGCATACCGCCGGCGCCCGAGCCTGTGGCTGCAGCGGTAAAACCGAAGCCCAAACCCGCGCCCAAACCAACTCCGAAGGTCGCGGCGGCGCCGGCGCCGGCGCAAGGGCAGGATCCGGTTTGGAGCCAGAAGCCCGTGTCGGCCGTGCCACCGGGACCGACCCGGATCAGCGTCGGAGCCAAGGCGCCGGCATCCCAGCAGGCAACGCCGCCGCAAGCATCATCGTCAGCAACGCCGTGGCCGGCATCGCCGCAGTCCGCGCCGGCCCAGCAAGCGGCACAGCCTTCGCAATCGGTCTGGCCTAATCCTCCCGCACCTGGCACGTCTTCCCATTAGGCGGGAAGCGCGGTCGTCCTAGCGTCTCGCCCCCGGGCAGTTTGGTTTAACCCGCGACGGCGTGACTTGATCTTGCGCGGCCGGCCGGCGCGTTCGCTTTGCCCGCTCTGTTACAATGAGCTCCAGTTGTTTTTTGCACGGCCAAAATCATGTCCGCTCCCGACAACACGTTTACCCTCGCCATCGTCGGCCGCCCCAATGTCGGTAAATCGACGCTGTTCAACCGTCTCGTCGGCCGCCGTCTGGCGCTGGTGGACGATCGGCCCGGCGTAACGCGCGATCGTCGCGAAGGCGACGGCAAGCTCGGCGATCTGACGTTCAAAGTTATCGATACGGCGGGCCTTGAAGATGCCGAGCGCGAGAGTTTGACCGCAAGAATGCAGGCCCAGACCGCCGCGGCGATCGCGCAGGCGGATGCCGTGCTGTTCCTGATCGACGCGCGGGCCGGCGCAACGGGCGCCGATCGCGGCTTCGCCGAGCTGGTGCGCCGGTCGGGCAGGCCCGCCATTCTGATCGCCAACAAAAGCGAGGGCCGCGCCGGCGAAGCGGGCGCGCTCGAAGCATATTCGCTTGGTCTCGGCGAACCGGTCGCGCTCAGTGCCGAGCACGGCGAGGGCCTGGCCGACCTTTACGATGCGCTGCGCGCGGTACTGCCCGAAGCTACCGCTGAGCGCGACGACGACGACACTCCTCCCGGCGTCGCTGACGAGGAGCGATCCATCCGGATCGCGATCGTCGGCCGGCCGAACACCGGCAAATCAACGCTGATCAACCGATTGCTCGGCGAGGATCGGCTTTTGACGGGACCGGAATCCGGCATTACCCGCGATGCCATCGCGGTCGAGCTCGACTGGCAGGGCCGCCACTTGCGCATCCACGATACCGCCGGTCTGCGCCGGCGCTCGCGTATCGAGGAAAAACTTGAAAAGCTTTCGGTGGCCGACGCGCTCAACGCCATTCGCTTCGCGGAAGTGGTCATCGTGCTGATCGACGCGCAGACGCCGTTCGAAGAGCAGGACATCCGGATTGCCGACCTTGTCGAGCGGGAAGGGCGGGCGATCGTCATCGCCGTCAACAAATGGGACTTGATCGAGCCGGAACCGGGTGCGCAGTCGCGTTTGCAGGCGCATGTCGATCGCCTGTTGCCGCAGATCAAGGGTGTTCCGGTCGTTACGCTGTCGGCGCGCAGCGGCGAAGGGCTTGATCGGCTCATGGGCGCCGTCCTGAAGGCCCACGCGATCTGGAACCGTCGCGTGCCCACGGCAGGCCTCAACCGCTTCCTGGCCGACGCCATCGCGTCGCATCCGCCGCCGGCCGCCAAGGGCCGCAGGATCAAGCTCGATTACATCACGCAACCGAAGGCGCGCCCGCCGACTTTCGTGTTGTTTGCTTCGCGCGCGGCGGCGCTGCCCGACACCTACCGCCGCTTTCTGGTCAACGGTCTGCGCGAAAGCTTTGCACTGCCGGGCACGCCGATCAGACTCAATCTGCGGGCCAAAGCCAATCCTTTTGCCGGTAAAAAACGCCGCCACTAGAGCATGATCCCGAAAAGTGGGAACCGGTTTTCGGAAAAGATCATGCTCAAACTATCAATCTAGACCCCGATCCGATTCAATCGAATTGGATCAGGGCCTAGAGACGGCGCGAAGAATTCAGCCGGGCGGCATGAATTGCAGCAATTTGCCGGCGCGGAAATCGTAGATTTTGCCGGTTTCGGAAAAGTCCGGTCGGCACAGGTCGAGAATTTTCTCCGCGACGTCTTCGGCAGTCGGCAGCGTCATCGGGTCTTCGCCCGGCATCACTTGCGCCCGCATCCGGGTGCGGGTCGGTCCGGGATTGAACAGATTGACGCGCATCGATGTCGAGGCCGTTTCCGCGGCGTAAGTTTGCCCCAAGACGTTGAGCGCGGTTTTCGACGCCGAATAGGGACCGGCATAGGCGCGGGCGTGCCAGGCGGCGCCCGATGTCACGAACACCGCGCGGCCGGCTTTGGCGCGCTTGAGCAAGGGGTCCATGGCGCGGATGAGATGCCAATTCGCCGTGACGTTCACGGCCATCACTTCATCCCAGACCGCGGGCTCGATGTGATCGAGCGGCGAGCGGGGACCCGCAACCGCGGCGTTGCCGATCAGAATATCGAGCCGCTGATAGCGATCGTTGAGCGCGGTGGCGAGCCGGTAAAGGCCCGCGTAATCGCGCATGTCGAGCGGCACCAAAGTTGCCGAACCGCCGGCGGCGCGCGCCGCGTCGTCGAGTTCTTCCAGCGCGCCGACCGTGCGGGCCACGGCGACGATGTGCGCGCCGGTGTGGGCGAGCGCAACCGCGGTCGCGCGCCCGATGCCGCGGGATGCCCCGGTCACGAGCGCGATAGTGCCGTTGAGGAGCGGAGGCATGGTTTCCAAAGGGGGCCGCGGTTTTGTTCGGTCGGATATGGCAGGTCTACGGCATCATGGGCAAGAGAGCATAGCCTCACAGCCGTGGATGTGCCGCCGGCCGCGCCGAATTTGCAGGGGCCAATCCCGGGCGCGCATTGCGCGCGCCGGGGTTGACCGTCATTCCACGGTGACGCCGGCGGCCTTGATCGGCACCGCCCATTTGGCGATTTCGCTTTTGACCAGATCGCTCAAGTGCTGGGGCGTTGCCTCGGCGTCTGGAACGACTTCCGCGCCGAAGCTTGTCAGCCGGTCGCGCACCGCCTGGGTATGCATCGCCTCGAGCGCTGCGTCGTGGAGCTTTTTCACGATTGGCCCCGGCGTATTTTTCGGCAGGAAGATCGCGTTCCAGGTATAGGCGATGAGACCGGGCGTGCCTTGCTCGGCCGCGGTCGGCACCTCGGGCAGCGCCGGCGAGCGCTTGTCGTCGAAGATCGCAAGCCCCTTGAGCGCGCCGCTATCGATCGGAGGCTTGGCGGTGGTGATGATGTCGCACATATAATCGTCGCGGCCGGCTTCGAGGTCCTGCAGCGCCGGCGCCGAACCGCGATAGGGCACATGGGTGACGTTGACGCCGATCACATAGTTCAACAGCACGCAGCCGAGATGCACCGCCGATCCGGTGCCGGCCGAGGCGAATTGCATCTGCGCCTGATGCGTCTTGGCGTAGGCGACGAACTCCTTGAAATTGGTGACCGGCAGATCCTTGCGCGTCTCCAGCACGATCGGCACGTCGGCGATGAGAATGACCGGGGTGAAATCGGTCACTGCGTTGTAAAGCGGATTCTTGTAGAGCGTCTGTCCCTGGGCGTGGGTGCCGACGGTGCCGAGCACGAACTGATAGCCGTCGGGCGTGGCATTGGCGATGCGCGCTGAGCCGGTCATGCCGCCGGCGCCGGCGACGTTTTCGACGATGACGGTCTGGCCCAGAATCTCGCCCATGCGGTTGGCGACGATGCGGCCGAGAATGTCGGTCGGTCCGCCGGCGGCGAACGGGATGACCATGGTCATCGTCCGGCTGGGAAAATCCTCGGCGCGCGCCGAAACTACACAGGCGAGCGTCGCCGCGAACAGCGCGGCGAAAGACTTGTGTTGCGATTTTATTTTCATTGGGTCGTTTCCTCCGTTGCCGCAGTGCTGCATTGACCGCCCGGCGCAGTCAACTCGGCCGTTCGCCGCAACGCAGCAAATGATGACGGTAATCGCCTACTCGACGCTGACGCCGCTGGCCTTGATCGGCGCGGCCCATTTATCGATCTCGCTCTTGACCAGATCGCTTAAGTATTGCGGCGTCGCTTTTCGATCGGAGACGACCTCGGCGCCGAGGCCGGTCAAGCGATCTCGCACCGACGCTGTGTGCATGGCGTCAAGCGCGGCGTCGTGGAGTTTTTTCACGATCGGCTCGGGCGCGCGCTTCGGCAGAAACAGTGCAAACCACGTGTAAGCGATGAGATCAGGGCTGCCTTGCTCGAATGCCGTCGGCAGGTCGGGTAGGGCCGACGAGCGTTTGCTGTCGAGATTGGCCAAGCCCTTGACGGTCTCGCCGTCGATTTGCGGTTTTGCCGACAGGATAAGGTCGCACAGGTAATCGATGCGGCCGCCCTGGATGTCCTGCATCGCCGGAGCGGTGCCGCGATAGGGCACGTGGGTGAGGCTGACGCCGATGACGTAATTCAGAAGCACGCAGCCGAGATGGGAGGCCGAGCCGGCACCGGCGGAGCCGAACTGCATTTTGGCCTGGTTCGCCCGGGCGTAAGTGACGAACTCCTTGAAGTCTTTGACCGGCAGGTCTTTGCGCGCCAGCAACACCAGCGGAACCTCGGCGATGAGAACGACCGGCGTGAAATCGGTCACCGCGTCGTAAAGCGGATGCTTATAGAGCGTCTGTCCCTGGGCGTGCGTGCCGACGGTGCCGAGAACGAATTGATAGCCATCGGGCTCGGCATTGGCGACGCGTGCCGCGCCGGCCATGCCGCCTGAGCCGTTGACGTTCTCAACAACGACCGGCTGATTGAGGACTTCGCTCATGCGGGCAGCGACAACGCGGCCGAGAAGGTCGGCCGGACCGCCGGCGGCGAACGGAACGACCATGACCAGCGGCCGTTCCGGGAAGGCATAGGACGAGGCGGTCATGCCGCAAGCGAACAACGCCGCGGCGAGCGCCGCGCCGGCTCTCGTCTTCATGGGCATCTGCCTCCTCCCCGGACGGCACACACGACGGCCGAGCCCGACGGCAATCTCCACGGCCGCGATTACGTACGCGGATTCCGACAGGCGGAACTAGCCTAGCTCGGTCAGCGCTTCGGGGAAACGGTGCAGCCGCTCGCCGGGGCCGTTCGGCCCGATCAGATAATTGTCACACACCCAGGAAAACATCGGGCCGCGGATATAGGTCGGGTGCACGACGATGTTCATGTCCTTTTCGATCGCCATCGGCTCGTCATTGCGGATCAACGGTCGCTCGACCAGATCGTAGCCTTGGCCGTGGCAATGCAGCCGCTTCTCTTCCGGCCGGCCGTTCTGCCGCATGAAGTCATTATAGGCCGCGAAGATGTCCTTGCACGGCGTACCGGGCTTAAGCAGTCCGAGATTGAACTTGCGCGCCTCGAGCGTGAAGGCGAATTCGTCCTTCAGCTGCTGCGAGGCCTTGCCCACCACGGCGGTGCGGCCGAGCTCGCTATAGATGCCACCGGGTCCGGCATCCTCGACCAGGAGCGTGAAGACGTCGCCCTCTTTGATGACGCGGTTCTGGTAATGGTGGCCGGCAAACTGCTGGGGTTTGTCCGCCGGCATCGAGGCGCAGAGATAAATACCGTGCTCGCTGCCGTGGCGCTGGCTGTAGCATTGCGCGATCGCCGCGATATCGCGATCGCGCAAGCCGGGCTCTATTGCCGCAAAAGCTGCGCGCATGGCGCCGTCCTGCATGGCGGCGGCGCGCCGCACCAATTCCTGTTCCTCGGCGCTTTTGATCACCTTGATGCGGTCGACGAGGTCACTTGCGTCGACGAAGCGGGTGTTGGAAAAGCGGCCTTTCTGCAAGTAATCCACCATCGCAAACGACATCTGATAGGTGCCGACAAGCCCGATGGTGCCGCCGGCATAAGGCGCCAGCGCTTGCGCGGCGAGCTCGGGATCGTAACTCGCGGTATAATGACATGAGGCATAGCTCGGCGTGGTAAGCCATTGCTTGACGCCGCGGCGGACGCCGTCTGAGTTGCCATTGAGATTATGGACGCCACCGAAGGGGCCCTGGCTCACCAGCGTCATCAGATCGTCGCGCGGAAACACCACTGTCAGCGGATAGCCGTTGGTCGCCGGCAGATCGGTGAAATATTTGACGTAGCCGCCCATCTGATCGCTGTTGTTCTGCATCAACAACACGTCGATCTTGTCGCGCTCCATCGCGGCGCGCACCGCGGCCCAGCGCCGTTCCAGTTCGGCCGTCGAGATCGGCGTCTGCAACCGTTCGGAAAGCTCTTGCATTTCCACTTCTCCTAGTGCGGAACCACGTTGATCATGCCGCCGATGTCGCCTTTGAGAAAGCAGCGCATATTGGCTTCGATCGTCGGCAATGCGTAATCGATATAGACGTCGCAGAAGCCGCCCTGGTGCGTGGTGATCAGCACATTGTGCATCGCCCAGAACGGATGGTCGGGCGGCAGCGGTTCTTCGTTGAACACATCAAGGGCTGCTCCGGCAATGCGGCCAGTTTTGAGCGCCTCGACCAAAGCCGCTTCGTCGACCACGCCGCCGCGCGCCAGATTGATCAAGAAACTCGAAGGCTTCATCGCCGCGAAGACCTTGGCGTCGATGCTATTGCGGGTCGAGGCGGTGAGCGGCGTCAACAGCACGAAGAAGTCGAAATCGCCGACAACGGCCAACAGCTCGTCGCGGCCGTGCACGCGGTCGAAGCCTGAGACGGTGCGCGGGCCGGAACTCACCCCGACCACGCGCATGCCGAAGGCCTTGCATTTCGGCGCCAGCGCCTCGGCGATGACGCCGATGCCGAAAATGCCGACCGTCTTGTTGTGCAGGAGCCGCGCCGGAAAGCGCTGCCATTGCCGGGCGTCCTGAGCGCGCACGGCGCGCGGCAGATCGCGGGCGAGCGCCAGCATGGTGCCTAGAGCGGCCTCCGATACCGGCGGCCCGTGGATGCCGTGGAGATTGGTGACGACAATATTTTTGCGCAGCGTGGGCTGGTCGGTGAGGTTGTCGGTGCCGGTACCGAGCGCTTGCACCCATTTGAGCCGGCCCGCCTCTTCGAGCACTTTGGGCGACAGCATCGGCGCGAAGGTCAAAAGCGCGTCGGCTTTGGCGATATGCGGGCCGGCCTTGGAGTGGTGATCGACCAGTTCGATTTCGAGTTCGGGAAAGCGCTGTTGCAGCCGTTCACGGTACTGATTGCGAACCGCCTCCGGCAGCGTCAGAAGAATGAGCAGATTGGTCATGGATGAGGGTACCGGTGCCGTGATCCAAAAGCTCACTGGCGCGATGTCACCGGTGAGTTGCGCAAGCCTTATATCTTCTTGTGTCGAGCGCCGCCAAGGTGTCGCGCGCTGTGGTGGCCTCGGCTAGGATCAACAGAGGTATGCGATTATTCCGGAACAGAAGCGGACGCCGTTCCGGAAAAGGCGCTATTAAGGAACATCCGCTCTCAAGGAGCATAGAATGCCTATCGACCTGTCGACCGTGAATTGGACCTTTGTGGCATTGATGGCGGGATTTGCCTTCGTAGCCGCATTGCTTGGCGGCCTCATTTCATTCCGTAACCGGGTCGGCGGTGCGCTGATCGCGGCCATTCTGTTCGCCGCGATGTATGTCGGGTGGAACTACTATCCGCACCCGCAGATCCAGCTACCGATCGTTACGACCTACAGCTATCCGGGCAATGGTTGACCTTTCCACCGGGCCGGTTATGCGTAGAATGGCAAACCGGGATTGCCTTTAAGTTTTGCCGGGGGAAATGGAGCGGGCATGAATAAGGTCTATGCGGATGCAAGCTCCGCGTTGGCCGGGCTGCTGAAGGATGGCATGACCATCATGGCCGGAGGGTTCGGCCTGTGCGGTATCCCGGAATCTCTCATCATCGCGATCCGCGATTCCGGGGTCAAGAATCTGACCGTGGTCTCCAACAATTGCGGGATCGACGGGGTGGGTCTAGGGGTTCTGCTTAATACCCGCCAGATCAAGAAGATGATCTCCTCTTATGTCGGGGAGAACAAAACCTTCATGCAGCAATTCCTCGCCGGCGAGCTCGAGATCGAGTTCAACCCGCAAGGAACGCTCGCCGAACGCATCCGCGCCGGCGGCGCCGGTATCCCGGCCTTCTTCACCAAGACAGGCGTCGGCACCAAGATCGCCGAAGGCAAGGATGTGCGTGAATTCGACGGCGAGCGCTATGTCATGGAACGGGGCCTGGTTGCCGACCTGTCGATCGTGCATGCCTATCGCGGCGACACCGAGGGCAATCTGGTCTACCGCAAGACCGCGCGCAATTTTAATCCGCCGATGGCGACCGCGGGGAAAGTGACCGTGGCCGAGGTCGAGCATCTGGTGCAGCCCGGCGATATCAATCCCGACCACATCATCACGCCCGGCATCTATGTGCAGCGCATGATCCACGTGCCGGCCGTGGCCAAACACATCGAGCAACGCACGGTTCGCAAGCGTCAAAAGGCTGACGCGCCGGCCGGAACAGGGGAGGAAGTGTAATGCCCTGGACTCGCGATCAGATGGCGGAACGCGCCGCCAAGGAATTGGAAGACGGCTTTTACGTCAATCTCGGCATCGGCATCCCGACGCTGGTCTCCAACTACATTCCGGCGGGCATGAGCGTGCAGCTGCAGTCGGAAAACGGCATGCTCGGCACCGGCCCGTTCCCGTTCGAGGGCGAGGAAGATCCCGATCTGATCAATGCCGGCAAGCAGACCGTCACCGAGCTGCCGACCACGAGCTATTTCAATTCGGCGGACAGTTTCGCGATGATCCGCGGCGGCCATATCAATATCGCCATCCTCGGCGCCATGGAGGTCGCGGAAAACGGCGACCTCGCCAATTGGATGATCCCGGGAAAGATGGTCAAGGGCATGGGCGGCGCCATGGACCTGGTCGGCGGCGTCAAGAAAGTCGTCGTCGTCATGGAGCATTCGGCCAAAGGCGATTCCAAGCTCAAGAAACGCTGCACGCTGCCGCTCACCGGCGCCGGCGTCGTCGACATGGTGATCACCGATCTCGGCGTGTTCACGCTCGACCGCACCGGCGGCGGGCTGACTTTGATCGAACTCGCACCCGACGTGACGCTCGACGACATCAAGGGCAAGACCGAGGCGAGCTTTAAGGTCGCCAATACGCTTCAGCAGTGAGCGGCCTTAATCGCTGGTAATTGCGATCCGGATCGTGTCGGCGGGAATGCCGCTGAGTTCGACCGTGAACGGCTGCGCCGCCAGCTCGAATTTCACGCTTTTGCGCAGGCCCTCGCAGCCTGTCGCGCCGCTGAACGCGCTCGATTTCACCGCGTGGCCGTCCTGCACGACGTCGATCCACCCTTCGGACGACAGACTGACCTTATAAGTGCCGCCCCGTGACGGCGCCGGAACCTGAACGAAGCCGGCAAAGGACGTCGGCGATTTCGGCGCGCGTTCCGGAGCCGCCGGCAGTTTGACGTCGGCGAACGGCACCAAAGCCACAATCGACGCAAAGGGAATTTGCCATGGCGCGCGATCGCCCGATGCGAGCTTTGGCAAGTCCGTGCCGTTGAGCGTGGCGCGCTCTTTATCGAGCGGCCATTTGAATTTGTCGCAGCCGACCGGCTCCTGCGCCAAGCAGGGCCCCGCCGCCAACGTGGTGCTAAGCAACGACGTGGCGACAAGCACGATAAGCGCTGATCTCATGACTCAATCCTAGTCGATGGCGATCATGACGTCGGACGCCTTGATGACGGCGGCGGCGGTGTCGCCGACTTTGAGAAAAAGCTCCTCCACCGCTTCATTGGTGATCGAGGCCGTGATGACCTGGCCGGGCGCGATTTCGAGGCGCACATGCGACGTCGTCGCGCCCTTTTTCACGTCTAGCACTTTGCCTTTGATCTGATTGCGCGCGCTTATTTTCATGACATTCCTTCAATAGAACATGCAGCCGGCGCGACCGCGCCGGCGGGTGAATTGAGTTCCTGGGACAATGGCTCCGGAAGCGCATTCCGGACGCTGCGACGCGCTTACGGCGCATCGGCGGTCACGCACTGTAGCAGATATCAGCGCCGATGGGCTACGCCGGTGCCGGCTAAGCCGGGTGAAACTTCCGCAGTGCCAGGAAGCCAAGCGCAACGAAGATCAGGAGCACGACAAGCTGAGTCACGAGAAATGGCGGCTCCGATTGGGTCGGCGCCAGCGCATGAACCGCCGGAATTTTCAGGAAAGCCTGAAAGAAGGCGACGAAGACGTTAAAGTAGAGCGCAGCGGTCGCGGTGACGACGTAGATCCAGCGCCACGCCCCGCCGAGTCGGAAGACATAAAGCGCAATAACTGCGAGCGCCAAAAGGACGAGCGAAAGCGTCGCAATGGCGCGCGGCGGATCGAAGCCGAACGGCGCCAGCGGAAAGCCGGTGGCGTTGGTCAGGATGGTGGCGGCGAGAAAGAGCGCGGTCCAGCCGCGATAGAGCCGCCCGGTCAAAAGGCCATAAAGGGCCACAAGACCCGATGCGATGCCGATAAAACTCAAACCGACGTGAACTTCGAGCAACGACATGACAGCCTCCTCGAAAATCAATTGAGCTATGGTGAAAGTATCGGAATACCATTCTAGCCCCATGCAACGGCCGGGGGAATAGCCTGGCGGCCACGGGCATAAGGCGGCCTCAACGCGGCGGCCGCAGGAATGACAAGCGTCCGCTTTGCCGGTATTGCTCGATGAAAATTGAGCGGGAGGACGCCGCGCACGGGACGCGGCGCAAATAACGCCTGATGAATGACGAGCGCGCCGGGAGCGCCGAGGAGGCAGGCGAGGTAGCGAGAGCCGCCGACGGCGTCGCGTCGTCGGACTCTGCGCCGCAGGTGACGGCGAGGGTGGCGTCCGCCGTCCGCGGCGATCAGAAGCCGCTGACGCATCGGGAAAAGCGGCTGATCGTGGTCAGCATGATGCTGCCGGTGTTCTTAGGCTCGATCGATCAGTCGATCCTCGCCAGCGCGCTGCCGACCATCGGCCGCAATCTCGGCGACGTGCACAATCTGCCGTGGCTGATCACGGCCTTCCTGATCGCCTCGACCGCGCTCACTCCGCTTTACGGCAAGTTCGCCGACATCCATGGCCGCCGTGCCGCGATGCTGATCGGGCTTTGCGTCTATATGACGGGCTCGCTCATTTGCGCTGCGTCACCCACGATGCTGATGCTGATCTGCGGCCGCGTCGTGCAGGGCTGCGGCGCCGGCGGGCTGGTGGTGACGGCCAATATGATCCTCGGCGACATTGCCGCGCCCAAGGAGCGCGGCCGCTATTACACCTATTTCTCGATAGCCTTTACCACCGCGGGCGGCAGCGGGCCGGTGCTGGGCGGTTTTATTTCCGATCATCTGCACTGGTCGGTGATCTTCTTGTGGAATTTTCCTTTGTGCATCATCGCGGTCGTGCTCGCGCTCACGGTGCTGCGGCGCCTGCCGCGCCGCGAACGGCAGCATAAGCTCGATTTCGTCGGCGCCTTTCTGGTGATGGCGGCAAGCTCGACCTTCATGTTGGCGCTCAATCTCGGCGGCGTGCGCTATCCGTGGCTGTCGTCGCCGGTCGTCGCGCTGCTCGGCTGCGCGGCGGTCTTGGGAGCAGGATTTATCGCGCGGCTGCTCACCGCCATGGAGCCGCTCATTCCGATTGCGATCCTCGCCGATCCCGCCGCGCGGCTGGCGATCGCGGCGCATTCGTTCGGCTGGGGTTCGATCGTTGCGCTCAATGTCTTTCTGCCGATGTATCTGCAAAGCATGCTTGGCTGGTCGGCGACCTCGTCGGGATTGAGCCTGATGATCCTGATGGTCACGTTGAACTCAAGCGCCGGGCTGTCCAGCCAGTTGCTCGGCCGGGTGCGCCGCTACAAGGTTCTGCCGCTTTTTTGTCTGTGCATCGGCGTCGGCGCGGTCATAGCGCTTTCCCTTTCCGCCGGCACCATGACGACCGGAAAATTCGAGATCATTTTGTTTCTGATCGGCATCGGCTTCGGCCCGACCGCGCCGCTCACGCAAGTCGCCTTGCAGAACACCGTGCCGGCTCACGATCTCGGCGCGGCGCTCGCCACCATGAATTTCGCCCGCACGCTGATCGGCACCATCCTGATTGCCGTATTCGGCGCCATCGTCTTGGCGACGGCACCGGTCGGCCCGCCGGCCGCGACCCTGTCCCGGCATTTCCTGGGCGGCGCGTCGGCGGCAGCCTTTGCCACCGTCTTCGCCGTCGCCGCCGTGACGCTTGCGGTGGCGTTCCTGGCCGTGATTTGGCTCGAGGAGAAGCCGCTGGAAGAGGCACCGTCGGGGTCACGCCGGTAAGCGTTAGCCCGGAAACCAGGATCCTGATTCAGGTTTTGGTCACCGCCCTTGCGCCAGGGTAGCGTTCGGGAGCAATTTGCCTCGCGGAATGGACTTGGCCGCACGATGAAATTCCAAGCATTTGAGGATACAAGGGAAATCGCTATTTCGCCGTCATGTGTGGGCCGCAGAGCTGGTCTTCACAAAACTTTGAACCTCCCGGCCGCAAGCCGCGACCAATCCGTGAGCCGATTTTGAGCGCAATGCAGGCACCGGCAGACGAAACGCTGATCGCTCGCATTGCGCGTGGTGACCGGCTCGCGATGCAGGTGCTGTTCGCGCGGCACCATGTCCGGGTCTATCGCTTTGTATTGCGGGTGTTGCGCGATGAGGCGGCGGCGCAAGACGTCATCGGCGATGTGTTTCTGGATGTATGGCGCCAAGCCAATCGTTTTGAAGGCAGGAGCGCCGTCTCGACTTGGCTCATAGCGATCGCGCGGTTCAAGGCGCTGTCGCACATCCGAAAGCGGCGCGAAGACGGGCTTGACGACGATACGGCGGCGGCGATCGAGGAACCTTCAGATGATCCGGAGCTTGCCGAGACAAAACGGGATAAGGGCGAGAAATTGCGCGCCTGCCTTGCCGCGCTGTCGCCCGAGCACCGCGAGATTATCGATCTCGTTTATTACCACGAGAAATCGGTGGAAGAGGTGGCCGGGATCGTTGGCATTCCGGAGAACACGGTGAAGACGCGAATGTTTTATGCGCGCAAGAAACTGGGAGAGCTTTGCAGAGTGGCAGGAATCGATCGAGGTTGGCCATGATGCAAAACGATGCCGGGCGCGACCAGCGCACCGAACCCAGCGAAATCGAGGCGCTGTTGCCGTGGTATGCCGCGGGCACCTTGCGCCGGCGCGACCGCCTGCGCGTCGAGGAGGCGTTGCGCAAGGAGCCGGATCTCGCCGTCATGGTCGATCTGGTGCACGAGGAACTCGCCGAAACCATTCTGCTCAATGAAACGCTGGGCGCGCCGCCACCGCAGGTCGCCGAGCGGCTGATGGCGGCGATCGACGCGGAGACGCTGGCCGCGCGCCGGCGGGGGCCGGGCGGTGCCGCGAGCTGGCTGACCGGTTTCTTCGCCAGTCTGTCGCCGCGCACCATGGCGGTGGCCGCGTCATTTGCAACGCTTGCGATCGCGCTACAGGCGGCGCTGTTGGTGAACATCTTCACCAAGCCGCAAGCCACGATCCCGGACGGCGTGAGCATCGCGCACCGCAACGGCACCTTCGCCATGGTGCGCTTCGCGCGCCAGGCGAGCGCGGCCGAAATCACCAATTTCCTGCAAAACTACCAGGCCGCCCTGGTCGATGGGCCGACGCCGGGCGGGCTTTACCGGGTGCGGGTCGCGGTGACCTCGCTCGCCAAGGAAGAACTCGCCCGCGTCGTGGCCCGGATGCGGCAGGAGCGGGTCGTGGAGTCGGCTGAGCCCGCCGAGCCCAGCGAGTAGGTGTTCGCCTTTAATCCGGGAATAGAGGACCGCCTGGGGCGAGTTTCGTGCCAGGCCTTACGTATTTTGCTGCGGCCCCAGGGCCGGGCAAACCCCGTTAATCTTTCGTTGAACCTTTCCGGAGGCCTCAGCGACCAATAGGCGGTGGCGCTTGACGCCACCATCGGCGCCCCTGTCCCCCCGACGCCAGCGCCGATAATTCAGACCCGCCCGGCCTCGTCCCCACCGGGCGGGTCGTCTTATTTGCGGGGGGTATAGGGCCGGCCCGTCAGGGGCAGGCCGAAAAAAGTTCCGCTTATGTGCGGAATCGGACCCGAAACCGGTCCTTGCGGATTTGATACATTTTATTGGTGACAGCTCGTCCGTGAAGCGGCGCCGTGCACAAATATCGTATCCAGACGGGCATGCCGTCGAGGTATGGACGGGCGCTGGCATGATCGCCCACCGCGATGCGATTCATTTGCCGCCAAAGCGACCGTAGAGTAGGCAAAGCGAAGCGTGCTCACCTGACGGTGTGTATAGAGTCCAGACGCCATAATGACCCAACACTCAGTTCCTGCCATTGCGGAGATGTCTGCACTCATCAGTGCGAAAGACTGGTCGAAAACTGCACTCGGCCCTCGCCAAGGCTGGTCACAGAGCCTCACGCTGGTTGTGGACCTCATGCTCGCCTCGGGTTTTCCGATGGCTGTGCGTTGGGGCCCGGATTTTGTGATGCTTTACAACGACGGCTATCGTTCGATCCTCGGCGACAAGCATCCGCGGGCACTCGGCTTACCGTTCCGCGACGTCTGGCCGGAAGTTCAGACCCAGCTAAAGCCGCTGCATGACGCTATCCTCAGCGGCAAGCGCAGCGCCTTCTTTACTGAAGACCTGCCTTTGAGAATTCAGCGGCAGGGAGTCGAATTTGAGGATGCGCGCTTTACCCTAAGCTACAGTCCGGTTCCGGATCCGTCCGCGCCCACGGGCGTGGGCGGAGTGCTTGTCATCGCCGTTGAAACGACAACCAGAGTGTTGACCGAGCACGCGCTGCGCGCGAGCGAGGAGCGGTATCGAACCGCGATGATGCTCGGCCGGATTGGCAGTTGGGAGGTCGATTTTGTCAAAGGCACCAGGATCTGGACACCCGAGGGGATGGCGCTATTTGGCATCGAATTAGCCGGTGGTCTCGGTCATGTCGGCGGCGAAACGGACGAAATCCGTCGATCTATGCACCCTGAAGATCAACATCTTCTTGCTCGTTATCACGCCTTGGCGAATTCCCAGGATTCCTTCCCGGCCGAATACCGAGTTGTGAAGGCGGACGGGACGGCGGCTTGGCTCTCAGGCTACGGGCGCGTTCTCGACAGACAAGCGGACGGAAAGGCCCATCGTCTGCTCAACGTCGCCACAGACATCACCGAGCGCAAGAAGGTCGAAGCCGCACTTGGCGAAAACGAACTCCGATTGCGCTGGCTCGCCTCCATCGTCGAGTCCAGTGACGACGCAATTATCAGCAAGAACACCGATGGCGTCATCACAAGCTGGAACAGGGGTGCGGAGCATATCTTCGGTTACACGGCCGAGGAGGTGATTGGCCAACCCATCACGATTGTTATCCCTCAGGACCGGCAAGGTGAGGAGCATATGATCCTGACGCGGATCAGAAAAGGCGAGCGTGTCGACCATTTCGAGACTATTCGACAACGAAAGGACGGCGGCTTGATCGTCGTTTCGCTGACCGTTTCACCTATTAAAAATTCCAACGGCAATATCGTTGGCGCCTCCAAGATCGCAAGGGATATTACCGAGCAGAAGCGGTCACAGGAGCAGATCGTCGTCTTGGCTCGGGAAGCAGAGCACCGAAGCAAAAATTTGCTCGCCACGGTACAAGCAACTGTAAATCTTTCTCAGTCCGATACGCCCGAAGGTCTAAAACAGGCGATTGAAGGCCGCATTCTGGCGCTCGCGAAGGTTCACTCGCTATTTGTCGAGTCGCGTTGGACAGGCGCCGACTTATGGACAATCGCCAGACAGGAGCTTGCTCCTTATTCCGAGACGGACGAAACGAGCGTGCGAATTGACGGTCCGCAAGTTCTATTGGAGCCGAACGTCGCTCAGGCTGTCGCCATAACCCTGCACGAATTGGCGACCAACGCCGCCAAATACGGATCCATGTCCGTGCCCAATGGCGAGACGAGCCTGATGTGGTCACACGAGGCGGATGGGCGACTCATCCTTCACTGGCGCGAGACAGGTGGTCCAGTCGTGCGGATGCCTACGAAAAAAGGCTTTGGTACGCGGATAACCGAAGCAATGATCGGCCAGCTTAAAGGCAAAATTTCCTTTGACTGGCGCAATGAAGGTCTCGTTTGCGAGATCAGCCTTCCGGTGTGAGATCGATTTTGGCATGCGCCTGGAGCCGGTGGGTCGCTCCCGGATTTCGCTAACGCTCAACCGCTTCGCGCCGCGCAATGACGCCTTTAAGGCCGTCACGGTAACAGAGATATTTTGCGACAGGTGTTGACATTCATCCTATGTCCGCCCATATAGCCTCCGAACCTCGCTCACCAAGGACGCCTCCAGCGGGGGTACTCTCTGGAGGCGAAGCGAGTGCGGTGCCCGCGGCGGGAAGATACACCCCGTACCCGGGCGGCTCTGGCATCATGCCCTCCGGCACTACGACCGGAGCGTGAGGTGCTACACTGGACTGGGACAGGCGGGCGCGGGTAACGCCCGTGTAAGAGCGCGAAGTCTCTGCCCTCAGGTTGGGACAGACCTACAGGACCAAGCGCCCCTGCCACGTCCCAGGAAGCCTGGCCTGACGCTGGAGCCATGGGGACGAAAGCTCCCTGTGGCGAGAACCGCGGTCGAACGCCTATAGGCGAGCCCTCTCGCAAGAGGGCGCCGCGCACGCAAGCGCGGAGGTTGGATTGCACGTCTGTCGGCGTTCCGCTTCCTTTTTCTATTGGTTTGGTATTGGCGAAACAGGGGCAAGCGAAGAGAGAAACAGAGGCACCACCCCTCGGATTTCCTTTTCCTCCTTAAGTTTCGCACTGAACGTGACAGGATTTTCAGTTCGCGCGCGAAAAGCGTGGCGCGAGGACGGGTGCGCTTGACCCTCCCCTGCAGGGGGAGGATCGCGCCCGAAGGGCGCGGGGTGGGGTGGTGGCCGTGAAAAAACTCCGCGTCGGTCGCCGTTCGCTACACTCGCCCCAACCGCCCGCCACAGGCGGGCAACCTGCCCCCTGCGGGGGGAGGTTTAAATCACGCCGCCCGCGCGCGGGTAGAAGGAACGCGCATGCGTTGCGGAGCGGTCGCACAAAACCTCGGTGCTGGCGCCAAGATCGCGCCTCATCGTCGCGCTCTCGCCCCTTTACGCGCACCGCGAACACGCGGAGAATGGCCGCCGTGGGGGAAAGTTGTGGCTGGCGATACCGTTCTGGAAACGGAAGACCTGACCAAGGATTTCGCCGGATTCAATGCCGTGCGCTCGGTCAATCTGCGCGTCGCGCGCGGTAGTATTCATGCCATGATCGGTCCGAACGGCGCCGGCAAGACTACCTGCTTCAATCTCTTGACGAAATTCTTAAGTCCGACGCGCGGGCGTATCGTGTTCGACGGCCGCGACATCACGGCGCTTAAGCCCGCCGATGTGGCGCGGCTTGGGCTGGTGCGCTCGTTTCAGATCTCGGCCGTCTTTCCGCACCTCACGGTGCTCGAAAACGTGCGCATCGCGCTGCAGCGCCGGCGCGGCGGGTCGTATGATTTCTGGCGTTCCAAACGCGTCCTCCATGCGCTCGACGAACCCGCGATGGCGCTCCTTGTCGATGTCGGGCTTAGCGCTTACGCACCGGCGCTCGCAGTCGAACTGCCCTACGGCCGCAAGCGGGCGCTGGAGATCGCAACCACGCTCGCACTCGATCCGAAACTCCTGCTGCTCGACGAACCGATGGCCGGCATGGGCAATGAAGACATCAAGCGCATCAGCGCGCTGATCAAGTCCATCGCTAAGACCCGCACCGTGCTGATGGTCGAGCACAATCTCAGCGTGGTCGCCGATCTTTGCGACCGCATCACCGTGTTGACCCGCGGCCAGGTGCTGGCCGAGGGCGATTATCAGACGGTGTCGGCCGATCCCGCCGTGCGCGAGGCCTATCTGGGTACCGGTCATGCTTGATAAGAGCCCTGACAAGCACCCCATGCTCACCGTCAACGCGCTCGAAGCCTGGTACGGCGAATCCCACATTTTGCACGGCGCGAGCTTTCAGGTGCAGGCCGGCGAGGTGGTGACGCTGCTTGGCCGCAACGGCGTCGGCAAGACCACGACGCTCAAATCGATCATGGGCATCGTCGAGCACCGCCAAGGCTCGGTGCGCTTTGAAGGCCGCGAGCTGATCGGCCTGCCATCGAACGCCATCGCCCGCGCGGGCATCGCGTTTTGCCCGGAGGAGCGCGGCATTTTCGCCAGCCTCGACGTCCGGGAAAATCTGTTGTTGCCGCCGCAAGTGCGGCCCGGCGGGCTCGATCTCGACCGCATTTTCGCGCTGTTTCCCAACCTGCGCGAACGGCTCAACAGTCAAGGCACAAAGCTCTCCGGCGGCGAACAGCAGATGCTGGCGATCGGCCGCATCTTGCGCACCGGTGCCCGGTTACTGTTGCTCGACGAGCCGACCGAGGGCCTGGCGCCGGTCATCATCCAGCAGATCCGCCAGACCATCGGCATGCTCAAAGCGCAGGGTTTTACCGTGCTTTTGGTCGAACAGAATTTCAATTTCGCCGCCACCGTCGCCGACCGGCATTACGTCATGGAACACGGCCGGATTGTCGACGAATTCTCGACGCCTGAACTAAAGGCCAATATGGGAAAGCTGCACGACTATCTCGGAGTTTGATATACCGGAACCATAAAAGGGCCGAAGGCCCGCAGAGACGAGGGAAGGTGCGTGATGAAAGTTTCAGCCGGTCTGGCATGTGTCGCCGCCTTGATCGCGACGGCGGCGCAAGCGCAAACGACGAACGTCAAGCTCGGCGTGCTCACGGATATGTCGAGCCTTTACGCCGACGACAACGGTGCGGGCTCCGTCGCCGCGGTCAAAATGGCAGTCGACGATTTCAATCCTTCAGCCCACGGCATGAAGGTCGACATCGTCAGCGCCGACCATCAGAACAAACCCGACATCGGCTCCAACATCGCGCGGCAATGGTTCGACGTCGACGGCGTCGATGCCATTATCGACGTGCCGAATTCCGGTGTGGCGCTGGCGGTGAGCGAGGTCGCCCGGGAAAAAAATAAAGTGCTCCTGGTATCCGGCGCCGCGATCTCCGATCTAACCGGACCGAAATGTTCGCCCAACACCGTGCATTGGACCTACGACACCTGGATGCTGGCCCATAGCACCGCCGGGGCTTTGGCAAAAAGCGGTGGCGATTCCTGGTTCTTCCTCACCGCGGACTACGCCTTCGGCCATGCGCTTGAACGCGACGCCACCGCGGTCGTGCTCGCCGATGGCGGCAAGGTGCTCGGCAGCGTCAGTCATCCTCTGAACAACCAGGATTTCTCGTCGTTCCTGTTGCAGGCGCAGGCTTCGAAGGCCAAGATCATCGGGCTCGCCAATGCCGGCGGCGACACCATCAATGCGATCAAGCAGGGCGCCGAATTCGGTCTCGCCAGCGGCGGACAGCACTTCGCCGCGCTGTTGTTCTACATCGGCGACGTGGAGGCGCTCGGACTTAAAGTGGCGCAGGGTCTGGTGTTGACCGAGACCTTTTATTGGGATGCCAACGACAGCACGCGGGCGTGGAGCAAGCGCTGGCAAGCGGTGCGGCCGGGAAAATATCCGAACATGAACCAGGCCGGCGATTATTCGGCGACCTTGCATTATCTCAAAGCCATCGCCGCGCTCAAAAGCACGGCCGACGGCAAGGCCGAGGTCGCCAAGATGAAGGAAATCCCGACCGACGATCCGGTATTCGGCAAGGGTCTCGTCCGCGCCGACGGCCGCAAGATTCATCCGGCCTATCTGTTCGAGGTCAAATCGCCCGAGGAATCCAAATATCCGGGCGACGATTACAAATTGCGCGTCACCATCCCGGCCGAAGAGGCGTTTCGGCCGATGAAGGACGACAACTGTCCCATGGTGACCAACTAAAATGGGTTACCAACTGATACGGCAATCGCAGCATCGTGGACGACATCGCGTCCCACAGGAGAGAACCATCATGAGAACAGCGAGCAGTCTGGCATTTGTTGCCGCCATGCTGATGGCGACGGCGGCGGCGGCCCAAACCAACGTCAAAATCGGCATACTCACCGATATGTCGAGCGTCTATTCCGGAATCGGCGGCCCGGGCTCGGTCGCCGCCGCCAAATTGGCGGTGGAAGACTTCAATCCGGCGGCTCATGGCATGAAGGTCGATATCGTGAGTGCCGATCACCAGAACAAGCCGGACATCGGCGCCGGCATCGCGCGTCAATGGTACGACGTCGATGGTGTCGACGCCGTCGTCGACGTGCCGAATTCCGGCGTGGCGCTCGCTGTGAACGAGGTCACGCGCGAAAAGAACAAGGTGTTCCTCGTCTCCAACGCCGCGACCTCCGATCTGACCGGGCCGAAATGCTCGCCCAACACCGTGCATTGGACCTATGACACCTGGATGCTCGCCCACGGCACGGCCGGCGCGGTGGTCAAGAACGGTGGCAATACCTGGTTCTTCCTCACCGCCGATTACGCGTTCGGCCATGCGCTCGAACGTGACGCCACGGCGGTGGTGCTGGCCAGCGGCGGCAAGGTCCTCGGCTCAGTCAACGTGCCGCTCAACAATCAGGACTTCTCGTCTTTCCTGCTTCAGGCGCAGTCGTCCAACGCAAAGATCATCGGATTAGCCAACGCCGGCGGCGATACCGACAATTCGATCAAGCAGGGCGCCGAATTCGGCATCACGGCGGGAGGCCAGCACTTCGCCGGCCTCTTGGTGTTCATTACCGACGTCGAAGCGTTGGGGCTGAAGGTCGCGCAGGGATTGATGCTGACCGAGACGTGGTATTGGGACATGACCGACGCCAATCGGGCTTGGACCAAACGCTGGCAGGTCGAGATGCCGGGAAAATTCCCGAACATGAGCCAGGCCGGTGTCTATGCCGAGATCACCCATTACCTCAAAGCTGTCGCCGCGCTTAAAAGCGCCGCCGACGGCAAGGCGGTGGTTGCCAAGATGAAGGAAATGCCGACGGACGATCCGCTGTTCGGCAAAGGCTTAATCCGCGCCGACGGCCGCAAGATCCACCCAGCCTATGTGTTCGAGGTGAAGACGCCCGCCGAGTCGAAATATCCGGGCGACGACTACAACCTGCGCGCCACCATCCCGGCGGACGAAGCCTTCCGCCCGATGAAGGAAGACAATTGTCCGCTCGTGAGCAGCAATTGAACTTCTCCCTCCCCCACAAGGGGGAGGGGGCACCGCCGGGATGTTGAGAATAGAGCGAGCGTGGCTGCATGTTCGAGATTTTCGGTATCCCGTCGCAGGCGCTGTTTGGGCAGCTTCTGCTCGGCCTGATCAATGGTTCGTTTTACGCGCTGCTCAGCCTTGGGCTCGCCGTCATTTTCGGCATGCTCAACATCATCAATTTCACCCACGGCGCGCAATATATGATGGGCGCGTTCACCGCCTATATGTTGCTGCAATATCTCGGCATCAATTATTGGGCGGCGCTCATCATTGCGCCGATCGTGATCGGCGCACTGGGCATTGTCATCGAGCGGTTTTTGCTGCAGCGTCTGCGCAGCCTCGATCCGCTTTACGGGCTGTTGCTGACCTTCGGCTTGGCGCTGATTATCGAGGGACTGTTCCGCAATTATTATGGCTCCTCGGGCCAGCCCTATACGGTGCCGGAGGCACTGCAAGGCGGCCGCAATCTCGGCTTCATGTTCCTGCCCAATTACCGCGCCTGGGTCATCGCGTTTTCGCTGGTCGTGTGTTTTGCCACCTGGTTTGCCATCGAGCGCACACGGCTCGGCTCTTACCTGCGGGCTGCGACCGAGAATCCGACGCTGGTGCGCGCCTTCGGCATCAACGTGCCGCGCATGGTGACGCTGACTTACGGCTTCGGCGTTGGGCTTGCGGCGCTCGCCGGCGTCATGGCGGCGCCGATCTACAACGTGTCGCCGCAGATGGGCTCCGACCTGATCATCGTGGTGTTCGCGGTGGTGGTGATCGGCGGCATGGGTTCGATCATGGGCGCGATCCTCACCGGCTTCGCGCTCGGCATCGTCGAGGGGCTGACCAAAGTGTTTTTTCCGGAAGCGTCCAACACGGTGATCTTCGCCATCATGATCGTAGTGCTTTTGGTCCGGCCTGCCGGGCTGTTCGGACGGAGCGCGTGATGGCGAGTGCGGCCGATGTGGCGGCGATGCCTTTGCGGCGCGACACCGCCTGGAGCGTCGGCGTGGCCGGAGCGATCATGGTGGTGTTCCTCATCGGCGCGCCATTCATCCTTTACCCGGTTTTTCTGATGAAGGCGCTGTGTTTTGCGCTGTTCGCCTGCGCCTTTAATCTCTTGATCGGCTATGTCGGTCTCGTCTCGTTCGGCCATGCGCTGTATTTTGGCTGGGCCAGCTATTTGGCCGCCTTCGCCGCCAAGACCTGGGGCCTGCCGCCCGAACTCGCCGTTCTCACCGGCACCGCGACCGCCGCCGTGCTCGGCGTCATCGCCGGCAGCCTCGCCATCCGCCGCCAGGGCATATATTTCGCGATGATCACGCTCGCGCTGGCGCAAATGATGTATCTGGTGGCGTTGCGCGTGAAACTGACCGGCGGCGAGGACGGTATTCAGGCGGTGCCGCGCGGCCGGTTGTTCGGCGTGTTCGATCTCAACGACGAGATGACGATGTACGTTTTCGTACTCGTCGTCGTGCTCGCGGGTTTTTTCCTGATCTATCGGATCATCAATTCGCCGTTCGGCGAAGTGCTCAAGGCGATCCGCGAGAACGAGCAACGCGCCATTTCGCTCGGCTACAACACCGACCGCTATAAACTCATTGCCTTTGTGCTGTCGGCGACGCTGGCGGGTCTTGCCGGTTCGGTCAAGGCGCTGGTGTTTCAGCTGGCTTCGCTGACCGACGTGCACTGGACCATGTCGGGCGAAGTTATCCTGATGACGCTGGTCGGCGGGCTCGGCACCATATTCGGCCCCCTGGTCGGCGCCTTCGCCATCATCGCTATGGAAAACTATCTGGCGCCGTTCGGCCAATGGGTGCTGGTGATTCAGGGCACGATCTTCGTCATCTGCGTGCTGTTATTCCGCCGCGGCATCGTTGGCGAATTGGCCAACCGGCTGGGCGTTAAGCTTTAAGGCATGATGCTGAAAAGTGGAAACCGGTTTTTAGGCAAAATGATGCCCCCGACGGACAGATCACGAATCACTTTTGCCCAATCTTATCCACAAGCTGAAAGTCAACAAATAGTCGTCGCGTCGCGGCATTCATTTCCATTGCCCGAATCAACAACAAGCGATGAATATCGTTCAAGCGCCGGTTTGAAGGCGTTTTTGATAGTTCGCTTCTGGCTCTCCTCATGTCGGAACGGCAGACAGGTCCGTACGACAGTATCGCGCGCCGATGGCTCGCCCTCGTGGAGCGTCGGCAGGAGCATCTCATCGAGCTGTGCGATACCGGGCGCTGGCGGCACTACTACACGCATGCGGGGTTTCTCGCCGAGATGCGCAAAGTGCTGGGCCTGCGCGACGAGTGGGCCGCAATCGCCGGCTTGGCGCTCGGCGACGAGGCGCCCGGCGTTGAAATACCGCCCGAGGGAATGCGGCTCGGCGGCGTGCCGCCGGGTTTTGCATTCCGGACGCCGCGGCGAGCCGAGCCCGTCGCCGGATTGCCCGCCACCGCCTGGCCGGACTAGACTCGCGGCCCATCGACGCGTTATCCACAGGTCTCGACCGCAAGCCGCGCCGGCGCTGATCGTTCAGCCTCTGGCCGGTTTTAAATGCTTTCCTCACCCCAACGCGATGTGACCAAAATGCCGAGCGCTTTGTTCTCGCCCATCAAACTTGCCGATCTGACCCTTGCCAATCGCATCGTCGTCGCGCCGATGTGCCAGTACTCGGCCAATGACGGCGTCGGCAACGACTGGCACATGACCCATCTCGGCATGCTGGCGAATTCCGGCGCGGGCCTGCTGGTGCTCGAGGCGACGCACGTCGAACGCCACGGCCGTATCACCCACGGCTGCCTCGGGATTTATTCCGACGCCTGCGAGGACGCGCTCAAACGCATCGTCATGCATTGCAAGCGCATTGGATCGGCGAAGCTCGGCATTCAGCTCGCTCATGCCGGCCGCAAGGCCTCCTCGCAGCGGCCCTGGGAGGGCGCCAAGGCGCTCGGCCCGAATGAGGATCCGTGGCTAACCATCGCGCCGTCGGCACTGCCGTTCGGCCCGGGCTGGCATACGCCGCGGGCGATGAACGAGGATGATATGGCACGCGTGCGCGCGGACTTCGCCGACGCCGCCAAGCGCGCGGTGCGTTCGGGTTTCGATGCCATCGAGCTGCATTTGGCCCACGGTTATCTTCTGCACAGTTTCATGTCGCCCTTGTCCAACACGCGCAATGACGACTATGGCGGCTCGCTGGCGGGGCGCATGCGCTTTCCGCTCGAAGTCGCGCGCGACACTCGCGCCGCGATCCCGCGCGGCATTCCGCTCGGCGCCCGCATTACCGGCACCGATTGGCTGGACGGCGGTCTGACCGGCGACGATGCGGTGGAGCTTGCCAAGGCGCTCAAAGCTGCCGGGCTCGATTACGTCGATATTTCGTCCGGCAATATCTCGCCCGACAGCCGCTGGCCGACTGATCCCGGTTTTAACGTTCCGGTTGCCGAGAAAGTCCGCCGCGACAGCGGCATTGCGGTGCGCGTGGTCGGCATGATCGCCAATGCGCAACAGGCCGAAAAGATTATCGCCGAGGGCAAAGCCGACATGATCGCGATGGCGCGCGCCTTTCTCGATGATCCGCATTGGGGCTGGCACGCCGCGGCGACGCTTGGCGCCGAGATCGCCCGGCCGGTGCAATATGCGCGCTCGGCGCCGGCGCTATGGCCCGGCGCGGCGCTGCGAGGCTAGACTCTACGCAGATAAATCTCGTACCGGCGCAGGTGGCACGCGGTTGTAGCGCAACGCCAGCCGCGCCGGCTCGACGCCGCAGTAATAAGCGAGCCGCAGCCGCCACATCAGCACGATGGTGTGCAGCACGCCATGCTGCTCCCAGCGTCGTCCCGACGTCACGACCGGCGTTGAGATGCAAAACGGCCGGCACAGCCGCTTTAGCCGTTGCGAGATGGCGATGTCCTCCATCAGCGGAAGTGCGGGAAAGCCGCCGACCTGCGCGAACGCCTCGCGGCTGACGAAAATCGCCTGATCGCCGGTCGCGATGCCGGTTGCGCGCGAACGCCAATTGATCATGCGCGCCACGACGGCCAAGAGCGGATGCCGCCCGGCGATGCGCACGTCGAAGCGGCCCCAAGCGCGCAATGCCAGAGCCTGATCGATCATCCGGTCGGCATTGTCCGGGAGCGCCGTATCGGCATGCAGGAAGAGGAGGGCCTCGCCGCGGCCGAGCGCCGCGCCGGCATTCATCGGGGCGCCGCGACCGCGCGGGGCGGCAATCACCCGATCGGAAAACGGCAGCGCCAATTGCGGCGTACCGTCGCTGGAGCCGCCGTCGACGACGATGAGTTCGGCGCCGCGGGCGCGCAATGGCGCGAGCGCCTGCAAGGCGCCAACGATGATCGCTGCCTCGTCGAGTACGGGGACAACAATGGTGAGCCGCCGCATGAGGCAAGAATGGCGAGAGAAACGCCATGCGGTCAAGCGCAGCTAAGGCGCGCACATAACGTCTGCGCCTGAAAGCAACAGATAAGGCCGCCAATTGGGGCGGCCTTACCGTTTAAGCAACACACATCAAGACGAGACGGCGATTAACGCTGTGACTGCGCGCCGGCCTGATCCGGGTTCGGAATCCCGACGACGCCGCCGTCCCGATCGTAACCAGGGATCATCGTGCTAGAGGCCCCTGATTCCTGCGTGACCGGTTGCGCCTTCTTCGCCAAGGCCGGGCTGGTCAGCATTGCAACGATGCCAAGAGCGGACAAAGCCAATTTCACATTGAGCGATTTCATTGCTGTCTCTCTGATTTCAACGTCGCCCCTTGTCTCGCTAAGTATCAAAGATATTGCAGTGCACAAGGGCGGATCGTATAATGCTCTGTCACAATTTCGTTATGGAATAGAATAAGTTGACGTGAAATTTATTCGCGTGGTTATTCGAGAATACCGCGATGCAACGATAACATTCATCAGGCCAAATTTAGTGTCAGCGCGCTGCTGCAGCACGTTACAGAGTGCAGAAAAAGTGAGCAGGGATAGTATTCGAGCTGGTGCGGCGGAATCGATGAACCATGAGTAATCCCGTTCTGGTCGAAGTGACGCGGGGACCGCTGGTGGAGAGCAGCCACCGCGGCGCGGTAGCCGTTGCCGACGCCGACGGAACTTTCGTCCTCGCCCTTGGCAACGTGGCAAAGCCGGTCTTCCCGCGCTCGGCGATCAAGGCGCTCCAGGCATTGCCACTCCTGGAATCGGGCGCGGCCGACCGCTACGGCTTCGGCGACGAAGAGCTCGCGCTCGCCTGCGCCTCGCATAGCGGCGAGCCCGGGCATGTCGCCACTGTCGAGCGGATGTTGGCCGCCGCGGGTCTTACCCTCGCCGCACTGCGCTGCGGCGCCCATTATCCGATGGCGCAAGCCGCCGCCTTCGCGCTGGCGCGGACCGACGTGCCGTCGGCGCTGCATAACAATTGCTCCGGCAAGCATGCGGGCTTTCTGTGCGTCGCTTGCGCGACCGGCGTCGATACCGCCGATTACTTTCGGCCGGAGCATCCGGTGCAACGCGAAGTGCGCGCGGTGCTCGAGGATTTTACCGGCGCCTTGCTGTCGCAAGAAAACTGCGCCATCGACGGCTGCTCGGTGCCGACCTGGGCGGTGCCGCTGGAAAATCTGGCCCGCGGTCTTGCCAAATTCGGCACCGGCCGCGGTCTTTCTCCAGCGCGTGCCGCCGCTGTCGCTCGGCTGCGTCACGTCTGTGCGCAAAAACCCTGGCATGTCGCCGGCACCGGCCGGTTCTGCACCGAAATCATGCAACTCTTCGGCACGCGGGTTTTCGTCAAGACCGGCGCCGAAGGCGTCTATTGCGGCGCGCTGCCCGAACTCGGGCTCGGCATCGCGATCAAATGCGACGACGGCGCCGGCCGCGCCGCGCAGGTGATCATGGCGGCGATCATCGCGCGGTTCTTGCCGCTCAACGACGCGGAGCGCGCGGCGCTTTCGCCCTTCAGGCAGCCGAGCTTGCGCAATTGGAATGGACTCGAAGTCGGCAGCGTAAGGGTCACTGACGCAATCTGAAGGTCGGCGCGTCATCACCGCACGCGGTTGCCGCTGATCGACAATTGCGCATAGCGTTCGGCACCGTCCTTGATGAGATCGCCGGTGACGGTCTTGTCCCATTCTCGGCCGACAATGGCGCCGGAGGGGGTCTCGGCAATGAGATTGTTTGTCACCACGACGCTGCCGGCGTCCCGCACCACCGAGACCGCGATGCCGAAGTCGGCGTCGCGTACCAGATTTCCGGTGATGACAACGTCACGCAGAAACGGGCCCCAGCCGGCGGCGATGCCTGTGCCCTTGACGCTCTCGATGACGTTGCCGGTCACCGCGGTGTCGGCCTCGATGCTGATGCCGATGGCTTCGGCATCGCCGCCCGCAGGCCGTCCCCGGTGCAGATTGCGGATCAGATTGCCCTGCACGACGGCGAGCCTGCCGCCTTGGTCGAAATTCGTCACCGAGATTCCGACCGCCGCGCCGTCGACGATGTTGTTGGCGATCATCGCACCCTGGAAACCGAACTCCGCATAAAGCGCGGTCTCGCCGATACCGCTGCAGGTGTTGCCGACGATCTGAATATTCGAAGCCGAATTGCCACGCACCGCTGAAAACGCGGCATTGCGGATGCGGTTGCCGCGCACGATGACATTGTCGGCGCGAAAGATATTGATGGCGTTGCCCCACTGTCCGGTGCCGCCGGATGTGTTTTTGGTGTCTTCGATGCGGTTGTCGACCACCAGCGTGCCGTCGTCGCCCGGCGTGCTGCGCCAGACCAGAATGCCGCCATTGCCGGCGCCGCGCACGGTATTGCCCGCGATCTTCAGCCCCCCGGCATTGTTCGAGAAAATCGCGGAATCGGCGGCGGCATGGATCGCATTGGCGGTGACTTCGCCGGCCATCGCTTCAAGGCTGATGCCGTTGCGGCCGGAACTGACGATCTCGCAATCGGCGATGCGCATGGCGCGGCCTTGCGTCAGGTGCACGAGCCCGCGGCCTTCGGGCAGCGGAATGTTGGCGCCGTCAAAAAGCAGTCCGCTCAGGCTGACATGATCGCTGCCGGTCGCGGACAACAATGAAGGTCCGGCCGTCATGACGATCTGCGTCGCGCCGGCGACGCCTGCAATGGCGGCGTAGGACGGCAAGTGCAGCGCGCCGGCGCGATAGATGCCGGGCGGCAGCCGCAACACCGCGCCCGCCGCCGCCGCATGCTCGATGGCGCGTTGCAGCGCCGCCGACTGATCGAGTTCGGCACTGGGGCGAACGCCGAGCGACGGCGCGTCGATCTCGGCGCGCATTGCCGGCTCGTCGCGCGCCACAGCGGGCGTCGCGGCAGAGGCTGAAGCCGCGCCGGCAAAGGCTGAAAACAAGCGGCGGCGATCAAAATTCATCACAGAAGTCCCGGTAGGCGATTACGCCCAATGATGCGCCAGATATTGATACGCCAATAAGCCGCTTGATCCGCCAAACGGCGGACGTTTTCGCGTTAAGGATTAACGCCGGCCTCCAGTTAAGAACGGGGTCGAACGGCGGAACGGCGGCTATGCGCGGCATCAACGCGCCAGCATCGCGGCGATCTCCTCCGCCGCCGTTGCCGGCGCGAGGCGCCCGGCCGCGACTTCGGCCTCGATCCGCGGCAGGGCCGCCTTGAGCGTGCGATCGGATCGCAATGGCGCAAACAGCCGCTCTTCCAGCATCGTCCACATCCATTTGACCTGCTGTTCGCCGCGCCGCGCCGCAAGCTCGCCCGACGCGGTGAGCCGCTGGCGATGGTCGAGCACGTGCGACCACAGCGCCTCGACGCCTTCGCTCTTGAGGGCAGAGCAGGTGATGACCGGCGGCGACCAGTTCGGCGAGCGCGGCGACAGGATATGCAGCGCCGCGCCATATTCCGCCGCGGCAATTCTGGCGCGGGGCAGATTATCGCCGTCGGCTTTGTTGACCACAATCATGTCGGCGAGTTCGACCACGCCTTTCTTGAGCGCCTGCAATTCATCGCCGGCGCCGGGCAGCGCCAGCACCAGAAAAAAATCGGTCATGTCGGCGACCGCGATTTCGGATTGCCCGACGCCGACGGTTTCGACCAGGATGACGTTGTAGCCGGCGGCCTCGCACAGCAGCATGGTTTCGCGGGTCTTCGCCGCGACGCCGCCCAGTGTGCCCGACGCCGGCGAGGGGCGAATGAAGGCATTGGCGTCATTGGCAAGCCGCGCCATGCGCGTCTTGTCGGCAAGGATCGAGCCGCCGGTGCGGCGCGACGACGGGTCGACCGCAAGCACCGCGACCTTGCGGCCTTGCCCGGTCAAGAGCGTGCCGAGCGCATCGATCATCGTCGATTTGCCGACGCCCGGCGCGCCGGTGATGCCGACGCGCACCGCTTTGCCGGTCGCGTCGAGCAGCGCCTGGGTGAGGGCGGCTGCGGTATGGCGGTGATCTGAGCGCTTACTCTCGATCAGCGTGATGGCGCGCGACAGCACATTGCGCTCGCCGGCGCGGATCTCGCGCGCAAGCCGTTCGACATCAGAAGACGGTGGAGGCGCTGCCATAATGTTTCACGAGTGAAAAAGCACGAGGCCCGGAATTCGGCAATTGCATTTGGCGTTCCTTAACGCAAGCACGCAGGAAAAGCGGCATGCGCGCTCCTCGTCCGGCATCTTGAATTGACAATCCGGAATCGCCGCAGACCGACCAGAATTCATCGCCGAATGGCCCCGATGTCGCCGAATTGAAGCCGCATCGCACGGCTGTCATTGCCCCGCCAGAACGACGCGGCATTTGAAGTGGTCTGCGGCGTCATTTGTCCATCCTCCAGCAGGGAGACAATCGATGAACTGGGATCAGATTCAAGTCAATTGGATGCAATTCAAGGGCAAGGTCCGTATGAACTGGGCCAAGCTCACTGACGAGGACGTCACGCGCATCGGCGGCCGCCGCGCCGAACTGCGCGGCCGGCTGCAGGCGCGCTACGGCTTCGCCAAGGCCGAGGCCGATCGCGAGATCGAAGCCTGGATGAAAGCGCAGCGCCACGCCGCGTGAGCGGAGTGCTGGGCGCTTGCATTGACGCATGTAAATTCGTTCTCGTGACGCACGCGCCTCCTCCCGTCCCGCGCCAGCGGGGAGGGGGGACCGCACGAAGTGCGGTGGGAGGGGCGACTGACTCGAAGCTTCGCTGTCGTCGCAAGGAAATAAAAACGTCACCGGTCATCCCCCCTTGCGTTGCCTCATTCTCGTTGAGTCCCGCGCCCACTCCACCGTCCTTCGGACGGTCCCCTTCCCTCGCTATCGCGAGGGCGGATAAGCGACATCGTTCTCGCGATGCACCCGCATCCGAGTTTTGCCGCACCAAGCCATTCCCAAACGCCTCGCCGAAAAAAGAAGGGAGGCGGAGCGCCGAAAGGCGCAAGCTAGAGACCGCACCTGCGGGTGCGGCGCCCCCTCCGTATCTTCCTCAGTAACGGAAGAAAGATACGGAGGGGGCTCGCCTCTCGGCGC
>JBEKRD010000039.1:0-38631 GCA_049519075.1 Xanthobacteraceae bacterium | reverse complement strand
GTTTGGCGGGTAACGCCCGTTGGACCTAAGTCCCAGGAAACACGGCCTGGGCTGAGCGGTGGCATTCATTTGCGCCGCAAGCGCCGCGGTGGAGCGCCGAGAGGCGAGCCCCCTCCGTATCTCTCTCATAAGCGAGGGAGATACGGAGGGGGCGCCGCACCCGCTGGTGCGGTCTCTAAGTACGCGCCTGTCGGCGCTCCGCCTCCCTTCTTTTGTTGGGGAGGCACAGGGAATGGCTTTGGTGCGGCAAAACTCGGATGCAGGGGCATCGCGAGAACGATTTGTGCTGTCACAAAACACGTTGCGGCGGCCGTTGACCGTGGTGGTAATTCGGACCATTTGTCGCCTTGCGCCAGCCAGTGGGAGCCGGTCCTCGATGGCATTTATCCATTCGTTTCAGGTCAACGATTTCCTCGATTCGCTGGTCAGCCTGTTCGCGGCTTTCGTACTCGGCACTTTGATCGGGGCCGAGCGGCAGTACCGCCAGCGCGGCGGCGGCTTGCGCACCCATGTGCTGGTCGCGGTGGGAGCGGCCACCTTCGTCGACATCGGCATGCATCTCAACGGCAATATCGGCGCCACCCAGATCATCGCCTATGTGGTGTCCGGCGTCGGCTTTCTCGGCGCCGGCGTCATCATGAAAGAGGGCAGCAATGTCTGGGGGCTCAATACCGCGGCGACGCTGTGGTGCTCGGCCGCGGTCGGCGCCTGCGCCGGCGCCGATCTCGCCTTCGAAGCCATTGCGCTGACTTGCTTCGTGCTTGCCGGCAACACGCTGTTGCGCCCCTTGGTCAATGCCATCAATCGCCGGCCGCTCGATCAGGCCTCGACCGAAGCGATCTACGAGGTGCGCGCGACGACCAATACCGACGATCTCGACGATGCCCGCGAAGTGCTGCGCAGCGCGCTTGAGGCCGCCGATTATCCGGTGCGCGACATCGAAGTCATCGAGCGCGAGCAGGGCGGCACCGAACTGGTCGCGACTTTGCTCGGCAGCACGGCCGACCCGCAGGAACTCGACTCGATCGTCACGCGGCTGGAACAGCATCCGCTGGTGCAGAACGCGGGCTGGAGCCTGCGCACCACCGATTAGCAACAACGGATCACACGCGATGCCGATCTACGTTCTCGAACCGCCGCCGCGTTACAATCACGCTTATTCCGGCCCGGTGATCGAGCGCGTGTTGCCGCTGCATGAGGCGCGGCAGGCCTGCGCCCATATGGGGGTGACGGCAGACGCCTGTTCCTGGGTGGCGAAGAATAAGTGCTACCTCGTCATCCCGCGCAACGGACCGGTGAAGGATTTAAAGGCCTATGTCCGCCACGAACGCGCCCATTGCAACGGCTGGTCGGAGAACCATCCGGAGTGAGTTTGCCGTTTCGCTTTCAGAAGGGCTCGGGAATCGTTTCGAATTCTTCACGGCACCGCTCGCCGAATTCCTGAAGGATATCGATCGTCCCGCTGTTGACCATTTCGCGCAGCTCGAGAAAAGTTCTGTCCGGCTCAAGATAGGTATCGAGTATTTTTCGTCCCACGCTCTCGGCGCTGGCGACGACCTTTGGCGACGAGAGAACGCGCATCCTGTTGACCTTGCTGTAAAGCACGACCAACCCGGAAAGGTCGGCCTTTGTCATGTCGTGGAGCAGGGCGTCCGTGTAACACTTCGACGCCTCCTCGATGAATTCCTTGTAGAGGTCCTGGCGGCGAAGCTTGTCGTGCGTGAACAATTGGGCGCGAGCCTGCCGCTGCTGCGCCAGCCAGGACGCGACAACAGTCATGAATCCGCCGATCGCGGCACCTCCTAGCGCCGCGAGGGCGGAAATAACCGACGGGTTCATGAATTCATCGCCAGTTTCGGCAACAGTTCGGAAATTCGATGCATAATCATAGAGATTTCCATCCCAGGTTTGAAGCGTACCGGCGCTGTCCGCATCTCCCGGCAAGCCTCGCATTGACCGGCGGCGTCCTTTCGTGTCACGTCGCCGCCCGGCCCTAAAACGACTGTGATTACAATGGTAACCGACCGCTACAACGCCCGCGACGCCGAAACGCGCTGGCAGAAAATCTGGGACGAGCGCGCGATCTTCGCGACCAAGAACGACGATCCGCGTCCGAAATACTACGTCTTGGAAATGTTCCCCTATCCGTCGGGGCGCATCCATATGGGCCATGTGCGCAATTACACCATGGGCGACGTGGTGGCGCGGTTCAAACGGGCGATGGGCTTCAAGGTGCTGCATCCGATGGGCTGGGACGCCTTCGGCATGCCGGCCGAGAACGCCGCCATGGAGCGCAAGGTCCATCCCAAGACGTGGACCTACGACAATATTGCTTCGATGAAGAAGCAGCTCAAATCGATGGGGCTGTCGCTCGACTGGTCACGCGAAATCGCGACCTGCGACCCCGCTTACTACAAGCATCAGCAGAAAATGTTCCTGGATTTTCGCCGCGCCGGTCTGGTCGAGCGCGAAAAACGCAAAGTGAATTGGGATCCGGTGGATCATACGGTCCTTGCCAACGAGCAGGTGATCGACGGCCGCGGCTGGCGCTCCGGTGCGGTGGTCGAGCAACGCGAGATGAGCCAATGGGTTTTTCGGATCACCAAATATTCCCAGGAGCTGCTCGACGCGCTCGATACGCTCGATCGCTGGCCGGAAAAAGTACGGCTGATGCAGAAGAATTGGATCGGCCGCTCAGAGGGGCTGTTGGTCCGCTTTGAGCTCGACACCAAGACGACGCCGGGCGGTGAGAGCGAGCTCGACATCTTCACCACGCGGCCCGATACGCTGTTCGGCGCGAAATTCATGGCGCTGGCGCCCGATCATCCGCTGGCGACGGCGGCGGCCAAGAACAATCCGGCGCTCGCGGCTTTCATCGATGAATGCAAGAAGATGGGCACCGCGCAGGCCGAAATCGACACCGCCGAAAAAATGGGTTTCGATACCGGAATCCGCGCCATTCACCCCTTCGACGCTTCGTGGCAGCTTCCGGTCTATGTGGCGAATTTCATTCTGATGGATTACGGCACCGGCGCCATTTTCGGTTGCCCGGCGCACGACCAGCGCGATCTCGACTTCGTCAACAAATACGGGCTCGGCAATGTGCCGGTGGTTTGCCCGCCGGGCCAGGACCCGAAAACCTTTGTCATCACCGACACTGCCTATGACGGCGACGGCACGATGATCAATTCGCGCTTTCTCGACGGCATGAGCATCGTGCAAGCAAAGGAAGAAGTGGCGCGGCGCCTGGAACAGGACAGCCGCGGCAACAAGCCGGTGGCGCAGCGGCAAGTGAATTTCCGGCTGCGCGATTGGGGCATTTCGCGGCAGCGTTATTGGGGCTGTCCGATTCCGATCATCCATTGCGAAGCCTGCGGCGTGGTGCCGGTGCCGGACGGCGATTTGCCTGTGACTTTGCCGGACGACGTGACCTTCGACCGGCCCGGCAATCCGCTCGACCACCATCCGACCTGGAAGTACGTCAAATGTCCGACGTGCGGCGGACCGGCGCGGCGCGAGACCGACACCATGGACACTTTCGTCGACTCGTCATGGTATTTCGAGCGCTTCACGGACCCGTGGATCACGACCGCGCCGACCGAGCGGCCGATGGTCGATGCCTGGATGCCGGTCGATCAATATATCGGCGGCATCGAGCATGCGATTTTGCATCTGCTCTATAGCCGCTTCTTCACCCGCGCCATGAAGGCGACGGGACACGTCGGATTGGACGAGCCGTTCGCCGGCCTGTTCACTCAAGGCATGGTCGTGCACGAGACCTATCGCACGGCCTCTGGCGAATGGGCGGCGCCGGCGGAAGTAAAAATCGAGGGCGATGGCAGCGCGCGGCGCGCTATCCTGACGGCGACCGGCGAAACCGTCACGATCGGTCCGATCGAGAAAATGTCGAAGTCGAAGCGCAACACGGTCGATCCCGACGAGATCATCGGCGGCTACGGCGCCGATGTGGCGCGCTGGTTCATGCTGTCGGATTCGCCGCCGGACCGCGATGTGGAATGGACCGAACGCGGCGTCCAGGGCGCCTGGCGATTTTCACAGCGGCTGTGGCGGCTGGTCGGCGAAGGCGCCGAAATCGCGAAATCGGCGCCGGCCGAGCGGCCGGCCGAGTTCGGTCCGGCGGCGCTCTCGCTGCGCAAGGCCACCCATCGGGCGCTCGCCGCCGTCACCGCTGACATCGAAAAGCTACACTTCAATGTTTGCGTGGCGCAGATCTACGAATTTGCCAATGCCCTCAATGAGTTCATTGGCAATATCGACACCGAGGAAGGGGCCGTCGCAGCGGACCAGCGCTGGGCGATGCGTGAAGCGGTTAAGGTTCTCGTGCAACTATTTCACCCGATGATGCCGCATCTTGCCGAGGAATGCTGGGCCGCGCTCGGCCATAACGGTTTGGTCGCCCAGGCAGCCTGGCCGCAGGTCGAGCCCGCGCTTCTGGTCGAAAGCACCGTGACGCTGCCGGTGCAGATCAACGGCAAAAAGCGCGCCGACGTGACCGTCGCGCGCGACGCCTCAAATGCCGAGATCGAGGCTGCCGTTCTGGCGCTCGATGCGGTAAAACAGGCGCTGGCCGGCAAGCCGCCGAGGAAAGTGATCATCGTGCCGCAACGGATCGTCAATGTGGTGGTGTGAGACGCGCGCAGCCGGTCGTCTGGTGCGGCTTGCCGTCGTGCTCGCCGCGGCCGGCCTGACCGCGGGCTGCTTCGAGCCGCTTTACGGCTCGCGCCCGTCGCTCAACGCGGAGAGCGTTCACGACCGGCTCGGCGAAGTCGACATTCCGCCGATTGCGGCGCGCGAAGGCACGGCCCAGTCGCGAATTGCGGTCGCCATGCGCAACGCGCTGCAATACGACCTCAACGGCGCCGCCGGCGCCAGCTCACCGACCCATCGGCTCGTGGTCATTGTCGGGTCGACGCAAGTGACGACAATGATCGACGTCAGCAGCGGACGACCGACGGCGCAGATCGACGATGTCAGGGCGATATATCAGCTCGTGGAAATCGCCACCGGCAAAGTGGTGCTCAAGGACACGACGGTCGCGCATGTCGATACCGATGTGCCGGGTTCGCAACAGCGTTTTGCCGGGCAACGCGCCCAGCGCGACGCCGAAGACCGCGCCGTTCTGCTGTGCGCCGAGGCCATTCGCAACCGGCTGGCGTCGTATTTCCTCGCCGGTACCTGAACTCTCTTGCGCACGATCTTTTTGGAATACCGATTGCCACTTTTCCGGTTCAAGCTCTAAAGCTCGCCCATGGTCGCGATCAAAGCCGCCGACGTCGACGCCTTCGTGGCGCGCCCGGACCCGAAGCGGCCCGTGGTGCTGATCTTCGGTCCGGACGGCGGCCTCGTCAGCGAGCGCGTCAATGCCGTCATCAAGGCCTCGGTCGACGATCCGCGCGATCCGTTCGCGCTGGCGCGGCTCGAAGGCGACGAGGTTGCCGCCGATCCGTCGCGCCTGGTCGAGGAAGCGCAAACCATTCCGCTGTTCGGCAGCCGCCGCGCGGTATGGCTGAAGGCGGGGAGCCGCAACGTCGCGCCGGCGGTCGAAGCGCTGCTCGGCGCCGGTGTCGCCGATTGCTGCGTCGTGATCGAAGCCGGCGATCTGCGCCGCAATGCGCCGCTGCGCGTCTTGTGCGAGCGCGCGAAGAACGCCGCGGCATTGCCGTGCTACGCCGATTCCGAGAAGGACCGGGCGCGGCTGATTGACGACGAGATGCGGGCCGCGGGGCTGACGCTGATGCCCGACGCGCGCGCGCTGTTGATCCCGCTTTTAGGCGGCGATCGCGCGGCTTCGCGCAACGAGATCCGCAAGCTCGCGCTCTATGCGCGCGGCCGCGACAAAGTCGGCGTCGAGGACGTGACCGCCGTGGTGTCGGACGCCTCCGCGCTTGCGCTCGAAGACATCGTCGATGCCGCCTTCGCCGGCCGCCCGGCGGAACTCGAGGCGCAGCTTGCCAAAGCGCGTACCGCGGGCTCGAGCGCCGGATCGATCCTGTTCAACGCCCAGCGTCAGGTCGCGCAGCTGCACAAATGGCGCAGCACGATCGAGGACGGCGCGCCGTTCTCGCTCGACGCCGCGCAGCCGCCGGTGCATTTCCGCCGCAAGACGACGGTCGAGGCGGCGCTGAAACTGTGGAGTGCGGCGCGGCTCGCCGGCGCCATGGCCGAGCTCGCCGACGCGGTGCTGGAATCGCGGCGCACCGCGGTGCTCGCCGACACCATCGCCGAGCGCGCGCTTTTGGCGATCGCCGCCAATGCGCGGCGCAGCGCCGCCTAGGCCAGTCCGAGCGCTATCGGCTTTAACGCGACGGCCGTCCGCTTTCGCGCTCCGCCGGCCAGTCCGCGAGCTTGTTGCGCCCGACGACGGACATTTGCGCGGCCGCGGCGGCGATGGTGTCGTGAAGCACCTGATCGAAGTTGTCCCGCGCGGTTCGATTTTCGGCCATGGCGGCCCGCGTCGCCGCCGCATCGAACGGCTCGGCGCGCAGGCTTTGGCGGACCGCATCCTGGGAGAGCCGCAGATCGGCCTGCGCCGCCGCGACCTTCTGCGCGTCATGGCGCAATTGCGTGCGCATGATCGCGGAATCGGCGGGCGGCAGGCTGACGGCGATGCGCTCCAGACGGCTGGCCAAGCTGTGATCGATCCGCGACACCGCCGTCAGCGGCACCGGGCTCGTATAGCGAAACGCCACCGCACCCGCCGCGCCCACGAAAAACAGGTTGAGCGTCAGCGAACCGAGCATCAGCCAGCGCATGTGCACGCCAGTCTCCATTTTCGGTAGAATTGACATCGTCGCCCTCGCTTTCGTTAGCAATTGCCAGCGTAACCGGCCCGAATAGGCCGTTGCAAGCGGGGAGCCACCGCGGGCTAGTTCGCCTAAAATTTAGGTCGGATTTTCGAGGCTGAATGTGCCGGAATCGTCATCATAGGCAAAGGCTTCGGCGAAGCGTCCCCAGGCAATAACGGCACGTAGTGTGTGTTCCGCATCCTCCGTGCTCATGTGGTCTTCCAGTTCGTCGAAGAAACGCGACTTCGGCGCCACGTGATTGGCGCGCTCCTGGAGCACATGCCGAATATGGGCGGCTAATGGAACATAGGCCAAGAGCTGGCGCTGAAACAGCTTTTTGCGGTCATCGGTGCCCGATTCGGCGAACTGCTTTCCGCTGTCGGTCAGTTTGATGTCGCCGCCCTCGATTTCCGCCAGCCGAAGCATTTGCAGCGACTCGGCAACCGGGAACAATTCGTCCGATTCCATGTGCAGTTCGTCGGCGAGCACCGGCAAGTCGGCCTTGCCGTTAAACGGCGCCGCGGCAAGCGTTTCGACCAGGCCGGACAACAGATTGGCCGAAACGCGCGGCAGCGCGGAGCTGATGGTGGCGGTGGGAATGATCGTGCCGATTTGCGGCGCCGCCGGCTTGCGCGCCGTCATGGCCACGTAGATTTTTTCGACCATGTCGCGGAACTGCGGATCGAGGCGGTTGCGCGGCTGCTTCAAGTCGACGGCGATCTCGCTGATGATGCGGCCTGGATTGGTGGAGAACAACAGGATGCGGTCGCACATCAGCACCGCTTCCTCGATATTATGGGTCACCAGGATGACGCCCTTGATCGGCAGCTTGCCTTCGCCCCAAAGCTCCAGGAAGTCGGTTCGCAGCGTTTCCGCGGTCAACACGTCGAGTGCCGAGAACGGCTCGTCCATCAGCAGGATATTGGGGTGGACGACGAGCGCGCGGGCAAAGCCGACGCGCTGGCGCATGCCGCCGGAAAGCTCGCGCGGATAAGCCGATTCGTAGCCGTCCAGCCCGATCAGATCGATCCCTGCCAGCGCGCGTTTGCGGATTTCCGGCTCGGGCAGGCCGAGCGCCTCGAGACCGAGCTGGACGTTTTCCAGCACCGTCAGCCAGGGAAACAGCGCGAAGGATTGAAACACCATGGCGATACCGGGCGCCGGAGCGTTTACCGGCTCGCCGAGATAGGTGACGGTCCCCGACGACGGCCGCGCTAGGCCTGCGATCAGACGCAGCAGCGTCGATTTGCCGGAACCGGTACGGCCTAACAGCCCGACGATCTGGCCTTGCGTCAGTGCAAGCTCGACGCCGTCGAGCACCAGATGCTCGCCGCCGTCGGCGCGCGGGAACGAATGACGCAGCGAGTGAATGTCGAGCAGTGCGGCAGTCATGTCGAACCTCGTCACAGCCGGAATTTGCGCTCGGCGTAGGCATATAGCGGCCGCCAGAACACACGATTGATCACGACGACGAACAGGCTCATCACCGCAATGCCCAGCACGATGCGATGAAAATCGCCGGCGTCGGTCTGCTGCGCAATGTAAGCGCCGAGTCCATCCGCCTGCAGGTGTTCATCGCCCCAAGAGGCGACCTCGGCGACGATGCTTGCATTCCACGAACCGCCGGAGGCGGTGATCGCACCAGTCACATAATAAGGCATCACCGCCGGCAACGCGATCCGGCGCCACCACAACCAGCCGCCCACCCGCAGGTTGACGCCGACAGCACGCAGCTCGGAGGGAATCGCCGCGGCGCCGGCAATAACATTGAACAAAATGTACCACTGCGTGCCGAGGATCATCAGCGGGCTGAGCCAGATATTCGGACTGAGCTTCCACGCTACGATGGCCGACACCACGATCGGAAACAACAGATTGGCCGGGAAGGCGGCGAGGAACTGCGCCACCGGCTGAACCATATTGGCGGCGCGCGGCCGTGTACCGACCCAGACGCCGACGGGCACCCAGATTGCGCTCGCGAGCGCAATCAGCACGACGACGCGGGCAAGCGTCGCCAGCCCGAGCAGCATCGCGGTGCCGACGTCGATAAGCGTGATGCCTTCGATGGCGAAGCCAATGACTTGCCACAAAGCGACGGCGGCCAGCGCACCGGCGACGACGCTGAGCTGGAAGGTGATCCAGCCGGGCCGCGCCCGTGGCGCCGGCTCGACGGGCGCGGCTTTGGCCGGTCGGCGTGGTCGGAATGTGCGCCGCCACAGCGCCGCGAACGGTCGCGTTAGCCGCTCCACGATGCCGGATCGGCGCAGCACATCGAAGACCCAGGATTGCGGCACCTCGCCGCCGGGCTCCTGCTCGAAACGGAAACGATCGGCCCAGGCCACCAGCGGCCGGAATAGCACCTGATCGTAGATGAAGATCACGATCAGCATGGCGCCGATTGCCCAACACACCGCCGTGAGATCGCGGTGCTCCATCGCGAGCGCGATATAGGAGCCGATGCCGGGAAGGGTGACCGTGGTGTTGCCGACGCTGATGGCCTCTGAGGCGACGACGAAGAACCAGCTGCCCGACATCGACATCATCATGTTCCAGATCAGCTGCGGCATGGCGAAAGGCACGTCGAGCCGCCAGAAGCTCATCCACGGCGACAGCCTGAAATTGCGCGACGCCTCTTCGAGCTCGGTCGGCACGGTGCGCAGCGACTGATAAAAGCTGAACGCCATATTCCAAGCTTGGCTGGTGAAAATCGCGAAGATCGCCGCGAATTCGGCGCCCAGCACGCGCCCGGGGGCGAGCGCCATGAAGAAGACCACCGTCACCGAGATGAAGCCGAGGATTGGCACGGATTGCAGAATGTCGAGCAGCGGAACGAGCACCCGCTCGGCCTGCTTGTTTTTGGCGGCAAGTGTCGCGTAGGTGAAGGTGAAGAGGAGCGACAGCACCATCGCGATCAACATGCGCAGCGTCGTGCGCGCCGCGTATTCCGGCAGATTGCGCGGGTCGAGCGACGGCGGTTGCTGCTGCAGTTCGGTCAAAGGCTCGAACATATGGCGGCTGGCCTCCGCCAAAAACACCAATATGCCGAGGATCAAAAGGATCGCGACGGCGTCCCATCGGGTAAACGCGCGGGCGAAGCCCCCGGCAGAAATCGGCACGATCGCTCGCATGTTTTCGCGCTCAGGCATCGTGTCGTCATTGTCACGGGGTTGTCGTGAATGTCGCGCTCGTGACGGAGCCCGCCGTCACGATCTTGGCCACCAGCTTGCTGCGATCCCATAACATCCGTGACGCAGTGGTCAAACCTTTTCGCAAAGCTGAATGCAACACCGGCCGCGATCTATCCCGGCCGGGTCACGCTCTATGGTGCATTGGCGCGACGTCGCATCGCTGTGCCGCTGCCGCCATTTCCGGTTGGGGGTCGGCCCGCCTCACCACGCCGATCAGGAGTACGGCTATGAGGCAGCGACCGCGCGCGGCGTAGCGCCGATAAGCCGCGCGCCCAAAGGAACGCGTTGTACCGCAGTCGCCGTCGCCAAGCTCAGCAACAGGGTGCCGCCGAACACCAACGCAGCCTTGACGATCGCGAACAGCGGCAAAGTGAGGAGCGCAAACTGCAGCCAGATGACAAAAACGTAGTGCACCAGGTAAAGGCCGTAGGCATTGGCCGCGAGATAGCCGAGAATCCGCGACGGCCCAGAGGCGAACCGCAGGCAGATCGCAATCAGGAAAAAACTCCCGGCGGCGCAGGCCGGCACGAAGCTGAGATCGGCGGCGATCTCGACACCGATCGGGGCGCCGCCGCCTATCGTCAGCGCCGTCAGTCCCAACCAGAGAAATAACGAGGCGAGCGCCGCCGCCAGCGCGTATGCCCAACGCCGCGCCAAAACGCCGTCGGCGGCGAGCAGGCCGTGCTCGATGCCCGCTGACCCGACGCCCACTCCGGCAAAGAAATAAACCGCATAGAGCAGTGGCCGGGAGAATTGCAAACCGAGGATTCCGGAACCGGCCCACGCCCAAGGTGTGAAAGCGAGCGCCAAGGGCACGTAGCCTACTGTCGAGGTGGCGAGCAGAAGGCCGATGAATCGAGCCGGGTTCTTGTCGGCTGCGGCCGACCATCGGCCGAGCATGGGTATCGCAGCAGGCGCGACAAAACGCAGCCCCGCCGCGAGGATATTGAGCAGCAGAAGCTGCCAGACGAACCACAGCGGTCCATTGGGCCAATACGGCAACGCGAGCCAACTATGCCAATAGGCGGCAATGCTCGGGTCGGCCGCCGTCACCCGGTAGGGCGGATAGAATGCGACCGGCATGAGGACGGCGATGCCGAAAGCGTAGGGCAGACCGAGCCGCAACAGGCGATCGCGCAAGAATGCCCGGTCTTTCTTGCGGTTCAGGCTCGGCCAGACGAATAGTCCCGAAAGGAAGAACAAAAGCGACATCAGGTAGACATCCTGCCAGGCGCAAAACAGGTCGAATCCGAAAAAGCGGTGGCTGTCGACGATCGGGAGCGAGCGCCAATTGTAGGGAGGCTGATTAAAATCCGACCCGACGGCAGGCGTCGACCACAGATAAGCCAGTACCGAGTGGACCAAAAGCACGATCAGGATGACGATAGCGCGGAGATTGTCGAGCGCGAGACTGGTGGGCGACGCCGACCGCGCGCCGGGACGCAGCATCGCAAGCGGCGTGGAAAGGGATCGCCGCATCAACATTAAATCCCGATGGAAGGAAATGATCTAACGGCTTTACCAGCAATCATGAGAGGGTCGGCGGTCTGTTGCAAGGGATAATTAGACAGCCGTGACGATGATGCAGCGACTAGCCCAAGCGGCCGATATTGGAATAAGTTCCTTCCTTTGCAGTCGCTTCCGGGGCTCTCGAGATTGTGGATCTGGCGATCCCATGTCCTCAAAACACCGCAATGTCGAATAAGTATTTCTGCGTCATCAACGTTTTTTCCTTGATACTTTTGACGATGGCGAATGGAGAGGACCATTGGCAACGCAATCGGCAAAGCTGGCGACGGCTGCATTTCTGGCGGTGCTCACGGCGGGCTCAGCGATCCATGCGGTAGCGCAACCCGCCGCTGTCTCGGAACACCCGGCCGAGCCCATCGTCACCGGTCTTTGGCAGAAGATCGACCAGAATACCGGACAAACCGTCGGATGGTTCTTGTTCGTCGAACGAAACGACCATTATGAGGGGGCGATCGCCAAGACGTTTTATGGGCCGGAAGAACCGCAGAATCCGGTCTGCTCGCGTTGCCGAGACGACCGCAAAGACGAACCGATGCTCGGCCTTCCCCTCATCAGGGATATGAAGCGCAACGGCATGGTCTACGAGGGCGGCAACATCCTCGATCCTCGTGACGGCAATACCTATAGCGCGAAGATGACGCTGAGCCCCGACGGCCAGACCTTGACCGTCCGCGGCTATCTCGGGATTGCTTTGTTCGGCCGCGACGAGGTTTGGCATCGTCTGTCGGACAGCACCATCAAGGAACTCGATCCGGTGGTTGTCGCCCGGTATCTGCCCGGCGCGGTTCATCCCGCGGGCAGCGCGCGGCATCCCGAGAGGACCGCCAAATCTGGGAACGCACCTCGCTAGAGCATCGTCCCTATTCGATGATGCCGAACTCGCAGCCCGGCGCGGCATATTGATAACGCGGTACGCCAAAGCGGTCTTGCGCGACGGTCGGTCGGCAACGTTCTTCCCATTTGTGCTCGCGTTCGGCCGACCGCGCCCGTTCCACCTCGTCGGCCGGTTCCGGGATTTTACGGACATAGGGATCGACGGCCTCGCCCCAGCGCGCGACGCAACTTAGCGAGCCTTGCGACCCGACGCAGCCGCCGACGGCCATACCGTCGGCATAAGCCGCGCTCCAAATCACGCCCAGTGACATGACCGACAGCGTGGCCGCCGCTACAAATCGCGCGGCTGACCAAGACGTCGGCATCAATTTGGCTAAAGCTATTCCGGCAATGCGAAAAGTTAACACCGCTCTCTCCCTGCGACGCGCATCTCCGGAGGACCGATTTGATCGTTCCGGAACACGCGCACACCTCGACCGAAGCATGAGCAAGGTCGGGGCCAGCGGATGTGGCCTGTTTTGGTACAATACGAGCGGCGAGAAAGGCGGCGCGCGTGCGGTCTAGCGCCTGATGATGACGGACGACGGCAACCGGCGCTGCTCCCATCCTCCTTGTTCGAGTTCGGGGATGGTGTCGTCCGCCTGCGGATAGCCGAGACAGAAATACCCGATGAATGTCCACTCCACGGGCACGTTAAGAATAACCGCGACCGCCGCGGGATCGAGGATCGAGACCCAGCCCATGCCAATGCCTTGGGCGCGCGCGGCCAGCCAGATCGTATGAACGGCGGTGACCGCGGAATAATCGATCATTTCCGGCATTGTGTGACGGCCAAGGCCGTGGCCTTGCGCTGTCGAGCGATCGGCGAAGACGGCAAAATGCGTCGGTGCCTCTTCCAGACCGGCGAGCTTGAGCCGAGCATAGAGGCTCGCGCGTTGCGCCGACTGCGCGGCGAGCGCTTGTGCATTACAGGTCGCGAAATTGTCGCGGATCGCGGCCCGGGTGGCGCCATCGTCGACAATGACGAAGCGCCACGGCTGGCTCAACCCCACCGAAGGCGCGAGGCAGGCAAGCTCGATCAGCGCTTCCAAAGCGCCGTCCGGCAACAATTCTCGCCGGAAGCGCCGGACGTCGCGGCGCCATACCAGAAGGTCGCGCAAGCGCGCGCGGAACGCGTGATCGAACTCCATCGCCCGCGGCGGTCCAATCGCCGCGTCTGTGACGTGTTCCGCTTGCGGGCTCGGTCGCACGCTCATAAACGAAAGCCTAGCCCTTGTCGGACCATGCGGCCATTGCAATCTGCAGCCGCCGCCACTCCGGCTCAGCCGCGGGCAGACCGAGGCGCAGCCACGTCGGATGCTCGGAAAACACCCGCAGCAAAATTCCGGAATGGCCGAGATGACGGAACAATTCCTTTGCCGCCGGGGTACGCGCCAGCCGGAACAGCGTCGTACCGCCGACGATGTCGAGACCCGCGCCGTGCAAGATCGCATCGAGCCGTCGAGCGGCGTCCGCGAGGCTTTGCCGCGTCGTCGCGATCCAAGCCTGATCCGCCAGCGCCCGCGCGCCGACGGCAAGCGCCGGTGCCGAGACCGCCCATGGGCCGAGCTTCGCGGCAAGCGCCGCCGCGAGCGGTGGCGCGGTGAGCGCAAAGCCGAGGCGGAGCCCGGCAAGCCCGAAGAATTTGCCGAACGAGCGCAGCACCACAATATTGCCGCGCCCGACCTCGGGCGCGACGCTTGAGCCCAGCGGCCCGACATCCATAAAGGCCTCGTCGACCACGAGCACGCCGCCGTGCGCCTGCAGGCGCCTGGCGATACCGATCAAATTTTCCTTGGCGAACAGTCGACCGTCGGGATTGTTGGGATTGGTGACAACAACGAGCGTTGCGTCGCCGATTGCGTCGAGATCGCGGACCTCGCTGACGCTGTGGCCGGCGAGGGCGGCGGCTCGAGCGTGCTCGGAATAAGTCGGCGCCACAATGGCGGCGCGGCCGGGCCGAGCGAGCGCAGCGACAAGCGGCAGCAGAATTTGCGTCCCCGGCGCCCCAACAACATGGGCCGCCGATAGCGCGCCATAGGTTTTCGCAGCAATTGCCGCAAGCACGGTCAGCGCGCCGGTTTCCGGCAACCGGGCAAACAATTCGGGGGCGAGCGCCGGCAGCGGATATGGATTGGGATTGATCCCAGTCGAAAGGTCGATGAAAGGTTCGGGTGCGTCCGGGAATAGGCGCCGCGCGGCGGCGAGGTCGCCGCCGTGTTCAACACTATCCAGGAGCGGGTCGTCTGCACCGCCAAAGGGGATCATGTCGGTTGCGCTAGCATTCATCGCCATGGTGATCGAGCTTTGCCTCGGTTATCCGCAATGGCTCGTGGCGGCGATCGGCCATCCGGTGACATGGATCGGCGGCCTGATCGGGGCACTCGACCGCGGTCTTAATCGCGACAATCTCGAGCCGAGTCGGCGCACTGCAGCGGGTATCATCTCTCTCATCGTACTCCTGGGCGTCGTCGGCTCAATCGCATTCGTCGTTGAGCACGGGCTTTATCGTCTGCCGTTTGGCCTCATCGCGACCGCCTTAGTGGCGAGCACATTGATTGCGCAGCGCAGTCTTTACCGGCACGTGGCGAATGTGGCCACTGCCCTTGAAACCAAGGATCTCGGCGCCGGCCGCGCTGCGGTATCGCACATCGTCGGCCGTGATAGCGCGACCCTTGATGCTGCCGGTGTCGCCCGCGCCGCGATCGAAAGCCTGGCAGAGAACTTCGCCGACGCGGTCGTGGCGCCGGTCTTGTGGCTTGCCATTGCCGGACTCCCTGGCGCCGCACTCTACAAGGCCATCAATACCGCCGACAGTATGATCGGCCATCGCACCGCGCGTCATGAAGCCTTCGGCTGGGCGGCGGCGCGGCTCGACGATGTGGTCAACCTGCCGGCATCGCGGCTTGCGGCGCTCCTCCTGATCGGCGCGGCGGCGCTGTTACCGCGAACCTCAGCCGACGGGGCGTGGCGCGCAGTGCGGCGCGACGCCCCGCGCCATCGCTCGCCCAATGCCGGCTATCCGGAGGCGGCCATGGCGGGCGCGCTCGGGCTGTCGCTTGCCGGCCCGCGGGCCTATGGCGGCGTACAGATCGACGACGCCCTGATGGGTGACGGGCGACGCGACGCCGGCGTGGCCGACATTCGCCGCGCACTCGCACTTTATCGCTGGGCCGATGGAATCCTGGTAGCGATCCTTGCGCTGGCGGCCGCGCTTCTCATCGTGCCAAAGTGAGCAATCGATCGATGTCGATATGCACGGCAAGATGCGCCGCGAGCGCATCAAGCGTCTGTTCGACCACAGCATCGTAGGAAAAATTCGACGCTCCGGCGGCAAAACGCGCAAGCCACGCCGCGCGTTGACGGTCATCGGCAAACAGCCCGTGAATATAGCTGCCGATTATCCGGCCATCGGGTGAAACCGCGCCCTCAGCCGTACCATCGGCGAGGTGCGCAAAGGGCCGCGCGCGATCCGGACCCTCGGTAACGCCGATATGCATTTCATAGCCGGAAAACGGCACGCCGTCAGAGGTCACGCCGCGCACAGCTTCCAGCCGTTTGTCACCCGACAGAACGGTTTCGACGTCGAGAAAGCCGAGGCCTTCGATCTGCCCAGGCGGCCCTTCGACCCCGTCCGGGTCGGCGATCGTGCGCCCCAATATTTGATAACCGCCGCACAAGCCCAGCACCATTCCGCCGCGGCGCCGATGCGCCGCGATGTCGATATCGAATCCAGCCGCGCGCAGCGCGTGAAGATCGGCGATCGTCGCTTTCGAGCCGGGCAACAGGATCAGATCGGCGTCGCCGGGCAGCACCGCGCCCGGCCGCACGCGGATGAGATCGACCGCGGACTCGGCATCGAGCGGATCGAGATCGTCGAAATTGGCGATATGCGGCAGGATTGGCACCACGATACGAAGCTTGGCGTTAGGCTTTCCCGGCCGCGCCTGATCGAGCGCCAGCGCGTCCTCTGCCGGCAGCAGTCGCGCGTCCGCAAAATATGGTACCAAGCCGAGCGCCTGCCAGCCCGTCAGTTGCGCGATGCGCTCCATGCCGGCGGCAAACAGCGCCGGATCGCCGCGAAATTTATTGACGATGAAGCCGAAAACCAGCGCGGCATCGTCCGGCCCGATCACGGCTTTGGTGCCGACCAGGCTGGCAATAACGCCGCCGCGATCGATATCGCCGAGCAGCACCACCGGAGCGCCGACGGCTTTCGCGAAACCCATATTCGCGACGTCATTTTCTCGGAGGTTGACCTCGGCGGCGCTGCCGGCGCCTTCTACCAGGACGATATCGGCCTCGCGGCGCAGCCGTTCGTAGCTGTCGAGGACGAACGGCAACAGATCGCGTTTCATATGCTGATAGGCGGCAGCCTTGGCGCTGCCATAGACGCGGCCCTGCACGACGATCTGCGCACCGATTTCGCTCTGCGGTTTGAGCAGCACCGGATTCATATGCACGCTCGCCGGCACGCGCGCGGCGCGCGCCTGCAAGGCCTGGGCGCGGCCGATCTCGCCGCCGTCCGCCGTCACCGCGGCATTGTTCGACATATTCTGCGGCTTGAACGGACGCACTGTAAGGCCGCGCAAGGTCAAAGCGCGCGCTAGGCCTGCGACTATGAGCGACTTGCCCACATCGGACCCGGTGCCCTGGAACATCAGCGCGCGCGCCGACACGGTTAGAACTCGATGCCCGGCTGCGCTTTCACGCCGGCTGAGAAGTGGTGCTTCACCAAGGTCATGTCGGTGACGAGATCGGCGGCGGCGATCAACTCGGGCTTGGCATTGCGGCCGGTGACGATGACATGCAAGCCCGCTCGCCGCGCCGTAAGGACCGCGATCACGGCGTCGAGATCGAGATAATCGTAACGCAGCGCGATATTGAGCTCGTCGAGAACCAGCATCGCGATGCTCGGATCCGCCATCAATTCGCGCGCCTTGGCCCAGGCGCGTTCGGCCGCAGCGACGTCGCGCGCACGATCCTGCGTCTCCCAGGTAAAGCCCTCGCCCATGGTGTGCCAGACCACCTGCGCGCCGAATTTTTCGAGCGCGTCGCGTTCCGCCGAATGCCAGGCGCCCTTGATGAATTGCACGACGCCGACGCGGTGTCCGCGTCCGATCATGCGCAGCGCCAGCCCGAAGGCCGCGGTCGACTTGCCCTTGCCGGTCCCGGTATGGACGATGAGCAAGCCCTTCTCGATCGTCTTCTCGGCGACCTCGGCATCCTGCACCGCCTTGCGCTTGGCCATTTTGGCACGATGCCGTTCGGCTTCGGCGTTATCCGCTTTGGCGTCGTCCGGTGTGTCAGTCGTCACCTCACAGCACTCCCTTCACGGCAAGCGGCAGGCCTGCGACCACCAGCACGACCCGCTCGGCGCGCGCGGCGATGCGCTGGTTGAGCAAGCCTTGCAGGTCGCGAAACCGCCGACCGAGCGGATAATCCGGTACGATGCCATAGCCAACTTCGTTGGCGACCAACACCACCGGCGACGAGGCTGTCGTCAGCGCCTGTTCAAAAAGGCCGATTTCCATGTCGATATCCGCCTCCGCCAGCATCAGATTCGACAGCCACAATGTCAGACAATCGACCAGCACCGGCATCGTGTGACACGATTTCAGTGCAGCGGCGAGAGCGCGCGGCGCTTCGACCGTCTGCCAATCCGACCCCCGGCGCGTGCGATGCGCGGCAATACGTTCGGCCATTTCCGCGTCGCCTGCCTCGGCGGTCGCTATATAGGCCCAAGGCGCCTGCCATGGTGGCGGCAACGCTGAGATTACGCTTTCGGCATAGCGGCTCTTGCCCGAACGGGCGCCGCCGAGAATGAAGGTCAGTTTTGCGACGCTCGACATGCCGTATGCGACCGGAACCCAAACGGGCAGATTGACAGGCCCGCCCGGCGAAATCTATCACTAGCGCATCGATGGTCCCTCGCGCTTGAGGGTGAATAGGGAATGCGGTGCGGCTGCCGCGCGAGTGGTCGCCAAATCCGCAGCTGCCCCCGCAACTGTGAGCGGGTAGTCTTGTCCGATTAAGCCACTGGGGCCGTAACGGCGCCGGGAAGGCAGGGCGAGGCGCCGATCCGCGAGCCAGGAGACCTGCCATCGAGCGTGTCGACGCGACAAACATGGGTCGGGGTGCACCTGTGGATGATCCGAAAGATGCAAATCTTTCGGTCCTCGCTCGCGCCGACGGTTGCCCAGGCGAGGACCGTTCGTGCTCACAGTCTTAAAATCCGCGTTCGATGACGCGTCGACCGATCAGCGCGCCAAAATCGTCGTCATCTACGCCGCACTGTTTGCCGCCAACGTGCTGGTATGGACTTGGGCGGTACTTGCGCTGGCGGATCGCCCGACGCTCCTTGGCACTGCGTTCCTCGCCTATGTGCTCGGGCTACGGCACGCCGTCGATGCCGATCACATCGCCACCATCGATAACGTGGTGCGCAAGCTGATGCAGGAAGGCAAACGGCCGATTTCGGTCGGCCTGTTCTTCTCGCTCGGCCATTCGCTGTCCGTTGTGCTGGCGGTGGCGGCGATCGCTGCGGCGGCAATCGCGCTTGAGGGCCGTTTCGAGAATTTTAGATCGATCGGCAGCCTCATCGGCACCGCCGCCTCGGCGTTTTTCCTGCTCGCCATCGCTGCGATCAATCTCGTCATCCTGCGCGAGGTATGGCGGAGCTTCCGCCGGGCGCGACGCGGCGAGCCGGTCGAAGAACAGGAGCTCAACCTCCTCCTCTCCGGGCGCGGTTTTCTCGCCCGCATCTTTCGGCCGCTGTTCCGCATGGTGTCGCGCAGCTGGCAGATGTTCCCGATCGGCTTTTTGTTCGGGCTGGGTTTCGACACCGCGACCGAGATCAGCCTGTTCACCGTCGCTGCGAGCGGGGCGTCGGGCGGCATGACCTTCGGCACCGTCATGATTTTCCCGGCGCTGTTCACCGCGGGCATGACGCTCGTCGATACCGCCGACAGCGTGCTGATGGTCGGCGCCTATGGCTGGGCGTTCCTCAACCCGATCCGCAAGATTTGGTACAACCTCACCATCACGGCCATCTCGGTCGCCATCGCTTTGCTGATCGGCGGCATCGAGGTCCTCGGTCTCCTCGCTGATCAGCTTGGCCTTGAAGGACGGTTCTGGACCATGGTGGGCAATCTCAACGACGGCCTCGCCAATTTCGGCTACCTCGTCATTGGGATTTTCGTTGCAAGCTGGGCTGTCTCTTATCTTTTGTACCGCTGGCAGGGCCTCGATCGGCCGGCCGTCGAGCGCGCCTAGGTGGATCCATGGCGCCGATGATCCAAGGTCCAGTCATTTACGTCTGCATCACCTGTAAGCGCCAAGGCGGCGAGGATGCAGCGCCGGACAGCGAACCGCGTCCCGGCGCGCAGCTTGCCGCGGCGACCGAAAACGCGGCGTCGGGTACCGAAGTGACGGTGCGACGGCTGCGTTGCCTTGCCAATTGCACCCGCGGACCGAGCGCGGCGATGCGCTGCAACGGCTCCTGGACCTACCTCTTCGGCGGCCTCGACACGGTCAATGCGGAAGCGCTTGTTGCAGGCGCGCGTCTCCTTGCCACCGCGGGCGACGGCATTTTGCCGTGGCGCGGCCGGCCGGAAATCCTCAAGCGCGGCTTGATCGCGCGGATTCCTCCCCTCGATTTCGAAGAGGCCGACCTATGAACAGCCCACTTGCGCGCGTTCCCTGCACTATCATCACCGGCTTTCTCGGCGCCGGCAAAACCACACTGATCCGCCACCTGCTCAGCAATGTGAAAGCGCGCCGCCTCGCCGTGATCGTCAACGAATTCGGCGATGTCGGCATCGACGGCGAAATCCTCAAAGGCTGCGGCAACGCCGCCTGCCCGGAGGAGAACATCGTCGAACTGGCCAATGGCTGCCTGTGCTGCACCGTGGCCGACGAATTCGTCCCAGCGCTCGACGCTATTCTCGCCAAGGGCGGCATCGAGCACATCGTCATTGAAACCTCCGGGCTCGCATTGCCGAAGCCGCTGGTCCAAGCGTTCCATTGGCCGGCGATCAAGAGCCGCGTCACCGTCGACGGCGTCGTCGTGGTGGTCGACGGCGCGGCGCTCGCCGACGGCCGCGTCGCGCAAGACCTCGAAGCGCTCAAGCGGCAGCGCCAGGCCGACCTAGCGCTCGACCACGACGATCCGATCGAAGAAGTTTTCGAGGACCAGATCGCCTGCGCCGACCTTGTCGTGCTCAACAAGCGCGACCTCCTCGACGAGGCCGGCCTTACCAGCGCGCTGGCGGCGATTTCGAGCGTGCTGCCGCGCAGCGTGAAGGTGCTCACCGTCACCGATGGCAAGGTCGACGAGGCGCTGCTGCTTGGGCTCGGCGTCGGCACCGAGGACGACATTGAAAACCGCCGTACCCGGCACGATGCCGAACTGGAACATGACCACGACGATTTCGACAGTTTTGTCGTGCCGCTTGGCGAAGTGGCCGACCCGTCACGCTTGGTCGCGCGCGTCGCCTCGCTCGCCGAGCGTTTCGACGTGCTGCGCGTCAAAGGCTTTGCGGCGATAGCGAACAAGCCGCTGCGGCTACTGGTTCAGGCGGTCGGACCGCGGGTGTCGCATCAATATGACCGGCCCTGGGACCTAGCCGAGACGCGCGAGGGCCGGCTGGTCGTCATTGGCTTAAAAGGCCTCGATCGCTCCGCCGTGACGCAAGCCCTGGTGGGATGAGGCGATGCATCTGCTCACCACGAGTTCCACCGGCCTCGACGAACTCGTCGAAGCGGTCGATCTCGGCCAGTCGCCGGGGGACATAGCGATACTATCGTTCGCCGACAGCGATCTCGCCGGTCTCGCCGCCGCGTGGGAGGCCGAGCGCGCCGTATTGCCGAGCGTGCGGCTCGCGCATTTGCGCGATTTGCGTCATCCGATGTCGGTCGATCTGTGGATCGACCGCGTCGGCGCGAATGCCAAAGTGATATTGGTTAGGCTCCTTGGCGGTCTCGACTGGTGGAAATACGGTATCGAGCGACTTTCCGTGCTGGCGCGCGAACGCGACATCGCGCTTGCGGTGCTGTCGGGCGAAGATCGCGACGACGCCAGGCTCCAAGCTGCTTCGACACTGCCGAACGGTGAACTCGAGGCGCTGTTGGGTTTTTTCCGCGAAGGCGGCCGGGACAACATGCGTGGCCTGATGCGCCAACTGGCGCGCCATGCCGGGCATGATTTCGAATTGCGCGAGCCCGCGCCGGTGCCGCGTTCGGCTGGATATCTGCCAAGCGAGGGCGCGGTCGAGCTCGGCCGATTGATCGCGACGCTCACGCCCGACAGGCCGCGCGTGGCTGTCATCTTTTATCGCGCCTTGCTGCTCGCGGCCGATACCGCGCCGATTGATGCGCTTTGCGCGGCGCTGACGGCGCGGGGCCTCACGCCGGCGCCGCTCCTGGTCACGAGCCTGAAGGATGACGCGGCCGCCACATTTCTTCGCGAAGCCTTGGCCCGGCTCGATCCGGCATTGATCGTCACCACGACAGCCTTCGCCGCCGGAACTGCCGACGGACCGACGGTGCTCGACGCGCCGGGCGTCCCGGTGCTGCAGGTGATCAGCGCCACGACCAAGCGCGCCGCCTGGCGCGACAGCCTGCGCGGGCTCGGCGCCTCCGATCTGGCGATGCATGTCGTGCTGCCGGAACTGGACGGTCGCATATTGGCCGGCGCCATTGCGTTTAAGGATCCGCTGCCGCCGCAACAGGGGCTTGCCTTCACCGCGCTCACGAGCCGGCCCGAGCCGGATCGCGTTGCCATGGTCGCCGATCGCATCGCCGCGCTGGTGCGTTTGCGCGCGCTGCCGCGGGCCGAGCGGCGGTTCGCGATGCTGATGCCGGACTATCCCGGCGCGCCGGGCCGCGCCGGTTATGCGGTGGGGCTCGATGTGCCGGCCAGCGTCATCGCAGCGCTCAACGACCTTGCCGCAGCCGGATACACGGTAAGCGGCGCGCCGAAAACGCCGCGCGATTTGCTCGATGTGCTGTCGCGCGGCAGCGACGACGCCAAACTCGACGTCGCGCATTACGAAATATTGTTGGCGCGATTGCCGAGTGCGGCGGTTGCGCGCTTGCGCGAGGCGTGGGGCGAGCCAGCGGACGATCCGGAGGTCCGCGCCGGCGCGTTCCGCTTCCGCGCGCAAAAATTCGGCAACATCCTGGTCGCGCTGCCACCCGATCGCGGCCGTTCGGGGGAACGGCGCGCCGATTATCACGACCCGGTGCTGCCGCCGCGTCACGCACTGGTCGCGTTCGGGCTGTGGCTGCAACACGCGGCGAAGACCGACGCGCTCGTCCATATGGGCGCGCACGGCACGCTGGAATGGCTGCCGGGCAAGGCGGTGGCGTTGACCGCGGATTGCTTTCCCGAGATCGTCACCGGCGCGCTGCCGGTGATCTATCCCTTCATCGTCAGCAATCCGGGTGAAGCGGCGCAGGCCAAGCGCCGCCTTGCCGGAGTGACCATCGGTCATTTGCCGCCGCCGCTTGTCGCCGGCGGACCGAGCGGCGAAGCGCATGATTTGGAACTCCTGCTCGACGAATATGCCCAGGCTGACGGCCTCGACCGGCGGCGGCGCGAGCGGCTTGCGACTTTGATTGTCGAGACGGCGCAGCGGACCGGATTGGCTGGCGAGGCTGGAATAGGCTTGGCGGCGGCGCCCGACGAAGCGCTCCGCCAGATCGACGCCTGGCTGTGCGACCTCAAGGACCTCGCCATCAAGGACGGCCAGCACATTTACGGCCGCGCTGCCTCAGGCACCGACGATCCGGCGTGGCGGGTGAGCGCCGAAGCCGAGCGTGCCGCGCTCATCGCGGCGCTTGACGGCAACCGCGTCGCGCCAGGGCCGGCCGGCGCGCCGGCGCGCGGTCGGCGCGACGTGTTGCCGACCGGCCGCAATCTTTTCACCGCCGATCCGCGCACGCTGCCGACACCGACCGCGATGGAGCTTGGCCGCCTCGCCGCCGAAGAAGTGGTGCGCGCGCATCTGCAAACTCACGGCGACATGCCGCGCGCGGTGGTGATCGATCTCTGGGGCAGCGCCACTTTGCGCACCGGCGGCGAGGAGATCGCGCAAGGGCTTGCATTGTTGGGCTGCCGGCCGATCTGGGAGCACGCAAGCGGCCGCGTCACCGGCGTCGAAGTGCAGCCGACCGGAGCGATGGGCCGCTCCCGCGTCGATGTCACCTGGCGGATTTCCGGCTTGTTCCGCGATCTATTCCCGGCGCAGATTGCGCTGATCGATGCCGCGGTGCAGGCGGTGGCGGCACGCGACGAGGCCGACGACGAAAATCCGCTCGTGAGCGCGATGCGTGGCGGCGGTCGCGCGCGGCTTGACCGTATTTTCGGGACGGCACCAGGAGCTTACGGCGCGGGCGTCGAAGATTTGCTCGGCCTCGACTCCGACAGCGATACCATCGGTGCGGCTTACCTCGCTTCAACTTCGCATGCCTACGGGGGCGCCGAGGGCGAGGCGGGTGAGGCGCCCGGCGCTTTCGCACAGCGAGTCGCCGGCGCCGATATGCTGGTGCATACCAGCGACGATCCCGGGCGCGATCTTCTTGAAGGCGCGGAGGACGCGGCTTTCGTCGGCGGCTTTGCCGCGGCGGCAAAACTGCTCGGCCGCTCGGTCGATCTGGTCATGCTCGACATGACCGATCCGCAACGGCCGCGGGCGCGGGCATTGTCGGCGGCTTTGGCGCGCATCGTGCGGGCGCGCGCGGTCAATCCGCGTTTCATCGCCGGCCAAATGCGCCACGGCCCGCGCGGCGCCGCCGAGCTGGCCGAGACCGTGGACCGGCTGGTCAATTTCGCCGAAACCACTGGCGCGGTCGCCGGCGCATTGTTCGATCTGTTGCACGAGGCCTATGTCGCCGACCCCGATGTGCGCGCCTTCCTGATGCGCGAAAATCCGCAGGCCGCGGCGGCGATCGCCGAGCGGCTCGACGCGGCCCGGCGCCGCGGTTTCTGGCACCCGCGCCGCAACGATGTCGACGCCGGGCTAGCGGCGCTCCGCGCGGAGGTTGCGGCATGACCGCTCACGCGCTCGCCACCCCGCGCCGCCGCGGCGCCTGTCCCGGCCTGTCGGCGCCGATGCCGACCGGCGACGGCCTGCTGGTGCGCCTCGTGCCGATCGGAATCATGTCGCTTGCCGCCTTTGCCGCGCTGTGCGCGGCCGCACGCACGCATGGCAATGGCGTCATTGAAGTCACCTCGCGCGGCAGCATCCAGCTCCGTGGCTTGAGCGCCAGCTCGGCGCCGCCATGCGCGGCGGCGATTGCCGACCTCCGGATCGCAGCAGAGGACGGCATTCCAATACACTGCAATCCGCTGAGCGGAATTGATGCCGATGAAATTTTCAACGCCGGCGCTCTTGCCGCCCAGCTACGCCACGCCCTCGCGGAACGCTCGATGGCGTCAGGGCTTTCGCCCAAAGTTTCCATTGCGATCGACGGCGGCGGCCAACTCGATCTGAGGACACTTGCCGCCGATATTCGGCTCAGCGCGCGGGCAGTCGATGGCAGGGTGTCACTCCGCGTTAGCGCTGGCGGAGATGAGGCGAGCGCGGCTGATCTGGGCGTGATCGCACCCGCGGAGGCCATCCAAACCGTCGTGCGGCTGCTTGAGGTTCTGACAGCGCGAGGCCGCACTGCCCGGGCCCGCGACGTTTTCGCCGCCAGCGGCACAGACGTGGATGGCACGGACAAGCCCGGCCATGACAGTATCGGCATGCATCTCTTGCGTGATGGATCCTACGCCTGCGGCATCGGCCTTGCCTTCGGCCATGCAGTTGCGAGCGCGCTCGAACGCTTGGCCGAAGTCGCTGCGACGGCGGGCGCGAGCGGCCTGCGCGCCGCGCCGGGCCGCACCCTATTGGCGATCGGACTTACGCCCCAGACCGCGGCGGAATTTGTCGCCGCCGCTGCGCAACTCGGCTTTATCGTCCTCGCCGATGATCCTCGCCGTTACGTCATCGCTTGCGCCGGGGCGCCGATTTGCGCTTCAGCGCACATCGCTGCGCGTGCGCTGGCGCCACGCATCGCGGATCAAGCGGCGGCGCGGCTTGGCGATGCGCTAACAATCCATATTTCCGGCTGCGCCAAGGGCTGCGCACAGGCCACGGCGGCGGCGTTGACGGTCGTCGGCACGGCCGGGGGCTGCGCCCTGATCGCGCGCGGCACAACGCGCGATCAACCGTTCGCTACAGTGCCGGCGGATGAATTACCCGCCGCGATCGCAAAATATGCGCGCGAGCAAAGCCTTGAGGTCGAAAATGTCTGAGCGCGCCGGCTATTTGCGCGACGGCACGGCGATCTATGAGCGCTCCTTCGCCATCATCCGCGCCGAGGCCGATCTGTCGCACTTCTCGGCCGAGGAAGCCGATGTCGCGGTGCGCATGATCCACGCCTGCGGGCAGGTCGAGGTGGCTCAGCATATCGAGTTCGGCGGCAATCTGGTCGCTGCGGCGCGCGGCGCGCTTTTGGCCGGGGCGCCGATCCTGTGCGACGCCGAAATGGTCGCGCATGGCATTACGCGGGCACGGCTGCCGGCGCACAACGCGGTGATCTGCACGCTCAACGATCCGCGCACGGCGGCGCTGGCGAAAGACAACGCCACAACGCGCTCGGCGGCGGCGCTCGAACTGTGGCGCGATCGTCTCGGCGGCGCCGTCGTCGCCATCGGCAATGCGCCGACGGCGCTGTTCCGGCTGCTTGATCTGATCGACCAGGGCGCGCCGAAGCCCGCGGCCATCCTCGGCATCCCGGTCGGCTTCGTTGGCGCCGCCGAATCGAAAGCGGCGCTCGCCGCTGATCCGCGCGGCGTGCCATTCCTCATCGTGCGCGGCCGCATCGGCGGCAGCGCCATGACCGCTGCCGCCGTCAACGCTTTGGCGAGGCCGGGGCTATGAGCAAGTCCACGAGCGCGGGAAAATTGCTGGGTGTCGGCGTCGGGCCGGGCGATCCAGAATTGCTGACGCTCAGGGCGATGCGTGCGCTCGGCGAGGCCGACGTGGTCGCGCATTTCGCCAAAGCAGGCAACGCCAGCCATTCGCGGGCGATCGTTGCGCGCCATCTGCGCGCCGAGGTCACCGAGCTGCCGCTCCATTACCCGGTGACCACGGAATTGCCGTCCTGCAGCGACGGCTATCGCGATGCGATCCGCGATTTTTACGATACCGCCGCTGCACGCATTGCGGCGCATCTCGAAGCTGGCCGCGTGGTCGCGGTGATTTCCGAGGGCGATCCGTTGTTCTACGGCTCTTACATGCATCTGCATGCGCGGCTATCGCCGCGCTTTTCGACCGAAATCATTGCCGGCGTCACCGGCATGTCGGGCTGCTGGTCGGCGGCCGGGATGCCGATGGCCCAGGGCGACGACGTGTTTACCGTCCTGCCGGCGACGCTGTCCGAGGCCGAACTGACGCGTCGGCTCGCCGACGCCGACGCTGCGGTAGTGATGAAAGTCGGGCGGCATTTGCCGAAGCTTCGCCGTGCGCTCGAAGTCAGCGGCCGTCTGGCGCGCGCCATTTATGTCGAGCGAGGAACTATGGCGGCGGAGAAAATGATTCCGCTCGCCGCCAAATCGGACGACGACGCGCCCTATTTCGCGGTGGTGCTGGTGCCCGGCTGGGAGGACAAGCCGTGAGCGGACGCCTCGCCGTCGTCGGATTGGGACCGGGCGAGCCGCGCTATCTGACGCCTGACGCCGACGAAACCCTTGCCCATGCCGACGCGCTTTACGGCTACGGGCCCTATCTCGATCGCGTCCCGGTGCGCACAGGCCAGAGCCGCCATCCGTCCGACAATCGCGAGGAAGGCGCGCGCGCCGCCGCGGCGCTGCGTCACGCCGCGCTCGGCGCCAACGTCGCGGTGGTCTCGGGCGGCGATCCGGGCGTGTTCGCCATGGCGGCGGCGATCTGCGAACAAATCGAAGCCGGGCCGGACGCCTGGCGCGCGCTCGATGTCGTTTTCGTTCCCGGCATTACCGCCATGCTCGCGGTCGCAGCGAAAATCGGCGCGCCGCTTGGCCACGATTTCTGCGCGCTGTCGCTGTCGGACAATCTCAAGCCGTGGCCGCTGGTCGAACGCCGGCTCGATGCGGCGGCCGGCGCGGGCTTTGTCATCGCGCTCTACAATCCGGTGTCGCGGGCGCGGCCATGGCAGTTCGGCAATGCAATCGAGCGCCTCCGCCGACAATTGCCGAACACCACGCCGGTGGTGTTCGGCCGCGCCGTCGGTCGGGCGGAAGAGCAAGTCAGCGTCACGACGCTCGCACAAGCCGACGCAACGCCCGCCGATATGGCGACGCTGGTGATTGTCGGCACCCGCGAGACCCGCGTGATCGCCCGGGCCGGACGCGCGCCGCTCGTTTACACGCCGCGCGCGACGGCGGAGGTGAGCGTATGATCGAGCCAGGCGACTGCGGCATCGATCGTCTCGACCGCGGGGGCTTCGGGCTCCGGCGGGCGGCGCACCAGAATAACGTCGACGCCAAGCGCGCGGGCCGCCGCGATCTTGCCATAGGCGGCATTACCGCCGCTGTTCTTGGCGATGACGACCTCGATACCATGCGCCGTCATCAGCGCGTGATCGTCGGCTTCGCGGAACGGGCCGCGCGCCGTGATGTAAGTGACGTGCGGCAATGGCAGTGGCGGCTTGACCGGATCAACGCTGCGCACGAGATAGCGGTGCTGCGGCGCGCTGGTAAACGGTGCGAGCTCATTGCGGCCGAGCGCGACAAAGACGCTGCGGCCCTGTTCGCCGATGGCGCTCACCGCTGCATTGGTGTCATCCACCTCGATCCAGCGGTCGCCAGCAACGGCGCGCCAAGCCGGCCGGTGCAGCGTCAAGAACGACACGCCAGTGGCGTGCGCCACGGCAACGGCGTTTTGCGAAATGACCATCGCATAAGGATGGGTGGCGTCGATCATGGCATCGATGCCTTCTGCGGCGAGATAATTGGCGAGGCCCGCGACTCCGCCAAAGCCGCCGACACGGACCGGCACGGCGTGCGGAACCGGCGTGGCCGTGCGGCCGGCAAGCGACAGCGTCACGTCGAGGCCGCCGCGCGCGGCCAGCCGTTCGCCGAGCAGGCGCGCTTCGGTTGTGCCGCCGAGAATGAGGATGCGTGGCATGCAAATTCCTGAGCCGCTTGCGCACGACACTGCCGCATCGCCGCGCTGGCTGTCCATTGTCGGCATCGGCGAGGACGGCGTCGAGGGCTTGAGCCCGGTGGCGCGCGGGCTGGTCAGTGCGGCCGAAATCGTGTTCGGCGGCAGGCGGCATCTTGGGCTCGCGGCGCCGCTCATTTGCGGTGCGATGCGGCCGTGGCCGAGCCCGTTCGACGGCGCGCCCGAAGAGATTTTGCGGCATCGCGGCCGCCCGGTCTGCGTGCTCGCCTCAGGCGACCCGTTCCACTATGGCGTCGGCGCGGTATTGGCGCGCCATATCGATGCGCGGGAGATGGTCGTCGTACCGGCCCCGTCGGCCTTCAGTCTGGCGGCGGCACGGCTCGGCTGGTCGCTGCCGCAGACGGTGCTGCTGTCACTGCATGGCCGGACGCTCGATCTCATTCGCCCGCATTTGCAGCCGGGCGCGCGCATTCTCGCGCTCACCTCCGACGGCGGCGGACCGGCGGCCGTGGCAAAACTTCTGGCCGAAACCGGCTTCGGCGCGTCGCGCCTGACCGTGCTCGAAGCGCTCGGCGGCCCGCGCGAGCGCATCAGCGTCACCACGGCTGCGGGCTTTGAGTTAGGCGCGACGGACGCGCTCAACGTCGCGGCGATCGAAGTCGAAGCGGCGGCCGATGCGCGCGTCTTGGCGCGCACGCCGGGCCTGCCGGACAATTTGTTTGAGCACGACGGCCAGATCACCAAACGGGAAATCCGCGCGATGACGCTGTCGTCGCTCGGCCCCCGCCGCGGGGAGCTGTTGTGGGACATCGGCGCGGGATCGGGCTCGGTCGCGATCGAATGGATGCTGGCCGATCCTTTGATGCGCGCGGTCGCCGTCGAAGAGCGCGCCGACCGCGCGGCGCGCATCCGCCGCAATGCCGCGGCCTTCGGCGTGCCGGGGCTCGACATTATTGAAGGCGCGGCGCCGGCAGCGCTATCCGCTCTGACGACGCCGGACGCTATCTTCATCGGCGGCGGCGCCGGGGACACCGGCGTGCTCGATGCCGCGGCGCGGGCGCTGCGCTCTGGCGGCCGGCTGGTGGTCAATGCGGTGACGCTCGAAACCGAAGCACTGCTGCTCGCCCGCCATGCCGCCTTCGGCGGCGAATTGACCCGCATTGCGGTGTCCCGGGCGGCGCCGGTCGGCGATATGACAGGCTGGCGCGCAGCGATGCCGGTGACGCAATGGTTATGGACAAAACCATGACCGTGCATTTCATCGGCGCCGGACCGGGCGCGGCCGACCTGATTACCGTGCGCGGCCGCGATCTGATCGCGCGCTGCCCGGTCTGCCTCTATGCCGGCTCGATCGTGCCGCGCGAATTGCTCGGCTTTTGTCCACCGGGCGCGCGCATCGTCGATACCGCACCGCTGTCGCTCGACGAGATCGACGCCGAGTTCGCGAGCGCTCATGCAGCCGGCCACGAGGTGGCGCGGCTGCATTCCGGCGATCTTTCGATCTACTCGGCGCTCGCCGAACAGCTGCGCCGGCTCAATCGGCGCGGCATCCCCTATACGCTGACGCCCGGCGTGCCGGCCTTTGCCGCCGCAGCGGCGGCACTGCAATGCGAGCTGACGGTACCCGAAGTGGCACAGAGCGTGGTGCTGACGCGGGTTTCCGGGCGTGCTTCGCGCATGCCCGACACCGAGAAGCTTGCGAGCTTTGCCGCAACCGGTGCCACCCTTGTCGTCCATCTGGCGATCCATGCCGTGGATGCGATCGTGCAAGAGCTGATACCATTCTACGGCGCCGACTGTCCGGCGGCGGTCGTGGTGCAGGCAAGTTCGCCGGCCGAGCGCATTTTGCGCGGCACGCTCGCCGACATCGCCGGAAAAGTCGCCGAGGCGCGGATCGAGCGCACCGCGCTGATCCTGGTCGGCCGGGCGCTTGCCGCGCATGATTTCCGCGACAGCGCGCTCTACGACTCCGACTATCGCCGCCGGTTTCGCGGGGGCGCGGCATGAGCGGAGAGCTATTTCTTGAACGGCGCGCGGCCGACCAGATTTTGCTCGCGGTCGAACAGCACGACTTCGACGGCAATGGCGGAGCCGGCGACAAGCTCACTGGCGGTTTGCTGTGCGGCGAGCGCCACCGCATCGCCGAGCGCGATGCCTTCGGCTGCGGCGAGCGCAAAAGCTTCCGCGGCGGTGTTGGCGGCCACGATGCGTTCACAAAGCGGCGCCGAGCCGCCGCCGGCCGCGGCCAGGTTCGCGAGTTCGGGAAGATCGACCGTACCGCGCTTGGAATGCAGATCGGTGAGCCCCTGTGCGAGCTTCGTCATCTTGGCGACGCCGCCGGCGATGGTGACGCGCGGCAGTGGATGCCGGCGCAGATATTTGAGCATGCCCCCGACAAAATCGCCCATGTCGATCAAGGCGATGTCCGGCAGATCGTAGAGCTTTTGCGCGCCCGTCTCGGAACTCGCGCCGGTCGCGCCGGCGATGTGGGTGAGGCCCGCGGCGCGCGCGACGTCGATGCCGGAATGGATCGAATGGATCCAGGCCGAACAGGAATAGGGCACGACGATGCCGGTGGTGCCGAGGATCGACAGGCCGCCGACAATGCCGAGACGGCCGTTGAGCGTCTTTGCCGCGAGCACCGCGCCGCCGGGAATCGAAATTTCGACTTCAACATCGGCGGCACGACCGGCCGCCGCAGCGACCTCGGCAATGGCATCGCTGATCATGCGGCGCGGCACCGGATTGATCGCGGGCTCGCCTGGCGGAATGGGCAGCCCGGCGCGCGTGACGGTGCCGACGCCCGCGCCGGCGCGAAAGCTTACGCCCGCACCCGGCGGAGTGACGCGAACCGTCGCGCAGATCAAAGCGCCGTGGGTCACGTCGGGATCGTCGCCGGCATCCTTGATGACGCCGGCGGTGGCGGAATTTTCGTCCTTGCGCGTGGTGGCAAGCGCAAAGCTCGGCCGTTCGCCGCGCGGCAGCGTCACCGCGACCGGATCGGGGAACTCGCCGGTGACCAGCGCCGCATAAGCGGCCTTCGCCGCCGCGGCGGCGCAGGTGCCGGTGGTCCAGCCCCGGCGCAAGGGCGGTCGTGCCTGCTTGGCGATGCCGCTTTCAGTCATGTCGCTTCCTGTGCTCATCCCTTTAGTCCGGCGCGCCACCGGCGTCACCACGAGGCCGCGCGATGACCGCTTGGGACGCATTGGCGGCGCGCCGCTCGGGCGTTCCGGTGTTTGCGCCGGGTCATGTCTGGCTCGCCGGCGCCGGCCCGGGCGATCCGGGCCTGTTGACGCTCGATGCGCTTGCCGGCCTCGCCCAAGCTGATGTCGTCGTGCATGACGCGCTGGTCGATCGCCGTGTGCTGGCGCTGGCCGGCCCGCAAGCGCGGCTGGAATTTGCCGGCAAACGCGGCGGCAAGCCATCGGCGGACCAGGCCGATATCAGTCAGCGCCTGGTTACGCTTGCCCGCGGCGGCGAGCGCGTGCTGCGGCTCAAGGGCGGCGATCCTTTCGTGTTCGGACGTGGCGGCGAGGAAGCCATGGTGCTTGCGGCCGCGGGCGTGCCGTTCCGTGTCATTCCCGGCGTCACCGCAGGCCTCGCGGCGCTCGCTGCGGCGGCCATCCCGGCGACATTGCGCGGCGTCAATCGCGCCGTCATTTTCGCGGCGGGGCATGGCGCTGACGAGGATTTCGACTGGGCGCCGCTTGCCCGCACCGGGCAGCCGATCGTGCTCTATATGGTGATGCATAATCTGGAGCGGATCGCTGCCGCATTGATGACGGCCGGCCTTTCCGGCGCGACGCCCGCTGCCGTGATTGCTTCGGCGACCACGCCGCAACAGCGCGTATTGGTTTCCACGCTTGCGGAACTTGCCGCCGCCGCAGGCGCGCAAAATCTCGAACCGCCGGCGATCGTCGTCATCGGCGACATCGTGAAAATGCGCGGCAACTTGATCGGCGGGGACGAATCTTGACCGCGCGCGGGATCATCGTCTCCGCGCCGCATTCCGGCGCTGGCAAGACCACCGTGACGCTCGCGATTCTGGCGGCGCTGACCCGGCGCGGCCTCTCCGTGCGGGCGGCCAAAGCCGGGCCGGATTACATCGATCCGGCGTTCCATGCCGCGGCCATCGGCGCGTCGAGCGTGAACCTCGATAGCTGGGCCATGCCGGGGCCTTTGCTGGATAGTCTCGCCGCGCAGGTGGCCGAGGGGGCCGACATCTTTATCATCGAAGGCGTCATGGGCCTGTTCGACGGCGCGGCCGGTGCAGCCGGCCAACGCGGCGCGACCGCCGATCTCGCGGCGCATTTCGGTCTGCCGGTCGTGCTGGTGCTCGACGTGTCGCGGCAGGCGCAATCGGCGGCGGCCGTCGTGCGGGGTTTTGCCTCTCATGATTCTCAAGTGCAAATCGCCGGCGTCATCCTCAATCGCGTCGCCAGCGAACGTCACCGCGCGCTCGTCGCCGACGCGATCGAAGCACTCGGCATTGCGGTCCTCGGCGCGGTGCCGCGCGAGGCAACGCTGGCTTTGCCGGAGCGCCATCTCGGGCTGGTGCAGGCCGGCGAGCATGCCGATCTCGATGCGCTGATGGCGCGCCTGGCGGCAATGGCCGCAGGTCATATCGATCTCAACGCCCTTTTTATCGCCGCCGCGCCGCTTGCACGTGCCGCTAGTCCGAACCGCGCCGCAGCGCTGCCGCCGCCCGGTCAGCGCATCGCGCTGGCCAGCGATCGGGCATTCACTTTCGCCTATCCGCATCTCGTCAATGCCTGGCGCCGCGCTGGCGCCGAAATCATGCCGTTCTCGCCGCTGGCAGACGAGCCGCCGCCCGAAGGCGCCGATAGTTGCTGGCTGCCGGGCGGCTATCCGGAATTGCACGCCGACGCGCTCGCCGCGGCACGGCGCTTTGCCGATGGGTTGCGGCACTTCGCGCAAACGCGGCCGGTGCATGGCGAGTGCGGCGGCTACATGGTTCTGGGCGAGAGCCTTGAAGACGCCGCAGGAATTAGTCACGCCATGACCGGACTCCTCGGTCACGCCACGAGCTTCGCCAAACGCAAATTGCATCTCGGCTACCGCACCGCTCGGCTGTTGTCCGACAGCGTGCTCGGCGCGAAGGGTACGATGGTTCGCGGCCACGAATTCCATTACGCCTCTCTCACTGCCGCGGGCAACGATGAAGCTTTCGCGGAACTCGGCGACGCTGAAGGCAGCGCGCTCGGTAAGACCGGCGGTCGCCGCGGCAACATCACCGGCACGTTCTTTCACGCCATAGCGACGACGGATCGTTAGCCCGCGGCTTTCGGCTCGGCGTCATCGTCCGACTTATCCGACACGCCGGCCTCGGCGAAGGTCGCCATGCCGTTATGGCACGCCAAAGCCGCGCGCAGCAGCAGGAGCGCCACTGCTGCGCCGGAAGCTTCGCCGAGCCGCATATTGAGATCGAGCAGCGGCACGAGATCGAGTTCTTCCAGCAGCATCTTATGCCCGGCTTCGGCCGAGACGTGGCCGGCCGTGGCGTGCGAAAGTGTGTCGGCCCGCAGCTTCTTGAGCGGTGCCACGGCTGCGGTGCCGACGAAGCCGTCGAGCAGAACCGGAATGCGCTGCCGCCGTGCCGCGAGCGTCGCGCCGAGAATGGCGGCAAGCTCGCGGCCGCCGAAGGCCGCGGCGATGGCGAGCGGATCCTGCAGCAAGCCGGCATGACGCGCGAGCGCCAAGTCGATGACCTCGCGCTTTCGCGCCAATCCCGCCTCGTCGACGCCGGTGCCGCGGCCGGCCCAGCGCGTGCCGCCGCCGCCGAACAAGGCCGCAGCGATCGCGGCCGCAGCCGTGGTATTGCCGATGCCCATTTCGCCGAGACAGACGAGATCGGCGTCGGGCGAAACGGCGTCATAGCCGGCCGTCACCGCGGCAATGAATTCGCTCTCGGTGAGCGCCGGCGCTGTGGTGAAATCGGCGGTCGGCACCTCGAGCGACAGCGGAATGACGCGCAATTTGGCGCCGCCCGCTCCGGCCAGTTGATTGATCGCCGCACCGCCGGAAGCAAAATTCGCCACCATCTGCGCCGTGACTTCGGCGGGATAGGCCGACACGCCGAGCTTGGTGACGCCGTGATTGCCGGCAAAGACCAGGATTTCGACCCGCTCCAGCCGCGGTGGCGCATGGCCCTGCCAATGCGCCAGCCAGGCCACCAGATCCTCAAGCCGGCCGAGGCTTTTCGGCGGCTTGGTCAGCGTGGCTTCGCGCTGGGCCACGGCAGAGCTTGCGGCCGGATGCCCGCTGGGCAGGTCGAGACAGACGGCGCGCAACTCAGAAAATGAGGTAAAACTCGTCATAGCGATGTGCTTTCGTTCCGGCCGCGAGCCTGCCAAACTGTAGCAAATGGGCTGCAATACGGCCACCACGCTCGGCTTACGTCAATGATAGCGATTTCCCCCGACTGGCTAAAAGCGCGCGCCGAAGAGATCACGGCGAGCCTGGTTTTCTGCACGCGCCTGCCGGTCCTGAGGGCGGCGCCGCTCGACGGCGGCGCGCTCGCCAAAGCGGCCTGGGCTTTCCCGATCGCTGGAATTGTCGTCGGGCTGATCGGCGCGATCGTATATGGCATCGCCCATCGTGTCGGATTGACGCCATGGCCGGCTGCGGCGCTTGCCGTTGCCGCGACGCTGCTCGCCACCGGCTGCCTCCACGAAGATGGACTCGCCGATACCGCGGACGGTTTCGGCGGCGGTAAGACGCGCGAACAGAAACTCGAGATCATGCGCGACAGCCGCATCGGCACATATGGCGTTTGCGCGCTGGTGCTGGCGCTCCTGCTGCGCATCGGCGTCTTGGCGAGCTTGCCCAATGCGCATCTGGTCGTCTGGGCGCTCCTCGCCTCGCATACGGCCGCGCGCGCGGCCATGCCGGCGCTGATGTTTTTGTTGCCGCCGGCGCGCAGCGACGGCTTGTCGTTCAATGCCGGCCATCCGCCGGGCGCAGGCGTCGCCGCCGCGGCGGCCATCGGCTTTGTCATCCTCGCGCTCTGCCTGCATCCGGGGCGCGGCTTCTTGGCCCTGATTTGTCTCGGCATTGTCGTTCTGCTGACGACGTGGCTGAGCAGCCAGCAGATCGAAGGCCAAACTGGCGATGTACTGGGCGCGCTCGAACAAGTCGGCGAAATCGTCGTGCTCCTTGTCGCGCTGGGCTAATGCATTTTAGTTGAGCATGATCTTTTCGGAAAACCGGTAGCCACTTTTCCGGATCATGCTACGCCGCGACGCGGTCATCACCCGGCTCAAGCGGCAGCTTCACGGGCTGCTTGAGCTTGGCGGAGAGATCGAGCGCCTTGGTCAGCATCAGCCGGTTATGCGCTTCGGCGGCGGTCGCGGCCTGGGTCGGCACGCCGAGCGAGACGCGGTTGAGAAACGACACGGTCTCCTCCGCCATCGGGCCACGCAATTCGCCGAGCGCCATGTCGCCGGGCGGATAAGATCCCATGAAATCGACCAGTCGGCTTGCGTCCGGATTGTAGCCCTCGCCCTGCGGCGACGAGACCGCCAGCACCATGTCGCGATGGGTGTCGTCGATGGTGAGCACGCCGTGCGTGCCATTGATGCCGACTTCAAGGCTGTACACGGCGCCCGGCCAGGTCACCGGTAGCGCCCAGGATATGCTGAGATTGTGTACCGTGCCGTCGGAAAACATGATCATGCCGGCGGTGGCGTCGATGCCCTGGTAAAGCGGCCCCAGTACCGCATCCACCGAACGCGCGTAGCATTCGACCGGCGTCTTCCTTTCCAGGTACCACATCACGATATCGAGCGCGTGCGTGCCGGAGATCACCATCGGCGAGATCGTCGTCGGATCGTTGGTGCGCTTGTAATTGTCGATGGCCACGAGCCGATTCATGAACGCGCGCGATGTCACCAGTGTCACGTCGCCGAGCGCGCCCGTGCGCACCTTTTCCTTGGCGCCGAGCCATTTGCGGCGGAACCGCTGGGTGTAGCCGACCACGGCGTCGAGCTTGGCGTCGGTGATCGCCTTGAGCACGCGGGCGGACTGGGCGAGATCGGTGGCGAGCGGCTTTTCGATCAGCATCGGCACGCCGCGCTCGACGGTGGCCAGAACCGGATCGACATGCAGGTGTTCGTCGGTGGCGATGATGGCGCAGGTGACTTCCGGCCGCGCCAACAATTCGCGGTGGCTGGTGGTAATGAAGTCGGCGCCGATGCGCGCGCCGACATCGCCGCCGCGATTGTGATTGAGCTCGGCGATGCCGATCCACTCCACCGCGGGATGGCGCGCCGCCACTTCGCCGCGAAACAGCCCGACACGGCCGGCGCCGATGATGGCAAGGCCGACACCCTTCGCACCTTTTCTCATACGTTCAAACCCGCGCGGTTCTTTTGTTTCAGCTCGGCGATGCCGGAGATGGTCTCGTTGGTGAGCGGCAGATCGATGGGCTCGCCGCGATCGGCCGACAAATCGGCCGCGCTATAAGTCTCCATCACACGGCGCGCGCTTTCCGGCGTCACCATCACGGCGGTGTCGCGGATGCACGCTTCGAGGAAATGGATAGTCTCCGGCGCCATGCCGCCGGCGAAGACGTTGTCGACCCACTCGCCTGGCATGGTCGACATCGGGAATTCCTGGCCGCGTTTGGCGGTGTTGAGCCAATTGTCGCGCTGGGTGTCGTCGAGGAACAGAGAGCCCTCGGTGCCGGTGATCTCGATCCAGGTCGCGCAATAATTCGGATAGCTCGGCGGCAGGTTCCAGCCGCCGCCGATCATCACCACCACGCCGTTGTCCATGGTCACTGTCGTGAACATGACATCGTGCGAGCCGTTGATCGGCTTCATGTAGCCATAGGCGCCTTGGCTGTAGACACGAACCGGCTTCGCCGGCTCCAACAGCCAGAATACGAAATCGAGATCGTGGGTCGATTCCATGACCACCGGCGACAGCCGCACCCGGCTTGCGATCTTCTTGCCGAGTTCGCGCGACAGATGCCGGCTGACCAGCACCGAAACCACATTGCCGAGCGTGCCGTCGGTGATCTTCTTTTTGGCGAAGGCCACCTTGGGATTGAAGCGCTGCGAATAGCCGATGGTGAATTTCAGATTGTTGCGCTTCGACAGTTGGATCAGTTCGTCGGCCTCCCACAATTCGAGCGCGATCGGCTTTTCCAGCATGACGTTCTTGCCGGAGTTCAGGCAGTCGCGCGCGATCGGATAGTGGTTGGCTTCGGGCGTGGTCGAAACGTAGACGACGCGGATATTGTCGTTGGTGATGATGTCCTGATAGTCGAGCGTCGCGGTCGCCGGCTTGTAGAGAGCCTTCACCTCGGCAAGCCGGTCCGGTCTGATCTCGCAGAGATGCAACTTGTCGACCAGCGCGGTGCGCGACAGCGTGTCCGCCCGCGTGCCGCCGACCCACCCGACGCCGATCACCGCTGCTTCGACTGTTCTCACTGGACGTTTCCCTTGTGTTTTGCGCGGGAAGATAACAACCACGACACGACAGGAGGCGCAACGCCTTATCGGTGGCGGTGGCAGGGTGCCCGCCTACCGTTCTCGCGACGCACCCGCGCCCGAGTTTTCTAACCCGCGATATCAAACAGCGCGTCATTGCGAGGAGCGTGTGGGAAGAAGCAATCCCGGCGGCGGTGCAGAACCCTTGGCCGATTAAGTTTTCCGTTCCATACGACTGGTTTGCTTCGCTTCGCTCGCAACGACGAAAATAAAAAAGGAAGCGGAACGCCGACAGACGCTGATCCTTATCCTCCGCACCTGCGGGTGCGGCGCCCCCTTTGCGAAGGGGGCTCGCCTATCGGCGTTCCACCGCGGTTCTCGCCAAGGAGAGTTTTTCATCCCCTTGGCTCAGCGTCAGGCCAGGCTTCCTGGGACGTGGTCTGCGCGGGTGTTACCCGGCCTCGCCTATCCCAGTCCAGTGTTGCACCACACACTCCGGTCGTAGTGCCGGAGGGCATGATGCCCGAGCCGCCCGGAACGGGGTGTATCGTCCCGCCGCGGGCACCGCACTCGCTCCACCATCGCAGAGTACCCTCGGCCGAAGGCGTCCTCGATGAGCGAGATT
>JBEKRD010000038.1:0-39631 GCA_049519075.1 Xanthobacteraceae bacterium | reverse complement strand
TGGTCGACGAATTGGCTGCGCGCGCGCGCGTGGTCGAGATCTCGCATCGCGACCGCGTGGCGTAGAGCGCGTCGCTTGACAGAATAACCGAGCCGGTGAAGATCGCTTATCACGCGATTTTTGTCCTTTTTCAAGATCGTCCTCAGCACATTGCCCGGACCTATATGTGCTAAGCTGACCACGATGCCAGTTTTGACATTGGGAAGTTCGATGCACCGACGTGATTTTATTGCGTTTCTCGGCAGCGTGGCGGTTGCCGCGCCGCGCGCGGCTATCGCCCAGACCTCCAAGATCTATCGCCTCGGCACGCTCACGGTGGCGTCGCCGATCCCGCCCACGGCGGGCGCCGGCGCGATGCTTGTCGCCGGGCTGGCTCAGCACGGCTTCACGCTCGGGCAAAACCTGGCCTACGAGACTCGCGGTGCGGCGGGCGATGTGACCCAGATGGCAAATCTGATGCAGGAATTAAAGGCCGCCAATGTCGACGTCGTCGTGACTATGGGTTACCCCGCTGCGGCGGCCGCCAAGGCATCGGGCGTGCCGACGGTGATTGTAACCGGTTCCGGTGATCCGGTGAAAACCGGGCTGGTCGCGAGTCTGGCGCGCCCCGGGGGCACCGTCACCGGAATATCCGACGATGCCGCTGCGCTTTCTACTAAACGTCTTGGGCTATTGAAACAAATGTCGCCACAGCTGCGTAAGGTCGCCATGCTGTGGAACAAAGACGATATCGGCATGTCGCAGCGTTATGATGCCTCGGCCAATGCCGCCCAGGAGATCGGCGTCACCGTGCTGCCGCTCGGCGTGCGCGAGCCCGACGATTTCAACGAAGCCTTCACGGCCATGGACCGGAACCCGCCGGACGCCATTCTGATGGTCACCGACGCGCTGACGCTGCTCAATCGCAAGCGCGTGTTCGACTACGCGGCCGGGCACGGGCTGCCGGCCATCTACGAGCAGGACTTCATGGCGCGCGATGGCGGCTTGATGTCTTACGGCGCGGATCCGAAGGAATCCTTCGATCGCGCCGCGGCGCTCACCGCCAAGATTTTCCAAGGCGCCAAGCCCGCCGATCTGCCGTTCGAACTGCCGACGCGCTATTTACTCGTGATCAATCTGAAAACCGCCAAAGCGATGAACCTCACCGTGCCGCCGACGTTGCTCGCGCTTGCCGACGAGGTGATCGAATGAGGCAGCGGACGGGCGCAACCGGTCGTTGCCGCAGCCGCTGAAATCGGCACAATAATACCAAGAAATGCTAAGATGACCGAATGAAAGCGGATACGGACCCTGGTAGCACGCCCGCTGGCGGCCTGACCGATCGCCTCGGCCGGGTGGCTTCGGCGCTTGGCGTATCGATCGTTCGCAGCCGCCTCTTCATCAAATACGTAGCCTTGTTCGTCACCGTGGTGGTGCTGGCGCTGCTTGCCAATGGGGCGTTCGAGGTCTGGTTTTCCTACCAGGAGCACAAAGCTTCGCTGATCGGCATCCAGCGCGAAGAGGCCGACGCGGCCGCCGGCAAGATCGAGCAATTCATCACCGAAATCGAAAGCCAGGTCGGCTGGACCACGCAACTGCCATGGACCGACGGCACGCTGGATCAGCGCCGCTTCGACGCGCTACGGCTGTTGCGCCAGGTGCCCGCCATTACCGAACTGGCGCAAATCGACTCGGCGGGTCACGAGCAACTCAAAGTGTCCCGGCTCACCATGGACGTGGTCGGCAGCGGCGTCGACTACGCGGCCAAGCCGGAATTCACCCAAGCCGTGGCGCATAAAGTCTATTTCGGGCCGGTCTATTTCCGTCGCGAATCCGAGCCCTATATGACGCTGTCGCTTGCCGGCACGCGGCGCGACACCGGTGTGAGCATCGCGCAGGTCAATCTCAAGCTGATCTGGGACGTGGTGTCGAAAATCAAGGTCGGCGAGCATGGCCGCGCTTTCGTGATCGACGCCGACGGCCGCCTCATCGCGCATCCCGACATCAGCCTGGTGCTGCGCAACACCGACATGTCGCGGCTGGCCCAGGTGAAGAGCGCGCGCGCCGGCGCATCCACCGAGGCGGTGCAGGAAGCCGAGGACATCTCGGGGCGCCGCGTGCTCACCGCCTTTGCGCCGGTCAACCCGCTCGGCTGGGTCGTCTTCGTCGAGACGCCGATCGAGGAAGCTTACGCGCCGCTCTATGCATCGATCCAGCGCACCGGATTTGTGCTGTTCGGCGCGCTGGCGCTCGCCTTTATCGCCGGCATGTTCCTCGCCGGCCGCATGGTGGTGCCGATCCAGGCGCTGCGCGCCGGCGCTGCCCGCATCGGCTCGGGCGATCTTTCCCAGCGCATCAGCATCAAGACCGGAGACGAGGTCGAGGCGCTGGCCAATCAGTTCAACGACATGGCGGAGCGGCTGCAGGAATCCTATGCCGGCCTTGAGCAAAAGGTCGAAGACCGCACCCTCGAGCTCAGCGAATCTTTGGCGCAGCAGACGGCGACATCCGAAGTACTGCGGGTTATCAGTTCGTCGCCCGGCGATCTGGAGCCGGTCTTTACAGCGATCCTGGAAAACGCGACACGCATCTGCCAAGCGAGTTTCGGAACGCTGTATTTCGTCGAGGATGGGGCGTTTCGCGTCGCCGCAATACACAATGCGCCGCCAGCCTTTGTGGAAGCCCGGCGCCAGGAGCCGTTGGTCCGGGTCTCGCCCGAAAATCCGATGGCGGCGGCGGCGACCAGCAAGCAAGCGGTTCAGATCGGCGACATCTCCACCGATTCGCTCACGCTGCGCGACCCGAAGTTTCAAGTCTTCGCCTCCCTCACCTGCGCGCGCAGTCTCATTACCGTGCCGATGCTTAAGGATAACGAGGCGGTCGGCGTCATCACTGTCTATCGCCTTGAGCCTGGAACCTTCACCGGTAAGCAGACCGAACTGCTGATGAACTTCGCCGCTCAGGCCGTGATCGCCATCGAGAACACGCGGCTGCTCACCGAACTGCGGCAACGTACCGGTGATTTGACCGAGTCGCTGGAGCAGCAGACCGCGATCGGCGAGATTTTGCGCGTTATTTCGAATTCGCCGAGCGACGTGCAGCCGGTGCTCGATTCGGTCGCCGAAAACGCCGCCCGTATCTGCCAGGCTCAAGTCGTCGACATCATCCTGGTGAAGGACAATATATTGCACAGCGCCGCGCAATTTGGCGAATTTCGTCGCGATATCGGCAACTGCCCGCTCGATCGCACGACTGTCATGGGCCGCTCGATCTGCGATAAGGTGCCGGTGCACGTCGAAGATCAGCAACAAGCCGGCGACGATTTTTCCCGCGGTCGGGAATTCGCCATCCGGTTCGGGCACCACACCATCCTCTCCGTGCCGTTGCTCCGCGAAGGCCGGGCGCTTGGCGCCATCCTGGTCCGGCGCAGCGAGGTGCGGCCGTTCGCGCAGACCGACATCGCTCTGCTGACGACCTTCGCCGATCAGGCGGCCATTGCCATCGAGAATGTCCGGCTGTTCGAGGCCGAACAGCAGCGTTCGCGTGAATTAAGAAAGTCACTGGAGGATTTGCGAACCGCGCAGGACCGCTTGGTCCAGTCGGAAAAACTCGCCTCCCTCGGCCAATTGACCGCAGGCATCGCCCACGAGATCAAGAATCCGCTCAATTTCGTCAATAATTTCTCGGCTGTCTCGGTCGAGCTGATCGACGAACTGCGCGAGGCGCTGGGCGGTGTGCAGCTCGACGCCAAACTGACGGCGGAGATCGGCGAGATCGCCGACATGCTGCAAGGCAATCTCGAAAAGGTCATCCAGCACGGCAAGCGCGCCGACTCGATCGTCAAGAACATGCTGTTGCATTCGCGCGCCGGCTCCGGCGAACATCGCGCGGTGGATATCAACGCCATCGTCGAGGAGAGCCTCAATCTCGCCTATCACGGGGCGCGCGCCGAAAAGCAGGGTTTCAATATAACGTTGGAGAAATCGTTCGACCCGGCGGCCGGCGAGATCGACCTTTATCCCCAGGAAATCACCCGGGTGCTGCTCAACCTCATCTCAAACGGCTTCTACGCCGCCACCAAGCGCAAAACCGAGGCCAACGGCGGGAGCTATGAGCCGACGCTATCCGCCTCGACCAAAAGTCTCGGCGACAGCGTCGAAATCCGGATCCGCGACAACGGCACCGGCATTCCGCCTGAGGTCAAGGACAAAATGTTCAATCCGTTCTTCACCACCAAGCCCGCCGGCGAGGGCACGGGTCTCGGCCTCTCGCTCAGCCACGATATCATCGTGAAGCAACATGGCGGGACTATAGAGGTCGAGACCGAGCCGGGCGCATTCACCGAATTTCGGATCGTGCTGCCGCGCGCTGCGGCCGTCGCTGGTAACTCTGGAGGCAAAACGTGAGCTTGCTCATTCTTGTGGTCGACGATGAGCCCGATGTCGAGCTGCTGTTTCGTCAGCATTTCCGGCGCGACCTGCGCGCCGCTCGTTTCGCAATGGAGTTCGCGCCATCCGCCGGCGCGGCGCTGCAACGCATCGCCGACGCGGCCGACCAGTCGCTCATTCTGATTCTGTCCGACATCAATATGCCGGGGATGAGTGGGCTTGAGCTTCTGCCCAAAGCCAAGGCGATGCGGCCGGACGTGCCGATCATCATGATCACCGCTTACGGCGATGCGGAAACCAAGCGCAAGGCGCTGGAGAGCGGTGCCGAGGCGCTTCTCACCAAACCCATCGACTTCGCGACGCTCCGCAGCGAAATCGACAGCCGGGTTGAACGCGCCGCATGACCACCCGAATCCTAGTCGTCGATGACGAGCCAGACCTGGAGTCGCTGATCCAGCAAAAGTTCCGGCATCAGATTCGCGACGGCGCGATAAGCTTCCTGTTCGCGCGCGACGGTGTCGATGCGCTCGCCGTGTTGGAGGCGAATGCCGACGTCGACATGGTCGTAACCGATATCAATATGCCGCGGATGGACGGTCTGACGCTGCTCAAGAAGCTGCAGGAGAATGAAGAAAAACTTTCGACCGTAATCGTCTCGGCCTACGGCGACATGGCCAATATTCGCACCGCGATGAACGGCGGCGCCTTCGATTTCATCACCAAGCCGATCGATTTTCCCGATCTCGAGGCGACCATCGCCAAGACCATCCGGCATGTCGAAACTCTGCGCGAGGCGCGGCGACGCCAAGTCGCGGCGGAGCGGGCGCACGCCTCGCTGTCACGGTATTTCTCGCCCAACCTCGCCGAACGGCTTGCCGGCGATTCCGATGCGGTCGACCTCGGCGGACAGCGCCGCGACATCGCGACGCTGTTCACCGACATCGCCAGTTTTACCGCACTCGTCGAGACGCTGGAGCCCAGTGTGCTCGCGCCGTTGCTCAGCGAGTATGTCGGTGGCATGACCGACATCGTTTTCGCGCATGACGGCACGGTCGCAAAAATCATCGGCGACGCCTTGCACGTGCTATTCGGCGCGCCGGGCGAGCAACCGGACGCAGCCGCCCGCGCCGTCACTTGCGCATTGGCCTTGGACGACTTCGCCGAATCGTTCCGGGCGGGCTGGCATAAGAAGGGCGTTGCGCTCGGCGTCACTCGCATCGGGGTTCACGCCGGGCCCGCGATTGTCGGCAATTTCGGCGGCGGCCGGTTTTTCGACTACACCGCCTATGGCGACACCATCAACGTCGCGGCGCGGCTGGAGGCCGGCAACAAACAACTTGGCACCCGCATCTGCGTGAGCGCGCCGCTCGCCGCGAAGGTGAAGGAATTCCGTGGAAGACCCGTGGGCGACCTTATGCTGCGCGGCAGGTCCGAAGGGATGCGGGCGTTCGAGCCGCTCACGCGCGAACAATACGAGACTCCGGCGACGAAAAGTTATCTCGATGCCTTTGCCAAGCTGGAAGCCAGCGACCCGGGTTCGATCGCGGCATTCGCCGCGCATATCGGCAAGGTAGCGGACGATCAGCTCGCCAGCTTTCACCTCAAGCGGCTATTGAACGGAGCGACCGGTACGCGGATCGCGATGGACTAGGGCATGGTCGAAAGAGTGAAAACCATGTCGCGAACCTAGGGAAGGGCAATGCGAGGGCGCTCCAGCGTAGGCGTCAAACCGGTTAAAGCGCGACGCCGCAAGGCGGCAACGCCAAAGCGCCGCGCCGCGCCGAAGGCCGTGCGCCGTCCCTCTGCCGAAGGCCGCGAGCCCGAGCTTGAGCGGCTCGCCCGCGAACTGCGCGAGGCGCAGGAGCAGCAGGCTGCGACGTCGGAAGTACTGCGCGTTATCAGTTCGTCTCGTGGCGATTTGCAGCGCGTGTTCGAGGTGATCCTGGAAAATGCGACGCGTATTTGCCACGCTAGTTTTGGCGCTCTGATGCTATGCGAGGGCGATTTTTATCGGACCGCCGCGGGTCACAACGTCCCGGCAGCGTATCTTCAAGCGAGACAACGCAACCCGCTGCTGAGCATGACGGGTAACACCGCGCTTGCGCGGGTGGCAAAGACGAAGCGCGCTGTCCAAATTGCCGATGTTGCGAACGATCCGGCCTATCGGGATGATCCGCAGCGGCGCGGCTTTGCAACCCTGACCGGCGTGCGTAGCGCGGTCAGCGTGCCGATGCTCAAGGACAAAGAATTGATCGGCGCCGTCACGGTATACCGTCAGGAAGTTAAGCCGTTCACCGACAAACAGGTCGAACTGCTGACGAGCTTTGCAAACCAAGCCGTCATCGCCATCGAGAACACGCGGCTGCTCAACGAATTGCAGCAGCGTACCGACGATCTGACCAAATCGCTGGAGCAACAGACGGCGACATCGGAAGTTCTCAAGGTCATCAGTTCGTCGCCGGGCGACCTGAAGCCGGTTTTCGACGCCATGTTGGCGAACGCGACGCGTATCTGCGAGGCCAACTTCGGCGCTATGGCGCTCTACGAAGATGGTGCATTTCGTTTCCTTGCGGAGCATCGGCTGCCGGAGGCATTTCGCGAATACCTCGGGTGCGGTCCTATTCGTCCCGGCCCCGAGAGCGGCCTTGGGCAGGTCGTACGCGCGTGTCGCACTGTCCACATCGCCGACACCCGGGAACTCAATGGTTACATCAGTCGCAGCGATCCGCTCCTCGTGGCCGGAAGCGATGCAGGCGGCATTCGTACGCTGCTGACGGTTCCCATGCTGAAGGACGGGGTCCTGGTCGGCACCTTCAGTATTTATCGTCAGGAGGTTCGGCCGTTCACGGACAAGCAGATCGAGCTGGTGACGAATTTCGCCGCCCAGGCCGTCATCGCCATCGAGAATACGCGGCTACTCAGCGAATTGCGCGGGTCGCTGGAGCGACAAACGGCGACCGCCGACGTACTCAAGGTGATCTCAAGTTCGCCCGGCGATTTGAATCCCGTGTTCCAAACCATCCTGCAAAACGCCATGCGCATTTGCGGCGCACAATTTGGCGGGATCTTCGCGGTCAAGGACAGCGGTCCGAAACTGCTGTCCGGATTTGGTTTGCCGCAAGATTTTTTGACATTTCTGCAACGCGATAAGCCGAGGGCCAGCCCGCTGCATCCGCATAACCGCGTCGTCGCAACGCGGCGTACCTTGCACATCGCTGACTATAGTCAAGATCTAGCCTATCTCGAGCGCGATCCTATGGCCGTGGGCGGCGTCGAAATCGGCGGTATTCGCACTTTGCTGATCGTTCCCATGCTCAAGGACGACGACTTGGTCGGTGTGATGGCCGTTTTTCGCCAGGAGGTTCGTCCCTTTACGGACAAGCAGGTCGAATTAGTGGAGAACTTCGCCGCCCAGGCAGTCATCGCCATCGAGAACACGCGGCTGCTCAGCGAATTGCGGCAATCGTTGCAGCAGCAGACCGCCACCGCCGACGTACTCAAGGTCATCAGCCGCTCGACATTCGATCTGGAAGTTGTGCTCGATACTCTGGTCGAGTCGGCAGCACGGTTGTGCCGGGCTGAAAAATCGGCGATCCGTCTGGTGAAGGGCGACCTATACCATAATGTCGCTAATTATGGCTTTTCGCCGGAGCATCAGGCCCGCATGGAGCGGGCTGTCACGGGGGAACCAGGGTCGATAGCCGGTCGCATCGCAATTACGGGCAAATCGGTACACCTCATCGACGCGCAAGCTGATGCGGACCCAGGCGTGGCGGGCAGGTCGCGGTCGGGCAACGTCCGCACCATGCTTGGCGTCCCGTTGCTGCGCGAAGGAACGCCGGTCGGCGCTTTGCTGCTGCAGCGCAGCGTTGTGCAGCCCTTCACCGACAAGGAAATCAGTCTTGCCGAAACCTTCGCCGACCAAGCGGTGATCGCCATCGAGAACGTGCGGCTCTTCGAGGCCGAGCAGCAGCGCACCGCCGAGCTGAGCGAGTCGCTAGAGCGACAGAAGGCCACGGCGGACGTGCTGCGCGTTATCAGCACGTCGCCGGGCGAACTGGAGCCCGTGTTCAGGGCCATGTTGGAGAACGCGGTTCGGATCTGCGGCGCCAAATTCGGCGCGCTATCGTTGCGTGAGGGCGACGCGTTCCGCAGCATCGTCATGCAGGGATTGCCGCCCGCATTCGCCGAAAGATGGCGGCAAGACCCGCTGATCCGGCCGACTCCGGGGCATAACCTTGAACGTCTGGTTCGCACCAAGAGCGTCGTGCACGTTCCGGACCTTGCGGTGGACAAGGAAGCGGGCCGCGAACTCTTCGAATTCGCCGGCGCCAGAGCGCTTCTCAATGTGCCGCTGCTGAGGGACAACGAGCTGATTGGCTCCATCCTGTTTTATCGGGACGAGGCCGGCCCCTTCACCGACAAGCAGATTGAGTTGGTGCAGAATTTCGCCGCGCAGGCCGTTATCGCCATCGAGAACACGCGGCTGCTCAGCGAATTGCGCGAATCGCTGCAGCAGCAGACTGCCACCGCCGACGTGCTCAAGATCATTAGTCGTTCGACTTTCGATCTGCAGATCGTGCTCGATACGCTTGTCGAATCCGCCGCCCGGCTATGCGAAGCGGAGAAGGCATCGATCAATCGCGCGCAGGGCGATGGCTATCGGGGCGTCGCGATGTATGGCTTCACTCCGGAATTTAAGGCGTTCATGGCCGATCACCCGATTCCGGGCGGAACGGGCTCGGTCGTCGGTCGTACGGTGCTCAAGGGCGAAACCATCCACATTGCCGACGTGACGGCCGATCCGGACTATAGAATGACCGATGTGATCAAGGTTGCGGAGGTCCGTACACTGCTCGGCGTCCCCTTGCTCCGCGAAGGCGCTCCCACAGGAGTGCTTGTCCTGATGCGAAGTGAGGCGCGGCCGTTCACCGACAAGCAGATCGAGCTGGCCACGACTTTTGCCGACCAGGCGGTGATCGCAATCGAGAATGCGCGGCTGTTCGAGGCCGAACAGCAGCGTACGCGGGAACTGGCAAAGTCGCTGGATGAGTTGCGCGCCGCGCAAGACCGCCTGGTGCAGACGGAAAAACTTGCTTCGCTCGGCCAGTTAACAGCCGGCATCGCGCACGAAATCAAGAATCCACTCAATTTCGTCAATAATTTCTCGGCCGTCTCCGTCGAACTGATCGATGAATTGCGCGAGGCGCTTGCCGGCCCGACCCTCGACAGCGAGCAGCGCGCGCAGATCGGCGAGATTGCGGACATGCTTCAAGGGAATCTTGAGAAGATCGTCCAGCACGGCAAGCGCGCCGACTCGATCGTCAAGAACATGCTGTTGCATTCGCGCGAGGGCTCGGGCGAGCGCCGCTCCGTCGACATCAATGGCTTGGTCGAGGAAAGCCTCAATCTCGCCTACCATGGCGCGCGAGCGGAGAAGCAGGGCTTCAATATAACGCTCGAAAAGTCGTTCGATCCCGCGGCGGGTGAGGCCGATCTTTATCCGCAAGAGATCACGCGAGTCCTGCTGAATCTGATTTCCAACGGTTTCTACGCCGCGTCTCGGCGCAATTCGGAGGTCGGCAATGACGCTTTTGAGCCGACGCTCGCGGCAACGACAAAAGACCTCGGTGACCGCGTTGAGATCACCATCCGCGATAACGGCACCGGCGTGCCGCCCGAGGTGAGAGAGAAAATGTTCAATCCGTTCTTCACCACCAAGCCGGCCGGAGAAGGCACCGGGCTCGGCCTCTCGATCAGTCACGACATTGTCGTCAAACAGCATGCCGGTTCGATTGTGGTCGATTCCGTGCCCGACAGCTTCACCGAATTCAGGATCGTCTTGCCGCGTCGTGCCGCATCCCCCGCATGAAGCTTTTTTTGCGCGAATTGAGCCGTCATGATAATCGGCTCGCCGAAGCGGCGATAACAAGGGGGAAACTGTGCCCGATAAAATGACCGATCTGGTCGAGGAACTGGCGCTTGCCAATCGTATCCTGGCGCATGAGGGCGTGCTCGACGCCTTCGGCCATGTCAGCGTGCGCCATCCGACTGATCCGAGCCGTTATCTATTGTCGCGCTCGCGCTCGCCGCTGTTGATCGAGCCCGACGATATTCTCGAATATACGCTGGATTCAGTCCCGGTGCGGCCTGTCAAGGTGCATCTTTACGCGGAGCGCGTCATTCACGGTTGCATTTATCAGGCGCGCAGCGACGTCATGGCGGTGTGCCATCACCATGCGCCGGCGATCATGCCGTTCGCCATCGCCGGCAAGCCGATCGTGCCGGTGTTTCATCTCGGCGCGACCATGGGCGAGGACCTGCCATTTTGGGATCAATACGATGAATTCGGCGACACCAATCTTCTGGTCGTGAAGCCGGAGGAGGGCCAATCGCTGGCGCGCGCGCTCGGGCCACATAACGCCGTGCTGCTCAACCGCCATGGCGCGACCGTGGTCGGCAGCGGGTTGAAGGAACTGGTGTCGCGCTCGATCTTCATGTGCCAGAACGCCGATTATCAGCTCCGCGCGCTGGCGCTCGGCGCGCCGCAGCCGTTGCATCGCGGCGAGGTCAAACTTGCCGGCGTGCTCGGCCAGCTGCCGAATGTCGTCGGGCGAACCTGGGAATATTGGAGCATGCGGCTCGAGGCTGCAGGCGGCATGCCGCCGCGGAAGAGCGCCGCCAAGGCGACGCGCCGGCCGGTGCCGAAACGCTCGCGCGTCACCCCGCGCGAGCGCCGCAAGGGCAGGCGGCGGTGACGATGCCTGCGCCGCAGCGATGCTGACCGTGTCGCGCCGACACGTGCTTGCGGCGGCGCTTGGGCCGATTGCCTTTGCTGGAGTTTCGCCTTCGCATCCCGCAGGCGCCGAAGAACTCCCATTTCCCGAAGATTTCATCTGGGGCGCGTCGACGTCGAGCTATCAGATCGAAGGCGCGGTCGGTGTCGATGGTCGCGGCCCAAGCATCTGGGACGTCTTTTCGCACACACCCGGCCGGGTCAAAGGCGGCGATACCGGCGACATCGCCTGCGACCATTATCACCATTGGGTCGAGGATATCGAACTGCTGGCGCGCGGCAGGTTCGCCGCTTACCGCTTTTCGACGGCGTGGCCGCGCATCCTGCCTTCCGGCTCAGGCGCCATCGAACAGCGCGGCCTAGATTTCTACGAGCGGCTGGTCGACGGCTTGCTCGCGCGCGACATCACGCCGTGGCTGTGTCTGTATCATTGGGATCTGCCGCAGGCGCTGCAGGACAACGGTGGCTGGCTCAGCCGCGATATCACGGAAAAATTCGCCGACTATGCCCGCATCGTCGCCAAGCGGCTCGGCGACCGGGTCAAGCATTGGGCGACTTTCAACGAGCCGAACATCCATGCGCTGTTCGGCCACGGCCTCGGCGAGCACGCGCCCGGCATCAAGGGCCTGCCGAACATGCTCGCCGCCATGCACAACCAGAATCTCGCCCATGGCCGCGCCGTGCAAGCGTTGCGGTCCGAGCGGGCCGACCTTCGCATCGGCACCGTCCTCTCGCTGCAGCGGGCGCGACCGTCGTCGGCCAGCGACGTGGATCGGCGCGCCACCGAGCGCTTCGACGCGATGTGGAACGGCGCTGGCCTCGATCCACTCGTTCTCGGCGCCTATCCGGCGCCGGTCGCGAGCGAATTCGCGCCGCTTCTCGCCGATGGCGATTTGGCGACGATCCATCAGCCGCTCGATTTTCTCGGGGTCAATTATTACGCGCCGATGTATGTCGCCGATGCGCCGCAAAGCCTGTTCGGCGCCTGGTTCGGCGCGGTGCCGGCCGGCACGCCATCGACGGCGATGGGCTGGCCGATCGAAGCCTCGGGTCTGACCGAGGAACTGATCTCAATCTCAAAACGTTACGGCGACCTCGACCTTTACGTGACCGAGAATGGCGCCTGCTTCGAGGACGCGGTCGCGGCTGACGGCGTCGTTCACGACGACGAGCGGACAGCTTATCTGCGTGCCCATATCGCCGCCGCGCAGCGCGCATTTGCCGCCGGGGTCAAATTGCGCGGCTATTTCGTCTGGTCGCTCTTGGACAATTTCGAATGGGCGGAAGGCTATCGCCGGCGCTTTGGCGTCATCCGGGTGGATTTTGCAACGCTCAAGCGCACGCCGAAGGCGTCCTTTCAATGGCTCGCGGAATTCATCGCCCAGCAAGGTCGCGGCGGTTCGCCCTAGCAATCAGTTCCGGTCGCGCGCGGCCGCGCTGATGGCGCGAAGCATTGTGGCGCGGTCTTTGTCGAGCACCCCGCGCACCGATTGCCTGGTACCGATCTGACCCATTTCGCGCTGGCGCTTGACCGTCGCCGTTGCCATCAGCGGCTCAACGCCGAGTTCGCGCAGCGTATCGGCGGCCTCTTCCATTTCGGCGGCGCGCCGTTCGCCGTGGTTTGCCATACGTTCGAGATTATAGGGCACGATCTTCGCCCAATCGAGACCGGGATAATTATTCTTCATCGAATTGGCGACCTCGTCGATGACGCCGGCACGGGCCGCGGCCAGAAAGCACTCCAGCGTCAGCGCTTCGATGCCTTTGATCATCACGCTGCGAACCATCTTGATCGCTGCGGCGGCGCCAATTTCCGGTCCGGCGATGCTGGCGCGCATGCCGAGCGCGGCAAGCGTCGGCGCAACGGCCGCGGCGGCTATCCCCGCGAGCAGCATCGGCGTCTGGTGTCGCGCCGGATGGATCGGCGCCAGCACTGCAACATCGACGTAACGGGCGGCATCGCCTAGGAGCTTCGCGGTCTCTTGCTTGCGGCCCGGCGAAACCGAATTGATGTCGAGGAAGAACGGTGTGCCGTGAAGATGCGCTTTGGTCGAAAGCGCGGCTTCAACGCTCGAAGCGGCGGTGACCGCCGAGACGACAATATCGGCGCCGCGCACGGCATCCGCGGCGGATCCGGCGCAGCGCACGCCGCTGCCTTCGCCGGCCTGTCGCAGCTTGTCGCCCTCAGGCTTCGGAAGCAGGATGTCCCAGGCGGCCATTCGCTTGACGCCGGCCTCGCGCAGCCCCGCGGCGATCGCCTGGCCGGCTTCGCCGAAGCCGATGAAGGTGATGGTTGGACTGGCATTTGGCATCGCGGCGATTCCTCTAGAGCCTGACGGCGCTTATGATGGCAGGTCGGCAGCCGGTTTTGCAATGTGCCAACGGGCGGTCGCCGCCGTCGGTTTCAATTGCCGTTTTCTCCCGCTAGGATGCAAGTAAGCCGCAAGGAAGCGGCACCGTTTGGGGGAGAAGCTTCCATCATGACGCCCGTCGTCGATCAAGCCACCAGCCGCCGCCGGTTTATTCAGTTTCTCGCCGCAAGTCCGCTGTTCGCCGGCACCAGCGTTGCCGCACTGGCACAGGAGGGCGTCTTCCCGCAGCGGCCGCCCGATCCCTTCGTGTGGGCGCCGCGCGACTACGAGCACCTGATTGCGAGCCCGAAAGAGGCACTCGATGTATTCGATTTCGAGCCGGTGATGCACAAGAACGTGCCGCCTGCCCACTTCGGTTACATGGCGTCGGGCATCGATGACGACGTTACGCTCCGCGCCAATCGCGAGGGGTTTCAGAAATTCCAGCTGCGGCCGCGGCGACTGGTCGACGTCAGCAAGATCGACATGAGCACGGAGATACTCGGCCAGAAATACGAGACCCCGATCATCCTCGCGCCCGCCGGCGAGCATCGCGCCTATCATCCCGACGGCGAGGAAGGCGTCGCGCGTGCGGCCAAGACCGGCGATCACCTCATGATCCTGTCGACCCAGGCGACGGCATCGGTCGCCGATGTGATCGCCGCGCGTGGCCGGCCGATCTGGTCACAGCTCTACGCCACCAACAAGTTTGAAGTCGCCAAACATCACGTGCTGAGCATGGAGCGACAAGGCTCGATCGCGGTCGCCGTCACGGTCGACCGCACCGGCGGGCGCAATCAGGAAGATCTGGCGCGTCTGCGGCGGACCGATACGCGGCAATGTTCGACCTGCCACGACAACTCCAGCGTCGCCGCGGCGAATAGAGATATGCCGATGTACCAGGGCGCCGATCTGTCCGGCCTCACCAACACTCAGGCGCCGACGCTGACCTGGGACACCGTCAAGCGGCTGCGCGACCTGACCAAGATGAAAATGGTGCTCAAGGGTATCCTGGCTTGGGAAGACGCCAAGATCGCCGCCGAGACCGGGATCGACGCCATTATCGTGTCGAACCACGGTGGCCGCGCCGACGAATCCGGACGCTCGACCATCGAATCGCTGCCCGAGATCATTGCGGTCGCCGGCACCATGCCGGTGCTGGTCGATTCCGGTTTCCGGCGCGGCACCGATATCGTCAAGGCGCTGTGCATGGGGGCCAAAGGAGTCGCGGTCGGCCGGCCGTATCTGTGGGGGCTGGGCGCGTTCGGCCAAGCTGGCGTCGATCGCGTGCTGGAACTCCTGCGCACCGAATTGTCGGTCGCCATGCAGCAAGCCGGTGCGCCCTCGATCAAGGATCTCAAACCGTCGATGGTGATGCACATCTGAGGTCTCGGCGAGGGTGGGGCGGCCGGTGAATTTCAGAGGTGGAGCTTTACCGCTCGAGCCTGCAGCGAACGCCCCTCTGTGCCATCTCATGGCCGCTTGCAGCCGCGCTCCCGGTCGGGCTTATGCTGGTCACGCGCAACGGCCAGAATCATCGGCTTTCGCGCCTCGCTGCGGCGATGACGCAGCTTTTGGACGCATCATCGGCCTTGCCGCGGGCGCAGGCGTTTTCTAGCATTTCGACCAATGTGAGGGGGGATATCGCCATGACAAGCGACCGTATGACACGTATTCTCAGGCAGCCCAGCCGCCGCCGCCTTCTTGCCGGCGCGGCCGCGACGGCCGCGACCCTTGCCGCGCCGGCGATTGTTCGTGCGCAGAGCGCAGCGCTGAAAATCGCGGTGGTGTTGCCGAGCTCCGGCTACCTCGCTCCGGCCGGTCAGAGCTGTCACCGCGGCGCGCTGATTTCGCCGATGGTCCTTGCGGACTATGGCTACAAGGTCGACCTGGTCCATATCGACTGCGAGTCAAACGCCGACGTGGCGCGCACCCAGACCGAGCGCGCGATCGATGACGGCGCGCAGGCCGTCGTCGGCGCTTTCGATTCCGCGTCCACGCTGGCGATGGCCCAGGTCTGCGAGCAGCGGCAGGTGCCGCTGATCGTCAATATCGGCGCGGCGCCGCAACTGACCGAGCAGGGCTATAAATTCCTGGTGCGCAATTTTCCCACCGGCGGGATGCTGGTCAGCAACGGGCTGCGGCTGATCGCGAACCTATTGTATGCGACTAAGCTCGACGCCAAGACCGCGGTGTTTCTGCACGCCAACGACACCTTCGGTACGGCACAGCGTGCAGCCATGGACCACCTGTTTCCGACTGCCGGATTGCCGTTTACGTTGCTCGATTCCATCGCTTATGATCCCAAGGCGCAGGATCTCTCGGTCGAAGTGACTAAGGTTCGGTCGCTCAATCCCGACCTGTTGCTGGTGGTGACCCGGGCCGCCGATGCGATCAAGCTCGTGCGCGACATGGTGCGACAGCGCTTTGAACCCAAGGGCATCATCTCGCCCGGCTCGCCGGGCCTCTATGACGAGGAATTCTACAAGGCGCTCGGACCGCTTTCGGATTATGCACTTTTCAATATTCCGTGGGCCAACCCGAAATCGCAGATGACGCAAGCGCTCGAGGCGGCGTTTACGGCGGCCAATCCGACATATCGCTTTGCGGTGGAATGCTTCAACGTCGGCCTCACCTACGAAGCTTTGCTGGTGGCGGCCGCGGCCTTTAAGAGCGCCGGCACCGCCAACGGCGTCGAGTTGATGAAAGCGGTACGGGCCACCAAGATCGCCGACCACGTAATGATCGGACCGCCGATCCAGTTCGACGAGAAGGGACAGAACGTCGGCATCCCCTCGGCGGCAGTCCAGAACCGCAATAAGACGCCGACCGTGACGCTGCCGGCCGATGTCGCGACGGCGGCGCCGGTGCTGCCAATGCCGGGCTGGCAGGGGCGAACTTGATCGGCGCAGGCGGCGCCCTTCGGTCCGCAGACCGCCAGGTTGGACAATGAATCTCGCCATCGTCGTCAACGTCGTTATCGAAGGCGTGCTGACGGGGCTCGTCTACGGTCTGATGGCTCTCGGCCTGTCGGTGATCTTTGGCGTCGTGCGGGTGGTCAATTTCGCGCACGGCGAATTCGCCGTGGTCGCCATGTATGCCGCTTACCTGTTGTTCGTGACGCTCGGGTTAGATCCGATCCTGTCCCTTGTCCCCATCGCGGCTGCGTTTTTCCTGATCGGCTACGCGTTGCAGACCGTTCTCATCAACCGCTTCGTCGACCGGTCGGAGCATGAGCAATTCATCCTCTTGGTCGGCCTCGCCATCGTCATCGTCAACGGTCTGTTGATGATTTTCGGGCCGGACGCCCGGCCGACCAATCTGTCTTACTCGTTCGATAGTTATGCCATCGGACCGTTGTTCATCGACAAGGCGCGCGTCTACGCCGCCGTCGGCGCGCTTGTCGTGGCGGCGGCGCTGTTCGCGTTTTTTCGCTATACCGCGACCGGGACAGCCATTCGCGCCTGCGCAGACAATCGCACCGCCGCTGCGGTCGTCGGGCTCAACATCAAGCGACTCTATGCGCTGACCTTCGGGCTCGGCCTGGCCTGTGTTGGCGCCGCCGGCGCGCTGATGGTGCCGATCGCGGATGCAAGTCCCTTGTTGTCGCAAGCCTTTACGCTCCTCGCATTCACCATCGTCATCGTCGGCGGTCTCGGTTCCATGGCTGGCGCATTGATCGGCGGCGTCGTGATTGGCGTCTCGGAAGCGCTGGCGAGCTTCTTCATGGCGCCGTCGATGAAGAGCATGGTGTCCTTTGCATTGCTCGTGGCGGTACTGGTGCTCCGCCCGCAGGGCCTGATGGGCCGCCGCATATGAAGGATCTGTGGTCGGCGATCCCGCAGCGGGGCCGGGTCATTTTGCTGGTTGCGATCGCGCTCTTGCTCGCCGCGCCGATGGTGCTCGACCGCTATCTGATCTCGATCTTCGTACTGATTTTCTATTTCGCCTATGTCGGCCAGGCCTGGAACCTGATGATGGGCTTTGCCGGGCAGTTGTCGCTCGGCCATGCGCTCTATGCCGGTCTCGGCGGCTATGTCGCAGCGCTGTTGTGGTTCTATTTCGGGATCGGTCCCTGGCTCGGCGTGTTTGCCGGGATCGCGGTGGCGGCCACGTTCGGCGCGGTCATCGGCTGGCTGGGATTCCGTTTCGGGATCGAGGGCGTCTATTTCGCGTTGCTGACGATCGCATTCGCCGAATTCACCCGTATCGCCTTCGACAATATGCCCTTCACCGGCGGCGCCGGGGGGCTTTTCCTGCTCTATGACGCGCAGCGCAGTCAGGAGTGGTGGAATCTGCGCGGCGGTCCGTTGCTGTTCTATTACCTCGCGCTGGCGCTGGCCGCGGCGGCGGCGGTTTTGACCGCGTGGCTGGCCCGCTCGCGCATCGGGTTTCAGTGGCTCGCAGTGCGGGAGGACGAACAGGCCGCGTTGGCGCTGGGTATCAACGCGTTCCGGGTCAAGATGATTGCGGTGTTGATTTCGTCAAGCATGACCGCGATCGGTGGCGTGCTGATCGCATTCTACTACAACAACCTGTTTCCGGCGCAGGCCTTTGATATCGGTCGCTCGATCGAAATCATCCTGGCGCCGGTGATCGGCGGGTTGGGAACGATTTTCGGCCCGATCGTGGGCGCCTTCATCCTCACGCCGCTCGGCGAAGGCTTGATCGCGCTGACCGCCAGCCTCGGCATCAATGTGCCCGGCGCCAAGGCGGTGTTTTACGGTCTAACCCTGATGGCGATTATTTCGTTGCGGCCAGATGGCGTCTGGCCTTGGCTCAAGCGGCTCCTCGGGCTCACGGAAACGGAATCATGACCGCGATGCTCGAAGTCGAGGGACTGACGAAACGGTTCCGCGGCGTTCTTGCGGTCGATCAGTTGACCTTTGCTGTACCGCAGGGCGCGATCTTTGCCGTGATCGGCCCGAACGGCGCCGGCAAGACGACGTTATTCAACGCCATTGCCGGCGTGTTTGCGCCGGATGCCGGTTCGATATCGTTTGCCGGCGCGCGGGTCGACGGGCTCCCGCCCAACGAGATTTGCGTTCGCGGCATCGGCCGCACCTTCCAGATCGTGCGCCCGTTCCCCGCGCTCAGCGTCGAGGACAATGTCATCGTCGGCGCGCTGCTCCACCGGCGCGATGTCGGCGCGGCGCGCGAGCACGCGCAGACGCTGCTGCGCCGTCTCGATTTGTTCGATAAGCGCCGCCAGCGCGCCGGGAATCTGACATTGCCGGATCGCAAGCGCCTCGAAGTCGCGCGCGCGCTCGCCACCGAGCCGCGGCTGTTGCTGCTCGACGAGGTCATGGCGGGGCTGCGGCCGACCGAGACCGATCGCCTGGTGGCGACGCTCCGCGAGATCAACCGCGACAGCGGGGTGACGATTCTTCTCATCGAGCACGTCATGCGCGCTGTGATGGCGCTGGCCGAGCAGGTTTTGGTGCTCGACCACGGCACGGCGATCGCCCAAGGCACGCCGGAGGCGATCGTGCGCGATCCCGCGGTGGTGCGGTCATACCTCGGCCAGTCCCCTCTCGATATCGAGGCTGTATGATGCTGCGCGTCGAAGGCCTTGAAGTGTTCTACGGCGATGCTCAGGCGCTCGATGGCGTTTCGCTCGACGTCGAGGAAGGGTCTATCGCCGCGATCGTCGGCGCCAACGGCGCCGGCAAGACGACCCTCATTCGCGCGATCGCCGGTATGAATCGCCAGGCTCGCGGCCGGATTTTTTTTCGCGGCGTCGATATTTGCGGCTGGCCCAGTCATCGCGTCTGCGATCTCGGGATTGGACAAGTTGCGGAGGGCCGGCAAGTATTTCCAACGCTGTCGGTGGGCGAGAATCTCGACACCGGCGCCATGCTGCCGCGCGCCCGCGCCGCGCGAACTAGGAACCGCGAACGTGCGTTCGCGATGTTTCCGGTGCTCGCCGAGCGGGCGCGTCAGCCGGCCGGCACGCTGTCGGGCGGCGAACAGCAGATGCTGGCGATCGCCCGCTGCCTGATGGGCGCGCCGCAGCTGATCATGTTCGACGAGCCTTCGCTCGGTCTGGCGCCGGCCATCGTTCATAACGTGCTCGAAATCATTCGCGATCTCAACCGCGACGGCGTCACCTGCTTGCTCGTTGAACAGAACGTGGCGCTGTCGCTCAAGCTTGCGAGCCGCGCCTATGTGCTGGAAAACGGTCGGGTGACGCTCTCAGGCACCGGCTCAGAATTGCTGGCCGACGACCGGGTGCGGAGCGCCTATCTCGGATTGTAAAAGGCTGCTCTTCCTCAGTGCGTCGGACGCCGGATGCGCTCCATCAAGGTGGCAAGCGCGCTCACCCGGGCGCTGAGCGGCGCCAGCGGGAAGGCTTGACGGAGCTGCTTATAGACGTCGGCTGCGGTCGGCGCCTCGATGCCGGCAAGGGCCTCCGCCATGGCGCGGGCCATGTCGGCTTCGGGCCGGCCGCTGAGCAGCGCTGGCACCATCGTGACGTCGCCAAATGGAACTGGCGGTTGCACGCGTAAAGTCACACGGCGGGCGGCGCCCATGGCGATCTCCAATTCAGCTTCCAGCTTCCTTTACAATGCGCGACGTTTATCCGAGTTCCATCCCAGGCTTGGCTAAATCCGCAAAGAGAATCAGACGGCACTGCGCCCTTATGCGCCGTGCTCTGTGACAGTGCATTGACGTAGCGCAAAAGCCGAATGCGGCCGCGTTGTTGCCGCGCCTCATCTCGTGCGACTTCAGGCATCGCACCCGATTGCGATCGGGTTTGTGTGGGAGCGAAATTCAGGAGGAGCAGCCCCGGATTGCGTTCTGAGCAATCCGGGCCACGATTACTTCAGCGGCTGACCGATGGAGACGCTAAGTGTCCCGACGCCCTCGACCTCGCATTCGATCTTGTCGCCGGCGACGGTCGCGGCGACGCCGGACGGCGTGCCGGTCATGATGATGTCGCCCGGCGCAAGTTCGACCATCTCCGACAACTTCGAGATGATTTCCGGCACGTTCCAGATCATCTGGTTGAGGTCGCCGTCCTGGCGGACCTTGCCGTTGACCTTGAGCGTGATGCGTCCCTTGGACGGATGTCCGGTCTCGGCCGCGGGCTTGAGCGCCCCGCAGGGCGCCGAATGGTCGAACGCTTTGCCAATTTCCCACGGCCGCTTGATCTCGCGCGAGGCGAATTGCAGATCGCGGCGTGTCAAGTCGATGCCGACGCCGTAACCGTAGACGCAATCGAGCGCGCTTTCGGTCTTGATATTGCGGCCGCCACTCTTGAGCGCGACGACCAACTCGACCTCGTGATGCATGTCCTTGGTCAGCGACGGATAGGGCGATGTGCCGCCGTCCGGCACGATGGCGTCGGCCGGCTTGGCGAAGAAAAATGGCGGCTCGCGCACGTCGTTGCCCATCTCCTTGATGTGCTCGAGATAATTGCGGCCGACGCACCACAGGCGGCGGACCGGAAAGTATTTGTCGGTGCCGGCGACCGGAATTGCAGCCTGCGGCGGTTGCGGGATCACATAGCTTTTTGCGTCGGTGCTCATGGGCCGTTTCATGTTGGAGGGATGCGGGTTTATAGCCCACGCGGCGTTACGGTCAATGAAACGATGATCGGAGATTGCGGGACCAGCACCGCCGTGGACGGCATCGGAACTGACACGGGCGGCACTGTCGGATTTGCGAAAAAATCGCGTCGGTACAGGAACTTAAACGGAGGTCATCGGGAAGTCTACACGATCGCTAATTGTTGAGCTGACATTTACTCCCTGGAGGTGCTATATAGAACCGGATTTTCCGCGATCTGGAGGCCGGTCATGTTCAAAGCATGGGCGATGTTCATGACAATTTGTCTGGTCCTGACTGCCATAGCGGCGGCGCATGCCGGAATTAGTCCTCCCTGAGCGCCTTGAGGCGTCTTTTTGAAATCATCAGCGCCGCTTGGGTGGCGAGGGCGTCAGTTTCGGCTATGCGAGCCGGGTAGGGCTTACCGACCAAATTGGCCTCGTCGACTTTCGCAGACTTCTCGACCAGCTCCAGTCCCTTAAGCGTCGCAGTCATTGCGCCGTCAAAGCGGGTTTCTCTAATACTGTCGCTTTCCATATCGCGCCGGGCGTCCGAGTACAGTATTGCGTTGCGAGCATAGGCTTCCAGAATCTGGCCGTAGAGCACTCGGCCATCGACGTCGTCGGTGACGCAGGACAAATCCAAGTTGACCAGCGCCCGCAGGCTATCGGTGGTTTCCTCGGCATAATTCGCGTCGTAATCGGCAATGGGATACAGCAATGTGTTCTGATCGTAAGTGACCTCAATCGTAATATAGGATGTGAATAGCTTCCGCCAAAGTGACGCGTCTTCATCACGATAACGGCAGACGCCCGGCGTTATATATTCGATGGCGCTCTGCCGAGTGGCGCTATCCAAGAGCGTTGCGAAGTATCCCGAGGCTGGAAATAGCCGCCTCAAGCCTGCTCGTAAAATATCCATATTTTTCAGATGCTCGTTGCGAAGCTCCGTCGTGACACTTGCTTCGTTGCTGCCGATCCACTCTTCGGTGTAGGCCGCGAGAACCGACCGCGCGCGCAATTCGAACCAATCATCCGCGGCTTTCCAGTTTTTAGTATTCTTCCGCGATGTTTTGTTGATCAACCAGTCATCGAGGATGGCCCCGCTCGCCTGATACTGGCCAAGCTGCGCCAACAAGCTGGCATGGAGGATGGCAAAATAGGGTCGCTCCTCAAATTCATCTTTGGGCGTCGCACCAACATCTTCTTTTGCGCTGGCGGACGTGATCGATTGAAGTTTCCGACATGGACTGTCTTTCCGCGAGGCGGCGAACAGTTCTGCATCGGAAGCGAGCGCTTGGGACTGATTAACGAAATCGTCGACAAACTTCTTTCGGTGAGCGTCGTTCCCGAGATCGTGCAAATATCGGAATATACCGGCATAGGCACGCAAATGCGGCTCGATGGAAGCTGAATCCGCGGCGGTCTGAGACCAATCCGCCAAACAGCCAAGCGGCGGTTCGATGACTTCCGCTGAAAGTTTCCTTGTCGCCTCGAATCTATCGTCGGATGCCTTGAGCAGCCCAAGGTACTGAATGTCGCGTTCGATAAACCATGGGCCAAGTTGGCTTGCATATTGTAGGCCCCGAGATAGCGAAAAGTTGTTTGCAGGCCCTCGACCCGAGGAGCGCGGATCGGGCGGCGGGTTAGATGGTGATCCCGGCGTCGTATCGCCGCGGTTTTTTTCGACAAATGAGAATTCCGCGACGCCAAATTTGAGGCTGCTGATGTGTTTTGCGTAGCGCCGGATCAATTCCGCACCTTCGTTTCCCACGGATCCGAGAAAGCAGAGAATCACCAAGCCAATTCCGCCGAGGATCTGGCCCCGGCGGAGACCTTCGCTTGGAGGAAGCCGGAGTATCGAATTGAGCCAAATTCCGAGCATTGGTCCGCAGACAAAGCCCAATGCGATATTCACGTTATGAAAGGGCGAGTAGCGGTGTAGGCCGAGCGCGAAAAATAAAAATGCCGAAGCCAAAGCGGCCAGAAACACGTATCGCGCCAGCAGCGCTGACGTCCTGCCAAATCTTACGCTGATTTCCCCGACTGTGAATGTGTAAACGTATTTTGAGGGCGGCCGGGTATATGCCAAAAATTCGTAGACAATGAAGGCGAGGGCGGCCGAAAGGATAAAGCTCTGCATCTCCTGCCTCTCGATCTCTCCTGGGCAGGATTCAACCGTTGCGGGAGGCTGTCAAGAACCTGTTTCGCCGGCATTTCAAGGCCGACCTACGGCGCGTGCGCGTCGTCTCAGGGTGAATTCGGTACCGCCAGCGCCTTCAGCGCTCAATATTGAGCGGCGGCAACCTGCTCGATAAGCGTATCGTGCAGATCCGGCGCCGGCGGCTCTTCTTTGAGCTGCAACCGGTACAGCGAAGCATACCGGCCGCCCTTGCGCAGCAACTCCTCATGGCGGCCGGATTCCACGATCACGCCGGTCTCGACCACGAGAATGCAATCGGCGTGCATGATCGTGGAGAGCCGATGCGCGATGACGAGGGTGGTACGGCCCTTACAGAGTTCGGCGATCGCATCCTGCACCAGGCGCTCGGATTCCGAATCGAGTGCCGCGGTCGCTTCGTCGAGCAGGATGATCGGCGCGTTCTTGATCAAGGCGCGCGCAATGGCGATGCGTTGGCGCTGGCCGCCGGACAGTTGCAAGCCGTGCTCGCCGACCTGGGTGTCGTAATTGCCCGGGAAATTCATGATGAAATCGTGCGCATGTGCGGCCTTGGCGGCGGCGACGATCTCAACCTCGCTGGCGTCGAGTCTGCCGAGCGCGATGTTTTCGCGGATGGTGCCGCGGAAGAGGTGCACGATCTGGCCGACATAGGCGATTTTGCCGCGCAGCGAGTGGCGCGATACTGCGGCGACGTTTTGGCCGTCGACCAACACGCGGCCGGCGTTGACGTCATAGAAGCGCAGCAAAAGGTTGAGCACCGTCGTCTTGCCGCCGCCCGAAGGGCCGACCAGCGCGGTGACCTTGCCGGGCTCTGCGACAAAGCTCATGTCGCGCAGTACAGGCGTATCGGAGCGGTAGCCGAAGCTGACATCGGCGAATTCGACGCGCGCGGTGGTCAACGCTAGCTCGGGCAGATTGTCGTCGTTCGGTTCGCCCGCCGGGCTGTCCACGACCTCGTAGAGCACGCGCACGCCGACCAGGTTGTTGTTGAGGTCGATATTCAGCCGCGCCAGCCGCTTGGCCGGCTCGTAGGCGAGCAAAAACGCCGCCATGAAGGAGACGAATTCGCCCGGCGTTGCTCCGGTCTCGATGACGCGGTAGCCACCATAGATCGTCGCCAGCGCCACCGTGAAGCCGCCGAGCATTTCCATCATCGGACTGGCGCGGTTCGACACCCGCGCCATTTTGTTGGATTCGTGTTGCACCTCGGCGACGCTTTTTCCAAGCCGGCGCCGCATCTCGTCTTCCAGGCCGAAAGCCTTGACCATGCGCATGCCCTGCAGCGCCTCCTGCATGGTCTCGATGATGCGCGTGCCGCCGGTGAACTGCATGCGCGCGATGCCGCGCACGCGGCGGATCAGCTTGCGCAAGAAGAAGAAAGCCGGCGGCGCCATGATGAACCCGCCGATCGACATGACCGGATCCTGGATCACCATCACGATGCAAAGCCCGATCAGCGACATCAGATCGCGGCCAATTGCCGTGATGAGGAGATTGATCACCCCGCTGACGGCGGCGGCGCCGGTGGTGAGACGGGCGATGAATTCCGACGAATGGCGATCGGAGAAGAAACCGATATCCTGGCGCAAGAGCTTGTCGAACATGCGCCGTTGATTGTCCGCGATGATCGAGTTGCCGATCCACGACAGGATGACGGTCGAACCGTAGGTCGCGAATCCCTTCACGACGAAAATGACCATGGCAATCAGGCCGATAACCACGATGCCGTGGTAATTGCGGTTGACATAGGCCTCATTGGTCATCGAGCCCAGCAAATAGGCGGTGAGCGCGGTCGCGGCGGCGGCGACACCCATCAGCGCAAAAGCGATGGCGTAGCGCGGCCAATGTACTAGCGCCTCGTCGAGCAACAGCCGGCGCACGAGCGCAAGCGTCGAATACTCGTCCGCGATTTTGGCCGTGGCAGGTTTCATGCGTGGTCCATTTTACCACGCTGCGGTCGGAACGCGCAGCCGGGCAGGGGCGTGATCGCCTCCCATGCCCGGATAGCGCGGAATATTCAAGTAATTTCAGCGAGATTGTGACCGCGCGACGTGGGCCGCGGGAACCGCTTCTGAAGCTCGCGTTCCCAGGCCAACGCATGACCGACGATGGTTGTCAGATCGTCGAAACGCGGCCGCCAATCGAGCGCCGTGCGCGCCCGGTTGCTCGCCGCAATGATGCGGGCGGGATCGCCCGGGCGCCGCGGTGCGTGTTCGACCTTGAAATCCACCCCCGACACGCGCTTGACCGTTTCGATCACTTCGAGCACCGAAAAGCCGTGGCCGTAACCGCAATTCAGTGTTAGCGAAGGGCCGCCCGACCGCACATGCCGCAACGCATCCGAATGCGCGGCAACGAGATCGCAGACGTGGATGTAATCGCGGATGCAAGTGCCATCCGGCGTCGGATAATCGGTGCCGTAAACGTCGAGCTTTGCTCGCAACCCCAATGCCGCTTCGGCTGCGACCTTGATCAAGTGGGTGGCGGCCGGGGTCGCTTGTCCGGCGCGCGTCTTCGGATCGGCGCCGGCGACGTTGAAATAGCGCAAAATGACGTGCGTCAGGCCATGCGCGGCGCTGGCGTCGCGCAGCATGATTTCCGTCATGAGTTTCGACCAGCCGTAAGGCGAAATCGGGAGCGTTGCCGCGTCCTCCTCTACCGGTACGGACGCCGGATTGCCGTAGACCGCAGCGGTCGAAGAAAAGATGAAATGCCTTACCCCGCCTTTGACCGCGCATTCGATCAACGCGCGCGAGTTCGCGGTATTGTTGCGGTAATAGCCGAGCGGATCGCGCACTGAATCCGGCACCACGATCGAGGCGGCGAAGTGGATAATCGCTTCGATACCGTGCTCGCGAATAAGTCGTGATACGAGTGGCTGATCGCCGGTCTCGCCCTCGATGAGCGGCACGCCCTCAGCGACCGCCCAGCGATGGCCGGTGGACAGATTGTCGAGCACGACGACGCGTTCGCCGGCATCGACTAGCTCACGAACCATCTGGCTGCCGATATAGCCGGCGCCGCCGGTGACCAGGACAGTCATGGCAACCTTTGTGGCTGAGGTTGGGGCCTTCGACCCATCGATCGCATGCGTTGGGCCTACACCGATTCGATGAATTCGATGAATACGTCCTTATGCCGCCGGTACGGATTTATGTCCCGGCGGCGCCGTCGCGATGGCGCGTTGGGTGGCCGCGAGCACCTGTTCCGGCGCGATATCGCGCATGCAACGGTGGTGGATAAGGCGGCATACCGGCTTGTGGCAGGGCCGGCAGGCAAGTTCGATCTCGGTTTCGATAATTTCGGCGAGCGGATTGAGCGGCGCCCAGTGCCAGGGACTGGTCGGTCCGAAGATTCCGATCGACGGCGTGCCGAGGGCCGCGGCGACGTGAAGGAGCCCGGAGTCGTTGGAAACCGCCGCGGCGGCGCTGGCGAGCGCAAGGATCGCGTCGCGCAGGTCGTTGCCGGTGAGGTCGCGGGCCGGCGTGTCGCCGACGATTTCGGCTGCCAGCGCCTTTTCGTCGGGACCGCCCAGGACCCAGACCGCGAAGCCGTCCGCGATCAGGCTGCGGGCAAGCGCGGCATAAGCGGCGGTTGGCCACCGTTTCGATGGCCCAACCGCGCCCGGCGCCAGCGCCACGACCCGATGATCATCGCCGTTCAGCCCGCGTTTTTTGCGCCAGGCTTCGACCTCGTCACGGGACACGTTGAGTTCCGGCACCGGCCAAGCCTGGGGCGGCGCGGTGCCGGACGGCAGCGCCAGCGCCGCACAGCGGTCGATCATGCGCGGCAACGTGCGTTCGCCGTAGCGCAGGTCGTTAAGTAAGAAGAAGCGGACTTCGCCGACAAACCCGGTTCGCTCGGGAATGCCGGCCAAATATGGCGCCAGCGCCGATTTCCAGGTGCGCGGCATGATCAGCGCCGTTCCGTAGTCCTCGCCTTTGAGCCGGTTCGCAAGCGCGCTTTGTTGCGCCAAAGCCAGGCGATTGCGCGGCAAATCGACCACAATGGCTTGCCGCAGGCCGGGCATGTAGTCGGTCAGCGGCTTGCACAACGTGCTCGACAGCATATCAACGGGCCGATCGGGAAAGCGCTGCCGCAGAAGCTTAACGACCGAATGGCAGCGGACGAAGTCGCCGATCCACAAATAGGGGACGATGAGAATGGGGCTGGTATCGCGGCTGATCCGCGCCGTTCCACCATGATATGAATCTGGGTTCATTTTGATCTGACCGCAGATTCAAAATTTAGCGTCGCGACGCAATGGTTCGCCGGCCGGCGGGGTCCAGTTTTGCGCTTCTTCATAGCGCTTGGCGTAGCGGTAATACGTGCCTTCGAGATTGCCGAAGGCGATGACGAAGCCGGCCCAGCCGTCGATAAAGCCAAGCTTGAAGATGTAATGCTTAAGGAACGACCACAGGCCGTGGCCGAGTGCACTCGCCATAGAAACGCGCTTATGGGCAAGCTTCGGCACGCCGAGCGAGGAATAGCGGTTGGCTTTCTCGAGGACTTCTTCGAGGTTGCGGAACGGAAACTGCCAGATTGCGTTCGTCAGCGTCCCGAGCGGCTTGCTCGACAGCAGCTCGTAGCCTTCGTGCACCGGCTCGAGCGTGTAACGCATGCTGCCCTTTCGAAACAATTGCGGCTGGCGGAAATTCGGATACCAGCCGGAGCCGCGGATCCAGCGGCCCATCATGAAACTACGGCGCGGGACTTGGTAGACGTCGTGGGGCGGCGAACCGGCAAGCAGGTTCAAAATTTCGTCGCGCACCGGCTTGGTGCAGCGTTCGTCGACATCGAGACTGAAAATCCAATCGAACTGACAGGCGGCGATGGCATGGTTGCGCAAATCGCCAAAACCGTTGAAGGGCACCTGTACGACACGCGCGCCGAGCCCTTCGGCGATCTCGGCAGTGCCGTCTACGCTGTAGGAATCGATCACGACGATCTCGTCGGCCCACAGCACGCTTTCGACTGCGGCTTTGATCTTCTCGGCGGCGTTGAAGGCCAGGATATAGGCGGAGATCGTTTGCATGCGTGAAGGGCTAGCACACCCGATGGGAACATTGACCTATCAATTAGCATCCGACGTAGCGGTGGGGCAGGCCTAGATCTTATGATATAATGAACTTAAATTCATATTTTAATTTGCCAAACTTTACGTCCAGAGTTGCCCGGCGCCCCAGACTGGGGCAAAGGAGCGGTGTGGTCGGGGCAAGCCGATCGAAACTCAACCGGTCTTGCGCGTCGATGTTGTTGGTCACCGGCGGGGCCGGATTCATCGGGTCGAATGTGGTAGCGAGCCTCAACGAGGCCGGACGCGCCGACATTGTCGTCAACGATGTGCTTGGCGACGACGGCAAGTGGCGCAATCTCGCCGGCCGCGAGCTTGCCGATTTTGTACCGCCCGCCGACCTGATGCATTGGCTCGACGGCCGCAAGCTCGACGCCGTAATCCACCTCGGCGCCATCTCCTCGACCTCGGCGACCGACGGCGACGCGGTCATGGAAAACAATTTTCGCCTGTCGCTGCGTTTGTTGGACTGGTGCACGGCGACGCGCACGCCTTTCATCTACGCCTCGTCGGCGGCGACTTATGGCGACGGCGAACAGGGCTATGCCGACGATTGGTCGCGCGGCGGTCTCAAGAAGCTCAAGCCGATGAACCTGTATGGCTGGAGCAAGCAATTATTCGACCTCGCCATCGTCGCGCGCGTGCGCCGCAACGAAGCCATGCCGCCGCAATGGGCGGGGCTCAAATTCTTCAACGTCTTTGGCCCCAACGAATACCATAAGGGCGAGATGATGAGTCTGGTCGCCAAGCGTTTCGATGACGCCAAGGCCGGCAAGCCGATCCGGCTGTTCAAGTCGCATCGCTCCGGCATTGCCGATGGCGAGCAAAGACGTGATTTCATCTACGTGGACGACGCCGTTGCCGTGGTGTGCTGGCTGATCGAGGCGCCGGCGGTATCGGGAGTTTTCAACGTCGGCACCGGCAAAGCGCGCAGCTTCCGTGATCTGATGGTCGCGATGTTCGCTGCACTCGGCCGGGAGCCCGAAATCGAATATATCGACATGCCAGTCTCGATCCGCGACAGCTACCAGTACTTCACGCAGGCCGAGACGGAAAATCTACGGCGCGCCGGTTATAATGCCGACTTCACCCCGCTCGAAGCGGCGGTAAAGCGCTACGTGATCGATTATCTCGATCGTGCCAATCGCTATCGATAACCACGACTGCCACGATCAGGGCCGGCGGCAACACGCATGTTCGATTTTGAAGAAGGGCTCAAGCTTGTCGCGCAGCAGACAATTCTCTGCGTCGGCGATCTCATGCTCGACGATTTCGTCTATGGCGAAGTCACGCGCATTTCGCCGGAAGCGCCAACGCCGGTACTTGCGGTCGTGCGCAGCGAGGTCGAGATCGGCGGCGCCGGCAATGTCGCGCGCAATATCGCGGCACTCGGCGCGCGCTGTATCTTCGTCGGCCTGATTGGCAAGGACGACGCCGGACGGACACTGGGCGACGCCTTTGCCAAGCTTGAGGGTTCGATCGAGCCGCATCTCGTGATCGAGCCCGGTCGGCACACGACGCGTAAGGTGCGCTTCGTATCGGAACACCATTCGACGCACCTGATGCGCGCCGATTGGGAAACTGCACAGGCGGCGAGCGCCAGGAGCGAAGCCGCGGTCATCGCGCAGGCCGAAGCGGCGCTGCCGCAAGCCGGCGCGGTGGTGCTGTCCGACTATGCCAAGGGGGTGCTGACGCCGCGTGTCATCAGCGCGATCATCGACAAGGCGCGCAACCTCGGCAAGCCGGTCATTGTCGATCCGAAGGGCCACGACTACGGCATCTATCGCGGCGCGACGCTGATCACGCCGAATCGGCAGGAACTCGGCGCGGCGGTGCATCGGCCGGTCACGACCGAAGCCGAGATCGCCAAGGCCGCGGCCGAACTCGCCCGCATGGTCGAGAGCGAGGCGGTGCTGGTTACCCGCAGCGAGGAAGGCATGACGCTGCACGTCACCGGCCAGACGCCGCTTCATATTCCGGCCTACCCGGTCAAGATTCGTGACGTATCGGGCGCCGGCGATACCGTCGTCGCCGTGATGGCGGTGCTGTTGGCGATGCAAGCGCCATTTGATGCGGCGATGCGCGCCGCCAACGCCGCGGCCGCCGTCGTCGTCGGCAAGCGTGGCACCTCGACGGTGTCGCTTGCCGAATTGCGCCACCGCATCCTGCCGTCGGCTACGCTGGCACCCGAGGACAAGATCGTGTTCGACTGGTCGGTGCTCGACGACCGGCTCGGCGATTGGCGCCGCCACGGTCTGCGCATCGGTTTTACCAATGGCTGTTTCGATATCCTGCATCGCGGGCACGTCAAATTGTTGGCTGAGGCGCGCGCGACCTGCGACCGTCTCGTCGTCGGTCTCAACAGCGACGCCTCGACGACGCGGCTCAAAGGCAAGGGCCGGCCGATCAATCAGGCCGAGGGCCGCGCCGAAGTACTTGCGGCGCTCGAAGCGGTAGACCTCGTCGTCGTGTTCGAGGACGACACGCCGCTCGAACTGATCAAGCGGGTGCGTCCTGCCGTGCTGGTCAAAGGCGCCGACTATAAGCGCGAAGACGTCGTCGGTCGCGACGTGGTGGAGGCGGCGGGCGGCGACGTCATCCTGGTCGGGCTGGTGCCCGGTCACTCGACCACCGCAATCGTCGCACGCGCGCGGCCGGCGAAGGAGCCGGGCGGAGAGTGAGCAACCGTGGCTAGCACCCCGCTCATTTCGGTCATCGTCACGACCTATAACCGCGAAGATGCACTTGACGCAGCCTTGCGCGCCCTGGCGCATCAATCGGACAAGAATTTCGAGATCATCGTCGCCGATGACGGCTCGCGCCGCGAAACCGCACGCATCACCGAAAGCTGGCGATCGCGGTTGACGATGCCGCTCAGGCACGTGCGGCATGAGCATCGCGGCTTTCGCGGCGGCGAAATTCGCAACCGCGGCATCCGCGCCAGCACTGGAGCCACTTGCATCTTTCTCGACGGTGATTGTCTGGCCGGCGCAGATTTCGTTGCCGTGCATCGCCGGCTCTGCGAGCCGGGATGGTTCGTGACCGGAAACCGCATCCTGCTGTCGCGCAAATTGACTGAAAGGGTGCTCTCTGACGGCCTCGCGGCGGAGGAATGGCGCTTCGCCGCTTTGCTGCACGAACGGCTGTGCGGCGGGGTCAATCGGCTGTTGCCGACGCTTCATCTGCCGCTCGGCCCGCTGCGCAAGCTGCAGCGGGCCCGCTGGCAGGGCGCGCAAACCTGCAACCTTGCAGTGGCGCGCAGTGACCTTGATCGCATCGACGGCTTCGATTGTGCCTATACCGGCTGGGGATTGGAGGATTCCGATCTCGTGGTGCGGCTTCTGCACGCGGGCGTGCGGCGCAAGGATGGCCGGTTCGCGACCGGCGTGTTGCATTTGTGGCATCCGCCGAGCGACCGTTCGCAATTGCCCGCCAATCGCACGAGGCTCGACGAGGTAATTGGCGGTGCGCGCGTGCGCGCGTTGCGCGGCCTGTCTCGGCTCGAAGCCGACGAGGCTGTTCCGGCAGCGGAAGATTCCATGGCGCGGCGATGAAGGGCGCAGCGATGAAACCGCTCTCCTTGCCCAGCGCGCCGCGCATTCTCGTCGTGGCGCTGCGCCGGCTTGGCGACGTGTTGCTAACGACTCCGCTTATTCGCAGCATCAAGCGCGCCTATCCGCAGGCAGCGATCGAGGTGCTGGTGTTTGCCGGAACCGAAGGGATTCTGGCCGGCAACCCCGATCTTTCCAGGATTGTCACGATTCCGCAGCGGCCGCGGCTTAGCGAGACGCTGGCGCTCGCCCTGCGGCTCGGCCGGCGCTACGATCTCGCGCTGTCGACGCAGACCGGCGACCGACCGACTGCTTTCGCCGTGATCGCCGGCCGACAAAGTGTCGGTCCGCTCGAGCCGTCCGGATTTGCCGCAGCCGTCAAGCGGATCGCGCTTGGCCGCTCCTATGTGCGCGACCGCGACCAGCACCGTGTCCTCGACATCCTGCGTCTTGCCGAGTTGCTCGGCATTCCTGCGCACGCCGAAGTGGTATGTCCCGCAGGCGCAGTGCGCCCGGCTCTGGTGCCGACGCAGCCCTACGCCGTCATTCACGCCGCGCCGATGTTCGTCTACAAACGCTGGACGGCCGACGGCTGGCGTAAGCTCGCTGCCGCATTGCGCGAACGCGGTCTTGCCACGGTCATCACCGGTGCCGCGACCGACCGCGTCTATCTCGACGATATCTGGCGCGGCAGCGACGTCGTACGCCTCGATGGTGAACTCGCATGGCCGGAGCTTGCCGCCGCGATCGCCGGCGCCCGCGCCTATATCGGACCGGACACCGCGATCACCCATCTCGCCGCCGCTACCGGAACGCCGACGGTTGCGCTTTACGGGCCGACCGACCCGCGGCTTTGGGGACCCTGGCCGCTGGGCGGCCTTGACCAGCCGTGGGCCGCCGCCGGCACGATTCAACGCCGCGGCAATGTGTGGCTGGTGCAAAACCCGCTGCCCTGCCTGCCGTGCCAGTTGGAAGGGTGCGAGCGCCGGCTCGATAGCCACAGCCAATGTCTCGACGAACTCGCGGTCTCGCAGGTCTTGGCCGCAGTCGATCAGGCGCTCGCCGTGCCACGTACCGCTTGACGCGCAAGCTCACATCGGCGCCACGGCTGACATCTAATACAGCGGCGGCTGCACCGGGGCGGTGGGCCGGCCGAGTTGGCCCGTCAACAGATCGAACTGGGTGTAGGTTTGCGTTTCGCAAGCGTCGGTTTCGACGGCAAAACGTCCATCGACGACGACATTGTCCTGGATCAGCAGCGCGTAACTCCGCAGGTGCCCGTGATCGTGGAAATGCACGCAGGTGATCCAACTCCAGCCGCGCATCGAATGCACCCAGCGCACCGGCGAAATCTCGAACGCATCGTAGGACGTCAGATCCTTCAGCGCCGCTTGTAGATGCTTGGCGGCCAAGGCGACATAGGGTGGTTCCGCGCTCGGCTGCATGGCGTCGCTCGGTTGCGCCAATTCGCTGCAGCCCGGTACCACGACGAGCACTAGCCCAAGCGCGGCGCGCCACAGGATGCGCCGTACGGCCCCCCCGGCGCGATCAATTCGATGGCCAAACCACAGTGCCGCCATGAACGCTGTCCATCTGGGGCTGCGCCGAGCCGGTTGAATCCTGGGATGGCGGCATTCTAAAGGGAACTGCGTCGGGCGCGGTGTCGGAAAGCGAGACATCGGCATGACGGCGCCACTCACCCATAACGGTGCGATCGGACAGAATGGTTAACCGCGCTCGGAGTAATCTGCGGACCAGTGCGGCAATTCGGCGGCAGCCATGATCGGCATGCGATACACCGTCGCGACAATCCTGCTCTGTCTCGCTCCGCTGCTCGCATCCTGCAGCGGGACGTCCGGCTATGTGTCCGACCATTGGCCGCGTTGGGCTGGCGGCATGCCGGACGACGTGCCGCCACGACCGGGCGCCCCCGGCTATGAAGAATTCATTGCTCATGGTGGAGCCAACCAAGGCGCCACCCCGTCTTCTGCCACCGGAACCCCCGCTCCGGAGTTTGTCGCAACCGGATCGAGTGCGGCCGCGGCAAAAGGCGCTCCCGGCGCGAAACCCAGCGCTAGCGTTGCGAAGGGGGTTACCCAGCAGCCGTCGGCCGCACCCATGGCGCCGGCCGCACCGACGGTGCAGGCCGCGCCAGTCGAGCCTGCCGAAGATCAGCCGTCGCAAGAGTCCGGCGTGGTGCGCGGCGGGCTGTATTAGCCGCATTACGCCACACCGGCTCGCAGCAGATCGTGGAAGTGCACGATGCCGACCGGTCGTTCGGAATCCACGACAATGAGCGCCGTAATCTTCGACGAATTAAGCAGCAGCAAGGCTTCGCTCGCCAATTGTCCGGGACGAACGGTCTTGGGCGCTTTGGTCATGACCTCATCGACCGGTGTTTGCAGCAAATCCGCGCGCATGTGACGGCGCAAATCGCCGTCGGTGACGACGCCGGCGAGCTTGCCGTCCGGTTCGAGCACGGCGACGCAGCCGAAACCCTTGGCGGACATTTCCACGATCGCTTCCGACATCGGCGCGCCGCGCTTGATCAGCGGCACGGCATCGCCGGGATGCATCACGTCGCGGACGAATTTCAATGCGGCGCCGAGCCGGCCGCCCGGATGAAACACGCCGAAGTCGACCGCGGTAAAGCCCTTGCTTTCCAAAAGCGCCATCGCCAGGGCATCGCCGAGCGCAAGTTGCATCAGCGATGACGTGGTCGGCGCGAGATTGTGCGGGCAGGCTTCGCGCGCCTCCGGCAGCGCCAAAACGATATCGGCCGATTTGCCGAGCGTGCTCTCGACGTTCACGGTGATCGCGATGAGCACGATACGGAAGCGCCGGGAATAATTGATCAGGTCCTTGAGCTCCTCGGTCTCCCCCGACCAGGACAGCGCCAGCATCACATCGTCCGACGTGATCATGCCGAGATCGCCGTGACTGGCATCCGCGGCGTGGACGAAAAAGGCCGGCGTGCCGGTCGAGGCGAGCGTCGCCGCGACCTTGCGCGCGACGTGGCCGGATTTGCCCATGCCGGTCACGATGACACGGCCGCGCGCCGCTCGGATGGTTTCGACGGCGGCGACAAAGGGAGCGCCAAGTCCGTCGGACATGGCCGCAACGAGGGCGGCGATGCCGTCGGCTTCGGTGTCGAGCGTGCGCAGCGCCGAGGCAATGAAATTTGCAGCCGATTTGTCGGATGCGCTCATCTTCGCACGTGTCCTCACTCGAAACTCCACAGACGCGACGTTATTTCGACCAGGCCGCAAAGGCATCCGCGAAGGCGCGATCGCCGGGCGGGCCCTTTTCCATGGCCAGGATGGCGCGGCCGCCATTGCTATAGACGATGGGGATATCGAACCACGGCCGATCCTTGAGCAGTTGGGTATTGCGCTGCACGTCGGCATCGACTGCGGAGAGGCCGATCAGAAAGAAACCGTTCGTCACTTTGACCGCAAGTCCGGAGAGCGGCACGCCGCGCGCCTGTTCGGATTCCTTCATCAATACGCCAGGGACATTGGCGATGCTGCCGCCGGCAAAATCGGGCGGCAGCGTGAACATGATTTCAATGGTGTGGCTGGCCGGCAGCGCCTGGTCGGTATTCCGGCGCAGTGTGAACGTTACAGACATATTCCGTTCCGGAATCGTCAGATCGGCGCGCACCTCCAATTCGGGCGCAAGCCCGGTGCCGGGCGAAACAGTATCGGTTTTCCAGACCGCCGAACCCACATAGCGCTTCCCGTTCGGATCGTTGGAATCTTCCTCATAGAGCACGACGCGCTGCGCGACCGCGGGTCCGGCCTGGGTCTGCGCGCCGGCCGAGGGAGCCTGTCCGTTCTGCTCCTGCGGCACGCGGCCGGAAAATTTCGGCTCGGCCGTCGGCCCCGGCGTCGTCTGCGCTTGGCGCGAGCGCATATGCGTGAAAAAGTGGTAGACCCCATTGATGTTGGACCATTGCCAGGAGACCGTTGCGACCAGCCCGGCGAGCACGATCAGCACGACGGCGAGTTGCGCCAGTCCGCGATAGGAGCGCGGCGGACGCGGCTCGGCAAAGTGCTCTTCGGCGTCGCGCGGACGCGGTCGCGCGATTTGCGGCGGGTGTTCCTCGTCCGCCTCGTTGAACGGCTCGAGCGTGCGCGTCGGCGCATCGTCGTCGAGAAAATTCGATTGCTCTGGATTGAACGGCGGCTCGACGCGGCCTTGCGGCGGCTCATCGTCGTCGAAGAATTGCGGCGACGCGGCGGCGTAGGAATCGCGGGTGTCGCGGGCCGATTGTGCGGACTTCGCCGACGCGGTGCCGAGATCGTCGACCTCGTTGACGACGTCGCGGAAACCTTTGAGGCCGTCACGCGAGATCGGGGTCAGGCCTTCGCGCGAGACCGGCGAAGTGCGCGCGTTCAACAGCCGGCTGCGTGCGCTCGGCTGAGCGGCCGGCTGTGCGGCATCGTCGGGCGCGAGCTCATTGCCATCGCCAAACGGGGCAGGCTCGATTCGCGGCGGCTCGGGCCGCGTCATTTCGGCACGACCCATCGCCGGCATTTCGCCGGCGGGCGGCGGGCTCGGACGCTCGCGTCGCGGCGGCGCCGGCGGGAGTTGCGGCCGCGCGCCGGCCGGGTTTGGCCGCGGTGGCGGCGCCGCGGGCCGCGCCTCGGAGCGCTGTTTGCGGACGGCCTCGGCTTCCACTTTGCGGATCGCGTCTTCGAGCGCCAGGCGTTCGCGGGTGATGTCGGCCTCGGAAAGCGCCGGCTCGATGCCGCGCAATTGCGCGACCAATGCCGAGCGCGCGCGCTCATAGAGCGACCGGCGGGCTTCGCCCGTCGAGGTGCCAAGCCCGTCCACGGCGCGGGCGATGAGCGGATGATAGTCGGCCATTTCCTTGAGCTTACGCTCGGCTCCCTAAAGTTGCACCCTAGGCTTCAAACGGATTCTGCATCAGGATGGTGTCCTCGCGTTCCGGGCTGGTCGACAGCACGGCTGCTGGACAGCCGACCAGTTCCTCGATCCGGCGGACATATTTGATCGCCTGGGCCGGTAGCTCTGCCCACGACCGCGCCCCCGCTGTCTTCTCGCGCCAACCGGCAATGGTCTCGTAGATCGGCTCGACCCCCGCCTGGGCGTGCTCGCTGGCGGGGAGATAATCGATGTCGCGGCCCTGTAGATGATAGCCGGTGCAGACTTTGATCTCGTCGAAGCCATCGAGGATGTCGAGCTTGGTCAGCGCCAATCCGTTGATGCCGCTGGTTCGCACCGTCTGGCGCACCAAGACGGCATCGAACCAGCCGCAGCGCCGCGGCCTGCCGGTCACGACGCCGAACTCCTTGCCGCGCTCGCCGAGCATCCGGCCAATCTCGTTGTTCTGTTCGGTGGGAAACGGTCCCTCGCCGACACGCGTCGTATAGGCCTTGCAAATGCCGAGCACATATCCGATCGCGCCAGGTCCAAGCCCAGATCCGGTCGCCGCCTGTGCCGCCACCGTATTCGAGGACGTGACGTAGGGATAGGTGCCGTGGTCGACGTCGAGCAATGCGCCCTGCGCGCCCTCAAACAGAATGCGCTTGCCCTCGCGGCGTTTCTGATCGAGCAGCGACCATACCGAGTCCATGTAAGGCAGCACGAGCGGCGCCACATCCAACAGTTCCTTGCGCACTTCGGCCGGGTCGATCGGCGTGAGGCCTAAGCCCCTGCGCAGCGCATTATGGTGGGTCAAAAGCCGCTCGATCTTGCGATCAAGTGTCGCGCCGTCGGCGAGATCCATCAGGCGGATGGCGCGCCGGCCGACCTTGTCTTCGTAAGCCGGACCGATGCCGCGACGGGTCGTGCCGATGCGTAGCGCCGCATTGGCCGATTCGCGGATGCCGTCGAGCTCGCGGTGCAGCGGCAGGATCAGCGCGGTATTCTCGGCAATCCGCAGATTCTCGGGCGTAACGGTGATGCCTTGTTTTTTCAGGTGCGCGATCTCGTTCAACAGCGCGTGCGGATCCAGCACCACGCCATTACCGATGACCGAGAGCTTGCCCGGCCGCACCACGCCGGACGGCAACAGCGACAGCTTGTAGGTGGTGCCGTCGATCACCAGCGTATGGCCGGCATTATGTCCGCCCTGGAAGCGGACGACGATGTCGGCCTGTTCGGACAGCCAATCGACAATCTTACCCTTACCCTCGTCGCCCCACTGGGCGCCGACAACGACAACATTCGCCATGAAGAGGCGCCCCCGGAAGGCCCAAGCGGACAATGGCGCGGCCGATGACCGCTCCGATCGAGCGGGTGCAGGCCGTAGCCGACCGCTCCGGATAATGGATGACGCCGCCGGACGCAAGGAAAAGCGGCTCTTGCCGGGGCCACAGACTTTCGCCAAATCATTGGTTTTAGAGAGAATTTGCCGTAAGTCCTGCCGGTTTGGCGGTATTCGAGGCGGCACCGCGGCGTTTCGGGCGCCACAGAGAATGCTAAAAGGGAGAAACAATGACCCGGGTCGTGCGGACCGAGAACCGGAGCAGGGCTGGCGACTGGCTGTTCGACCAGCCTTATCTGCTGTTGTCGCTGTGCGCGCTGTTCTGGGCCGGCAATGTGGTTCTCGGCCGCTTTGTCGCCGGACACATCCCGCCGATCACGCTGTCCTTCATCCGCTGGAGCGGCGCGGTGGCGATTTTGCTGCCGTTCGCCGCCCGGCATCTCATCCGCGACTGGCCGGTGATCCGCAAACGCGCCGCCCTCTTGGCATTCCTCGCGCTCACCGGTTTCTCCGCCTACAATACCATGGCCTATTACGGCCTGCAGTTCACTACCGCGATCAACGGCCTTTTGCTGCAATCGGTGACGCCGCTGTTTGTCGCCTTGTGGACTTTCGTTTTGTTCCGCGACCGGCTGACGCTGCGCCAGGCGGCCGGCATCGCTACGTCGCTCACCGGCGTCGTCGTCATCATCTGCCACGGCAGTCTCGGCGCGCTGCTCGCGGTCGCGTTCAACCGCGGCGATCTGTGGATCGTCATCGCGCTTTTGGTCTATGCGCTCTACACCGCGCTGCTGCGCAATCGGCCGCTCATTCACCCGCTGTCGTTCCTCAGCGTCGGCATGGGCTTGGGCGCGCTGTTTCTGGTGCCGGCGATGATTCTGGAGATTGCCGGCGGACGCACCGTCACTTTCGACGCCGAAAGCGTGCTGAGCTTTGCCTATATCTGCATCTTTCCGTCGCTGCTCGGTTATCTGTTCCTCAACCGCGGCATCGAATTGATCGGCGCCAACCGCGCCGCGCCCTTCATGCATCTCGTCCCGGTGTTCGGCTCGGTGCTGGCAATCGTGCTCCTTGGCGAACGCTTCGAGATTTTTCATGCCGTCGGCTACGCGCTGGTGTTTTCCGGGATCACGGTGGCGACCAAAAAGTAGGGTGCCGTCATTGCGAGGAGCGCAAGCGACGAAGCAATCCAGCGCCCCGAGCGAGCGGCCCTGGATTGCTTCGCTCCGCTCGCAATGACGCAAATGATTTCGTTCTCGCGGTGCAATCGCATCCGAGTTTTGCCAAGCCATTCCCAAGGCTCCCAAAAAACAAAGGGGAGCGGAGCGCCGAAAGGCGCGTAGTAGAGACCGCACCTGCGGGTGCGGCGCCCCCTCCGTATTTTCCCCAGGGTGTCGAGGAAAATACGGAGGGGGCTCGCCTCTCGGCGCTCCACCGCGGCGCTTGCGGCGCAAATGAATGCCACCGCTCAGCCCAGGCCGTGTTTCCTGGGACTTAGGTCCAACGGGCGTTACCCGCCAAACCC
>JBEKRD010000037.1:0-46703 GCA_049519075.1 Xanthobacteraceae bacterium | reverse complement strand
AGGGCGTCGACCGGTGACAGCCGAGCGATGGGGCGGGTGCGGTTCCTGCGGGCGGGGCTTGTAACCCCGCTCCCGGGCGGCTTGGGCATCGGTTCGGCCGGCATTATGACCGGCCCGCGAGGTGCCTCGCTGGACTGGGACAGGGCTCTGCGGGTAACGCCCGCATGACCCACGTCCCAGGAAACACGGCCTGGGCTGAGCGGTGGCATTCATTTGCGCCGCAAGTGCCGCGGTGGAGCGCCGAGAGGCGAGCCCCCTCCGTATCTTTCTTCCGTTACTGAGGAAGATACGGAGGGGGCGCCGCACCCGCAGGTGCGGTCTCTAACTTGCGCCTTTCGGCGCTCCGCCTCCCTTCTTTGGGGGAGGCACAGGGAATGGCTTTCGTGCGGCAAAACTCGGATGCGGAGGCATCGCGAGAACGAAGTCGCTTATCCTCCACCGCGATAGCGGGGGGTGCCGCGCGCAGCGCGGCGGTAGGGGCGCGGGAGGTGACGTGCCACGGATGCTTCAAGGGGATGGTGGCGGTGACGACTGGAATCCGTTTTCGACGGCAACGAAGCGTCGAGTCAGACGCCCCTCCCACCGCGCAAACGCGCGGTCCCCCTCCCCGCTATCGCGGGGCGGGATGCACTTCAATCAAACAGCGCCACCGTGCGGGTCCAGCCGGCGGAGCCGGATTTCACCTTGAAGGGAAAACAGGCCACCGTGAAACCATGATCGGGAAGCTGTTCCAGATTGCAGAGCTTTTCCATGTGGCAATAGGGAATTTCGCGGCCGGCTTTGTGACCTTCCCAGATAATCGAGGGATCACGCGTTTCGAGCCAGCGCTTCTTCATATGCACGAACGGCGCGTCCCAGCCCCAGGCGTCGATGCCGGCGACGCGCACGCCGCGCGAAGTGAGATAGAGCGTCGCTTCGCGGCCCATGCCGCAGCCGGCGGTGAGATACTCGTCGGTGCCGATACAGGCGCTGGCGCGGGTGTTGACCAGCACGATGTCGAGCGGCATGAGCTCGTGGCCGATGCGGCCCAATTCGGCTTCTACTTCGGCCGCGGTGACGACATGACCGTCCGGCACTTTGCGGAAGTCGAGCTTGACGCCCGGCCGGAAGAACCAGTCGAGCGGCACCTGGTCGATGGTCATCATCGGTTTGCCGTCGATCGATTTCGATTGGAAATGAATCGGCGCATCCATGTGGGTGCCGTTATGCGTGGTCAGCTGGATTTGCTCGATGGCCCAGGCTTCGCCGTCCGGCAGATCCTCGCGCCGCAGGCCGGGAAAAATCTCCAACAGGAGTGGCGTGGTGTCGGCGTTGCCGAGATATTGGATCTTCGGCCGCATGAACGGGGGGTCGTAGACCGTGTCGTTATCGAGCGGCGAGGACAGATCGATCATCCGGCTTGGCAGCTTCATGGTTCCTCCCTGCGCGCCTGTGCCAGGCTCCGCCAATTCGTGGTTCTCGGAAGAGGCTATACCGGCTATGGGTTTGCCAGAAGGGGCTACGCATGATCCTGATCACTGGTGCCTCGGGTTTTGTTGGCTCGGCCGTCGCCAAACGCCTGCTCGAGGCCGGGCACGACGTGCGCGCGCTGGTGCGCCCGACCAGTTCGCGGCTCAATCTTTCCGACAAGCGGCTCGACATCGTCTCAGGCGATCTGCGCGATGCCGCTTCGATCGAGCGCGCCATGGCGGGCGTCCGTTTTGTGTTTCACGTCGCCGCCGATTACCGGCTGTGGGCGCGCGATCCGCAGGACATCGTGCACACCAATGTCGAGGGCACCCGCACCCTGATGAACGCGGCGCTGCGCGCCGGCGTCGAGCGCATCGTCTATACCTCGAGCGTCGCCACTCTGGCGGCCCGGCCGGACGGTACGCCGAGCGACGAGCGCTTCCCGCTGGATGCGGCGAAAGCGGTCGGCGCCTACAAATACAGCAAGGTCTTGGCCGAGCGCCTGGTCGAGAGCATGATCGCCGAGCTCGGCCTGCCTGCCGTGATCGTCAATCCATCGACGCCGATCGGCCCCGGCGACGTTCGCCCGACACCGACCGGACGCATCATCATCGAGGCGGCGGGCCGGATGCCGGCTTATGTCGATACCGGGCTCAATCTTGTCCATGTCGACGACGTCGCCGCCGGACATCTGGCGGCCCTGCAGCAGGGCCGCATCGGCGAGCGCTACATTCTCGGCGGCCAGGACGTACTCCTCGGCGACATGTTGCGCGACATCGCCAACCTGGTCGGCCGCTCGCCGCCGAAGCTGCGCTTGCCGCGGCAATTGATCTTTCCGATCGCCTATGGCGCCGAGGCGATCGCTTATTTCACCGGCCGCGAGCCGTTCGTGACTACGACCGGGCTGCGGCTTGCCAAGGACCGCATGTTCTTCAGTACGGCAAAGGCGGAGCGCGAGCTCGGCTATCGCGCGCGGCCTTATGGCGAAGCGATTGCCGAGGCGATCGCCTGGTTCCGGCAGAACGGCTATCTCAAAATCTGATTGCGTTCGCCGGACAACAGGTCGGAATAGTTGGTCAGTCGCATGCCGCCGCGTTTGACCGCCGCCGCTACGTCGCGCGAGGTCAGCGCGGCCAGTTCGTCGGCGTAACGATAACCCGGCACCGCGCCGGCAAACGCATTCGAGGTCGCCGGATGGGAATAGATCTCCGTGACGCCGTCGGGAAGTTCGGCCAGCAAGCCGGCAAGGCGCGCTTCACTCATCGCGCCCGACCATGCCAGACCGAACACTCGGTCGGTCGCACGCAACCCGTGCCGACGCACGCGCCCCCGCAGATAGGCGGCGCTTATGGCGGTGACGAAAGATTCCACAGACGGTGCCTGCGTCTCGATCCGGCTCAACACGTCAATCGGCTCGCTCGGCACGCGCAACGCCGTCATGCCAAAGCGCCGGCCGATCTCGATCACGAGCCGCGCGATGTTCGGGTGCAGATGAAAATGCTTGTGGCAGTCGACGTGATCCAGCGGCAATCCGGCCGCGGCAAAGGCCTCGAACTGCGCCGTAATCTCGGCGGCGAGCTGCCGGCGCGCGGCCGGATCAAGAAAGATCCGCAACCCCATCCCAGCCATATCGTTGCGGAAATCCCCGGCGCGATCGACCAGAGCGGGCAATTGCGCTGCCGGCAGGATCGGCCGCCCGTCCACCAGGACGATATGCAAGCCCACGCGCAGCATCGGCAGCCGCCGCGCGCGCGCGACCGCGTCCGCCGCCGCGGGCGCGCCCACCATCAGACTGGCCGCGGTCAGAATGCCGTGCTCGTGCGCGGTTTCGACGGCGTCGTTGACTTCGGGTGCAAGCCCGAAGTCGTCGGCCGTGACGATCAGCGATTTCAGTGCGCCGCTCCGCGGCGCTCGCGCAGAAAATGAAAGAACTCGAAGCTTTCGCGCAGCCGCCGCTGCATCATTTGCGGGCTGCGGATCATCTCGCTGACAATCGAGGCGATCTTGCCGGAACGGAAATAAAAGCGCCGGTAGAACTCCTCGACCGAATTGAAGATTTCGGTGTGAGACAGATGCGGATAATGCAGCGGCGCGATCTGCACGCCGTTTTCGTCGACGAGTTCGGCATTGGCCTCGTCGAGCCAGCCGTTTTCGAGCGCTTGCTTGAACAGAAATGTCCCCGGATAGGGCGCGGCAAGAGATACCTGGATGGTGTGCGGATTGATCTCGGTGGCGAAACGGATCGTCTGTTCGATCGTCTCCTTGGTCTCGCCGGGCAATCCGACGATAAAGGTGCCGTGGATCGTAATGCCGAGCTCGTGGCAATCCTTGGTGAACTTGCGGGCGACGTCGACCAGCATGCCCTTCTTGATATTGTGCAGGATCTGCTGATTGCCGGACTCGTAGCCGACCAGCAAAAGCCGCAGCCCGTTGTCGCGCAGAACTTTCAGCGTCCGGGTCGGCACGTTGGCCTTGGCGTTGCACGACCAGGTCACGCCGAGCTTGTAGAGCTCCCTGGCGATCGCCTCGGCGCGCGGCGCGTCGTCGGTAAACGTATCGTCGTCGAAGAAGAATTCCTTCACCTCGGGGAACGCCTTCTTGGCCCAGGCGATCTCCTCGATGACGTGGCCGACCGAGCGGGTCCGGTAACGATGACCGCCGACCGTTTGTGGCCACAGGCAGAACGTGCAGCGCGATTTGCAGCCGCGCCCGGTGTAGATCGAAAGATAAGGATGCTTGAGGTAGCCGATGAAGTAGGAATTGATATCGAGGTCACGCTTATAGACTGGCGTGACGAAGGGCAGATTGTCCATATTCTCGAGAGTGGCGCGCTCGTCATTGTGGACGATGACGCCTTCGGCGTTGCGATAGGACAGACCGGCGATGCCGCTCCACGGCCGATCTTCCGCCAATTCCTTGATGGTAAAGTCGAACTCGTTGCGGGCGACAAAATCGACCAGCGACGAGGCTTGCAGGCTGCCGGCCGGATCGACTGCGACCTTGGCGCCGACAAAGCCGATCTTCAGCGCGGGCTTCGCCGCCTTCAGCGCCTTGACGGTCTCGATGTCGGAAGAAAAGGACGGCGCCGAAGTATGCATCACCACGAGGTCGTGGTCGCGCGCGGTCTCGACCACCTGCGCAAGCTTGACGCGGTGCGGCGGCGCATCGATGAGTTTGGAGCCCTCGACCAAGGCCGCCGGCTGCGCCAGCCAGGTCGGGTACCAGAACGAGCGGATTTCGCGCTTGGCCTGATAGCGCGACCCGGCCCCGCCATCGAAGCCGTCGAATGACGGCGCCTGCAGGAACAAAGTGCGCATCACGATTTGGCCTCGCCGTAATAAGCGAGCTTGTTGCCGGGTTGCAGCGCGTAGCGATGGCCGCGCCATTCGACGCTGCTGCCGAAAAAGCTCGCCACAAAAACGCAGAACGAGGTGATGTCGCGCAACGGTCCGAGCCAGAACACGTCGTCGCGGAGACGGAAAGCGCGATCGAGTTCGAACTGCAGTGCGAAGCGGCACGCCAAGGCGGCAATCGCGATCATGGAAGCCGGCGTGATGCCGCTGAGCAGCGTGCCGAGCAAGGCGAGCGGCAGCGCATGGGTGAGCACGATTCCGGCATAGCCGAGCGGATCGACGGATCGGATGGTGCGAGCCCAGCGCAATTCGTGGCGGAAAAATTCGCGGGCGGAGCGTTCGGCACAGACATGGGCAATGGTCATGGCCGGTATCTCGACGCTGAACCCGGCGCGGCGCACCAAGTCGCCCAGCACGTAATCGTCGGCCAATTGATTGGCGACCGATTCAAAACCGCCGATGCTGTCCAGCGTTTCCTTGCGCAGCGCCATCGTCGGACCAAAACAGGGCGTAGCCAAGCCGAATTTGAGGCCAACGAGTACCCCCGGCAAAAAGTGATAATCGATGGCTGCCGCCGCGAAATGACCCCATGGCGCTGTGACCGGAGCGCCGCGGTAGATGCAGGTCACCAAACCCACGCCGGGGCGCTCGAGGCTTGCGGCGATATTCCTCAGATAGTCCCTGTCGACAATGATGTCGCTATCGGAGACAACCAGAACCTCGTGGCGCGCCTGCGTCGCCATGTTGATCAGATTCGAGACTTTGCGATTGGTGCCGTGCCGGCGCGGATTGACGGTCAAAGCCAGGTCCCGATCCGGGTAATCGGCAATGAGCTTGCGCACGACCCCGATCGCCGGATCGGCGGCATCGGCCACGCCAAATATGATCTGCACCGGAGCCGGGTAATCCTGAGCGCAAAAGCCGGCCAGGTGGTTGTAAAGATTGGGCTCCAGTCCATGCAGGGGTTTGAGAATTGTGACGGCCGGATAGTGTGCAGCCGGCGCTGCGGTCGCGGTGCGCGCGAATCCGCGCACGGCCCACGCTGCGACAACCGCATAAATGCAGCCAACGGCGGCCACCGCGTAACATAATACCGCCGACCAGTCGATAACTCTGGCGAAAAACTCGTCCACGCCCCACCCGCCGCCTGTCTCGGCCCCTATAACTGTTCTTACCTTACTATCTTGTAATGTGCGGCATCTCGCGTCGAAAAGAAACTGAGAAATTCCGTTCGCTATTCAAAACTCGACACTGTGCCTTTTTTGCCCGCCGACAACAGTCGACGACTTTCAAGCGCCTGCCAGGCCACAAGCGCGGGGATGCCAAGGACTAGATCGGGCACCCGCTTGATCAGCGCCATTGCCAGCGCGACCTCAGCCGGGACCCCAAATATGGCGCACGCGGCAATCAGTGCGCCGTCCTGCACGCCGAGCCCACCGGGCAAGATGAAAACGGCGGCACGGCTGCCTTGGCCGAGGCTCTCGATGGCCAGTGCCTGCGTCAGGCTTACCGGGTGCCCCATGCAGAACAAGGCGATCCAGACCTCGATCGAGCCCAGAAAGACCGCCGCGAGATGCACGACGAATGATGCCGACAGACCGCGATGATTGCGCCAGATCTTTTGCAGCCGGCCGCCGACATCGGCGACATGATTGAAGACGGGCCATTTTCGCTTTTCGCCAAAGGCCACGAGCCAGCGAACGACCGGTTCGAAAGCGCCAAAATTCAGCGCCAGGAAAAAGCCCGCGGCGGCAGGCAGTGCGACCGCCAGCATGACAAAGGTCATCGCGCCAAGCCGATGGACGCCGGCGAGATCGAGCACGATGCCGACGCCCGCCGTCACGAATATCAACAGGCACACGAATTGGATGAAAACGTCGATTAAAACGCTGGCGACGGCCAAATTGGTGGCGACGCCGAACTGCGCAAGCAGCCTGGCTCCGATGATGTCGCCGCCAACAGTAGCAAATGGAATCAGTGTATTGATGGCATCCCGCACGAACCGTAGGCCGACGAAAACATAGGCGCCCGCCGGAAGTGGCGTAAGAAGCAGCCACCAGCCGGCGCCGGCGATAGCAAGCGCTGCGGCGCGGGCCACGATGACGAGCGCCGTACCCCATTGCGAACTGATCAACGCCTGCAGCACCGACGCAAAGCCGTAATAGGCGGTCAGCGCGGTCAGCAGCGTCAGGCCGGCGATCGCGGCAATGGGCGCGAGGTATCTCATCGAGAGCCCATATAGGGGATTTTGCGGCCGGTAGCCGTTTTGCCGGCTGTCCGCCGTCAAATCGGCCGAGAAGTGTGGCTTTTCAGCACTAGAGAATCGCCACCAGCCCCTTTTATTCTGCATTTCCCAGTATTCTCGGGATCGGGGATTTCCATGAAAAAAATCATGTTCGGCGCGGCGGTTATACTCGCCCTTCTGAGCATCGCGGGCTGCGCGGACGTCGGCAAAGGCAAGGCTCCGCCGCCGGTGGTGACCAAGGGTTAGCTGCGAGGCCGTCGGTGTTTGAGCGCGCTGTGTGTTGTGGCGGGCATGAAAATTGCAGGCAGAATTTGGGGGTAAGTGACGCTTACGGGTAGGCGACGAGTAAGGGTAAGCGAACTTCGGGCAGGCGACTTTCGGACAGGCAAGTTTCGGGCGAGTACCATTCGGAATTGCTTGGCGCTATAAAGTCGAATGGGCAAGCGAGGGCTACGTGATCATCGTCGTTGGATTGGCATTTGAGGCGCGCATCGCCGCCGGACCAGGCGTGCACGTCATCTGCAGCGGCGATGGCCGCAACTTGGCCGAGAAGCTGACGGCCGCAATCGCGGAAGCCCGCACTTTGGTCCGCGGTTGTCCCGGAATAATAAGCTTCGGCGTCGCCGGCGGCCTGGCTCCGAATCTGCAACCTGGGACTTGCGTTGTCGGCTCGGCTGTCCTTTCCGGGGAAAAGCGGATGCCGATCAGCGCCGAATGGTCGGATAAATTGCTGCGGGCCATCCCGGACGCTGTCTCCGGCATGCTGCTCGGCGTGCCGGCTCCGATCGCCAACCCGGACGAAAAACGCGCGCTGTACCTCAAGACCGGCGCCATCGCAGTCGATATGGAATCGCACATCGTTGCCGCCGTGGGTCAGCAACACGACCTGCCGGTGGCTGCAATCCGCGTCATCACCGACCCGGCAAAACGCGCTTTGCCGACATCCGCGGTGGCCGCGATGCGCCCCAACGGCACCACCAATATCGGCGCCATGTTGCGCTCGGTCGTGAAGCGGCCGCGCGAATTGACCGCCCTGTTCCAAACTGCGCTCGACTGCCGCGCCGCGCGGGCCGGGCTAGTCCGAGGCCGTCAATTGCTCGGACCCGCTTTGACGTTGCCGCAGACCACTTGAGAGGCGTGTGTGCGCGTTATGTCCAGTTCGGCCGCAGACGAAATCAGCCAATGGGCGAAGCGATGCCGAGTTTGGGCTGACGGCGCACGGACCCGAGAACAGCGATTGATGCTGTACAATCTGGAAATGATCTTGAGCCAAGCGGCAATGGAGGCAGGGCAGGATTTGGATGCAGACTGCATTCAACATCCGCCCGCTCCGACCAAGTCGTGATGCCGCTCCCGGCGTGACGGCGCCGGCGGCGCTCCATTTAATTCCACTATATGATGGCGGCGCGCAAATCTATCCGCCGAGCGGGATTCACCCATGGCCGAGCAGGTCGACGCCGATCACGGCGCGAGCAATGTCCACACCCGCAAGATCGCGGAGTTCGTATCGCAGCTGACTTACGTGCAGATTCCCGCCGAAGTCAGCGCGCGAATAAAGCTTCTCATTCTCGATTCGCTAGGCTGCGCCATCTACGGCGCCGATCTCGAATGGTGCCGTATCCTGCGCGGCACGCTCGAAGCGCTCGACGCGTCACGCACGACCTCGATCTGGGGCACCAATCGGCGGCTGTCGTCGGTGCATGCAGCGCTGGTGAACGGCACGCAGGTGCAGGGCTTTGAGCTTGACGACGTGCATCGCCAAGGCGTGCTTCATGTCGGCGCGGTCACGCTGCCGGCGCTGTTCGCGGTCGCCGAAAGTCACGCTCGCCTGTCCGGCCGCGACCTGCTCACCGCCGCGGTCGCCGGCTACGAAATCGGGCCGCGCGTCGGCCTGTGCATGGGCCAGGACCATATCGGCCAGGGCTGGCATTCCGGTGCGACCGTAGGCGTGTTCTCGGCTGCCGCCGGCGCCGCGCGCGCGCTTTCGCTCGATGCAGAGAAGACCGTGCATGCGCTCGGTATCGCCGGCACCCAATCGTCGGGCCTGATGGCGGCGCAATACGGCGCCATGGTCAAGCGCATGCATGCCGGTCGCGCCGCCCAGAGCGGACTCTACGCTGCGTTGCTGGCAAAAGAGGGCTTCACTGGGATCCGCGACGTGTTCGAAGCCCCTTATGGCGGCTTCTGCACGACGTTTTCGCGGTCGCAAGATCGCTTCGATTTGCGGCAACTGAGCGCCGGCCTCGGCGAGCGGTTCGAGACGATGCGGGTCTCGCTCAAATTCTACGCCTGCGTCGGCAGCAACCACACGACGCTCGATGCCCTGGCCGATATCCGCAGGCGCCGCCCATTCGAACTCGATGAGATCGACAGGATTATCGTGCATGGATCGCAAGTCACCATGGATCACGTCGGCTGGCCGTATCAACCCGGCGGCCTGACCGCGGCGCAGCTCAATCTGCCGTTCTGCGTCGCCACGCTTTTGATCACCGGCGACGCTTTCGTCGACGAGTTCGACGCGGGCTGCATCGAGAATGCGACGCGGATCGCGCTGTCGCACAAGGTGAACGTGGTACACGATCCGGCGATTACTGCGCTCGGCGCGGCGTACCGGCACAAAGTGCGCGTTGAGGTGCATTTTCGCGATGGTTCGGTCGAGCGTGAGACGCGCGAGGCGCCGCGCGGCAGCGAGCAGTCATTCGCCAGCATCGACGCCATCACGGAAAAGTTTCGCAAGCTGACGCGCCGGGTGATGACGGTTGGGCAGCAGGACGCGCTCGTCGACGCCATATTGCGGCTTGAAGAGTTGCCGGACAGCCGGACGCTGACTGATTTGCTTCGGGTGAGCTGAAAACCAAGGCCCCGGATTTCGCCGTTGCGAAACCCGGGGATAAGGTTACGACAGCAGTTCGAGCTTGCCGCCGACCGGAATTTCCGGCGCTGACTTATTCTCCGCAATCACCAATTCGAAGTCGTTGCCTTTACGCTGCCATTGACCGGCAACCAACGGGGTCTTGCTGACGTTCTTGACCGGCTGGCCGCCCCAATGCACCAGGCCGACCATCGAATTGTAATTGGTCGCCGTGATCGCATCGAGAATCGACTTCGGATCGATCGCCTTGGCGCGCTTGAGCACGTCGATTGCCACCTCGAACAAAGCGTGCTGGTAGCCGATCGGCTGCGTCCACGGCCGCTTGGTGGCATCGACATAGTCTTCGGCGAGTTGGTGGGCGCTCTGGCCGGTCAAGCCGGATTTGAACGGGAAGCTCGGCGACCACCAGATTTCGGTGGAGAGGCCGTTGCCGCGCGGTCCGAGGGAAGCGACCGCGGAGCGGAACAAGAGCGCCTTGCCGATGGTCACGACTTTTGGGTGGAAGCCCTGCTGCGCCGCCTGCGACCAGAATGTCGCGAAATCGGGCGGGATCATGTTGCCGACAACGATTTCGGCGCCGGCGCTCTTGAAGGCCGAAATCTGCGAGGTGAAGTCGTTATTCATCACCTGATAGCGGCCGGGATCGTGCAGCTTGTAGCCGGCTGCGGCAAGCGCCGGCGGCAGCCCGCGTTGCGGATCGCCCCAGGCATTGCCGTCGGCATCGTTCGGGAACAGACCGCCGATCACCTTGTTGGTCGATACGCTGTCCCACATCGGCAGATACGACGCGATGACGTCTTCCAGCCCCCAGAAGAAATGGTAGGTCCAGGTGAAGCCCTTCTTCGGGTCGCCGTTGCGGCCGAAGAAATACGGCTGCCACGGGCAGTTGGTGGTGACGCACGGGACCTCGTTGACTTCGGCCTGATCGGCCACCGGGTTGGTGGTGTCGGGCGCCGAGGAGGCGACGATGAGATCGACCTTGTCGTGCAGGATCAGTTCGGAGGTGACTTCGGCGGCGCGCGTGCCGCTCGACTGACTGTCCTTGCTGATGATCTCTACCGGATAGGTCTTGCCGCCGCTTTGCAGGCCGGGCTTCAAAATCTTGTTGATTTGATCGATGATGAAGCCGTCGGTTTCGCCGAAGCCGGCGAGCGGACCAGTGCGCGGGCTGACATGACCGATCCTGATGGCCTTCGATTGCGCATTGGCCGGGATCACGCGCAATACCGCGGGTGCCGCCAGCGCACCGAGGCCGGCCGCGACCACAGCGCGGCGATTGATGATCACGTGCGATTGTGTTTTTTTATTATCGTCGTTCATGAGTACCTCCCTCGTTTCAATTGTTGTACTTCAAGTATCGCGTGCCGCCTTCAGATGCGCCACAACCTTGGCCCTGAGCGCGGCCTGTTCGCCGGCGCTCCACTTGCGAAATCCTTCACCCGACTTGAACCCGAGTTTGCCGTCAGCAACAAGCTTTTGCAGATAAGGCGATGGCGACGGCCGGCTATCGATCGCCGGAAGCACCGTATTGTGAATCGCAAGCGTGAGATCGGTGCCGACGAGGTCGGCGTTTTCGAGCGGACCTAGCACGGCAAGGCGGCGGCCGAACGAGGCTTTGATGACCGCATCGACGGTCGCGGCATCGCAGATACCTTGTTCGACCAGCGCGATCGCTTCGCGCCACAGCGCATGCTGCAGCCGGTTGCCGATGAAGCCCGGAACGTCCTTTTTGACATGCGCCGGCTTCTTGCCGGCGGCCTCATGCAACTGCATCGTCCACGCGATCGTCTGCGGCGACGTCCATTGCGTCTCGATCACTTCGACGAGCGGCACCAAAAACGGCGGATTCCACCAATGCGTACCGACCGCGCGCTCGCGCTGTTTCAGCCCCTGCATGATCGCGGTGATCGGGATGACCGAAGTATTGCTGGCGAGGATTGCGTCGGGACGCGCGTAGCGCTCGATCTCCGCGAACAGTTTTTGTTTCAGCGGCAGGTCCTCCAGCACCGCCTCGACGACGTAATCGGCATCGCGCACCGCCTGCGCAAGATCGGGGTATGGTGTGACCCGCGACACCGCGCCCTCGTCGTCGCCGAGATCACGCAGATTGGTCGCGATGCGCGCTTTCACGGTTTCAAGGTTTTCGGCGTAGGAGTCCGTGATAGCGACGTCGTGGCCGGCGAGCGCAAAGACCTGCGCGATGCCATGCCCCATCAATCCGGCGCCGACGACCGCGATCCGTGCCTTCGCGACCTCTTTGGCCATCGTCAACCTGCCGTGTAGCCGCCGTCGGCGTACAGAATATGCCCAGTGTAGAAATCGGAAGCCTTGGACGCGAGAAACAGTAGCGGGCCGGCAAGATCCTCCGGTTCGCCGAGGCGCCCTTTGGGCACGCGGGTGAGGAACCCGGCGCGGACGGTCTTGCCCCGCTCGTCGTCGGCGAACATCCATTCGGTCAGTGGCGAGCGAAAGACGGTTGGCCCAAGCGCATTTACCGTAATGCCGGATGGGCCGAGCTCGCAGCCAAGGGCCTTGGTGATACCGTCAACCGCCGACTTCGACGCACAATAGGCAGTGTATCCGGCCGGATGACCGAGTAGACCGCGCGCCGAGGACATCAGAACGATCTTGCCGCCGCGGCCCTGTTTGATCATTTGCCGCGCCGAACTTCGCGCCATCAACCAGGATTGCGTGACATTGGCGTCCATCACGTCGAGAAAATCCTCGGCCTTCTGGTCGACGATCTTCGACACCTTATTCTGGCCCGACGCCACGACCAAGATGTCGAGACCGCCGAACTTGTCGACCGCGGTCGCGACGATGGCATCGCAGTTCGCTTCGGAGCTCGGGCGTTTGGCAATCACTTCGGCCTTGCCGCCGAGCCGGCCGCATTCGGCGGCTAGCTTTTTCAGCCCCTCGGCATTGTTCGCGGCAAGGACAACGTCGGCTCCGGATGCAGCCAACGTCTTTGCCGCCAGCGCGCCGAATGCCCCGGTCGCGCCGGTGACGATCGCGACCTTGCCGCGGACGTCGAACAGAGAGGCTGGATTTTTCAGGAAATCTTCGGACATCATGTTCCCCCTTGTTCTTTCCGCGTACGGCTAAATCTGAGTTACTTCACCGGCGCAACCGCCACAAAAATCGTGCAAACGTCGTTGCCGCGATTAATGATCTCACGGCTCTCATTCGACCCGATCACGCAGGAGTCGTATTTCTTCAGCACCGTCTCCTTACCGCCGACGATGACGGTCAATTCGCCCTCAAGCACGAAGTAGATTTTCTCCGGCGGCGAGGCATCCGGCCCAGCGCCGCCACCCGGCAGGAAATGCGAGACGCCGGCGATCAGAGTCTGGGTGCCGCCGGCTTCGGCCCCGAAAAGACGCAAAGACGAATAAGCGCGATGATTGGGCGCCTCATAAGGTTTCGCTTCGTTGAAACGCTTGAGCTGCATCAGAACTTCTCCCCCTTTTCGATGCGGTAGGCGCCCTTCGGATCGGCAATGGCGACAAGACGGATGATACAGCCGTCGCCGCGATCCCAGTTCCAGGGAAAGAACGCGAAGGTGCAGCGCCGCCCGGTGACTTTGTCGATGTCGCCGCCGATGTTCTCGATGCCGAGGATGCCGTTCTTGAACAGGATGCGGTGGACCGGCTCCCAATCCGGAAAATCATCCTTCCAGTCGCGGCCGCCCGACCATTTCTTGTACTCTTCCGCGAGATGCGGGTGCAGCGGCCCGTTGCGTTGTGGCCCGATGGCGGTGGCGAGCGGATGATCATTGGCTTGCGTATCGTGGCCGACGACCTTCACTTTCTTCTCGACGAACCACTCGCCCGCCGACGACACGAAGCCCGGAGAACGGCAGAAATAGTCCTCACTGTCTTCGTAGAACTTGTGCCAACCGGTGTTGACGATTACCACGTCGCGCGGCCGCACGATCTTGCCAGCGGCTTTTTCCAGATCGTCGTAGGTAATCTGTTCCCATTTCTTCTTCGGGATCGAGACCACAATGCCGGAGCCGAAGAAATGCGGCAGCGGCACCTCATCGATGAACGGCGTACCCTGAATGACATGCGCCGGCGCGTCGATATGCGTCGTGTTGTGCATCGAGGTGGTAATGCGCTGCGACAGCACCCCCGATTTGGCCATGTAATGGATACGCTCGATCTTGACGTCTTCGAAATAGGGCCAATTTGGCGACTGATAACCGAAACGATGCGATAAATTATAGAACTCCAGCCCCATGCTGTTCTTGAGGTTCTCTTCGAACGTGACGCCACGAATTTTTTTGGTCACGGCATCCTCCCTTTATCTTTCAGCGGAGCCATTCTTAAGGCAGATCCGCGCGGCCGCGCTGTATCAAATTATGAGCCGTCTGTATCGCATTATGGTTTGTAATGCAATTACCCCGCTGACGTGGCCGCTCCCAATTAACGGCGCCGCGCGCCGGCGACCGTTTTGCAAGACGGCTCAAGCCGCCGCGGCAGTGAAGTGATCTTCCAGCGAGCGCAATGTCGCGAGCAGACGCTTGGCGATGAAGTCCTGGCGGTCGTAGAAACGTGGTGCAGGCACCGGTACCGAGATAGCGACGGAATTGCCGAGAGGGTCCTGTAATGCGACACCGACGGCGCAGATGCCGAGCGTATGTTCCTCGCGATCGAAGGCGACGCCCGTCTTGCGGACGGATTTCAAGTCCCGCAACAGCTCAGCAAGCGAACCGACGGAATTAGGCGTCCGCTTTTCGTAACTGCGGCCGATCAGCTGTTCAATCGCGTCGTCATCGAGCCGCGCCAGATGAGCCTTGCCGTTTGCAGTGCAGTAAAGCGGGAAGGTTTCACCGACGCCGGAAACGGTGCGCAACCGCTGCGAACCGATGACCTGATCGATGAAAATCAGGCGGTCGCGCTTGACTGCCGCAAGATCGACGGTCTCGCGCAGTTCGTTGGACAGGCTGACAAGGAACGGACGCGCCACAGAGACAAAATCGGTCGTCACTGAAGCCGCCAGCCGCAGAATGGTCGGCCCGAGCCGCACTCGCCCGGTCGGCGATGCCGCGATCAACAATTTCTCCGCCGCAAGAGCGGCGACAATGCGTTGTACGGTGGAGCGCGCCAGGTTCACCTCTTGCGCGATCTGCCCAAGGCTCAAGCCGCTCGACTGGCCTTCCAGCGCGCGCAATATCGAAACCGCGCGCGCAATGACCTGGACTTGGCTCTTGTCGATTTGGCTCTTGTCGATTTGGCTCTTATCGATTTGGCTCCTATCTGTTTTGCTGTTGTCGATCTGGCTTTTGCCGGCCCGGCTCCGATCCCCAGCGCGCTTCATTCCAAATGCCTCATGCGAATACCAGCGAATTGACCCACGATACGGGACACTCGGCTCGCAATGCAACTTGCCTTCTGGCTCACCTGATAGTACGACTAACCCAAAGAGCGGTACAACAACGCGAACGGCCCCCGCGCGTCAAAATTCGTCGACTTGCGAGGGGCGGATTCTCGGCCGGCCCAAGATGTAACGCCAAAGGGAGGAAGACATGTCGTTGGGACGCAACCTCACGACCTTCGTGGCGGCGACCGCCGCGGCACTCGCGCTCGCCAGCCCGGCCTTAGCGCAGACAATCGAACTGAAGGTCTCGCACTTCCTGCCGGCGAACCACACCTTCCAAAAGGCGATGGTGGCGTGGGGCGAGGAGCTTGATAAAGCGTCCAACGGCCGCCTGAAGCTCGACATTTATCCTGCCGGTCAGCTCGGCGGCGGACCCAATCGAGAATTCGATGCGGCACGCAACGGCAGTGTCGATATCGCGATCAGCCTGCACGGCGCGACGCCCGGCCGCTATGCCATGACCGAACTCGCCAGCCTGCCGTTTGCTTCACCACACGCCGGGATGACCAGCGCCATCGCCTCCAAGCGGCTGACCGAACTCGCGCCGATCTACCTCACCAAGGAGCATGAGGGCCTGAAGATACTTTGGATGGCGATTACGCCGCCGCTGATGTTCCACTCCAAGACGCCGATCCATACGATCGAGGACTTCAAGGGCAAGCGCATCCGCTATGCCGGCCTCCAGTTCAAAAACATCATCGATTCGCTCGGCGGTGTCCCGCTGTTGGTGCCGCCGCAGGAGACCCAGGACGCGCTCGCCAAGGGCATCATCGACGCTGCCACGTTTCCCTACGAAGGCGCCGCCAGTTTCGACATCGCGACGGTTGCCAAAAATACGCTTGAGCCCGGCGTGAGCTCGGCGACGTTCGCCGTGGTCATGAATCCGGCAAAATACGCCTCTTTGCCCGACGATCTAAAAGCGCTGATCGACAAGACCACCGGACCTGCCGCGGCGGAGAAATTCGGCGAATCCTGGGACCAGGCCGAGCATCAGGGTAAGGTCAGCATGCTCGCCGAGGGCACCCAGGTTTACGTCCTTCCCCCGCCTGAACTCGCCAAGATGAAGCAGGCTTTCGCGCCGCAGGTTGACGCGGCCATTGCCGACGTCGAAAAGCAGGGCAAGCCCGGCCGCAAGTTTTTCGAAGACTATACGAAATGATGTGGCCAAGCGGGCGCGCATCGCCCCGTGCGCTTTAAGTCTGATCGGCGGATGAGCCGAATTGAGCAGGCACTCTTGCGATGGATTCAAATCAACAGTCCACGCCGCTGATCGGTCGCCTGCAGCGCGCACAATTCCGTCTCGCCGCTACCGCGCTCCTGGTCATGATGATGGGCACGGTGATCGACGTCTTCTTTCGCTACGCTTTCAACATGCCGCTGCGCATTTCCTACGATCTCGTCGAGAGCATGCTGGTCATCTACGTGTTCAACGGCATGGCCGGAGCGTTCCTCAGGCGCCGCAACATCGTGATCGATATTATCGACACGCTGGTGAGCGCTCGGGTCATCCGAGCGTTGATCGTCATCGCCGACCTGTTGTCGGTGCTGTGCCTGGCAATCTTCGCCTATGCGATGATCCGCCCGGGGCTGCAGGCGTACGACTACGGCGACCATAAGCTCGAACTTGGACTGCCGCTCTATGTGCTGTGGATTTTCGCGTTTGCCGGGATCTGCGGCACAATTCTATGCGCCGTCGCCGCGCTCATCGGCCACTTGAGAGCGCGCAACAGGATGACGCCGTGAGTCCGCCGCTGATCGGAGCCACCGGTATCGGCTTGTTGCTGGTGCTGCTGTTTTTCCGGGTGCCGGTGTGGGCGGCGCTGACGCTGGTCGGCTTCCTAGGCAATATTGCGCTGTCTGGACTCCAAAGCGCGCTTACCATCGCGGGAACGACGCCGTTTGACGTCGCTTCGGCCTATACGCTCTCGGTCATCCCGCTGTTCGTGCTGCTCGGCGAAGTCGCATCGAACACACGGCTTTCCGCCGATCTGTTCACCGCGGCACGCGTGTTGCTATCGGGCGTGCGGGGCGGCTTGGCGATCGCGACGATCGCCGCCTCGGCATGTTTCGGCGCGGTTTGCGGCTCCTCGGTCGTCACCGCGGCCACGATGACGCGCATTGCGTTGCCCGAAATGCGCAAAACCGGATATGACGACCGCCTCGCCACCGGAGCACTTGCCGCGGGTGGCAGCATCGGCATCCTGATCCCGCCTTCGATTATCCTCGTCATCTATGCGGCCGTCGCCGAGCAGTCGGTGCCGAAACTGTTTGCGGCGGCGCTGATCCCCGGCCTCGTGCTGACCGTGTTGTACATGGCGATTGCCGTGCTGGTCGCCGTAGTACGGCCGCAATACGCGCCGGCAGCCCCGCCCGCTTCGCTCGCGATGCGGCTGAAGGCCATTTCCGGCCCGTGGCAATTCATTGTTCTCTTCGTGCTGACGATCGGCGGCATTTATGCGGGCGTTTTCAGCCCAACCGAAGCCGCCGCCATCGGCGCCTTCGGAGCGATCGTGCTGGGCGCGATCGGCCGGCGCCTGACCTTCGCTGCGTTGTGGCAGTCGATCGAAAGCTCGGTGACTATCAGCTGCCTGCTGTTCGCCATCATCATCGGAGCAAACCTGTTTTCGTTCTTCATTGTGCAGACCCACTTCCCGATGCTGCTCGCCGACGGCGCGCGTGCGATGCATTTGCCCGCCCCGGCGGTGATGGCCATGATCATCGTCGCCTACATCGTCATGGGCTGCTTTCTCGAGGGCATCGGCATGGTGCTGATCACCGTGCCGGTCTTCCTGCCGCTGGTCATGCATTTTGGCTACGACCCGATCTGGTTTTCGATTATCGTCGTCATTGTCGTCGAAGTTGGATTGATCCACCCGCCGGTCGGAATGAATCTGTTCGTCATCCAGGCGCAAGCGCCGGACGTACGGATCACCAGCATCTATCGCGGCATCGTACCGTTCCTGATCGCGCCGCTCATTCTGATCGTGCTGTTGTTCCTTTTCCCGCAATTGGCGTTGTGGCTGCCTAAAGTCCTGTACGGGTGACGATCCGAGTGAATATAAGGTAGAGAGCTATAAGCCAGAGACATGTGCGGCCGGAGAGACTTTCTTGCCGCAACATCGCGAGGGGGAAATGGTCAAGAAAATTGCGCTCGAAGAGCACTTCCTGTCGCCCGGTTACGAGGGCTATTGGTGGCCCACGGTCGGCGGCGTCGACCCCAAGGTGGCGAGCAACCTGCTGGCGCGGCTGACGGACTTCGGCGAGATGCGGCTGCAGGCCATGGACGAGGCCGGAATCGCACGTTCGGTGCTGTCGATCGCCGGCCCCGGCGTGCAAAGCCAGACCGACGCCGCCGTCGCGCTTCGGCACGCCCGAGAATCGAACGATTTTCTCGCGCGGGAAGTGCAGAAACGGCCCGACCGCTACTCAGGCTTCGCCCACCTGCCGATGCAGGACCCGCGCGGCGCCGCCGACGAGTTGGAGCGTTGCATGCGCGACCTCAAATTCTCGGGCGCCATGATCAACGGCCACACCAATGGCCAGTATCTCGATCACCCGTCGCTGCATTCGTTCTGGGAACGCGCCGAATCGCTCGGCGCGCCGATCTACATTCATCCGACCGATCCGGTCAGTCTCGCGCCCGTGCTCGAAGGCTATAACGGGCTGCGCCGCGCCACCTGGGAATGGGGATTTGAGACCGGCTCGCACGCCTTGCGGCTGGTGTTCAGCGGGCTTTTCGACCGCTTCCCGCGCGCCAAAGTCGTGCTCGGTCATCTCGGCGAAACGCTGCCGTTCCTGCTGTGGCGTTTCGACAGCCGCGCCAAGCTCTACGGCGTAAAACTCGGCAAACAGCCGTCCGATTACATCAAGCAGAATATTCTCGTGACCACGTCGGGCATGTGCTCGGCCGAGCCGCTCAATTGCACGATCGCCGCACTCGGCCATGAGCGGGTGATGTTCGGGGCGGATTATCCGTTCGAGGTGGCACAGGAAGCCGGCGAGTTTCTCGATCACGTGGCACTGCCGGAAGCCGTCCGCGCGGATATCGCCGTCAACAACGCCGTCCGCCTTCTCGGTTCGGCTTTAGCCTGACCGCCCCGCTTATCTCCGACACGCCATCATCATGAGCACCAAAGTCCTCATCGTCGACGTCCACGCCGAGATGTATCGCGACCGGCTGCAGGCTGAGTTTCCGGCACTGCAATTCCTGGTGTTCCACAACGCCGCGGAAGTGACGGGCGATCTCTCCGACGTCGATGTGATGATCATGTTCGGCCTCGAAATTCGCGACCCGATGCTCAGCGGCGCGCCGGCCTTGAAATGGATCCAGTCGCTGGCGACCGGCGTCGATCATTTTCTCCGCTGTCCATCGCTCAAGCCCGAAGTGATGATCACCAGCGGGCGTGGCATCCACGGTCCGCCGATGCGCGAACAGGTCGCTTATATGATGATGGCGGTGAGTCGCGACGCCCGGCGGCAAGCCGACGACACGATGCACCGCGTCTGGTCACGGCGGCTGTGGAGTACACTGCACGGTAAGACCGCAGTGATCGTCGGTACCGGCATCGTCGGCGCAGCCATCGGTGAGTTGCTCAAGGCCTTCAGCATGCAGGTGGTCGGCGTCAGTCGCACGCCGCGTAACGCCGTAGGCTTCGACGAAGTCATGCCGGCCGATCGTCTGCCGGAAGCAGCGGCCAGAGCCGATTATCTCGTCAATGTGCTGCCGGCGAGCGAACAAAATATCGGGCTGTTCGACTCCCGGGTTTTCGGCGCGATGAAGAGCTCCGCTTTTTATATCAGCGCGGGCCGCGGCCAGACCGTCGACGAGGTCGCGCTCATCGCGGCGCTGCGCGAGCGCCGCATTGCCGGCGCCGCTCTGGACGTGTTCCAGAGCGAGCCGTTGCCGCCCGACAGCCCGTTCTGGAGCCTCCCGAACGTGTTCATTACGCCCCACGTCGGCGGCTATATCGTCGAATACGAGGAATTCGTCATGCCGCTCATCATCGACAATATGCGGCGATTTCTGGCCGGGAGGCCGCACGAGATGCAAAATATCGTCGCCCGCTGAGCCGCCACAGCGCGCCTCTGGGCGGGCAATGGCACTCGGAGAGTTTTCAAACCCGTAGGATTGTTGCAGAATCGGCCTTACCGGCTCTTCCGCGCCACTTCGGGAATATGTCCCGCGCGGTTTCGGCGGGCGCGCTCGCGCGCGAAGGAGGAGAAAGTCATGGCGCTGGCCAAGCTCAAATTGCCGATCATCCTGTTCGGCGCGGTGCAACTCCTCAAACACGCTTCCCGGAGGCATCCGGAATTCAAGGTGCGCTTGAGGGAACACGACTTCGTCGCACAGATCATGACGCGCGACGAGGAAATCGGACGCTGGATCGAATTCAAAGGCGGCGTTATTACTTCGCGCGCCGGGCTACACGACAAGCCCGACATCAAGCTCCTGTTCAAGAATGCCGAAACCGGTGCGGCGCTGTTGACGCCGCCGATCAACTGGCTCGCCCAGATCAATGCGCAGAAGGATTTCGTGCTCGGCGTCGACGGTCCGGAACACCTGACCAACTGGTTCGCGCAGACATTGATGCTGAGCCAAACCGCCGGCCTTAAATACGGCACCAAGCTCCGCCGCGGCGTCACCCGCTATTGCAATATGACCAATGGCGGTCCGGTCTTCGTCTACGTCAAAAACGGCAAAATCCTGCGCATGACGCCGATCGATCTCGGCGACGAGGATGGTGCGTCGTGGACCATCGAGGCCAGGGGCCAGAAGCTCACCCCGCCGCGTAAGACGACGTTGGCGCCGCACGGCCAAAACGCCAAATCGATCGTCTATTCGCCCGACCGCCTGCTCTACCCGATGAAGCGCGTCGACTTCGATCCGGACGGCGAACGCAATCCGCAAAACCGCGGCAAGTCCGGCTATGTGCGCATCTCATGGGACGAGGCGATCAAGCTCGTCACCGACGAGATCAAGCGGCAGAAGCGCGAATACGGTCCCGGTCCTATTACCTTCTCGCACGGCTCGCATCATACCTGGGGCAATGTCGGTTACTACCTCTCGGCGCTTTTCCGCTTCGCCAATGCGGTCGGCATGACGCGCATCCATCACAACCCGGACTCTTGGGAAGGCTGGTATTGGGGCGCGGTGCATCACTGGGGCCACACGCTACGCGTCGGCCAGTCGGAAACCTACGGTACCGTCGAGGATTGTTTGCAGAACTGCGACATGATCGTGTCGTGGGCCGCTGACCCGGAATCGACGTCTGGCTCCTACGGCGCGCAGGAAGGCACGACGCGGCGGCAGTGGCTGAAAAACCAAAAGCTTGGCATTAAAGTCGTTCACGTCGATCCTTATTACAACGCCACCGCGCAATTCCTGCCCGGCAAATGGTTCGCGCCAAAACCGACCACCTCGGTCGCGATGGCGATGGCGATCGCCTACGTCTGGATCAAGGAAGACCTCTACGACAAGAAATATGTCGAGACGCACACCATAGGTTTCGACAAATGGAAAGCGTATCTCGTCGGCGAGGAAGACGGCATCGCGAAAACGCCGGAATGGCAGGAGAAAGAAACCGGCGTCCCGGCGCGGGATGTGCGGGCACTCGCTCGCGAGTGGGGACGAAAGCGCGTCTATTTAGCGCCGGGCGGCTGGGGCAACGGCCACGGCGGTGCCTGCCGTAACCAGACCGGGATTCCCTGGGCGCGTGTCATGGTGTGCCTGGTCGCGATGCAGGGCCTCGGCAAGCCCGGCGTCAACTTGGGCAATCTGCAATGGGGCACGCCACTCGACTTTAATTTCTATTTCCCGGGCTACGCCGATGGCGGCATGTCGGGCGATCTCGAAAACACCTCAATGCCGGTCGAACTCTACCAGCGCATGCCGCAGCTGCCGACCATGAATTCCAACGGCCAGCGCATCCCGCGCATTTTCGTGCCGGAGGCGATCCTCGACGGCAAGGCCGAGGGCTATCCCTGGGTCGGCAAATCGATCGAGCACCAGTTCGCCCGCTTTGCCTATCCGGCGCCCGGGCACTCGCCGGTACATATGCTCTATAAATACGGCGGCTCGATCCTCTCGACCATGAACAATACGAACCGCTGGGTGCGGATGTATCAGTCGCCGAATCTCGAATTCGTCGTCAACCAGTCGATCTGGTTCGAGGGTGAAGCGAAGTTCGCTGACGTTGTCCTTCCGGCTTGCACCAATTTCGAGCGGCCCGATATTAGCGAATGGGCCGGCCTCGGCGGATACGGTCATCACGGCCAGCAGCAGCTCAATCACCGCGTCATCGTGTTCCAGGCGCCGGCGATCAAGCCCCAGGGCGAATCGAAATCCGATTTCTGGATCTTCAACGAGCTGTGCAAGCCGCTTGGGCTGGCCAATTACTTCTCCGAGGGCTGCAACGAGATCGACTGGGTCAAGCGGGTCTATCTCGCCTCCGACATGCCGAAAAAGATGTCATGGAAGAGGTTTCTCAAGCGCGGGTACTTCGTTGTGCCCGCGGAAAAGGAGAAACTGCGCGCCCCGGTGTCGTTTCGCTGGTTTTTCGAGAACCGCAAAAAGGACGTGCCGGAAGCCCAGCCGCTGCCATCCGACTACACGGAGGAATATCTGCGCGGCTTGCAGACCCAGTCCGGCAAGCTCGAATTCGAGTGCAATTCGCTCAAGCGCTTCAACGATCCGGAACGACCGCCCATCGTCAAATACGAGCCGTCATGGGAAGGGGCGCATTCCGGCGAATTGTTCGAGCGCTATCCGCTGCAACTGCTCACCCCGCATTCTAAATATTCGTTCCACACCCAGGGCGATGGCAAAGATTCGTTTCTGCTCAATATCGAGGACCACCGCGTCAAGGTCGACGGCTATTATTACTGGATCATGCGTATCAATGCCGAAGACGCCGCGGCCCGCGGCATCGGCAAGCATGACCTTGTCAAAGTGTTCAATGACCGCGGCGCGGTGATTTGCGCGGCGCTGCCGACGCAGCGGCTGCCGCGCGGCGTCGCCCATGGCTACGAGTCCTCCGCGATCTACGATCCGATGGGCGAGCCCGGGAAATCGGTCGACCGCGGCGGCTGCCTCAATCTGCTGACTCCCGAGCGCACGCAGACCAAGTCGACGCATTCGCTCGCCGGCGCCAATTCGCTGGTGCAGATCGAGCTGTGGGATGGCCGCATCGAGCATATGTCGGCTGCCTTCGCCGCCATGGAAAAGGACAAAGAGGTCAAGCGGACGCTGAAGGACGCGCAACTGGTGCCGGCAAAATGAAAAAATGGAACATGATCATCGACGTGGCCGAATGCACCAATTGCAATTTGTGCACGCTCGCCGCGATGGATGAATATGTCGGCAACGAATGGCCCGGCTATTCGGCGCCGATGCCCAAGCACGGTCATAAGTGGATCAATATTTTGCAGAAAGAGCGTGGGCAAATCCCGATGATCGACATCGCCTACGTTCCCACCATGTGCAACCATTGCGACGACGCGCCCTGCATCAAGGCGGCGCCCAAAGGCGCGATCAAGAAACGGCGGGACGGCATCGTACTGATCGATCCGGTGAAGGCGAAAGGTCAGAAGCAACTGGTCGAGGCCTGTCCTTATGGTCACATCTGGTGGAACGAGGAGCTGAATCTGCCTCAGGCCTGGACCTTCGACGCGCACCTGCTCGACCAGGGCTGGCAGCAAACCCGCGGCCAGCAATCCTGCCCGACCGGCGCCATGCGCGCAGTCAAACTCGAAGACGAAGAGATGGCGCGGCTGGCAAGCGAAGATCACCTTGAGGTGATCAAACCCGAGCTCGGCGCCAAGCCCCGGGTCTACTACCGCAATCTGTGGCGCTATGCCAAATGCTTCATCGGCGGCTCTGTGTCGGAAGAAAAAAGTGGCGTGGTTGACTGCGTTGAGGGCGCCAGCGTCCAGCTCGTTCGCGACGGGGCGTCGATCGCCGTGACCACGACCGACAATTACGGTGATTTTAAATTCGACAAGCTTGACGAGGATTCAGGCCCGTACATCTTGCAAATCTACGCTGGCGGCCGCTCGAAGAAACTGGAAGTGACTCTGGGCGCGAGCATCAATCTCGGCGAAATCAGGCTGTAACATCGTGCCGGCTCGTGTGCATCGGATTCTGGCGGGATTAGCCTGTGTCGCGTTCGCTATGGCGGCGCATGCGCAGACGCACTATCCAAGTCGCCCGGTCCACGTCCTGGTCGGCTTCGCCGCCGGCAGCGGCCCCGATGTGCTCGCACGCGTGGTGACGAGCCAGCTCGGCGCCGACCTCGGCCAGAATTTCGTCGTCGAGAATCGTCCGGGCGCGAATGCCACCATCGCCGGCAATGTCGTCGCGCAATCGGCGCCGGACGGCTACACGCTGTTTTACACAAGCGATTCGATCGCGCCGACGCCGTTCATCTACAAACATTTGTCCTATGACGTGTCCGAGGATCTCACGCCTATCGCAACGGTCGGCGTCCTCGACGGGCTGCTTATGCTGGTCAACCCCAGTTTCCCGGCCCACAGTGTCGACGAATTCATCGCCTATGCAAAGACGCACCGCCTGCTCTATGGCTCGCCAGGCATCGGCAACGGCTTGCATCTCGCCGCCGCCTTGTTCAACAAGACCACCGGACTCGCCATGGAGCACGTGCCATTCAAGGGAGCTTCCGAGGTTGCGGCAGCCCTGTTGGGTGGCAATATCGACATCATGTTCGTGACGCCGCCCTCCGTCATCGGCCTCGTAAAAAACGGCACGCTCCGCGCGCTTGCATTTACCGGGTCCAAGCCGTTTGCGGAATTGCCGGGCGTGCCGCTGCTGAAGACATCCGTGCCGGATTATCCGCCGGTGGAATCCTGGGGGATATTCTTCGCGCCGGCGGCAACGTCGCAGGATATCGTCGACAAGCTCAACGCCGCGATACGGCACGCGCTGCGCGAGCCGGCGGTCGCCGCTGTCGTGCAAACAGCGGGCTATGTCCCAGACGACAGGACACCGGCGCAAACCGCCGAGTTTTTTCGGCAGAAGCTCGAAGCCGCACAGAAAGCGGTCGATGCCGCCGGCATCGAGCCGAATTGAGCGGCATGTTTATTCCGGCGGCGTGCCGTTGGCGGCCAAAACCTCGCCGGCGAGATAGAGCGAGCCGGTAATCAAGATTCGCGGTGCCGGGTGGAGATCGAGCTTGCCGGCGACATCGAGCGCGCTCTCGATATCGTCGCGAGCGATTGCCGGAATACCGACCCGACCTGCGACCTCGGCCAGCGCCATTGCCGGCACCGCCTTATCCTGGTGGATCGGCACCGCGATGACGCGTCTGGCTAGTCCGGCAAAGTTCTTAAGAAACCCCGCGCTGTCCTTGGTCGCCAGCATGCCGACGATAAGCACCAGCGGCCGCGACACACGCTCTTCGAGATCGGCGACGGCCGCGGCAATCGCCTGGCCGCCGTCGGCGTTGTGACCGCCGTCGAGCCATAATTCGCTGTCCGGTGGCAAGAGATCGGCAAGCCGGCCGTGCGAAAGCCGCTGCATGCGTGCCGGCCATTCGACCCGAGACATGCCGGCTTCGAACGCTGCGGTCGGAATTTTCAGCCCGCTCACCCGCAGAGCAGCGACTGCGGCGCCTGCATTCTCGAACTGGTGTCGGCCGTAAAGTTTCGGCGCCGGTAGATCGAGCAAGCCGTTGCCGTCTTGATAGACGAGGCGGCCGCGCTCCTCGGTGGCGGTCCAGTCCTCGCCGGCGATGGACAGCGGCGCGTGAAGCCGCGCTGCCTGCCGCTCGATGACAGCGAGCGCCTCGCGCGCCTGACCAGTCACCACCGCCGGTACGTCGCGTTTGAGGATGCCGGCCTTCTCGGCGGCGATCGCGGCGAGCGTCTCGCCAAGGAATTCACGGTGATCGAGCGACAGCCGCGTGATCACGCTCGCCAGCGGGCGCTCGATCACATTGGTGGCGTCGAGCCGGCCGCCGAGACCGACTTCGAGCAGCAGCAGATCGGCCGGGTGGCGCGAAAACAGAAGAAACGCGGCGGCGGTTTCGATTTCGAATACCGTGATGGGCGCATCGCCGTTCTTGCTCTCGCATTCGGCGAGCACGGCACCAAGCTCGGCATCCTCAACGAATTTGCCGCCGCCAGCTTGCCCAACGCGAAACCGCTCGTTGAGGCGAACGAGATTCGGCGACGTATAGACATGCACGCTCTGCCCGGCCGCTTCGAGGATGGCGCGCATAAAGGCGATGGTTGAGCCCTTGCCGTTGGTGCCGGCGACGTGGATCACCGGCGGCAGGCGCCTTTGAGGATGACCGAGTGCGGCAAGCAGCCGCTCGATACGATCAAGCGAGAGATCGATGCGCTTGGGATGCAGCGCCAAGAGTCGCGCCAGCATAGCGTCGATCGGCGCGGCGTTGGCGGGCCGACCGCTCACGTAGCCGCGGATTCGGGCGCAGGCAGAACGCGCGGAGTCGGCGCGCCGGCGGGCGCCTTAGTCAATAGGCGGCACAGGTTTGCGATGATACCGCGCAAGTCGCGGCGATGTACCACCATGTCGACCATGCCGTGATCCCGCAGATATTCGGCCTTCTGAAAACCCTCCGGCAGCTTCTCGCGGATGGTCTGCTCGATGACGCGAGGGCCGGCGAAGCCGATGAGCGCACCGGGCTCCGCGATGTGCACGTCGCCGAGCATCGCATAGGACGCGGTGACGCCGCCGGTCGTCGGATTGGTAAGCACGACGATATAGGGCTTGCGCGCCTCGCGCAGGCGTTGCACCGCGATCGTAGTGCGCGGCATCTGCATCAACGAGAGGATACCTTCCTGCATGCGCGCCCCGCCGGAAGCCGCGAACAGCACGAATGGGCAGCCCTTCTCAACCGCCGTTTCGAGACCCTTGATCACCGCCTCGCCCGCCGCCATACCGAGCGAGCCACCCATGAAATCGAAATCCTGCACGCCGATCACGGCGGCAAATCCGTCGAGCTTGCCGTATCCGAGTTTCACCGCATCGTTCTGGCCGGTCTTGCTGCGCGCAGCTTTTAGCCGATCGATATAGCGCAGTTCGTCGCGGAATCTCAGCGGATCGACCGGCACCTCCGGCACCGCGATGTCGAACCAGGTGGCGTTGTCGAACATCGATTTGAGCCGCGCCACCGCGCCCATGCGCATGTGATAGTTGGAACCCGGAATGACGAACAAGTTCGATTCGACGTCCTTGTAGAATACGAGCTGGCCGGTCTCCGGACATTTGATCCAGAGATTCTCCGGTACCTCGCGCCGCAAAATGTTGCGGATTTTCGGCCGCACAACATTGGAAATCCAGTTCATCTTACGCGTGACCTATTCACAAAATTGCGGTGAAGTTGCCGCGCCATTATAGCACGCTCTCGTGCCGAGACGAATCCCGCCAGCGTTAACGATTAGCGCCGATCCCGGCTTATTCCGGGCAGAAAAGTCAGAATAAATCGGGCCGGCGCAGGCGGAGCGTTTGCAAGAGCAGCAAGGTTTTGGCGTCCGGCAACGCATTGACATCAGCCAACCGCGCCAACTCGGCAAGGCCAATCTCGAGGGCGACGGTATCTTCATCCTCGTCGGCGCCACCGCGAAGTTGCGGTCGCGGCTCGCCCGAATAGACCGCGAGATAGAAATACATCCGCTCTGTTGATAGCCCGGGCATGGTCCAAGCCGTGAACACGTGCTCGATCGAATCGAGTTTCAGGTGCGCTTCCTCCATCGCCTCGCGGTGCGCGCAGGTCTCGGCATCCTTGTCCTCGATGCCGCCGGCAATGGCCTCGAGCGTCTGCTGCCGATTGGCCGCATACAGCACTGGCAGGCGAGCCTGCCGGACAAGAATCGCCATCTTGCGAATCGGATGATACGGCAACACGCACACCGCCTCGCCGTGGTCCTCGATCTCGCGCCTGATGGTGCGCCCGTCGGGCAGGCGGACCGTCGCGAACAGGAGCTTGGTCCAGCCTGCATAGGCCTCGTGCGTCGCGATGATTTCAATTTTGTCGTCCATAGCTTCCCTCGTCGAAATGCCCCACAACGCTCAAGCTGGATCACTGTGTCACCAGCGCGACGCCGACCGCAACGAGAACCGCGGCGATGCCTTTTTGGGTGAGGTCGCGGCCGGATAGTTTCTCGCGGCCAAGCGTCGGCCATAACACGCTCAGGACGATGCCGAAGACGAAGACAAACAGCGTCGTCGTCGAACCGATCGCCTGAACGAGGCTCAATGGCGCGAACATCAGTGCGTAGCGGTTGCCCAACCCGCCGCCAAGATTGATGAGCTCGTTCGAGCCATTGATCGACAACAGAGCAAGTGTATTGACGCGCAGCATCGCCATGAACTGCCCGCGGTAGGGCGCAATCAGCAGCAGCGCGCAGCCGAACATCGCCTCGCCGACGAACATCCAAAACGTGGTGGTCCAGAATGCCACCGCAATAGCGAAAATCTTGAAGATCAAGCCGCTCAACGCCATCGTGAAACCGCATGTCAGCATCAGCGCCGCAAGCCGCGCTTTGAAAAGGTGAAAGCCGCGGTCGAAGCGGATCGACACGATCAATGCGCCGACGAGAATCAGCGCGCCACCCGCCATTTGGCGACCCGAAAGCGTCTCGCCGAGCACGAGATAGGCAAGCCCATAGCCGAACAGCGGGCCGGCTTGGAAATACGGCGCCACCACCGAGGCTTCTTCGCCTTGCAACGCCAAGAGATACAGCAGCATGCCGCCCATATAGAGAATGCCTGACAGCACGATGAGCGCAATACTGGTGGCGCTCGGTGCAGTCACCGACGGCTCGAACAGCCAGATGAACGGCAACAGCAGCACGCCGACAAAGGCGGTGAAGAGGAGCAGCACCGCAACGTTGCTGTCCTTGAAAAAGCGCTCGACGAGATACTTGTCCAAATGGACCGAAATGGCCCACAGCACCGGCCCGGAAAACGCAAAAATCACCCAGGACACATGGCCTCCTTGCAATTCCGCACACCGGCTTTGGCAATTGTTCCGCTTTGGGACGCCGAAAATAGCCCATCTCCCGTCGCCATCATGCCGCCCCTGGGCCGGCACAATTTAGCCTTTCCGGTCAATAGAGTAGCACACGGTGGCGGCGACGCGTCGGACTTAACCCCAGCAGTAAGCCCGGGGTAACTAAGTTCTGGGTAACTCGTAACTGCGAACGGCGAACGTGAAGTCGCCGACGCTAGTGAGGCCGGAATTCCCATGATGAAGAAAACAGTCGCCGCATGCTTTGCGATCGCCGCGCTCGTAACCGCGCAAGGCGCAGTCGCGGCCGACCTTTCGGTCGCGCCGCTTTACACCAAGGCGCCGCCGGCGGAAGTAACGCAGGCCTATAACTGGACCGGCTTCTATATCGGTGCCAACGGCGGCGGCGGCTGGGGTCATTCCTATTGGGACGCCAACGCCACGGGCATGCATCTTTCCGGCGCGCAGGTCGGCGGCACGGCAGGCTTCAATTGGCAATACGGCCACGCTGTGCTCGGGCTCGAGGGCGACCTCGATTGGTCTAACCTCAACGGTTCCAAAACTTCGACACTGTGCCCAGCCGGCTGCAGCACGAGCGACAGCTGGCTTTCGACCGTACGCGGGCGTGTCGGTTATGCGTTCGGCGGCGTCCTGCCTTACGTCACCGGCGGTCTAGCAGTCGGCGACATCCGCGCCGGCGTTCCCGGTTTCGCGGTGGCCAGCACCACCAACGCCGGCTGGACCGCGGGCGCCGGCCTTGAAGTCGCCCTGCCGGGCAACTGGTCGGCGAAGGCGGAATATCTCCATGTCGGTCTCGGCCGCTTCGACTGCGGGGTCGACTGCGGAGCGGCAGGTGTCGATAATGTATTGATGCATGAGGATGTTGTCCGCGCCGGACTGAACTATCACTTCAACTGGGGCAAGTAGCGGCCCTCGACTCGAGAAATTCGCAACAAAATCAATGGGCGAGGGGATAAAACGGGATGTCTATGAACGTCCCATTGTTATCCCTTACTTGACGGATACGTGCCGGCCGCTATGGAATGCTCGGTATTATGGTTCGTCGGCAGTCTCTCCGCATTGCACGGATGTCGATCGCCGATTTCCGCGCGGCGTTCCGGAACGAACGAGATTGCAATAAGTACCTCGTCCGCCATCGGTGGCCGAATGGCGTGCGTTGTCCACGTTGTGGGAGCGCGAAAGTTTATCCGCTCGCAAATTTGAAATTCAAATGGGAATGCCCGGATCGCCGACGAGGTGGGGCTTATCGGTTCTCCCATTTAGTGGGCACGATCTTTGAAAATACGAATGTGGGCCTACTGGACTGGTTCCGCGTCATCCACGCCATGACCGCCATGACCGCCGGCAATAAGAACATCAGCATGCGGCGGATTCAGCGTGATATGGGCTTCGGCTCCTATAAGACTGCCTGGTCCATGTGTCATCGCATCCGAGCGGAGCTGGGCTGCGCTAGCCCGGCGCTATGCCGCACGTCGATTAAGTTAAGCCAACCCTTGCCCAGCAGTACCCATGCCCTGATGTCCGCATCATTCTCACTGACTCTCGCCTTGAGCAAGCAGCGCGCGCATTCTTCGGTGGGAGTGCTGTAATTCGTGTTCTCGGCCATCCCACATTCTAGCTGATTCGGTTCCTCAACCAGACTGATCTTTTCAACAGCTCCAGCCGCCTGGGGAAATTTACCCCCAGCCGCCGTGCCTCGTCGCACGTAAGTAACTTCGCAGCCAATCGCCGCCCCGGGGGCTCATCCTCGAAATAAAAATAGCCAAGGCTTGCCCGTCCTTGTCCCGCACAATGGAGCACACCTGATGGTGCTCTCCTACCAGGTCGGGTGCGGACGGCGTAGCTTGCTTTAAGTAGACTGGTCGCCTCGCGGCGGTATCTAGGAAATTGATCCTGACCGCGCCGATAATCCAGCAGCTATCTGCTAGTTTCGGTCAAGAAACGCATGAAGCCGCGCACGCCGGCTGTCGACGCGAGATGCTCCGGACGTTGCCCGTCTATCGGTGAGACAGTCACACAGAACCCGAAAGGGATTGTCGAGCGGCTGTATGAGATTTCGGTCGGCAACTCAGAATGCGCGCCGCTAATGCAGCAGATGGCCCGCCTGGGCCACGTGATACACTTGGGCGGGGGTTACGCCGTTCGGCGACAGACCATCATTGTGGATCTGCTCGAATAGCGCCTGCGCATGCGGGTCCGGGCTGATAAGGGTCGCCAGTTCCTGAGCCAAATGGGTGTCGGAATGGCCGGCAAGCTCGTTGGCCTCCCCGTGAGGATTGAGGCTGGCGATATTCTCGCCGCCAAAGTCTTGATGGAAGACGAATGTATCGGTGCCGTTGTTGAGCGACACTAGCGCAGCCTTCTGGCCCTCCGCGCCATGGCCGGCATCGAGCTCGATCTTGTCGACGTCAAATTTCATGCCCCAGTCGGTCGCCGCGTCTGACGTGGCACTTGACGTGGCGCCAGACGACGCCGGTGGATCGGTGATCAGGGTGCCGCCATTGCCGTCAGAGGCAAAATCCAGCGTCGCGTTAAAATTGTCGAATGTGAAGCTCGCGGTATTGGAGCCGTCGGTCACGGAGAGGAGACCCGTCGACGAATTGTACGATTCCGCGAAATTCGGCGAGTCGTAATTGATCCCCACCAGATCAATGGTGTCCGAATGAGCCGCGTCGGGTGCGGTTCCGGTAAAGCCAACGATCTGACCAGTGAAGCTTGACGGATTGTCCAAAATTAGCGAACCGGTCCCTCCTGCGAAGGTCACCGTTTCGCCGGAGGGCGAATTAAGTTCTAGTGTGCCGGCCGTCGCAATTGTCGAGGCCTGCGGCGGATCGACGATGTCGGCGCCGCCATTATTATCACTCGTGACCGTCCATGTAGACGTTGAATAATTTCCAACGAGCGTGAGGATGACCGTCGCCCCGTCGGAAGAATCATGGACCGTCAGCGGCGTGGTTGTGCCATTATAGCTGCCGGGCGTCGCTGTGGTGTCGACCGCATCGAAGCCATAGAGGTCGATTACATCGCTTGCATTCAGCAGAACACCCGTCGAAGGCCCTGAAATTTCGTCGCTGAAGCTCGACGGATGAAGCAGGACCAAGGTTTCGCCATTGGTGACTGCGAAAACATTGTTCGTCGGAGTAGGATCCTGCGACGGGTCGAACACCAACGCCTGAACATTAGCGTCGACCGTGAGATTGCCAGAATGCAGATCGGCTGGATTGGTGTAAGTAATCTTGAACCCACTGCCTGAAGCCGGCGCGATCGAATAATCCGAACGTGCATCGGCGAAGACGGCAAGGTTCCAGTTGGTCGTATTACCGCCGTCGAACGTATCTGACGGACCTGTCGTATTCGGCAGCCCGACTGTGTTTTGGCCAACATAATAATAAAAGTTATCGACCCCGGCGGCGCCGGTGACAACATCGACGTATTGCGTACCGGAAATGTAATTCGTGCCCGTTGTCGAAAGCGTCGGATCGTCCAAGCCCGTCGTGCGGAAATCATAGACCTGGGTCGTGTATTGCGATGAGTTGGAGCCATAGGTCAGGCTGACGAGACCATGCGTCGAAACGTCAAGGCCATCGAAGACCTGGCCAGTCGGCGAGAGTTCGGTAGCTGTGGCGATAATCTGACCGCTCTGGTTGAATTCGACGATGGTGGTCGAGGTCGCGTCGCCATAAGCGAGGAACTCATCGCTCGTCACGCCATCGGGACTGTAATCGCTAACTTTGACGTTCTGCGCGTCCGGCACCTGAAAGGTTATCGGGCTGAGGACGTAGGTCAGCGCGCCGGTGGTTACGTTTGGCTTGAATATCGCAAACTCGACCTGATCATACGTAGAAGCGCCTTGAGTAACCGTTTCGTTCCACGCCACGGAAAATCCGCTGCCCGTCACAGCGTTCGGCGTGAACACAAGAGCCGTCTGCGACGTGGCGTCCGGGTTGATGATCTGGTTGGTCGCTCCGGTCGCGATGTTCGGCGCGATCAAGAATAGATCAGATTTTGTCCCGGTGGTTGAGTAAGCTTGGAAGGCAATGTCTTCTTTTCCGCCGCTAGCGGATTGCGCCATGACAGTTGCGTACGGAAAGCCGCTGGAGGCCAAACCACCAGCGTCCTTAAACTCCCACACTTCCGAACTCGGGCTTGCAACGCCGGTCTGACTGAGAATCGATTCATATCCTCCTGTAATCAACGCGGTATTAGCCGCATTGAAAACCGCCAGAAAGATCGAGTAGCTGTCTGTCTGCGCATTATAGATATCCCACGCCACGCCGTAGGAAGTCATTGGTGAGCCACTGGAGGCTAAATCAAGATTATAGATCGTGCCGGCTTGACTCGGTTGACTGGCGATAGGATCCGAAGTGACACTGAGCTGTCCGTTTGGCCCGCTCGGGTCAGTGATGATCTCTCGATTGAGAACCGGATCGCTTCCGTTGTCCGTTTCATAAACCGCAATGGCCTCTTGCGTCGCGCCTGTGAGATTTGGATAAATGACCTTGTTCTTAAACGGCAGGGCGATTGAGGTCGCGGCGTCGATGGCCAGAGGCCCGCTGTCGTAAGGCAGGAAGAAGGGGTCGGCCAACGCAACATATTCGGTGACGGTATCGGGACCGGGCGGCGCTTGGTAACTTGCCACCGGCGTGGAGCCGAAGATGATGATTCCGGCCTCGGCGGTCGTGTTCGCGCTATTAAACGGGCCATAAAGATGCTCGCCGGGTTCGGAAATCTCGAGGGTTCCCCAAAGGTAGCCAATCGGCTCAAGCGTGAGATCGGAGCCGCCATGGCCGTCGCCGCCGATAGTGAACGCGTTGTCACCAAGGGAGCCGGCGATGGTATAGGTCAGTGTCGAGTTGTTGCTCTCGGTTACAGTCAGCGTTGAACCGCTGATGATCGCGCTGGTGACCCCCGTATTCGCCAGATCGATGGTGTCGCCCGTGGCTAGTCCTTCGATAGTGCCGGTGAAGTTGCCCGGCTGGTCGAACTTCAGCGTGCCGCCGGAGCCGAAGAATGCAATCGCCCCGGCGTCGTTTGTGCCGAGCACCAAAAGCCCGCCGCTGCCGATAGTGACCGATCCGGTGCCAGTAATGGCACCGGTCACATTCAAAATTCCATCATCAACGATGCTACCGCTATTGGCGAGAGACGATGCATTCCAAGTAGCCCCCGCGTTATTGTAAACAGTAACCCCGGATAGCAGACTGATATTGCCGTTTATCGTGCCATAGTTCTCGATCGTCGCGGTGTCACCTGCAGCCAGGCCGAGCCCGATCCCTTGGCCCGTTGTCCCTGTAACCGTCCCGTAGTTCGTAATGGCGATTGTGCCGGTTCCTGTGATTTGCGCGTAAATGCCGGTATCGCCGGATACAATCGGCGCCGTATTGCTCACAGAACCGACGTCAATCGTCACATTGCCGGTGCTCGACGAATCCCCGTCCTGATATCCGCTGATTCCGGTTTGCGCCCCGATGACGGTCTGCGCATAGTCGTCCACAATTATGTTGCCGTTGCCGTAGTTAAAGGCATCGATGCCAAAGCCGGCCGCCTCCGTGATGTTCGCGTAGTTGAACACTGAGACGGCACCCGTGACAGCGTGGTTAGATGTGCCCGCATTGTAGCCGACTTCGATTCCACTCGGTGCGTATCCGGCGGAGTTATTTGTCGAACCAGACACGATCGTTCCATAGGCCGTCACCGAGATCGAGCTATCATCCGATGCCGGAATCGCCGCGTCGGTGTTGATTGCTGAGATACCGGAGCTAGCGGACGTGATGCTATCGTTCGCGGCAGTCGTCACAGCAATGCTACCGGTACCGATTGAGTAGGCCTGGATTCCGTAAAGGCTCGTGCCGCTGTATGAAACAGCACCAACATTAAATTGTGCTGTCCCGGTCACCGTCGCATTTGGGCCCAGCGTGACGATCACATTGCCAGTGCCGCCGCTGAGCTGATACGCACCGATGCCAGTTTGACCCCCGGTAACGGTCTGCGCCGTGTCATTCAACGTGACGTTGCCGTTTCCGTAGTTGAAGGCGTCGATGCCCCAACCCGCTGTCGCGATGATGTTTGCGTTGTTATTGACAAGGACAGTGCCGGTAACATTGAGATCCGCCGAGCCAGTGCCGTATCCGGCTTGAATTCCGGCGGGCGCCAAACCCGCAGAATTGAGATTAGAACCGGAGTCGATTGAGCCATTGGCCGTCACCGTGATCATGCTGTCGGCCGAAGCAGGAACTGCCGTGGCATTATTGACTGCCAGGATGCCGGAGCTCCCCGAGTTAACGGTGTCATTCGTGACGGTCGTCACAGAGATATTGCCCGTGCCGGTTGAATACGCGCCTATGCCGTAATCTGCTGTGCCGGTAATGACCGCGCCGGTGCCAGCGATTATTGTTTCATTGCCGGTCCCGTCCGTCTGAGCTTGGATACCGGTTTTTCCGCCGGAGACGCCCCCTGTCTGGCTGACGGTTACGTTGCTAGCGTCAGCCGCATTGAGAATCTCTGCGAGGATACCGTCGAAGGTCGATCCGGTTCCCGTCACGTTCCCAGTGCCATCGATCAACAAATCGCCCAGACCGGTCGCACTTTGTTCGGCCAAAACGCCATAGCCGTTCTGTCCGGTAAGATTGCCCGACCCGCCTATGGTTATATTGCCGCTGCCGCTCTCAATCGCATCAACGCCATTAATTGCGCCAGTGATTGCGGCGTTAGCCGTAATGGAAATATTACCAGACGCGCCAGAGTTCATCGCGTCAACGGCGTCGGCGCTGGTGTCGGTGACGGCGCCGGCGAGAGTCAGCGAACCACCAGCGCCGGAGAAGGTGAACATCTCCGCTTCGGCGTTGCTACCGCTGCCGAAGGGCCCGGTGACGGAGACCGTGCCGCTGGCACTGGCCTCCATCGATGCGTCGCCGCTGACGTTGAAGATCGTGCCGCCGTTAACAGCCTCGATCATACCGCCATTGGTAATCGTGTCATCGTTAAGCGTAAACATTCCCTCGCTTTCGAGCGTCCCGGAATTGTCGATGGTTGCGTTCTCGATTTCGGCGACGCTGTCGCCGGCCGTACCGGGGGTGGCGCCGAGCAATAATCCCGTCGCTGCAATCGTAACCGTACCGCCGTTGATAGTTGCGTTGGAGAGTAGCACCTCGGAGCCCGCCTCCGCATCAATATTGCCGCCTGCATTGTTGACGATTGTGGTGTCGTTTTGGACCGTGCTCTCGATCTCAAACATGCCGCCATTGGTGGCTTCGACAAGCCCCTGATTAGTGATGGTGCTGCCGCCGGCGTCCCAGATATAGGAATGCCCGGCGACGTCGGCGTCGAAGGTGCCGGCCGCCTCGTTGGTCACCGTGAATGAGCCGGGGTTGCCGCTGCCTTGCTGGCCGTAGCCATCAATTGTGTTGCCTTCGTTGATTAGGGTACTGGGCACGCCGGTATTGCCGCCATTCTCGGTCACCGTGCCGGAGCCTTCGAACGTGGTCATGGAGAAGCCGAGCGACAACGTGCCACTGTGAATAATGTGACCGTTGTTATCGGTGACGATGGCGCTAAATCCGGCGCCCGGTCCTTGCGAACTGGCACCCGCCCAGGTCAGCGTGTCGCCGGCATCGATCTGAATGCTGACATTGCTGCCGCCATCGACAGTGAGCGCGACATTGTCGAGAGTGACATCGTCGAGCCTCACCGTAACGCCGCTCGCGATCGTGATGTCGCCGCCGGTGATGGTGAGATCACCTTCGATCGCGCTCGATCCGGTGACGTCGATATTGCCGCTGTTGGTGATGCTAGCGCCGATGATCGTGGCCCCGGAGAGGGTCAGCGTGTCGCCGGTGGCGATCTGCAGCGTGGCTGCAGCGATCAGCGGATTGGCGAGGAAGACCTGCAGTTCGCCATTATCATAAGTGCCGACGATCTGGCCGGCGTTATTGATTGACAGATCCTGAATACCGCCCCCGTCAATCGAGGGATCGTTGACATTAGTGTAGACGCCATTGCTGTAGGTGAAGACTTGCGCATTGCCGTTGGCATCGAAGTAATAGCCGACGATCTCGCCGCCATTGTTGATCCCTTCGGCGACGGTGCCGTTGACTGCCGTGGGGTCGTTTAACGTGGTGTAGGCGCCAGCGCTGTAGAGGAAGCCGTGAATAACTCCACTGGCGTCGACATAATATCCAACAACCTGGCCCGCGTCATTGAAGCCTTCAGCGTGAGTGCCGGAAACGCCGCCGCCGGAAGCTGCCTCGGCGGCAGACGGGTCGCTGATATCGGTAAAGATTTGGGTGGCGATGTTGTAGATGAAGCCGTGAACATCGTCGTTGGCATCATAATAGTCGCCGAGAACCTGGCCGGAATTGTTGATGGCGAAGGAATAGGTGCCCCCCTGCCCGGCCAAGCCGTCGTTCAAATTGGTGTAGACGCCGCTGTTGTATAAAAACCCTTCGGAATCATTGTTGCCCACATAATTGACGCCGACGATCTCACCGGAATCGTTTATGCCGAGGGCAAACGCGCCTTGGCTGAGGGTCGTGTACTCGCCGCCACTTTCCGCGAAAGCGGGATCGCCGTTGCCGGTGTTGTAATAGCCGACAACCTCGCCGGAATCGTTTATGCTGGTGACAGTGGTGCCGCCGTTGCCCGACGAGCCACCCTGAGCGGCCAACGGGTCGCTGACAGTTATGTAAGTGCCGCTGCTGATACTGTAGATGAAGCCGTAATAGTTTCCGCTGGCATCGCCGTAATTACCAATGACTTCACCGGCATTATTGATGACGATATTCTGGGAATCAAAATTATCATCGCTGGTCGCAGCCGATGGATCGCTCACCTTCGCGAATGAGTAAACGGTTAAGGCCTCGATCGTACTGCCGCTGACCGTGGCGTTGCCGAATGTGAGTGTCTGCCCGCTCTCGATCTCAACCACACCGTCGCTTAAGGCGGCATTGCCGGTTATCGTGCTTGAGCCGGTGATTTCGAATACGCCGCTGCCGGTGAGCGTGCCGCCGCCTATCGTCTCATTCGACAGATCGACCTGCGATTCTGCCGCGGCCTGGATCGCGCCGGTGTTCGTGACGCTGCCGTTTTCAATCAGCAGCGTGGCGGCATTAGTGGCTTCGAAGGTGCCGGCATTGGTGATGGTTTGGCTGGTGTCTAAGACGAATGGATTCGCGGCGACATCGGCGTCGATCGTGCCAGCGACGTTGTTGATCAGTGTAATGGAGCCGCCAAAGCCGCCATAGCCGTCGAACGTAATACCGTCGTTGACGATGGTGGCGGACCCTGACCCCACGTTTCCATTGAAGGTATCAGTGCCGGAACCCTCGAACGTTTGCATCGGGAACGTGACGTCTAGCGTGCCGGTATGCAGGATGTGGCCGTTGTCATCAATGACGACGGCATCGGGACCGCCGAACGTGACGGTCCCCGCCCAAACCAGCCATTGGCCGGCGTCGATTTGGATGCTCGGGGTTGCGCCGCCGTTGACGGTAAGCGTGGTGTTGTTGAGAGTGACGTCGTCGAGCGCGACAAGCTGCCCGCTTGCAACCGTCATCTGGCCGCCGGTGAGGCTTACGTTGTCGAGCGTGCCAGGACCGGTGAAATCGAGCGTGCCATTAACGGCGATCGTGGTACCGCTGACCGTAGCATCATTGAGCGTCAGCGTCACGCTGCTGGCGACGGTCACCGTGCCGCCGTCGATGGTTGCGTCCGAAATCGTGGCGTTGGCGGTGACGTCGATGGCACCGGAAGGCGTGGACGGCGAGGTCGTTTGATTCAGTTCAACGGCGATGATATTGGCGGTGCCGTCGGTGTCGGTCGGCACAATATTGTCGGCGCTGCTGCCGAACGCAACGACTGAGCCATCGGCGCTTATCGACGAGAGGTAATCGCTTTCGCTATCGGCCGGCAGTCCATCGGCGGCGGCGGAAACCAACTCGATCGTGCCGGTCTGCGTATCATAGATGTAAGTTTGCGCCTGGCCGCCCGAACCGCCGGCAACGAGGTTGCTGGCTGTGCTCTCGAAAATGACGTTGTCGCCGTCGGCGCTAATCTCCGGAGAATAACTGGCGCCATTCGCCGCCGCGCCGTTCAAGCCGGCAGAGACAAGCTGGATTGTGTTCGTCTGCGTATCGTAAAGGTAAACGTTGGACGCACTGACGTTAAAAACACTGGGCACGCCGTTCTGATCGCCCGCGCCAGAGCCCGGAACCAGATTGGTCGCGCTGCTCTGGAACACCACATAGGTGCCGGTGGCGCTGATCGAGGACGGCCAATCGCTCCCGTTGCCGTTGAGCGACAACCCGCCACTATTGGCGTTGCCCGGCACGTCCGCGTTACTGACCGAGACTTCTTGCAGCGTATTGTTCAGGCGGTTGTAGACATAAACCTCGGCGATGGTCTCAGCCGTGTTACCGGTAGAGAAATCGGTAATCACGCCGTTTTGGGTAACGGCAATCTCGGCCGCCGTGCTCCAGAAACTGACGAACTGACCATTGCTACTGATGCCCGGATCTTCGACGGCTCCGGCATCGCCGAAAGTATTGCCCGTCGGAGTGGTGAAATTCGGATTGCCGGCGATTTGCGTCAGGATAGTGCCGGTGTCGCTCATCACCACCACATTATCCTGGTAGTTTTCTGTCGTGATGATCGATGCGATGAACTGGCCGTTGCCGCTAATTTCGGGATTGCCGTCGTCTGAGGCTGTTGAATACACCAACGAGACGGTCTGCGACTGGGTGTTGTAGAGGAAGATGTCCGCTTGTGTGTTGGAGTACGGTCCGGCGGTTGGTCCATTGACGTTATTGAAATTCTCGACCTGATATTGGCCCTCGAAGACGACGTATTGGCCATTGGCGCTGATGGAAGGAATACTACCGAAGTTCTCCCCAGGGTGCAGATCGTTGGGAAGCTGACTGGAGACGAGCGCCGAGACATTCGTCAACTGATGGTTGGCGCTGTCATAGAGCTCGACGCCAACGATGTTTATGTTGTTGGTGTCTTGGGGCAAGTTGGTGGCGATGAGAAAGGCGGTGAATTCGCCGTTGTCGCTCACGGCAGGCGCAACACTGTCGAACCCCGGCACGGAAATTTCCTTGACCGACGGAGCAGCTTCCGTTCCTGCTACCAGATCAATCGTGCCGCCGCTGATTGAAGCACCGTCGAGCGTCAACGTGTTGCCGGCGTCGACCTGAACTGTCCCGTTGGTGTTGGTAATGGGCGTTGCCAACGTGAACGCTTCGGCGACCTCAAATGTGCCGGTGTTGGTAATCGACGTCTCGCCGCTCACTGTGCCACCGTCGATGAGCTGGAAGTCGCCGGCATCGACCGCCAGCGCGCCCTTGAGCGTCAGCGCCCCTTGATCCGAAAGGGTCGCGTTGGCGGTGTTCAGCGTTAACGAGGCCGCTGTCGCTGTTCCTCCATCCGGGATGGTGACGACGTACGCGCCGGAACCGGCTTGGCCCAGGAGCACACTATCAACACTGCTCGGGATCGCGCCGAGGCTCCAATCAGCGGCCGCATCCGCCGTGTCCGTCCAGCTGCCGCCGTTGGTATTAATCCACGCGTCGGTCTGGGCGATCTGGTTTATACTCATTGCCGCCGTCTTGGTGACGGTGCTGTGCTGCCGCTGGTGCCGTCGGTGGTCTGCACCGACAGGCTGTCGGAGCCGTAATAGTTGGTATTGCCGGTGTAGCTCGCACTCCCCAGCGCCGCGTTGATCTGCGCCGCCGTTCCGGTCAGCGTCACCGATCCGCTGTCGTTGTTGCTGACAATGCCGCCCGGCGTGCCAATCGTGACAGTGCCATGCGACACCGTCAGCACCGTCGTCAGCGTGTCGCTCGTGTTCGGACTATCCGATACCGTGATGGCGCTCAGCGAGATCGCCGTGTTCTCGGTTCCGCTCAGCGTCGGCGGCACAGACTCCGACACCGCCGTCGTGTCGGCCGTCGTGTCGGCAACGCTGATCGCCGCCGTCTTGGTGACCGTGCTGCCGCTGGTGCCGTCGGTGGTCTGCACCGACAGGCTGTCGGAGCCGTAATAGTTGGTATTGCCGGTGTAGCTCGCGCTCCCCAGCGCCGCGTTGATCTGCGCCGCCGTTCCGGTCAGCGTCACCGTCCCGCTGTCGTTGCCGCCGATCGTCGTGCCGCTCGCCGCGCCAACCGTGATGCTGCCGTGTGCAACAGAGAGCACCGTGGTCAACGTGTCGCCCGTGTTCGGGCTGTCCGATACCGTGATGGCGCTCAGCGAGATCGCCGTGTTCTCCGACCCGCTCAGCGTCGGCGGCACAGACTCCGACACCGTCGTCGTGTCGGCCACCGTTATCGATACCGTCTGCGTGCCAGAACTGTTGCCGCTGGTCGTGTTCGCCGTCGTCACCGTCAGGTTGTCGGCGCCATAGAAGTTCGTGTTGCCGAGATAGCTCGCACTCCCCAGCGCCGCGTTGATCTGCGCTGCCGTTCCGGTCAGCGTCACCGACCCGCTGTCGTTGCCGCCGATCGTCGTGCCGCTCGCCGCGCCGACCGTGATGCTGCCGTTCGTCACCGCCAGCGTCGTCGCCAGCGTGTCGCCCGTGTTCGGGCTGTCCGATACCGACACCACGCCGTTCAGCTTGATCGCCGTGTTTTCAGAACCGCTCAACGATAGCGTCTTACTTACAAAGACCGTGGGAGCGACCGGTGGGAGCACGAGCTGCTGCGTGGGAGTCGTGGTCGTGGTAGGATTGCTCACCGGGTCGCTCACCGGGGCGGGAGCTGGAATGGGAGTGGCGCCGGTCGTCGCAGTGTCGTTTTGGACCGGCGGAATCAGTTGAGCTGTTGCTGTTGATGCAAGAACTGCCGCTGGCGTCGAACTGCCGGTGCTGCCGGTGCTGGCGACGCTGCTGACGCTGGTGTTGTTGCCGGTGGCACCGGGATTGTTGGTCGGCTGCGCGTTAGCATGCTGATCCAACTGAAAATGCTGAATAAACGGATCTTGCTGTCCCCGCAAAAAGGTGTCGCGCGCGCCCTGATAGGCGCTCTGCAATTGCGCCATTTGTATCGGAGTGTTTGCGACTTGTTCGACACTGACAGATCCAGATGCACCTGGTCGCAATACAATTGTTTGTCCGGGATCATCGATGATGATGTGCCGTGGGTGTGCCTCTTTGGTAAAGATCTCGTAGACACCGTGCTTGAGATCCTTGTAGTCGATCGTTTCATTATCAAGCAATGCAATGTCGGCGCTCTCGGCTTTTATTTCGTGAATCAGACCGAAAGTCAAAATGCCGAAAGCTAGGCTTCCAAAGCCGGCCGCAGGCGCGTTGCTTCGAATTTGCCCGACAGGAGTATCGACAATCAGGGGGCCAGTGGCCGCCAGTTTGCCGGCAACAAAGCCGAACATCCCTTTTACGACACGAAACAGCGTTGAATTAGCGCACTTCTCCACACCGCAAATAAATTCATCCAGCACCATGCGCCCGCTGGCGTGAAGATGAAATTTCGTTCCATCCACGAACACCATGGCGACTACGCCATCAATGCCCGTCTCGATCACGTCGCCCTTGAACACTGCGTCGCCAACATTGATCGCGACGGCGTTCCCGTTGCGGATGACGGTAGCTTTGCCTTCGACTTTTTCCAGCTTGCCGATGGGATCGGGTTGGGTAGTCGGCTGCGCTCGTGCATATGCGCCGCGTGTCGGGGATCCAGCGCGGAGAGCGACAAGATCGGGCGCCAGGCTCGCGCCGTTTGCCGCGACTAAGGTCGGCCGATTCTCGTTAGCAAAATAATCAGGAATGACATGACGCCGGCCGTCATGGCAGGTCAGAACAAGGTCAGGTCCCACGCGACAAAAATCTGCGGTAAACAACAGTTCCGCGTCGGGAACGATGATGTGGTCGGCTTGAGAGGAATCGTTATGGATTACGGGAACGCTGCTCCCGTACCCCCCCTCCCTCGGGATCGCAGAAACCATACCCCCGCTCCCCTCAGAGCGTAATGATGAATCCCCCGTCAAGCCAACAATACGCCCTATCGAACATCCCCAGCAGCTGCGAACCCCTGCTAGAATGCGACATATAACCGGCGCGGACAAGAAGAATGTGAATAAAGAGTAAACCCGTGCCCAATATTAATTAACACCCAGAACCGCAGGTCTCTTATGAAAAGCCCTACGTGCCAAGCGGATTTTCAATCCATGGCGCCACGAGCAAAAATCGTAGAGGACAACTATCCGGCGTATTTCGCCTTGTCGCTAATTGGTGGTTCACGGCCGCGGACCCGCTATCGGTACGCCACGTTGAAAATCCCGCGCGCTGATCAGAATGACTTCCTCCCAATGCGGGGAGGCTTTTTTCTCTTACTGCGGTAACGCGGCACCCACCGAGTCATCACTTCGCTCGCGTCGGCCAACTCATTGGATGACCTCGTTCGATCGCCCAAGCAAGGACAGCGGGAAACTCAGACCGAGCAACTTCGCAGTCCTCAGGTTGACGCGAAACTCGACCTTCGTGGATTGATAGACCGGCAAGTCGGCGGTCTCGCCGCCCTTGAGAATCAAGCCGCTGTAGACTCCAGCTTGATGGTAAGTTTCCGTGAGATCACTACCGTAGCTCATCAGACCGCCGGCAGCGACGAACTCTCGATGGTTGAAGACAGCGGGCACCGCGCGGCGGACCGCCAGCGCCGCGAGCTCTGCACTTCGGCTCATAAATAATGCATCGTCGCTGATTGCCAGCCCGCTGGCGCGCAAGTCAGCCAATCTCGCAAATGCCGTAGCGAAGTCGCTTTCAGCACTCGCCTGAATGACATTGACTTGTAGCCCCATCTTGCGGGCCGCCGTCAGCGCATCTTGCGTTTGGGTCTCAGCATTGGGATTGGTGGAGTTGATGAGTAGGGCGAGAGCTGACGCCGCGGGTATCAATTCCTGTAGTAGCTCCAATCGCTTTTGCGTTTGGTCCTCGGCCATGTTGGCCACGCCGGTGATATTCCCGCCGGGCCGGTTCAGGCTGCTGATAAGTCCACTTTGAACTGGATTGGACTCCACCGCGAAGATGATTGGAATTTTCGCGGTCGCGGCCTTCGCCGCCAATGCCGCAGGCGTGCCTATTGAGGCTATGACCGCCACCCTGCGGTTGACCAAATCGGCCGCCAGCCCCGGCAGCCGACCATAATCGCCTTCCGCCGAGTGGTATTCGACCGCCACGTTCTGGTTTCTGACAAAACCTTCTATTTTGAGACCCCCATAAAACGCCGTGATTTTCGTCGCCGTTCCAGCGGAGCTATCAAGGAATCCCATTACCGGCATTTCTGCCGGTTGTTGCGCACCTGAGGTTAATGGCCAAGCGATTGCCGCACTGCCGAGAAGCGCGGTAAATTCACGCCTCCTCACTGAGCTTGCTCCCCATTCAAGGACGATGCCCGGTATGCTGGCGCATACTACAATCTAAAACTGTATCGCGTCATATAGCAAACAGGGCCGCTCATTCTCGGCGACAAAGCCATTGCCGACGTCTGCGCATCGAGCCATCCCAATCCAATAACCGGACATAAAAGAACGCTGAAATGTTTCTTAACGTCAATACCCGTCGCTTCATTCGATCACTTCGTCCGCGGCTGCAAGAAGCGATGGTGGGATCTTGAGGCCGAGCAAGTTGGCTGTTTTGAGATTGATTGCAAGCTCGAATTCGACCGGATGCTGAACAGGCAAATCCCCAGGCTTTTCACCCTTCAGGATGCGTCCTACATAGGTGCCCACCTGTCGATATGCCTCGACTAAGCTCGGACCATAACTCACGAGACCACCCGCCTCCACAAAATCTCGGATTCCAAATGCCGCCGGAATGGCTAGACGTGCCGTCAGCGCGACCAACCGATCCCGCTGGCCGTTGAGAAAGCCATCGTTTGCTACGAGCAAGGCGGCATGCTGGCCTTGGCCGACTTGTTCAAGAGCGGGTCCGAAGTCCGTTTCACCAACCGCATTCACTATCTGGACCGGAATGCCAATGCGCTTTGCGGCTTCAGTCAGGTACTGCAGCTGAACTCCGATATTCGGATTCCGTGGATTCACGAGCGCTGTAACATCCAATTCCGGAGCGAGCTCGTGCAAAATTTCGAGCCGCTTTGCTAAAAGTTCCGTGGAGGCCAAGGTAACGCCTGTAATATTGCCACCGGGATGGCTCAGGCTTGCAACGATCCCGCTACGAACTGGATCAGAGCCGGAAACGAAAACGGTGGCTATCGTTTCAGTTGCTCGTTTTGCTGCCGTAACAGCATTGTCGCCGCCGCCGACGATAATAACCGCCACGTCCTGACGCACCAATTCCATGGCGAGACTTGGCAGGAGTTCATCGTGTCCGTCAGCCCAACGGTACTCGGCCCCGACATTACGAAGCTCAGCGAAGCCGCCCTGTTCCATACCAGCCCAAAATGCGCGAACATGTGGACGCGTAGCAGCGAATGCCCCTTTGTGGAGGAAACCGACCACCGGCATCGCTTGCTGCGCCCTCGCAGCAAGCGACCATAACGATGCGCCGCAAAGCAGGCTAAGCAATCCGCGCCGTTTCATCGGCTTCTCCCGGGACGAAAACTCGCTCCACTAGCACATCATCGAGCCTGATTCGTAAGTGCCTGGGATTTCTAACATATTGGGGGCGTGCTGCGCTTCGCGGCCTTGCGGTTCACCAAAACATTGATCAGGGCATTGAACTAAGAAGATAGCCGAGTTAAAAACTCCTATGCATAATTTGCTCTGGCTTTTACGTTGAGAGCTATGAATACGCGAGCAATTTGCCTGTTAATCGCGGGACTTGGTCTCGGTGCGAGCACCTTGCTACCAACTTTGGCTTGGAGCCAGAGTGATTCCACGCAGCCTCCCGCGGGTTTTGACGCGAGCGCCATCGGGAAGGTCATAACCACAAGCGGCGTCGTCGGCATCGAACACCCAGCCGCCATTCTGGTTCAGGCCAATGCGCCCACCGGTGCAGCCGATCAGGTGAAGGTCGGGGATCTGGTCTATCGTGGCGATGTGATCAAAACCGGGGTCACTGGCGCGGTCAACATTACGTTCGCTGACGGTACGTCGTTCAATGTTTCCAGCAACGCTCGAATGGAATTGACTGAGTTCGTATATGATCCGAAGGGTCATTCGAATTCCACTCTGCTTACTCTGACTAAAGGAACGTTCACTTTCATCGCGGGTGATATCGCACATACGGGCGACATGAAAGTCGATACGCCCATAGGAATAATGGGAATTCGGGGGACCGCTCCGCGCGTTGAAATTTTGGATGATGGCACGGTCAAGTTTTCGACACTTATCGAAGAAAAATAGAGCGACGCGGAAGAGCATATAGGAGACCCAACGGTCGCCTTGGGGCCGCTAAGAGACGCTCGCCTAAGCCACTGAACCGCCGGCAGCCG
>JBEKRD010000036.1:0-41195 GCA_049519075.1 Xanthobacteraceae bacterium | reverse complement strand
ATGACGAACTCCTGCTCGTTCAAAGAGTCTATGTGTTGGCCGGACGGCGCGGCACCAAAAGATTGCCGGTAAACATCATCACCGGTTCATCGTTCTGATTGAGCGTCGTCGTTTTTACCCGGATCATGCCGCGATCGGGTTTCGATTTCGACGGCCGCACCTCGAGAATCTCGCTCTCGGCGCGCAATTCGTCGCCAGGCCGTACCGGACGCGGCCAGCTCAGTTCTTCGAAGCCGACGCCGAGAATGCCACCCGCCGGCTTGAATTGGCCGTCGACCATGAGCCGCATGGTCAGCGCCGCGGTGTGCCAGCCACTGGCCGCCAGTCCACGAAACGGCGATTGGCGCGCGGCGTCCTCGTCCAGATGAAAGGGCTGCGGATCGAATTGACTGGCAAAAGCCACGATCTGATCCTTGCCGACGCGGTTGCGGCCGGTCTTGAAAATCTGGCCCACCGCGAAATCCTCCAAATATCGTTCCGTCATTTCCTCTTGGCTCCCGAAGAATGCGGTTTATCGAACCATACACCGGCCGCGACCGCCGCGGCATTAATCAGGCCGAAAGTCGCAAGCGCAACGGCAAGCGCAACGAACACATCGGTGAGATCGCCGCGAATGCGCAAGGCGAGAAAGCCGCCGCCGGCGGCGATCAAAAGCCGCGCCATGTTGGCGACGAACGGCCACAGCAGGCGGCTGGCGCCTTGCGAGGCGAAGTAAAGCGCCATGCCGAGACCGAACAAGCCATAGACCGGGCCGACGGCATGCAGATAGCGCGAGCCGGCGTCGAGCATGGCCGGGTCGCTGCCGAACAGCGACAGCCAGGCGCGCGGCGCCGCCGCGGCGGAAAGCCCGATCACTTCGCACAGCGCGGTGGCGATCGCGGCGCCGATCCACGCCACCCGCAATGCGCGATCGGGCCGGCCGGCGCCGATATTGGTGCCGACCATGGCGACCAGCGGGCCGCCCAAGCCGAACACCAGCGGAATGAGCAGATATTCAAGACGCGAACCGGTGCCGTATCCGGCGATGGCCGCGGGTCCGAAGGCGCCGACAAGGCCGGTGGCAATGGCGATTGTGAGATTGGTCTGCACTGTGATCAGGGCTGCGACGGCACCGACGCGAAGAATGTCGGCAAACAGTGCCCAGCGCAAGCGGAGGCCGCGCAGCTTGAGGCGAACGACGCTTTTGCCGGAGCGCAAATAGGCCGCCAGCACGGCGCTGCCCACCGCGTAATACAAGAGCACCGCGACCGCGCCGCCAGCAACGCCGAGCTTCGGAAACGGCCCCAAGCCAAAGATCAGGCAGGGCGACAGCGGAACGAGCACGACAACGCCGCTGCAGGTGACGAGCGCGGGAAACGTCATATTGCCGGTGCCGCGGATCACATTGGCGAGCGAATTGAACAGCCAGACCAGAATGGCGCCGGCAAAGATGACACGGGAATAGATCATCGCCGCGCCAAGCGAGGCGCCGCTGCCGCCCATTTCCGCATAGAGCCATGGTCCGCCGGCGAGGAGGGTAACCGTGAACGTCAGGCCGAAGGCGAGCGCGATGACGAGCGCATGCAGCGCCAAGGCATCGGCGTCGGCGCGGCGTCCGGCGCCCAGGGCGCGTGCGATGGCCGACGACATCCCGCCGCCCATGGCGCCGGCCGACATCATTTGCATCAGCATCAGCGGCGGAAACACCAGCGCCACGCCGGCCAGCGGATCGGTGCCGAGCTTGCCGACGAAATAGGTCTCAACCAATCCGACCGAAGCCTGCGCGAACATCACGAGCGTATTCGGCGCGGCGAGCCGAATGAGCGTCTTCACGATCGGCCCTTCGATCAGCGCGCGGGTGCGCGGATCGTAACGGATCGGTCCGGGTGGGCGCGCGGCGATTGCGGCCGGAAGCGGTTCGGATGGGGCGATACTCTCCACGGACATTCGGTCGCTCCCGTCGTCTTGCCGACTGCAACGGATCCCATTGCGCCCGGCAGCATATAGGAGTATATACGCCTATATCAAGCGGCAAGAGGACTGCAAGGTTGGCTACGTTGTCAGAGACCACCAATCCCGCGGCCTGCAATTGCCTGGCGCTGCGCCAGGCGGCGCGGCATGTCACGCAATTCTACGATCAATATCTGGCGCCGAGCGGCCTGCGGACGACCCAGTATTCGATTCTTGCAAGGCTGCAACGCAAAGGGCCGATGACGATCAACGCGCTCGCCGCCGAACTGGTCATGGATCGCACCACGCTCGGTCGCAATATATTGCCGCTGCAGCGTGACGGCCTCATCGCCGTCGGCCCGGGGCAATCCGACCGGCGCAGCAAGGAGTTGCGCTTGACGAGTTCGGGCGAGGCGCGCTTTCGGGCCGCGCTTAAGGGCTGGCGCGAGGCCCAGGCAAGGTTTGAAACGGCGTTCGGCGTCAAACGCGCGAAGGAACTCCGCGCGCTGTTGCACGAGGCCGCGACCAGCGAGCGAATTGCCGCGACCGAAGGACTTCGATAGCCCGGCGATCGCCGCAACAACGGATTTCCCTCGGCAAAATTCTTTCGCTATCATGCCGCGCGGCGAACGTCGTGGAGCGAGACAATGAAACGGCTGCTGGCAAATCTGCTTTTGGTGCTCGGTGGCTTTCTCGCCTTCGTCTGTATCGCATCGCCGGTCGCAGCCGCCGACTATGGACAGGTGAAAGCGCCCTGTTACTGGTGCATTCGCGACGCCATCTACGCGGATGTCCATCTGATCGATCATCTGGAAGCGAATCCGGACATCGACGACGGCATAAAAGGCCCGCAGATCATTGCGGCGCGCGCCGACATCCATCGCCTGCGCGCCTTGCTCGGACCGCCGGTGCAAACCGGTTCCGCGCCGTGCTGCTACGGCCGCAAGCGGCTTTACATCCGATGAATGATTAACCGGCCGAAGGCGCGGCGAACAGCCGTGGCAGAAGCCGGTGCCGCATCCGCAGCGACCACTGGCCGAACCGGTCCATGTAGAGATAGACCACCGGCGTGGTATAAAGCGTCAGCAACTGGCTGATGAACAGCCCGCCCATGATCGAAATTCCCAGCGGGCGGCGGATCTCGCCGCCATTGCCGAAGCTCAACGCCAGCGGCACGGCGCCGAGGATCGCCGCGGTGGTGGTCATCATGATCGGCCGAAAGCGTAATATGCAGGCCTGGAAGATCGCGTCGTAGGAGCTCAAATTTTGCGAGCGTTTCGCCTCGATGGCGAAATCGATCATCATGATCGCGTTCTTCTTGACGATGCCGATAAGCAGGATCACCCCGATCAGGGCGATAATCGAGAATTCGGTCTGAAACAGCATCAGGGCCAATATGGCGCCGACGCCGGCCGAGGGCAGCGTCGAGAGGATGGTGATCGGGTGAATATAGCTCTCATAGAGCACGCCGAGGAGAATATAGACGGTGGCGATCGCGGCGAGGATCAATACCCGCTCGTTGCCAAGCGAATCTTGAAACACCTGTGCCGTGCCGGCAAGGCTGCCATGGATCGAAACCGGCATTCGGATCTGTTTGACGGCGCTATCGATTTCGTCGGTGGCTTGGCCGAGCGAAACACCCGGCGGCAGATTGAACGAAATGGTGGCGGCGACGAACAGCCCCTGGTGGCTGACCGATAGCGGGGCATTGCCGGCGTTGTAATGGCTGACGGCGGCGAGCGGCACCATGGTCTCAACCGCGGTCGACACCGCGGCGCCGGAGGATGCGCTGCCATGCCCGACATTGGCCAAGGCGTTGATGGCGGCATTGCGCGCCGAATTATTGTTGGCGCTGGCCGCGGCGGTCGCGGTTGTGGTCGTGGCCGTGCCGGCCGTGGTTGACCTTGCGGAACTCGTTGCCGCCACCACGGTGCCTACCGGAGTGTTCGACGTCTGCGTCCCGGAGGCGCCGCCGCCGGAGGTCGAGATGTAAACGTCGCGCAGCGACGCCGGATATTGCGTATAGCGCGGGTCAACCTCCATCACCACGTGATACTGATTAATCGCGCTGTAGATCGTCGACACCTGGCGCTGGCCGAAGGCGTCGTACAGCGTATTGTCGATTTGCGCCGGCGTAATGCCGAGACGCGAGGCGGTGTCGCGGTCGATGACGAGATCGGATTCCAGGCCGCGCTGCTGCTGATCGGAGCTGACGTCCGCCATGAGCGGACTGCGTTCGAGCGCCTGGACCAGGCGCGGCGTCCATTGGAACAGCAGATTCTCATCGTCGGATTGCAGCGTGTACTGGTATTGCGCATTGCTTTGACGGCCGCCCGCCCGGATATCCTGGACCGCAACCAGAAACAGCCGGCCGCCGGGGACGCGGGCGAGTTTCGGCCGCAGCCGCGCGATGACGTCGTCGATCGACGGTCGTTGCGAGATCGGTTTGAGCGAGACGAATACCGAGCCGGTGTTGATCTGGCCAAAGCCGCCGCCGCTGCCGACGCCGGTATAGCCGACGACGTTCTCCACCGCGGGATCCTGTTGCACGATCTCCACCATCTGACGCAGCTTCTGCGTCATCAGCTGAAACGAGACGCTCTGATCGGCCTGCAGCGAGCCAACCAGCCGCCCGGTGTCTTCCTGGGGAAAGAATCCCTTGGGCACGATATAGAACAGCACGATGTTCAGGCCGATCGCGGCGAAGAAGATCACCATGACGATGCGGCCGTGCCGCAGCGCCCAGGTGAGCGAGTGCCGGTAGCCGGCGAGCACCCGCTCGAACACGCCGTTGCGGCGCCGCGCGTCTTGCGCCGGCGTCGAGTGCAAGAACAGCGCGCACATCATCGGCGTCGTGGTCAAGGAAATCGCCAGCGAAATGAGGATGGCCAGCGACAGCGTCAGGGTGAATTCGCGAAACAACCGGCCAAGGATGCCGCCCATCAGCAGCACCGGGATGAACACCGCGATCAACGACAGGCTAATCGACAGCACGGTAAATCCGACCTCGCGCGCGCCGCGAAGCGCCGCCTGCAGGCGCGGCACCCCGGCCTCGAGGTGGCGCGAGATATTCTCAAGCACGACGATCGCGTCATCGACCACGAAGCCGGTCGCGATGGTCAACGCCATCAGCGACAAGATGTCGAGACTGTAGCCGAGAAGATACATCGCGCCGAAGGTGCCCAAGATCGACACCGGTACCGCGACCGATGGGATCATGGTGGCGCTGAAATTACGCAGGAACAAATAGACGACGACCGTGACCAGGGCGATCGCAATCAAGAGCGTCACTTCGGTGTCGCGCAGCGATTGCCGGATCGTGGTGCTGCGGTCGATGGCGATGGTGACGTTGACGTCGGCCGGCATGGCGGCTTGCAGATGCGGCAGCTCCGCCTTCACGCTGTCGATGGTGTCGATGATGTTGGCGCCGGGCTGGCGGAACAAAATCACCAGCACCGAAGGCTGGCCGTTGGCCAATCCCAGATTGCGCACGTCCTCGACGGAATCGTTGACTGCGGCGACGTCGGACAGTTGGACCGCGGCGCCGTTGCGGTAGGCGATGACGAGCGGCGCATAATCCGAGGCCTTGGTCGCCTGATCGTTGGTGTAGAGCTGGTAACGGCGGTCGCCGTCGTCGATGCTGCCTTTCGGACTGTTGGCATTGGCGGAGGCAAGCGCGGCGCGCACGTCTTCGAGGCCGATGCCGTATTTGTACATGGCTTGCGGATTGAGCTCGACGCGGACCGCGGGCAGCGCCGAGCCGCCGATGATGACCTGCCCGATGCCGCCGATCTGCGACAGCTGCTGTTGAAAGACGTTGCTGGCGGCGTCGTACATCTGGCCTTGCGTCAGGGTCTTCGATGTCATGGCCAGAATGAGGATCGGCGCGTCGGCTGGATTGACCTTGCGATAGGTCGGATTGCTTTTCAGGCTCGCCGGCAAATCGGCGCGGGCGGCGTTGATTGCGGCCTGCACGTCGCGCGCCGCGCCGTCGATGTCGCGGTTGAGCTGGAACTGAAGGGTAATGCGAGTTTGTCCGATGCCGCTCTGCGACGTCATTTCGCTGACGTCGGCGATCTGGCCGAGATGGCGCTCGAGCGGCTCGGCGACGCTGGTCGCCACGGTTTCTGGGCTGGCGCCGGGAAGTTGCGCGCTGACCGAGATGGTCGGAAAGTCGACTTGCGGCAGCGGCGCCACCGGCAATTTCGAAAAGGCGAGGGCGCCGGCCATCGCGATGCCGAGCGTGAGCAGCGTGGTCGCCACCGGCCGGCTGATGAACGGAGCGGAAATGTTCATTCGGCCGGCGCTCCGGGAGCCAGCGGGTTCGCCGACCGACGGCCGGTCAACCGCAGCGCAAGACGATCGAAGTACAGATAAATGACCGGCGTGGTGAACAGCGTCAGCACCTGACTGAAGACCAGGCCGCCGATGATGGCGATGCCGAGCGGCTGGCGCAGCTCCGATCCGGTCCCGGTTCCCACCATCAGCGGCAGCGCGCCGAGGATGGCCGCCATCGTCGTCATCATGATCGGCCGGAAGCGCAGCAGGCAGGCTTGATAGATTGCCTCGCGCGGCGGCAGCCCCTCGACTCGTTCGGCCTCCAGCGCAAAGTCGATCATCATGATCGCGTTTTTCTTGACGATGCCGATCAGAAGAATGATGCCGATGATGGCGATGACGTCGAGATCGTAATGCAGCAGCATCAAGGACAAGAGCGCGCCGACGCCGGCCGAGGGCAGCGTCGAGAGGATCGTGATCGGATGGACGAAGCTCTCGTACAGGACGCCGAGCACGATATACATCGCCACCACGGCGGCGATGATCAGGAACACCTCATTGGCCAAGGACGACTGAAACGCCGCCGCGGTGCCTTGGAACGCGGTGATGAAGCTGAACGGCAGGCCGACTTCGCCTTCCGCTTGTTGGATGGCGGTGACGGCGGAGCCGAGCGAATAGCCCGGCGCGGTGTTAAACGAGATCGCGGTTGCTGGAAATTGACTGAAATGGGTGATGAGCAAGGGGGATGCCCGCTGCTCGATATGCGCGATCGCGGTCAGCGGCACCTGCCCGTTGGTGGTCGAGGAGGAGGACGGCAGATACAGCGACGTCAATGACGTGAGCGACTTTTGCAGCGCGGGGTCGACTTCCAGGATGACGCGGTATTGGTTCGATTGGGTATAGATCGTCGAAACGATGCGCTGGCCGAAGGCGTCGTAAAGCACGTTGTCGATTGTCGCCGGCGTAATGCCGAAGCGGCTCGCGGTCGCGCGATCGATAACGATATTGACGGCCAATCCCTGCTGCTGCATGTCGCTCGCCACATCGGTGATTTGCGGCAATTGAGCGAGCCGCTGCACCAGCTTGGGCACCCAGGTCTCGAATTCCGCCGCATTGGCGTCCTCGAGTACGAAATGGTAGGGCGCGCGGCTGATGGTGGAATCGATGGTCAGGTCCTGCACCGGCTGCATATAAAGCGTGATGCCGGCGACGCCCGAAACCTCGTTCTGCAACCGGCGAATGATGGCGCTGGCGGAAAGGTTGCGGTCGTCATGCGGCTTGAGCGTGATTAGAAAACGGCCGCTGTTGAGCGTCTGGTTGATGCCGTCGACGCCGATGAACGAGCTTAAGCTGTCAACGTCCGGATCTTTCAGAACCGCATCGGCAAGTTTGCCCTGCAGATCCGCCATGGCCTCGTAGGAAATGCCCTGCGACGCCTGCGATATGCCCTGGATCATTCCGGTGTCCTGCACCGGAAAGAAGCCCTTCGGGATCATGACATAGAGCACCACCGTCAGCGCCAGCGTCAGGATGGCGACCAACAGCGTCGCCGGCTGGCGGTCCAACACCCAATTGAGCGTGCGGCCGTACCAGGCGATGACCGCGTCGAAGACCTGTTCGGCCTTGATGTCGAAGCGCGAACGTTCGCCCTCGGGATGGTGACGAATGAGTCTCGCGCACATCATCGGCACCAGCGTCAGCGAAACGACGGCAGATATGACGATGGTGACCGCAAGCGTAATCGAGAACTCATGGAACAGCCGCCCGACCACGTCGCCCATGAACAACAACGGTATCAGCACGGCAATCAGCGAGATCGTCAGCGAAATGATGGTGAAACCGATCTGTTCGGAGCCGCGCAATGCGGCTTCGAGCGGATCCATGCCGTCTTCGACGTAGCGGGCGATATTCTCGATCATGACAATGGCGTCGTCGACGACGAAGCCGGTGGCGATCGTCAAGGCCATCAGCGAGAGATTGTCGAGGCTGAAGCCGAGCAGATACATGGCTCCGAAGGTGCCGACCAGCGACAGCGGCACCGACAGGCTTGGAATGATCGTGCCGGGCAGCGTGCGCAGGAACACGAAGATCACCAGCACGACCAGGACGACGGCGAGCCCTAATTCGAACTCGACATCCGCAACCGAGGCGCGGATCGTCACGGTGCGGTCGCTCAGCACCGCGACATTGACGGCCGCCGGCAGTGAGGCGGTGATCTGCGGCAACAGCGTCTGGATGCGGTTGACGACCTGAATGATATTGGCGCCGGGTTGGCGCTGCACGTTGAGGATGATCGCCGGTGTCGTATTCGCCCAGGCGCCGAGCTTGGTGTTTTCCGGGCCGCTGACAATCGTGGCGACATCCGTGAGTCGGACCGGCGCGCCGTTGCGATAAGCGACGATCAGGCTGCGATATTGATCGGCGCTGGTGACCTGGTCATTGGCGTTGATGGTCAAGGCCTGGGTCGGGCCGTCGAAATTGCCCTTCGGCGTATTGACGTTCAGATTGCCGATGGTGGTGCGGATATCGTCGAGGTTGAGACCATAGGCGGCGAGCGACTGCGGATTGAGCTGAATGCGCACCGCCGGCCGTTGTCCGCCGCTGATGCTGACGAGGCCGACGCCTGAGAGTTGCGAAATCTTTTGGGCGAGGCGGGTCTCGCTCAGGTCTTCGAGATCGGTGAGCGCCAGCGTTTTCGACGTCACCGACAGCGTCAATATCGGCGCATCGGCGGGATTGACCTTGGCGTAGATCGGCGGCGTCGGCAGATCGGCCGGCAACAGATTGCCGGACGCATTGATCGCGGCCTGGACCTCCTGCTCGGCGATATCGAGACTGAGGTCGAGGTTGAATTGCAGCGTTATCACGGAGGCGCCGCCGGAACTCGCCGAGGTCATTTGGTCGAGCCCGGGCATCTGTCCGAATTGCCGCTCGAGCGGCGCCGTCACCGACGACGTCATCACTTCCGGGCTGGCGCCGGGATAAAGGGTCGTGACCTGGATCGTCGGATAGTCGACCTCCGGCAGCGTCGACAGCGGCAAGAACGTGTAGGCCACGAATCCGGACAGCATGATCGCCGCCATCAGGAGCGTCGTGGCGACCGGACGTAAGATGAAGGGTTCCGAAACGTTCATCGCACCGTTTCACTGCTGCACGGGAAACTGTCGATTTTGGTGAGCCTGATCTTTTCCGAAAACCGGGGGCCACTTTTCGGGATCATGCTCGGCGCTCTCCGGGCGCGTTACTGTCCGCCCGGCGGCGGCGCATTCTGCCGCGGCGCGGGATTCTCGCCCTGGTTTGCGGCTGGGTTCGCGCCCTGGCTTTGACCGGCAGCTTTGCCCTGCGCTCCGCCAGGCGCGGCCGGCGGCCCGCTCTCGTTGGCGATGGTGACATGGAGCCCGTCGCGCAAGCGATCGGTGCCGTCGACGACCACGCGTTCGCCGGCGGAGAGTCCGGAATTGACGGCGGTCATATTGCCGTCGACGGCGCTGGTCACGATCTGCCGCACCGCAACCGTGTTGTCGGCATTGATCACATAGACATAGGCGCCGGGCGCACCGCGCTGGATCGCCGAGGTCGGCACCGTGACGACGTTTTTCAGCGTCTTGACCAGGAGCCTGGCATTGACGAACTGACTGGGAAACAATTTGTTGTCGGTGTTGTCGAACTGGGCACGCACTTTCACCGTCCCGGTGGTGGTATCGACCTGATTGTCGACGGCCAAGACCTGACCCGCCGCCAGTTCGTGGAGGTTTGCCCGATCATAGGCAGTCACCGCGAGAACCGTGCCGGCGTTTAATTGCGGCATGATCTCGGGCAGATCGTCCTCCGGAACCGAGAAGATGACCGTGATCGGCTGCAGCTGGGTGATGACGGCGAGGCCGGTGCTGCCCGTGGTCTGGATGTAATTTCCCGGATCGACCAGCCGCAGGCCGACGCGACCGGTGACCGGCGAAACGATGTGGCAATAGGCGATGTTCAAGCTTTCGGAATCGACCAGACCCTGATCTTGTTTCACCGAGCCCGCGTATTGCTGCACGATAAAGACCTGATCCTCGGCCTGTTGCTTGGCGATTGAATTCTGTTGCGCCAAAAGTTGGTAGCGCGAGAGATCCATTTGCGCCTGGGCGAGCAGTCCCTGATCGTGCGCCAATTGCCCTTCGTATTGCTCTTTCAGAATCTCATAGGGTCGTTGATCGATTTGGGCGAGGAAATCGCCTTTGTTGACCAATTGGCCCTCGGTGTAGCCGACCTGGGTGAGTTGACCGTTGATCTGCGTTTGCACGGTCACCGTCGCCAGCGGCGTGACGGTACCGAGCGCGTTGACGATTTCGCGGATATCGCCAAGCGTTACCGTGGCGGCGCCGACCGTTTGCAGCCCGCCTGGCGGGAAACGGCCGCCGGCGGGCGCTGACGCCCGCATCCAATGGACGGTCGCGTAAACGCCGATCGCGAGCAGGATCGCGATCAGGCCGATCCCAATTCGGAGTTTCAAACGGGACCGCGTCTTGACGTCCGGCCCCGGTACCGTCCGGCGAAGGCTCGGTACCAAATCGTCATCCGTTCTGCGCGTTCGCTCGTCCATGATGGGCGTTTATGGATCCCGAAAGTTTTGTCTGATTGCAGGTTATAGAGTGCGCCAATATCGCCCGCCTAATGAATATTCGCTAATGACCGGCTAGGCGGGCGCGCCGGCTGCCCAAGCGACGGACCCCTTCGGGCATGACGGTCGGACCGGAGCGTTCTACAATTTCACCGCGGACGCCGCCGAATTTCATTGTAAATCAATAGCTTGTTAGCGCAGGGGGCCGACCCCGCCCGATCGCCGCCGATAGTTCCACCTGTGCGCCTGCCGCCGCTACTGCGTCGGTTGCGGCGCGCTCGACGGGTTGGACGGGCTTTGCGGCTTGGGCATCAGCTCGATGGCCAGTGGGGTAGTCGATTCGAGTTTCGGCACCAGCGAAAACCCCTTCTGCAAGTCGAACTGGTCGGGCACCAGCGCGGTGTCCCAACCGCCGCCAAGCGCTTCAATCAGACTGACGCTTGCCAGAAAAAGATCCTGCCGGTAGGTCAGCTCGGTTTCCTCATCGGCAAGCAGCGTGATCTCGGCCGTCACCACCGTGGTGAAGGCGATCGTGCCGGCCTGGAATTGATTGAGGTAGACGTTCACCGCCGTTTGCTCGTCCTTGACCGCGCTTTGCTGCTTGCTGAGCGCCTGGGCGTAGTAGTGGATGTCCGCGAGTTCGTCCTCGACTTGCTGAAAAGCCGTCAGCACCGTCTGGCGATAAGTGGCGACGCTCTGCCAGTAATTCGCGCGCGCGGCGTCGACCTGCGCCGAGGTCAGGCCGCCGTTGAACAGCGTCTGCGTTCCAGTGGCCCCGATCGAGCCGATTGCCCGCGCCGCGCTGAACGGCAATGGAATTGGCCCGACGAACTGCAGCGCGCTGGACAGCGAGACAGCCGGAAAATATGCCGCCTCTTCGACGCCGATCAGTGCATTCTGTTGCTGCATGGTTCGCTCGGCCGCGGCGATGTCGGGACGCCGCTCCAAGAGGCTCGACGGCACCATGACCGGAATTTTAGGAATGCCGCCGGGCAGCAAATGCGGCGTGACGGTGAGTTCGGCGGGCGGCCGGCCGATCAACATCGCGATGGCGTGCTCGTATTGAGCCCGTAGCGCGGCCACCGCGAGCAACTGCGCTTGGGTCGTCTCTACATTGGCCAGCGCAGTCGCCACGTCGCCGGCGGTGACCGAATAGCCGGCCTTGAACTGGTTGTTCACGATATCATAGGTCTTCTGATATTGGACGACGGTGCGCCGCAGCAGGGCTTCAAGCGAGTCCTCGGTGCGCAGGTCGAAATAGGCGGTGGCCAGCAGGGCCTGTTGCGACAGCTTGGCGTTGTCGAGATCGGCGGCGCTGGCTTGTGCCGCGGCGGTGTTGGCCTCGATTTGGCGACGCACCGCGCCCCAGACGTCGAGATCCCAATTGCCGCTGATGGGCGCAGTGTAGGTCGTCGTATAGGTCGGTCCGCCGGCTGCACCGACGAGCCTGCTGCCGCTACCGGAGCCGGCAAGCGGTCCGGTGCGTGTTCGGGTAACGCCGTATCCAGCGGTTGCCGTCGGAAACAGCGCGGCCTGCGCCTCGCGGATGATGGCCTTGGCCTGTTCATAGGCTGCGGCATCGGCCGCTACGGCCTGGTTGGAAATCTCGACTTGCGGCAGAAGCGCATTGAGAGCCGGATCCTTATAGACTTTCCACCAATCGCCGCGCGGGACATTGTCGCTCGGATTGGCCGACTTCCAGCCTTTGAGTTCCTTGAATGTAACGGGCGTCGGCGCCGGTTCGCGGTCGTAATTCGGCCCCACGGTGCAGCCGGCGAGCGCAAGCGCAATGAGCAATGCGGGGGCGCAATATTGCGTGCGTAAAGACGCTTCGCGCTGCACCCGAGCACCCCGACACAAACCAGCATGGGCCAACGCCAGCACTGCCGAAAACCCGCCGCTGTGAACCCCAAATGCACGCCCAGGTACAATGCAACACCGTTCCGCCGGTGCGCATGAGCCCAGCGGCGGATGCGTTACATTGCATTCGCCTCCGCTTCGATAGCAGGCCCCCTGACGATCGATTAACCATGCCCGACGCCTCCCCGGAATTCAACACCGCATCGGCACAGCTAAGCGCCGCGGGACTTAATGCGGCCGATTGTGATATTCCTGCGACACTGCGCGCCCAGCAGGCGTCGGCGATCCGACATCAAGGTCGAGCCGTCGGGACGGGGACAAAGGCCCTGAAAGCCACCCAACTTTAAAAGCCGGAACGTGGAAAAAAGGATTTAGCCGGCCGGTTGCGGCGCCTCCCCCGGAGGATTGGGGCGCTGCTCGATCGACCGCTGTCCGCCGAGACGATTATTCACGCGGTCCAGGTAAAGATAAATGATCGGCGTGGTGTAGAGGGTCAGGAACTGCGACACCAAAAGGCCGCCGACGATCGCGATGCCGAGTGGCCGCCGCAGTTCCGAACCGGCACCTTGGCCGAGCGCCAGCGGCAGCCCGCCGACAATCGCGCACATGGTCGTCATCATGATCGGACGGAAGCGCATCAGACAGGCCTGATGGATCGCCTCCTCGGGACTCTTGCCCTCGTGCCGCTCCGCTTCGAGCGCAAAGTCGATCATCATGATCGCATTTTTTTTGACGATACCGATCAGGAGGATGATGCCGATGAAGGCGATCAAGCTGAGGTCGTAACCAAACAGCATCAACATCAAAAGCGCGCCGACGCCGGCCGAAGGCAGCGAGGACAATATCGTGATCGGGTGGATGAAGCTTTCGTACAACATTCCAAGCACGGCGTAGATGACAAGAATGGCGGCGAGAACCAACAGCGGCGTGGAACTCAGCGAGGACTGAAACGCTTGCGCCGTTCCCTGGAAACTACCTTGCAGCGTGCCCGGCGCGCGGAGTTGCGGTCCGATCCCGGAGATCGCGCTGACGGCCTGGCTGAGCGAGGCGCCCGGCGCAAGATTGAACGACAGCGTGACGGAGGCAAACACGCCCTGATGATTTATCGTCAGTGGCTCGATCTTGTTGGTATAGTGGGCCACGGCCGAGAGCGGCACCTGTCCGTTAGTGCCCTGCACGTAAATGTTCGACAGATCGGTCTGTTGTGCTTGGAACCTCGGCTGGACTTCCAGGATCAGTTTCGACTGCTGAGCCGGCAGATAGATGGTGGTGATTTCCTGCTGCCCAAATGCGCTATAGAGCGTGGTGTCGATCGTCGACAGGGAAATGCCGAGGCGCGATGCCGTGTCCCGATCGATTTCGATGGCTACGTGCGGCGCGGCGATCTGCTGGTCGGACGCGACGTCAGTCAAAAACTTCATCTGCTCCATCTTGGCCAGAAACTGCGGCGCCCACTGGTTCAACTCGTCGGAATTGGTATCGGTGAGCGTATATTGATATTCCGCCTGTGAAAGACGGCCGCCGATGGTGACGTCCTGCCCCGCTTGCATGAAGAATTTGGCGCCGACCACCTTCGCCACTTGCGGCCGCAGCCGCGCCATGACTTGCTCGATCGGCGGCCGTTGGCCGAAATCTTTCAGCTGAATGAACATACGCGCGGTGGCCTCGCTCGAATTTCCGCCGGTGGCGCCGGCGAAACCGACCAGCCCGTACACGGCCGGATCCTTCTGAATGATGTCCGAAACCTCGTTCTCCATCTTGGCCATGGCTTCGAATGAACTGTCCTCCCTGGCCTGCAATTGCCCGAACAGAAATCCGGTGTCCTGTTCGGGGAAGAAGCCTTTCGGGATGATCACGTAGAGATAGCCAGTCAGCACGACGAGCGCGATCGTAGCGAGCAAAGTCGGCAACTGGTGGCGAAACACCCAATTTAGTCCGGTCTCGTAAGCCGCCGTGCTGCGGACGAAGAAACGTTCGAAAGCGCGACTGATCCGCCCCGGCGGGTGCTCGCTTTCGCGAGTGAGAAACAAAGCGCACATCATCGGTGTCAGTGTCAGTGCGATGAACGCCGAGGCGACCACTGCGATGCTCACCGTCATGGCGAATTCGTGGAACAGTCGTCCGACGATGCCGGACATGAACAGCAGCGGGATGAAGACGGCGATCAGCGAGAAGGTGATCGAGATGATGGTAAACCCGATCTGGCCGGCGCCCTTGATCGCGGCGTCCAGCGGGCGGTCGCCGGCTTCGATGTAGCGCACGATGTTTTCGATCATCACGATCGCGTCGTCGACTACGAAGCCGACGGCGATCGTCAAGCCCATCAAGGAAAGATTGTCGACGCTGTACCCGAACAAATACATAACGGCGAAAGTGGCAACGAGCGATAGCGGAACCGTTACGCTCGGGATGACGGTCGCCCATGGCGTGCGCAGGAAGGCGAAAATGATGAGGACGACCAGAACGATCGTCAGAATCAAGGTCCGCTCCACGTCGGCCACGGAGCCGCGGATGGTCTGCGATCGGTCGCTGAGCAGATCGACGTGGACCGAGCGGGGAATCGATTTCAACAATTGCGGCATCATCGCCGCGACCTCGTCCACCACCTGCACGGTGTTGGCGCCAGCCTCCCGGTAGATCAGCAGCAGTTCGGAAATCTTGCCGTCAAACCAGGCGCCGGATCGTGGATTGATCGAGGTGTCGACGACGGTGGCGATGTCCTTGACCGCGACCGGCGCGCCGTTTTGATAGGCCACAATGACGTCGCGGAAGTCGCTCGCGGTGAACAATTGGTCGTTGGTGTCGAGCGTGTATTGCTGGTGCGGACCTTCGAGGTTGCCCTTCGGATTGTCGAGGGTCGCGGCGGTGAGCGCGGTGTCGATCTGGGCGAGACTTAAACCCCGCGACGTCAGCGCCAGCGGATCGACTTGAACGGCGACGGCGGGCTGCTGCTCGCCGCCGATCGATACTTGACCAACGCCCGGCACCGTCGAGAGCGACTGGCCAAGGATCACGTTGGCGTATTTGTCGATTTGATAGATCGGTATGGCGTCGGAATGCACGGCATAGATGAGGATCGGCCGGTCGGCGGGGTTGGTCTTGCGGTAGGTCGGCGGGTTTGGCAGATTTTTGTTCAAAAGGCCGCTTGCCGCATTGATGGCGGTCTGCACGTCGGTCGCGGCGCCGTCGATTTGCCGGCTGAGGTCGAACTGTAGCGTGACCGTCGTTTGGCCAAGCCCGCTGGTCGATGTCATCTGCGCGAGACCCGGTATCGCGGTGAATTCGTCTTCGAGCGGCGTCGCGACGGTGGCCGCCATGGTGTCGGGACTTGCCCCATTCAATTGCGCGGTCACGACGATGGTCGGGAAATCGACATTGGGCAGGGCCGCGACCGGCAACAGCTCATAACTGACCATGCCGAACATGAGGATCGCCACCATCAGCAGCGTCGTGGCGATGGGTCGGCGAATGAAGACCTCGGATATGTTCATTCGACCGGGCTCTCGACCATTTGTTGAATCTCGACCTTGACGCCGTCGTCGAGTCGATACTGCCCGTCGACGACGATCTTTTCTCCGCCGGACAGGCCCTTTGCGATCACCGCGATTGCGCCCTGCCGGTCGATCACTCCGACAATCACCCGATGCACCGTGTTGTCGGAATCGATCAGATAAACATAGGAGCCGTTCGGTCCTGCCGAGACCGCTTGCGACGGCACCGTGACGGCATTGTCTCGGATCGATAAGATAAGCTTGGCGCGGACGAATTCTCCCGGCCACAGCCTCTCTTCGGCGTTGGCGAAGGTGGCTTGCAGCAGCACGGTACCGGTCGAGGTGTTGACCTGATTGTCGATCACCGTGAGCTTGCCTTTTTCCAGGAGCTCGCCGGCTTGAGAATAGGCGTCGACTTCGAGCGGACTTGCGGCTTGACCGCGCTTGACTTGGTCGAGCAGGTTTTGCGGAATGTTGAAACTGACATAGATCGGCCGAGTTTGCTCGATCATGACCATGGCGCCGGCCGGACCTTGACTGCCGGTGCTGCCCGTTGTCGTCGTGGTGCTCGTGCTGGTCGACGACTGGTTCGGACCGACGAGATTGCCCAGGTCGACCAGCAACACGCCGACCCGCCCGGAAACCGGCGCCAAGACGTGGCAGTATTGCAGATTGATCCGTGCGGTTTCGACGTTCGCCTGATCGAGCTGCACCGTGCCCTTATCCTGCTGGACTACATAGACCTGATCTTCCGCCTGCTGTTTGGCGATCGAGTTCTGCTCGGCCAGGAGCTGATAGCGGGTGAGATCGACTTGCGCCTCCGCGAGCACGCCTTCATCGTGTTCCAATTGCGCTTCTTGCTCGTCGAGCGCGGCCTGATAGGGTCGGGGGTCGATGAGGAATAATTCCTGACCCTTTTGGACGTCCTGGCCTGGGGCGAATTCGACCTTGAGGATCGGCCCATTGACCTGTGCCTGAACGGCGACGCTGTCGATCGACTGGACGGTGCCGAGTTCGCTGGCGAACTCGGGGACATTGTTGCGAGCCGCGATGGCGGCCGTGACCGGGACGGGCGGTGGCGCGGTGATGGGGGCTTGCGTAGCGCGCAAGCGCCATACCCCGGCCAAGGCAATCGCCAGCACGACTACGGCGCCGAGCGAATAAATGAGGCGTCGCGAAAGCGTTTTTTGGCCGAATTTCATGAGCTAACGACTGCCCCCTGCGCGATCAGGGAAAGCGCAATTGACCTGGAACGCCGATCAGGTTGGCAGGTTTTGCGGCCGGTGCCGAGCGGTCGTGAAATGCCATTCATTTTGCGGCCATTACGGCGGCGCCTGAACGCAAACGCCGACCGCAGGCGCGTTGGCAGTCGTAGCCTCTACGCCGCATGACGCTTGCCGTTCGCCGATAAATGTCGCGGGATTTCGCGCCGGTCCGCAATACGCCGTAACCAGCACCTCGTTCTGGCGGCAGCTGATCGGGCAATCGCCCGCTGTCAGACAGCTCGAGCGAATGACCCGTATGGTCGGACTGGGCGGCCCTTGTTCGCCCTGCGGACCGGGTGGACCCGGTGGGCCTTCCGGACCGGTTTGGCCAACAGGTCCGGGATCGCCCTTCGGACCAGGCGGGCCCGCCGATCCCGGATCGCCTTTGGGCCCTTGGCCGCAACCGGCCAAGCTCGCACCCAACGCCAGTACGAGGAGCAGATATCCTAAACGCATGGTCGTCAGCCCTCGCCCTAGACTCCGGCAAGCGCCCCTTGGCCGGAGGGCATAAGCTCCGCACAAGTCGAATTGTTCAATGGCGAAAAAGTTCCATCGATCGGGAACCAGGCCGAACCGCAAGGCTAAAAATGGCCTACAGTCGCGGCGTTGGCGGAACACGCGATGCGCTAAGACGTTGGCCGGTATTGCCAATGAGAGGAGATTGCCATGCGCAATATTTCCACTTCGGCGCCGGCTCGTCGTAAACCCCCTTGTTCGACAAATGGTTTTTCCAAAACGACGTGGCGGCTTGCAGCCGGGTGCGGCGCGATCGTTCTGGCGCTTTTCGTGGCCACCGGCGCAGGCCTGGCCAAGCCGGGCGGCGGCGGACACCCCGGCGGCGGTGGACACCCTGGCGGCGGCGGGCATCCGGGCGGCGGCGCGCATTTCGCTGCTCCCCATTTCAGTGCCGCGCATATCAGCGCCGGACGCGCGGTTGCCCACGTCCATGCGGCGCCGCGCATCAGCCATTTAGCCCCGCGTGCGACGCATATCGCCAGGCCTTCCACCCGCGGCGCCTCGCGATTGTCTCACGTCACGCCTTCGGCGCATCCTTCGACCGCCGCTCTTCATGCCGCGCCGCTTGCCCACGCGGCGCCGCTCGCTCATGCGGCGGCGCTTTCCCACGCGCCGTTCCATGGCGATCCGCGCTCGTTTGCCGCGCACCGCCACTTTGCCGGTGATCCGGCCTTCCGGCCGTTTTTGGGGCACGGCTGGCATCCTTATCATCACCTCGGTTGGGTCGGCCCGCTGTTCTGGCCCTATGCCTATGGCGATGTCTTCTATTGCTCGATGTGGCCCGGGGATTACTGCGGCGACGATCCGTATTGGGCCTACGGTTATGGCGACATCTACGAGTCGATTTTCTCACCCTACAGCTACGACGAATACGTGCAGGGACCGGGCGCGCCGCAGCGCATGGCAAGCCTGACTCAAGGCATGGCGCAAAGCTGCGCCGACGAAGGCGCCGAGGTCACCGGCTGGCCGATCGATCAAATCCAGGCCGCCGTCCAGCCGAGCCAAGAGCAAAGTGCCTTGCTCGACGATCTCGGCAACGCGATCGTCAAAGCCAGCGACGAAATCCAGTCGCATTGCCCGACCACCGTGTCGTTCACGCCGACGGCACGCCTCGGCGAGATGCAACAGCGCCTGCAATCGCTCGACGACGCGGTGAATATTGTCGGTCCGCCGCTGGGCAAATTCTATGACTCGTTGAGCGACGAACAAAAAGCGCGCTTCAACGACATCACGCCGCCGGCGCCGAAACAGGCGCAGACGCCGCAAGGCCAAGGCGAGGCCGCACCGAGCCTGCAGGCGCAGTGCAACGCCAGCATCATGGCGTGGCCCGCCGATCAGATCGATCGCATGGTGCAGCCCAATGACGCGCAGCGGTCCAAGCTGAATGCCCTGCAATCGGCTCTGTCCGAGGCGGCGGACACCATCAAGGCGGCCTGCCCAAGCGAACTGCCGGCAACGCCGCCAAGCCGGCTCGCGGCAGTCGGCAAGCGATTGCACGCCATGTTGCAGGCGATCGCGACGGTGCGGCCGGCGCTATCGGATTTCTACGGCTCGCTCAGCGACGACCAGAAAGCGCGGTTCAACGGCATGGGCCGCCAATTGTTCGCGGAAAATCAGGAGTAACGTCTCGTAATCGAACGCGGCGGCTTGCCGCCATTCAAAGCTGGGCTACAACGCCGGTCCTAAAGATGCCAAGCTGGCGCTCTCTCATCCCGCGCGCGGGCGAGAGAGCGCCAGCACCGTCTCGGAGACCTTCGTGAGCATACCTGAGCCCAATTACCATCCGTCCTTCAACATCACGCGCGCCAGCCACGTCGTGCTCGACGTGACCGATCTGGCCAAAAGCCGCGCCTTCTATGTCGATCTGATCGGCTTTATCGTCAGCGACGAGGATCGGGATACGATCTATCTGCGCGGCGTCGCCGAAGCCTGTCATCACAGCCTGGTGCTCAAACGTGCGGCCGCGCCACAATGCGAGCGTGTCGGCCTGCGCTGCTTCACCGAGGACGATCTGGAAAAGGCGAAATTTTATTTCGAGAAAGCCGGATTGTCGGCGCAATGGGTGGAACGGCCGTACCAGGGCCGCACGCTTCATGTCAGCGATGCGCTCGGCGCGCCGCTCGAATTATGCGCCACAATGACGACAAAGCCGCGCCTCATCGTCGCGTTCGAGCATCATCATGGCGCGGTGCCGCAACGTATCGACCACTTTCAATTGCTGGTGCCGGACGTGCAGCGTGAACTTGAATTTTACATGGCCATGGGCTTTCGGCTGTCGGAATATATCGCGGTGGACGGCGGCGACGAGCCGCTTTTCGTATTCCTGCAGCGCAAGGGCAATCCGCACGACATCGTGTTCGCGCCCGGCGCCGGTCCGCGGCTGCATCACGCGGCCTTCAGCATTCCGGAATCTTATCTGTTCTTCTATGTCTGCGATCTTGCCGCCACCATGGGTTTTGCCGAAAACGTCGAATTCGGCCCGGGGCGGCACGGGCCGGGCTATGCGCTGTTCGTCTATCTGCGCGATCCTGACGGCCACCGCATCGAACTGTTCAACACCCATTACCAATGCATGGACATCGAGGACGAGCCGGTGCGCTGGGACGCCTCCCAAGCCGGCAAGCGCCGCTGGCAATTGCCGCCGCGCGAGTGCTGGTACACCGAGGCAAGCCCCTTCGCCAGCATCGAACCGCGGGAGCCTGCGCACCAAGGCAATCCGATGACGCTGGAAAGATATGTCGGCGGGAAATAGCGGTAGGGGCGCGGCGCGTTTGGCCGTAGCGGTCCGGTGCTAGACTAGCCGATGATGAGTCGAGCGGCCGGGCGATGATTCGGGCCGAGCGAGGGACCGGCTGCAATGATGCTCACGCCATGAGTTTCACGCCATGATATTTGCGCCATGACGCTCGTGACACAGGATCCGGAGCCGACGAAAACCGCGGCTGCGGAGCCGATTTGGTACGCCTCCTATCCCTCGGGCGTGCCGAAAAACATCGATGCGGATGCGTATCGGTCGGTGCCCGCGATGCTGATCGAGACCTGCCGCCTCCACGCCGAGCGGCCGGCATTCGAATGTTTGAGCGCGCGGATGAGCTATGCGGAGTGGGATCGCGACAGCCGCGACTTTGCCGCCTTCCTCATCGAAGAAGCGCATTGCCGCCCGGGCGATCGCGTGGCGATCATGCTGCCGAACATGCTCGCTTTTCCGGTCGCGTTTCTCGGCGCGCTGCGCTCAGGCCTCACCGTCGTCAATGTCAATCCGCTTTATACGCCGCGCGAATTGCAGCAGCAGCTGGCCGATTCCGGCGCCGTGGTCATCGTGATCATGGAGAATTTCGCCCACAAGCTTGAAGCCGTGATCGCCTCAACGAAACTCCGCCACGTCGTGGTGGCCCGCCTCGGCGATTTCGTGCCGATGTTCAAGCGCTGGGCGTTCAATTTCGCCAATTCCTACATCCGGCGTTCGGTGCCGGCCTGGCGCTTCGACACTTTCACCATGCTGCAGGACGCCTGCAGCCGGCCACCGAGCGGGGATTATCAGGACGCCGAGCCGCGCGGCGGCGATATCGCTTTGCTGCAATATACCGGCGGCACCACCGGTGTGCCGAAAGGCGCCATGCTGACCCACCGCAACCTGGTCGCCAATACGCTGCAGTGCTGCGCGTGGACCTCGATGGGGATTACGTCGAACGCCGAAGAGGTGCTGACCCCGCTGCCGCTCTATCATATCTTGTCGCTCACCGCGAACCTGTTGAGCTTTGCGTTGTTCGGCGGCCTCAATCTGCTCATTCCCGATCCGCGCGACATCCGCCATCTGATCCGCGTCATGCGCGGCTCAAGGATCACGGCGATGACGGGCGTTAACACGCTGTTCAACGCGCTCATCAACGCGCCCGAATTCGCCAAGCTCGATTTCGGCGCCTTGCGCATCGCCATCGGCGGCGGCGCCGCCATCCAGAGCGAAGTGGCGCGGCGCTGGCGCGACATCACCGGATGCCCATTGATCGAAGGCTATGGCTTGACCGAAGCCTCGCCGGTGGTCTGCATCAATCCGGTCTTCACGCCGAAGCTCGGCACCGTCGGTCTGCCATTGCCCTCGACCGAAGTCTCGATCCGCGACGACGGCGGCAAGGCGCTCGCCGTCGGCGAAGCCGGCGAGGTGTGGGTACGCGGCCCGCAAGTCATGCTCGGCTATTGGCAGCGCCCCGAAGAGACCGAGGCCGTGCTCAGCGCCGACGGCTGGCTGCGCACCGGCGATATCGGCGTGCTCGATGCCGAGGGATATTTGAGGCTGCTTGATCGCAAGAAGGACATGATCAATGTCTCCGGCTTCAAAGTATTCCCCAATGAAGTCGAAGACGTCGCCATGACGCACCCCGGCGTCCTGGAAGCCGCGGCCATCGGCACTCCGGACGCGCGGACCGGGCAGGGCGTGAAGCTTTTTATCGTCAGGCGCGATCCGGCGCTTGATAAGGCCGAGCTCGTCAAATACCTGCACGACACTCTGACGGCTTATAAGCGCCCCAGTGTCATCGAATTTATCGACCAATTGCCGAAGAGCAATGTCGGCAAGATTTTGCGCAAGGAATTGCATTGACGCTTCGCGGCCGCCGACCGTCGGCATTTTTGCCTTCGGTCGAACGTGCCGCTCTCTCACAGGGAAGATGGAAACGCCGCCATGAGCCAACTCGACGATCTGTTGCGCGACCTCGTGGTCGCCAATCGCATTCTCTCCCATGAAGATGTGGTCGACGCCTACGGCCATATCAGCGTGCGGCATCCGGACAATCCGAAACGCTTCTTCATGTCGCGCTCGCGGGCACCGGAACTGGTCGAGCGCAACGATCTGATCGAGTTCGACCGCGAGGGCGAGCCGGTCAACGACAAGCGCCAGCCCTATCTGGAGCGGTTCATCCACGCCGCGATCCTCGAAGCGCGGCCGGACGTAACGGCGGTTGTCCATGCTCACGCCGAGGACACGCTGCCGTTCGGCTTGGTTGCGACTCCGCTTCAGCCGGTGATCCATTCCGGCAGCTTCATCGGCGGCAAAGTGCCGGTCTGGGACATCCGCAAGAAATTCGGCGACACCAATCTCCTCGTCACCACCATGGCGCAGGGCCGCGATCTGGCGAAATGTCTCGGCTCAGGCAATGTCGCGTTGATGCGCGGCCACGGCTTTGCCACCGCCGCACGCTCGATCATCGAGGTGGTGCGGCTGTCGGTCTATCTGCCGCGCAATGCGCGAGTGCAGATGAATGCCATGCGGCTGGGCGGCAAGCCAAAAGCGTTGTCCAAGGGCGAGATCGCTGCGCGTGCCGCCGGCTATAAGCCGTACGCGCCCGAGACTTGGCGGGCTTGGGAATATTGGGCGACCCGCGCCGGCTGCGCCGACATGATCGGCGAGCCGCAAATCGGCGCCGCTCATGACCATGCGCCGAAGTCGACGTGACGGCGTTGCGTCACCGCGGTTGTTTTCCGGCGAGCTTTTGTCATTGGGCGTTCGTCGAATCGGGTGGAAGCTTGGTCCGGGAAGCTTCGGCCATACTCCCCTGGTAATTCCCAACCAAAATCGGTGAAGATAGGGGACGCTCGGCCTTATGGAGGCGTGGCGATGGGTTTGATGGATGTTCTCAACGGGATGCAGAATGGGCCGCACGGCCAGCGCGGTCCGGCGCCCAGCGGCGGCGGCATGTCGCCGATCACCATGGCGGTGCTCGGCCTGATTGCCTACAAGGCGTTGAAAAGCTTCACCAGCCAGCCCAGCTCAGCTCCTGCCGGTTCGCGGGCGCCGGCGCCGAGCCAGGGTCCAAGCCCGGGCGGTGTCGGGGGCGGTCTCGGCGGCGGGCTTGGCAATATCCTAGCCAGCGGTCTGGGCGGTTTGCTCGCCGGCGGCGCTGCGGGAAGTGTGCTGAGCGGCGGCCTCAACGACCTGCTCAAGCAATTTACCGAAGCCGGCCATGGCGAAACCGCCAAGTCCTGGATCGGCAGCGGACCGAACCAGGCGGTTTCGACCGACGATTTGGCCAAAGCGCTGGGCGCCGATCAGATCAACACGCTGATGACGCAGACTGGATTGTCGCAACAAGATTTGCTAGCGGGTCTTAGCCAGCATTTGCCGGAAGTCGTCGATCAATTGACCCCCGATGGCCGGCTGCCGACCGAACAGGAGTTGTCGCGGTCGCTATAAAGTTCGTATGAAACATGAGTTGTCTCACACGAGGCAAACCCAGGGAGCCAAACCATGACCAGTCGTTATTTTGCCCTTTGTGCCGCCGCAGTGCTGGCGGCCCTTGCCGTTCAAGGATCGTCGGCCCGTGCGCTCACGATGGCGGAGTGCAGCGCAAAATACAAAGCGGCCAAGGCCGATGGATCACTGAACGGCCAGAAGTGGAACGATTTCCGCAAGGCCCAATGCGGTTCCGACGCGGCAGCGCCTGCCGCCGCGCCAGCGGCGGCGCCCGCTCCGGCGGCTACGGCAGCACCTGCACCAGCCCCGAAACCGGCTCCGGCGGCGGCGCCTGCCGCGGTCGGCAACGCCGTATTCCCGAGCGCGGTCGACGCCAAATATTCGAAACTGTCCGAAGGCAAGGCCCGCATGGAAACCTGCCTCGATCAATACAAGGCCAATAAAGCCAACAACGGCAACGGCGGCCTGAAGTGGATCCAGAAGGGCGGCGGCTATTACAGCGAATGCAACAAGCATCTCAAGGGCGCGTGAGCATAACGGATCGGCAACAGGAGAGAACAGGTCATGAGAATTGGAATAGCTGCCGCGGTCTTGGCGCTCACGCTCGGGGCCGGCACTGCCTTCGCACAGACTAAGCCGGCTGCGCCAACGCCGGCGCCCGCCGCTGCCCCGGCGGCCCCGGCCGCAGCGGACTCCACCGACAAGAAAGCGATCTCCAAAGCCTGCTCCGATCAAGCCAACGCCAAAGGTCTGCACGGCAAGGAACGCAAGAAATTCAGGTCCGAGTGCAAACATAGCGGCGGCAAGACCTAGTCGAAACCCGCCGTCGATCGCAGTGGAGCCGGCGCATCGCGCCGGCTCTTTTCATTTCCCGCCGGCACGATCCGGATTTAACCGCCGCCGTCGGCGCGCCGTACCGGTGAGAAATCCGGCGTCATTGCGCGGCGATGAAGGACTTGAGCGCTTTGCTCACCTGCTTCATGGTACTTTCCCAATCCCCTGGCGCCGGTTGCCGAAACAGCCGTGCGCTCGGGTACCACGGTGAACTGTCACGTTCGCGCATCCACTTCCAATCTGAATAGAACGGAAGCAATACCCAAACGGGTTTGTGCATCGCGCCGGCAACGTGCGCGATGGCGGTGTCTGCCGTGATCACGAGGTCAAGTTGCGAGATGACCGCGGCGACATCGGCAAAATTGCCGAACGCCGAACCCAACGGCAGAAGAGCGGGCAGCTCTCTCAGCTCACTGAAGGATGGGACTTCGCGCTGCACACTGACAAAAGCCGCACCTTGCACCTGCAGCAATGGCTTGAGCGCTCGGGTCGGGATGGATCGCACTAGGCTGTCGTAATTGGCCGGATTGGTAGACCAGGCAAGGCCAATTCTGGGAGACGGCGGTAGGGAACTCTGCCAACGGGCAATTCGGGTAGGCGGTGGGCAGAGAAAAGTTTGCTGCGGAATGGTGTCCAGTGTCGTGCCGAACGCGGCAGGCAGGCTGAACGTTGGGCAATGAAAATCGAGTCGTTCGAACGCCTCACCGCGGCTGATGATCGTGGTGTCGCGAAAGCTCGACTTCGCGAGAACCACCAATTCGCGGTAAACTTCCAATACGATCTTGGCACCGAGATCGGCGATGAGCGGTAGGTAACGGAGGAATTGTATGGTGTCGCCGAACCCCTGCTCGCCGTGAATAAGGACGGTCTTTCCGCCGATCGGTTCGCCTCGCCACACTGCGACATCATAATTGCGTTGCGGAATGATTTCCCGATGCGCGTCGTAAAGTCGCCAGCCGCGACCGTAATCGCCGAAGCCGAGCAGGGCTTTTCCTGCCGACGCGGTGATATACGGGTGATGAATGCCATCGGCGCCGGCCCGTTCGTAGACTTCGATCGCTTCCTCGTATCGGCAGAGGTGCACCAAAGAGTTGGTGATGTCGATCAAGGCATCGACATTGCATGGGTCGCGCGCAAGATCCGAGCGGCACTTCAAGATTATGGAATCGTGGTTTGACGAGCTCCGAACCACCATGGCGCTACTTATCGTATCATTGGGAATGTTTGCTGATCTTGAGTTGAGCGCGGCGGTGCGCGGATACAATGGCTGTGGTTTTGGGGCCACGCTCGCACTTAAACGTCACCCTTCATCTTTTTGTCATATGCGCGGAACACCACCCGCATAGCTTGCTGCCCGAACGTGAATTTTCAACACGCTTGAATTTCAACCCGAGTGCCTCCAACGCGCTTGAGTTGTCAATGTGTTCGTACTCTCGGGGGGCGGCTTTGATGAATTTTGTTGAGTTTCGCAGCAGGTTAATGCTGGGGGCTTCCGCTGTGGCCATTGCGGTGGCGGCGTTCTCCGAACCGGTGAGCGCGCAGACGGCGAATATATCCGTCGCTACCGACAATGTTCTCAATCTTCTTCAGCCATTCCTGACTCTCAATTCGACGACCATCGGCCAGCAGACTCTGACCGGCGATCTGCAACAGGCGGTGATGATCAACCAGAATTCGTCAAACACCGCGATTCTCAGTTCAGCCAGCCAGATCAACCCGCTCATATCGGGGGCCTACCTCAACGGCGGTCTATCGACGAATGCGGCCGCGGCGCTGGCGATCAGCGACGAGAATTCGCTCAGCAGCATAACGAACACCGTCTACGGTATCTCGACCAGCACAAAATTTGGCATTGCAGCGAACCTGGCCGGCGGCATTACGCAAACCGAGAATACGACGAGCTATAACACCACGGTGAACGGCTCGCAGACGGTCGGCGGGTTCGGCGCTGTTCTGGGCGCTGGCTACGACGCGGGCGTCTTCCCCGGTACGGGCACAACCGCCGCGTCGACCTCGCTACCCAAGACCGTCACGCTTCTGAACGACGCATTTAACGTCATTGGCAATGCCAAGAACGACGGCGCCAATTCCGTCGGCGATTCTCAGGTCGCCAAATTTTATTTCGCCAATGGCACGTGGAATGGAACCACGGCGGCCGTCGCTCCCAGCAACGGGCCGCCGCTGCCGACCTTCAATGGCCTGCCGAATACGACCAACAGCGTCTATGATACGGCCTATGGCGTGAGCAACAGCCAAAGCGGGCAGAATTCATTCGGAGATTCGCATCCCTACCAGACGTTTCCGGATGTCACTTCCAACTCGAATTACACCCTTTACGATCCCACAGTAAAAACGAACACCACCGTCGGCGGCGCAGTTAATCCGGATACGACATCCTCGAATCCGGCGTTTCCGAGCAGCCACGAAGCCTACGCCATGTCGGAAGGGCTGCTGCTCGGCATGCTGGTGCCGCAGTTCTATCAGTCGATGTTGATGCGGATATCGCAAATGGGCGAAAGCCGCATCGTGGTCGGGGTCCATTACCCGACGGACATCATCGGCAGCCGTGCCTATGTCAGTTATGACCTCGCGCAATATTTGTCGAACCCGCTATACAACAACAACGCGGCGGTGACCGGCGTCACCGGAGTTCCGGCCGTGCAGGGCGTCAGCCTGCCGAGCGACTTCAGCGCGGCCCAGGCCAACGGCGGCGAACTGCAAACTTACCTCAACAATTACGCCATTACCAATAGCTGCGGTACGTCGCTGGCAACCTGTGCGACGAGCGCCGCGAATACAGCGAACGATCCCTATGTTGCGTCGGCGGCAAACGCTCAGCTCTACGAGGCCCGCCTGACCTACGGCCTGCCGATCTACACCTTTGCCCAGGCGCCGCGCGAACAGGCTCCTGCCGGCGCGTCGGACGCCTCGATCCTGTTGGCGACACTCTATGGCGGCAGCAGCAGCGTCTATAGCTCCGTGGCGCAGATCGCGCCGAATGCCCCGATCACGACGAATGGGCCGTACGGCGGCCTCTACGGCTATCTCTCGACCAACACGATCAACCAGATCATCGTCAACACGGAAACCAACGCGCTGCAGGCGTTCTACGGCACGTCCTTGAGCTATTGGGCGCGCATCAATCTCTACGCCGCGGCCGGCTACTTCGGCGGCGTCACCGGCACGATCAACCTGGCCTCGACCGATATGGTCAACACCAATGTCGTCGTCGCCGGCCAAACCTTGAATGTGAATAACGACATCAACCCGGCCGGCGTCTTCGCCGGTACGGGTACGGTCAACGGCACCGTTACCGTCAACAACGGGGGTACGCTTGCGCCCGGCGCGTCAAATGCTCCCGGCACGATGACCGTGAACGGCACGCTCGCCTTTCAAACCGGCGCGCTCTATCTCGCGACTGTGGGCGGAACGAGCGCCAGCATCGCCAATGTCAGCGGCGCCGCATCCTTGACCGGCGGCATGGTCGAGGCGTCGTTTGCCTCGGGCGCTGTGGTGAAGACCTACGATATTCTGCATACGGCCGGGTTGGGCGGCACGACTTTCACCGGCGCGACCAGCCTTAATTCCAATTATGCGGTCAGCCTCGGCTACACCGCCACCGACGTGAACCTCAACGTCGTGGCGCAGCTCGGCGCCGGCTCGGGCGCGCAAGGCAACCAGCAGAATGTCGCCAATGCCATCAACGCCTTTTTCAATGACGGTCCGACGCCGGGCAGTTTCCCCTTCCTGTTCACGCTCACCGGCGCTGCGCTCAACACCGCGCTGACGCAATTGGACGGCGAGGTGGCAACCGGCGCCGAAAGCTCGGCCTTTGTCTTCATGAACCAATTTTTGCGGCAGTTGTCCGGTGACGGCGGATCCGGCGGCGGCGCCGGCAGCGGATCCTCGGCGCTGGGTTTCACCGACGAGGACGCGGCGAACCTGCCGGATGACGTGGCGCTGGCCTATGCCGGCATTCTCAAGGCGCAGCCGAAGCCGCAGACTTTCGATCAACACTGGACCGCCTGGGGCTCGTCCTTCGGCGGTGCCGAAAAGATCGACGGCAATGCCGCGGCCGGCTCGAATACTGTGAGTGCGGGGACGTTCGGCTTTGCCGGCGGCTTGGATTATCACGTCGTGCCCGGCACCGTGTACGGCTTTGCGCTCGCCGGCGGCGGCACCAACTGGTCGCTGGCGCAGAACCTCGGCAGCGGCCGCAGCGACGCCTTCGAGATCGGCGTTCATGCCACGACGCATGCCGGGCCGGCCTACCTCTCAGGCTCGCTCGCTTTCGGCAATCACTGGGTGACGACGGACCGTACTGCCGCGCTTGGCGATGACTTGCGTGCGACGTTTGATGCGCAGAGCTACGCGGGGCGTGCGGAAGGCGGTTATCGCTATGCGGTGTCCCCGACGCTGGGGCTCACGCCCTATGCCGCTTTGCAGGTCCAGGACTTCCACACGCCCGGCTATAGCGAGAGCGATCTCACCGGCGGCGGCTTCGGGTTGAGCTATGCATCCAACAGCGCGACCGATACCCGCAGCGAACTCGGCGCGCGCTTCGACGATCCGATGCTGCTCGGCGCGTTGCCGCTCGTGCTACGCGCGCGGGTCGCCTGGGCGCACGATTGGGTCGATACGCCGACCTTGACCGCCGCCTTCGAGACCCTGCCCGGGACGAGCTTCGTCGTGAACGGCGCGCCGCTGCCGAAGAACTCGGCGCTGACCTCGGCCGGCGCCGACCTTTATCTGAGCACGAACTGGACGCTGATGGCGCGGTTCGACGGTGAGTTCGCCAGCACCGCGCAGACCTACGCCGGTACCGGGACGCTGCGCTACACTTGGTAAGTGCAAATCGGAAAGTCGGCCGTCGTGCCGGCTCTCTCCACTTCACGCCAGAGCCCGACCCGAAAAAGCGCCAGCCCGCGGATTTGCCAGGGTGCAAACCGCTTTTGAAAAGATCATGCGCAAGGCTGGAGCCCCGTTTCTGATTCAATCACAACCGGGAAGGCTCTTTTTCGCGGCGCATTCCTTAGCCGCCTGGGCTGTGCGCGTTACGAACGTCAGTCGGATAATTTTTTCTTGTGCTTCGTCGAAGGCTGGGCCGGAGCGGTCATCGCAGCCGTGCCCTTGATGTTTGACGGTGTCGTATCGACGCCCGGTGCGCCACCGCCGGCAGCGCCACCGGCCACCGGAGGATCGCCGCCGGTCGGCTGGCCTTGGGCCATCGCCAGTGAAGTCGCGCCTGCGAGCAGAGCCGCGGCAACGGTGAGTGTCTTGAGAGTAGCCATGACAAACCTCCAATAGATGCCAAAGTTGGCGCAGTCGACTTGCACCAACGCCGACGGAAACGTCGTGTTCCTTTGCCGCTGGCAAAACTGAACGGGCGCGCCATTTGCCTCCGATCCACCGTCCAAGGGAATGCAGGCCGATCTGTCGGTGAGTGGAACTCGCTTTGCCGGTGATCGGCGAACGAAGCGCTGTCTCACCGGATTGCAAAATTCGTTGCCTGGCGGAGCGGGCTCAACACGCCAGTCCGTCGCCCAGCCGACATTGCGCGGATGGGTCTTGCGGGGGGACTTGTCTTTTCCGCCAGGCGCGCCCTGGAGCTGCCAACCTTGCTTGCCAGCCGTGTCCCCGATATTTTTGTGATTCGGACAGCGTATGAGGGACTTGATGATTGAGGACTTTATACAGCTTTGCACGTCGAGGGCTGGTCTCTTCTCGATCTTGATCGTGACCGATCTGGCGATCGCTGCTTCGTATCTTGCCATCCCTCTCACGATGGCGGTGGTGTTCCGCAACCGCAAGGATGACATTCCCTATCCGTGGCTCTGGATGCTGTTCGTGGCCTTTATCGTGGCCTGTAGTTTGACGCACTTGATGCATGTTTGGTCCGCGTTGCGAGGCATCGAAATTCTCGGCGGCCGGGTGGTCATTAACTTCTTGTGTGCCGCCGCTTCGGTGGTCACCGCAATCGCGTTCACTTACGTGCTTCCGCAAATCAACGAATTGCCGTCGCCGAAGAAACAACAAGCGGAGCTGGAGCGGCTAGTCAGGCAGCGGACGCGCGAAAAGGACGTTTTGATCCATGAGATAAACCACAGGATAGGCAATCAATTGCAAATCTTAAGTTCAATCGTTTCGATAGAAAGTCGGCGCGCGAAGTCCGATGAAACGACCGCGCTCCTATCGCGGCTGAAGCAAATCCTCGACAAAATGGGCGAGGAACACTCCGCTCTGCGAGCCCACGATTACCTCGCGATTGCCGAGATCAACAATTCGGCGTTGCTAACCACCGTTTCGGTGCCTGGTTGAGCAGTCCTTGAAACTGGCTATCAGGGGATGAGCGTTCTGTCCCCGACCGGCAGCGTAAAGCAAAAGACCGCGCCGCGCGGTTCGTTCGGCGCCGCCCAGAGCCGCCCGCCATGCGTCTCGACGATCGAACGGCAAATCGAAAGGCCCATCCCCAAACCGGTAGGCTTGGTCGTATAGAAGGCCTTGAAGGCTTGCTCGGTGTCGGCATCGGGCAATCCCGGGCCCGAATCCTGCACTGTAACGCGCACACTTCCGGGCTTACTCTCGGTGCCGATCAGCATGTCCCGAGGCCCATCGCTTAGTTGGCTCATCGCCTCGACGGCGTTGACGATCAAGTTCAAAATCACCTGTTGCAGCTGGACCCGATCGCCGTGAACGGGCGGCAGATCGTCCGCCAGTTCCATCTGCGCCACGACGCCGTTTTTTGACATTTCACTGCGGGTCAGAGCAACCACCTCCAAAATCATTTCGTTGATTTCCACATCGGCGCTGCGCGACGGCGCGCTTTTCACGAGGTCGCGAATGCCGACGAAAATATTGGCGGCCCGTTTGCTTTCGGTGATGATGCGGTCGATCAGCTGCCTGGCCCTTGCCAAATCCGGCGGCTCACGGCCGAGCCAGCGCGCGGCGGATTCGGCATTCATGAGTGTGGCGGCGACCGGGTGGCCTACTTCGTGGGCGATGGAGGCCGTCAGTTGGCCCATTGTCGCGACCCGGTTTGCATGCGCCAGTTCCATCTGCACCTCGCGGAAGCGCCGTTCGGTTTCGCGCAGGCTTTCCTCCGCCCGCTTGCGCTCCGTCAAATCGAGCACGAAGGTGACTCCCTGGCGTTGGCTTTCGCCGAAGCGCGCTCCGGCCAGAAGGACAGGCACAAGGCTGCCGTCTTTGCGAAAATATTCCTTCTCGAAAGGTCCGAAGGTCCCCGTAGAGGCCACCTCCGCCAAGGCCCGTTCGTCGGCGTCGCGCCATTGCGGAGGGGTCAAGGCGGTCCAGCGCAGGCGGTCCGAAATGGGATCATCGCGGCTATAACCCACGATGCGGAGAAAGGCTTCGTTGGCCTCCATGATGCGGCCGTCGAGATCGAAAATGTAAATTCCGATGATATTGGATTCGACGAGGCGTCTGACCTTGCTCTCCCGTTCTTGAAGGTCGCTGTAAAGCCGTGTGTTCTCCAGCGAGATCGCCGCCTGTGCCGCCAGCAGTTCCAGAATCGCGATTCGATCCGCCGTGAACGCGTATGAGGTCAGCGTGTTTTCGAGGAATAGAATCCCGGTCAACTGCCGTTGTTTGATCAACGGCAGGCAGAGGATCGACTTCGACTGTCGGCCGCGCAGATCGTCCTCCGCGGAGAACAGATTGGGCTTTGCGGCGTCATCGAGAATTACGCTTTCCTGCGTGCGGATGACATAACGCACGAGGGCTTCGGGACAGGTGCTCGGCGTGATCGGCTCTTGACGCATCGTCACTTCGATCCGACCGTCGCTCGATCGTGCCTCTGCCTGAATCAGATATTCGTCGCCAGCCGGCAGTATCAAAAGGCCGCGATCGGCGCCGGCGTTCTCAAGCGCGATCGTCATCAGCCGCTCGATCAGCGTCGGCAACACGATCTCGCTCGACAAGGCTTGAGAAGCCTTGACGACGCTCGCGGCATCGAGCTGCTCGACCGGGGAGCGAATGGCCGCGTCACGACGCTGCGCATCCGCAGCGGCCAAATGCGGATAAAGCCGGTCGAGCTGCCGCACTTTGCCGTCGGCGCCCCAGCGCAGATAGCAGTCCCTGGCGTTCCCGAGATAGGCATCGGCGAATGTCTCGAAGCCGCGGCCGGCGTAAAACTGCGCGGCCATTTCGTAGGCGATCGCTTCGCTGTGGAGAAAGCCGTTGGCGCGCGCGGAGCGGATGGCCTGTTCGTAAAGCTCCATGGCATCGAGCGCCCGACCTTCGATGCGGGCGATCTCGGCTGCCACCAGAGTGTACTTGTCGAGAAAGGAGGTCGAACATGCATCGGCCCATTCGCGCAGCTGCGCCAGGTGGCCGTGCAGCTCGCGTAGCTCATCAGCCTGCGCATCCGGATCCTCGTCCCGGCCGAGCGATACGGCAATGGAAAGAGCGGCAAAATACACGTAATTGGCCCATTGAAAGAACGGTTGGGCCGCCGAAACGAGCGCGCGCGCCTTGTGACGGGCCATCCGGGCACTGACAAAATCGCGCGCCACAAGGCGGGCCTGCAGCTTGAGAATCCAGTACCAGCAAACCATCATCGGCATTCTGTCGCCGGTCAGGCTCGCCTCGAACGCGGCCTCGTTAAACGCTGGCGAGTCGAACGAGGAAAACACCGCCGTCTCGCCGCGCATATGAGCGATGAACGCCTGTTGGCAGCTCATAATGTCGATAGTGTCGCGAAATTTTATCCGACGCGCCAATTCTATGCCGGCCTGGGATTGCGACCAGACCTGGTCGAGCCGGCTGCCGTGAAACAGCAGGTAATGGACGAGGCGAAAGGAAAAATAGCAGGCGTAGGTGAGGTCGCCGGACTCCACGGCCGAGCGGTAGCCGAGGCGGGCATAATCGACGGCGGCGTTGATCGGCCGGCACCACGGCGTAGCGTTCTGCAGAGCGAAATAGGCTTTCGCCAGCGTAAATCCGTATTTGTCCGCGATTGCGTGCGACAGGTTGGCGAAGCGCAGTCCATCTTCGTAGCGATGGAATATGGGGCCGAGAATTTGCGCCAATCCGGAGTAGATGTGCGTGGTGGCCTCGCTCGTACCGTGATCGAGCGTCAGGTTCGCTCCGCGGCACACCAGCATGTAGAATAAATTGCAGTTGGTAAACGAAGCCGGTGCAAACAAGAACGTTAGCGCGGACGATATGGCCTCGTGTTCCGGATCGGATGAAAGCGGAAGATCGATAAGCGTCTCGATCGACGATCTAATACGCGCCCAAACTCTTTCGTATTCTTCTGCAATCTGCTCGCGGGTGGGGTGAGCCGGAATCGCAACGTCGAAGAGTCTGAGGCATTCGAGACCGCAGTCGATCGCCGCCTGATACGCTGAATTCGTCACATGAAACAGAATCTGCAACCGATAAGCCGCCGCCTTGTCGAACCTCGACCTGGCCTGCGCAAGCAGCTCTGAAAGAAGGCGTTGGGTATCTTCGAACGCTCCGCTCAACAGCTCGCACTCGACACGCTGCAGTTCGAGCTGGAAGGCGAGCGCATAGCGGCGCTCCCAGCGATCGTCGTCGAGGAGTTCTGCGCCGCCGACGAAGTAGCTGAGCGCCGAGGCGTAGGCCGCGGAGGCCTTGGCGCGGTTGCCGGCGATCAGGTTGAGCCCGGCCACTTGCTCGCGTTCATCGCGCGAGGTGATCAGGGTGGCGCCGCGGTTGAGCTGATTGACGAGGTCGAAGATCGCCTCCTCGCGCCGCTCCGGGGGGATCTGCGCCACCAGCAAACGTCCAATCAGCAGATGGACCTCGGCGCGCATCTGGGCCGGAATCCCTGAATAGACCGCTTCATGGACGCGATCGTGGCTGAACCGATAGGCGTTCCCCAGACGCTCCACTAACTCTTGGCGCAGCGCCGGCCACAAAACGATATCGAGTTCCTGCTCCGGCGCCTGCAGCACCATCGAAAGCATATCGATCGCGGCGACGTTGCCGAGACAGGCAAGCTGCTGCAGGGCTGTCAGCGTCTGGGCCGGCAAACGGCTGAGCTTGCCAGCCATGAGCTCGGCGACATTGTCGGTGTAGCCCTTGGCGTGAATACGATCGAAGTCCCAGGACCAAGCAAGCGCGTCATGATCGAAGTGCAGCAGCCCTTCTTCGGCAAGGGCGTAGAGGAACTGAATCACGAAGAAGGGATTGCCGGATGATTTCTCATGCACCAGCTGGGCCAGCCGCGCGGCAAGCGGCGGCTCGCAGCGAAATGCATCCGCGATCAATTGGCCGACGTGCTCGCAGCCGAGCGGTTCGAGCGCAATCTCGCTGATTGTGCCGCCGGAATTCTTGATGGCTTCAAACTTCTCTATCAGCGGATGCACGTCATCGACCTCGTTGTCCCGATAGGCACCGATCAACGCCAGGTGCCGCACGTCCCCTTGAGTCAAGAGGGCTTCCAGGAAGTCGAGGGTCGCTGAGTCAAGCCATTGCAGATCGTCGAGAAAGAGCGCCAGCGGGTGTTCCGGCCGGGCAAATACGCCGATGAATCGCTTGAACACCAGTTGGAAACGCCGTTGCGCGTCCTGCGGCGGAAGTTCGGGGACTGGCGGCTGTTCGCCGATAATGAGCTTTAAGGGCGGGACGAGGTCGACCATGAGGCGCCCATTGGGTCCCAGTGCCTCCAGGATCGCATCGCGCCAGCGGGCCAACTCCGCATCGCTCTTTCCGAGCAATGGCCGCACCAGGCTCTCGAACGCCTGCACCAGCGTGGCGTAGGGAATATTGCGTTTGTATTGGTCGAATTTGCCCGACGCGAAGAGCCCGCGCGTCGGCACCAGAACTCTATGCAGCTCATTGACGACCGAGGATTTGCCGATGCCGGAATAGCCCGTGACCAGCACCATTTCCGCCGTGCCGCCGCTCACCACGCGGTTGAATGCGGCCAGCAGCGCCTCAACCTCTTGGGCTCTGCCGTAAAGCTTCTCGGGTATCAGGAGCAGATCAGGCGTGTCCCGCTGGCCCAGCGCGAATGTCTCGACCCAGCGCCGTGCCTCCCATTCGCCAAGGCAGTGCCGCAGGTCATGCTCGACACCGGCGGCGGTCTGGTAGCGCTCCTCAGGCGTCTTGGCCAATAGCTTCATGATGATCTGGCCGACAGCGGGCGGGACATTCTCCAATCGCTCGCTGGGCGGCACCGGATTTCTGGCGATATGGCAGTGGACCCACTCCATGGGGTCGGTCGCGGCGAATGGCGGAGCGCCCGTCGCCATCTGGTAAAGCACGACGCCAAATGAGTAGAGGTCGCTGCGGAAGTCGATCGCGCGGTTCATCCGCCCAGTCTGTTCGGGCGACATGTAGGCGAGTGTGCCGGCTATCGATTCCGGAGGCTCAGGCGCCTGGCGCTCGCGCGGCAGGCGCGAGGCTATGCCGAAACCGGTGAGCCGGACCTCTTCACCGCCTGAGCCGTTCACCAGAATATTGGCCGGCTTGATGTCTTTGTGGATGAGGCCGTGCCGGTGCACCTTGCCGATGGCCGCGGCAATGCCGATGGCGATGCGCAGGAAACGCCCCACATCCATCGGCGTGCCGAGGCGCCCAGAGAGCAACTCGCCGCCGGGATCATCGAGCAGCAGAACGGTTCGGCCGCGGTCTCGTAGAAGCTCCAGCGGCCGCACGGCCCACGCGCCGTCCAGTTCATCCTTCAAGGAATATTCGTGGGTCAGGCGATCGAGCGTGGCCGGTCGTGGTTGCGCCGAGGCTGGGAACACAGCGAGCGCGCTGTCGCTGCTGCCTTGGGTGCCGCTGTTTTGGGTGCCGCTGTTTTGGGCGCCGCTGTTTTGGGCGCTATGGCGCCATCCTCTGCAGAAGACGAGTCCGCCATCCTCCGACAAGACCTGGAGGCTATCATTCCCATTGCTGCCGAACGGAGGGGACAGTGCCACTCCCAGCCTCGCCCTTGAGCCGGCCCCGATGTCCGCCCCGCAAATAAACTAGCGACAAGATTGAGCTTTCGCCAGAACCGGCAGGCGGTACCTGCCAGACGAGACCGAGCCCATCCGGCAGGATCATAGTCATCGCCATCTTTCCGTGGAGCAACACCAAGGTATGATGGACATTGGCCTTTAGGGTGAGGCGTTGCGCGCCGCCCTTCTCAGCGCAAGTCGCCCTGCCGAGAACGCTCTCTGAAATCCACGCTGCGAGAAGACGCCACCGCAAGATCACGATTGGTCAGAGCCGCGACAGTGCGAATGCGCTCAACCTCTTTGCGGGCAGCCTCGTTGTGGGTGAACATGGCTAAGGTATCGGTTTCGTCGTCGGTCGGCTGGGTCAGCGCCAGATCCGTGTAGGGTCGTTGACGCTGCCGGCGCTTCGCGTCCTTCAGCATCCGCGCCAGCATGAGCCAATGCTTGGCGAGACGAGCGTGCTTTAAGATAACTTCCCATCCGTATCGCGGATAGAATTTCCAAACCGGTTCGATCGCAAGGCCGGGGCGTCGATCGGTGCGGTACTTCAAACGCAGCACGCCGGATTGCAGGGGATGGGTATGCTCGATGCGGTGGGCGGCCGAATAGAAAAACAGGTTGGCGTGCAGGCGCGAAATCGCTCCGCCGTTTGCGACACTGCGTTGCAAGATCGTCATCAAATGCTTGGGCGTGTAATAAGCCGCCCATGCCCGGTCATAGATATTCTGCCATTCCTGCGCCGACATCCTTGAGTGATCCGCAACAACGTGCTCGAGATCGTATTTGTTCAGGTCCGGGTCCATCCATGCCTTTTTGTTCCACAGCGCCTTGTGATCCTCGGAGCCGGGCAGTGGCGTCAAACACATGAACTCCAAAATGTCGATCGGTAATTCATTCTTTATGATCTCGATGTCCTCAAGGATGGACTCCGGCGTATCGCCCGGAAAACCGAGGATGTAGCCGCAAATCACGACCATCCCCGCGCGTTTCCAATCGAGCAGCATCCTGCGGTACTCTGTAATCTTGTTCTGGCGTTTTTTTGCCGCCATCAGGTTTGCCGGATTGATGTTCTCCAAACCGATGAACACCCGGGTGACACCGGCGCGGCGCGCCTTGTCGATGAAATTTGGAATCCGGTGACAGCCGGTGTCGACCTGAATGACGAGCCGGATATTGATCTTGTCGCGTTCGCGAATTTGGATGAGCCGATCAAAGATCGCTTCCCAGTCTTTGTTGCGCGCGAAGTTATCGTCGGTAATGAAGAAGTGCCGCACGCCTTCGGCCCAGTGCTGCAGGATCAGATGTTCGACGTCGTCGGGTGAGCGCCGGCGCGACTTGCGGCCTTGGACGTTGATGATGGTGCAGAACGAGCATTGAAACGGGCAACCCCGCCCGGCGTCGAAGCTGGCATGGTGCCCCACCGTGCGCGCAAAATTGGCGGTCGGCAGGTATGGCGTCGGTTGCGCTTCGAGCGCCGGAAGCTCCTCCATAAAATTGTAGACCGGCTTGAGCGCGCGCCCGGCCGCATCGATCAAAACCTGATCCAGCCGGCCGTCCTCTGCCTCGCCGGCAAACAGACTGCAGCCACAATCGAGCGCGGCCTGAAGATCGGTCTGCATCTCGGGCAGCATGGCGAGGCAGCCCGAGACATGAAATCCGCCGATGACGACCGCAATACCGGCCTGCCGGAGCGGACGCGCAATGTCCATGGCGCGGGGAAATTGGTTCGACTGCACGCCGACCAGCCCGACCATGCCGAAACCGTCGTGCTGGCGCATCAATTCGATGATCCGGTCGACCCGAATGCGCGTATTGGTTTCGTCGGTGGCGGTGATCTCGATGGTGACGCCCGGGCCGAGGATTCGCCTGTCCGATGCATCGGCGGCGAGCGCATAGACACAGGCCAATGAATTCGCCGGGATCGACGAGCGCAGCCACTGGATGACGTAGCCGTCATCGTCATAATGCGACGGTTTGATCAGAACGAGCTGAAACCGCCTGCTGGTGTCTGCGTGAGCCGCCATGCCCCACATCCGCCCTTCTGAACCTGCGCCAGTTTTAGCACATTGCGGGCAGACCGACTATTCCGTCAATCGGGGAGCTTCGCCCGTCGTGTTGCATCGGCGGCAATGCCGCTTATTGGACCGAAGCCCACTTGCCGCCTGCGGAATGTCGGCTTTGGGGGAACCGGCGACCCGCTTCGAAGATGGCGGTTGGGAGGTGCAAAGCGTCGGCCCGCCGATAACTCAACTCAAGCCGTCTAAGCGACGCTACGGCATCGCCTCTTGGGCCACAACGGGCACTCCGGCGGGCGATTGCCGCGGCAGCTTTTGGGGGTAAGGCGGACACAAAGGGCGAGCGTGGTCGCGGCCGCTTTTGACCCTTATCGACGTTTCGCGACCGTCAATTACCGCACTGCAAATGGCTCATTCGATCACGTCGTCAGCGGTAGCGCGCAGGAATTGCGGAACCGAGATGCCGAGCGTCTTTGCGGTCTTGAGATTGATGACGAGTTCGAGCTTGGTGGAAAATTCGATCGGCAAGTCGCCAGGCGTGGCACCTTTGAGGATTTTGTCGATGTAGATGGCTCCGCGCTCAAATTCCTCAGCCTGACTGACTCCATAGCTCGCAAGCCCACCAGCCTCAGCACCTCTGCGTGTGGCGAAGATTAAGGGTACCCGCAAAGCCATCGCCAGCTCGACGAGCCGCTTTTGCCCGGAGTTTAACAATCCGTTCCTCGGCACGATGATTGCCTGAACCTTGGCTCCGCTCAGCCGCTGAAGCGCGCCGTCGAAATCATCGGGCTTTTCGACCTGCTCGCTCCGCACCTCAACCCCACTCGCCTGGGCGGCCGTACGAACCTGTTGCTCGAAACGCGCCGTGGACGCGCCGGCAGGGTTGGAAAGGAACCCAATTTTGGTCGTGCCCGGGATCGCATCGAGCGTCAGCTCAGTCAGCTTGCCGAACAGTCCCTCGACATCCGCCGCTATTCCCGTAACGCTGCCTCCCGGATGCGCAAAGCTCGCGGCAAGGCTCGGAACGAGAGTTTCGTTGAAATCCAAACTAACGATCGGCAACGACGGCGCGATGCGCTTCACCGTCATGGTTGGGGTCGGCGCGGCGGCCAGCACGACATCCGGCTTTAACTGGACCAGTTCCTGTGCCAGCGCCGCCAGCCCCTTCGTGTCACCGCCCGAGAAGCGATAGTCAATGTCCAAGGTTTGGCCCTCGACATAGCCGAGGCGTCGCAGGCCATCGCGCAAAGCCGCGATATTGGGTGCGTCATATTCCGCGGAGTTGATGTCGAGAACGCCGATGCGTGGGCGAACGGCCGCGGCGCGCGCTACGAGCGGCCATGCGACTGCCGCGCCGCCAAGTGCGGATATGAATTGCCGCCTACCAATGCCGATTGCCATTCGCCCATCCCCAGTGGGGTTATCCCCACCGTAATTTTGGGGAAAATATCGCACTGAGGAAAGGGGTCTCTGACGGACTTTACAGTCTAATCGTGCTGCGGTGCGCGAGGCAGTTCATGGCCCACAGCGGCGCTCACTGCGGTGCAATAGTATGTCGGCTCTTGGGCGAATAGCGGACGTCGCTGAGTCGCGGCGCGGTGCTGATAAGGCGCCGCGCCGGCACGCGCTGCATTGCTTGTGATTTGCGTCACAGCCACGTCGCGGCGGTCATGCAAACGTAATTTGTGCCGAGGTCCCCCTTGGGCGTCCCCAAGACTCGCCCGGTCGGCATTCGCGCTGACCGCCCGAAGCGCTGCTGGCTTTCTATGGTTTGATGGCAACAGCATTGCTGCGGGTGTGTGGCAGCACAGAGAATCATCAGCCATGCCTAGGCGCGCAGTCGCCGCGGCATCGGTTCTGGCGTGGCGTTGGCGGCATAGGCCGCTTTCAACTGTGGGCCCCGTTCGTCATCGCCGGTGATGCGGAAGAAGCCAAGCTGATCCGCCATGGCGGCGGCCTGCGACTCCAAGGTCTTGGCGGCTGCGGCGCTCTCCTCGACCAAAGCCGCATTCTGTTGATTGACGGTGTCCATTTGCGCCAGCGCCTTGTTGATTTGTGCCAAGCCGGTGGCTTGTTCATTGCTGGCCTCGGCAATGCCGGCGACAACGTCTGCGGCCTTTTTGATCGAGGCGACGACCCCATCCAGCGCGGTACCGGCCTGATTGGCGAGTTCGACGCCTTCGCGCACTTGGCCGGAGCTGTTGGTGATGAGCGTATTGATATCCTTGGCAGCTTGGGATGAACGTTGCGCAAGGCTGCGCACTTCCGCGGCCACCACGGCAAA
>JBEKRD010000035.1:0-41309 GCA_049519075.1 Xanthobacteraceae bacterium | reverse complement strand
CCCTGTTTACCGTAGCCGGGGTCTCGGTCGGCGGTGTCATGGGCTTACCGGAACACGCGAAACGGACGGGCGTGAATCCGGGCTGGATCGGCTATGTCGAAGTCGACGATGTGGATGCCGCCGCCGCTCGGGTTAAGCGCCTGGGCGGAGATGTGTACATCCCGCCGACCGACATCCCCAATATCAGCCGCTTTTCGGTCGTCGCCGATCCGCAAAAGGCAACGCTGGTGCTGGTCAAGTGGCTGAGGCCCCGCCGCGAACAGGCTTCCGAGTTCGGCGCACCCGGCCGTATCCGCTGGCACGAACTCTTCGCCGGCGATTGGGTGCGGGTCTTCGCGTTTTATGGCGAGCTTTTTGGCTGGCAAAAAGCGGGCCCCAGTGGTGACGCCACGGGCGCCTATCAATTGTTCTCCACTTCAGGTCAGACAATCGGCGGCATGTTCACGAAGCCTCCGACGGTGTCGGTGCCGTTCTGGCTTTATTATTTCGATGTAGGAGACATCGATGCTGCCGCAAAACGCGTCAAGGCCGCTGGCGGGGAGATCATTGATGGTCCGACAGAAGTGCTGGACGGCGACTGGATTGTCGAGTGCATGGACCCTCAGAGCATCATGTTCGCCTTGGTGGGACGCCGCACTTCAAACCGCATCGGATACTTCGAGCGTGTCGCATCGACCAGTATTTCCGACCCGCGTGCCCGGCGATGGAATTGGTAGCGCCTGCGATCAGTCGGTCGCGCTCGATTTCATGCCGCGCCCCATTGCAAATTGACCGACCGGGCCCTCGACGTGGAATTCGGTCGCCGTCATCTTCGCGAATAGATCGATGTTGGTGATACCGATCGCACAGCCGCCGAGCTTCATCTCGGTCGTCATCAGGTAGAACGTTTGCATCAATACGCCGACGTCCTTGAGGATGAGTGCATAGGCGAGCGAGCTGTACTTCCATGAAACTCGGCCGAAGCGCGCGGCAATCGTGAGCAGGATCTGCGGCGCGGCGCGCGCGCCCATTGCTAGCTCCGCTCCCGCCAACAGCGCTTTCAACTCCTGAGCGCTGGCGCCGATCGGCACCAGCGCGTGTTCGCCAGCATCATAATGATAAAATCCTCGGCCAAGTCCCTCGCACTGGCCAACGGCCAGATAGAGCTCGATCTCATATTCAGCGCCCGCCGACGGATACGGCCTTTTGGTGTATTCGACTATTGGACCGCCGTCGCCGAGGTCGACCGCGCCGCTCGATCTCGACAGCACACGCGCAGTGGCGTCAAGAAAATGCGCTATCTCGGCAAGCGTGATCGGCAGATGATCGTCGAATTCGCGGGTGGAATGACGGTCGCGCAGGAGCTCTGTTAGCGGCGAGATTGCCTGCGGATGCGGAGCCGAGAATTTACCCAAGTTGATCCGCTTCCCCGGCCAGCGCGGCCGTACCGCGGGCAGCGGCGGAATCGCGCCCGCGTAGGGATAAACTCCGCCCAACGGGTTGGCGTGCCGGCCCTGCGTGCTGCGGGTGTGGAACAGCAGATCGTGGAAGTCCCAGAGCACGAGGTTGTCGTCACCTTCGGTCGGTCGCAGCCCGTTGTCGCCAGCGGCGTCGATCTTGAAAAGGATTTGGCAATCTACCAGCAAAGCGAGCAGTTCGACCCCCGGAAAACCGTCCTGCCGGCGAAGCTTTTTGAGCTGTTGCGGTGTAGCCAGCATCGCCACGGCCGACGCAATTCTCGCATCGCAAATCCTAAACAATGCGCCCGCGCGAGGGGATTCCAGCACCATATCGTTGCCGCGCCGGCGCAAATACGCAAACCGTGACAGGACAAGAATGTCGGCATCGCCGAGCTGTGGCGTTCGCGGCCAATAATCGGCCAGTTGCGGTTCAATAACGGCGTCGTCCTCACCGACTTGGTCCCGGCCCTTTTGCGATGCTCGGAGGCGGTACTCCAAGAGACCGTGCCTGGCCAATCGCCTGACCAATTGATCGGTCTCTCTGTCAATGTTTCGTCGCCTGGAGGTAAACGAGGCAAGGGGGAGGCCATCGCGGAGTTCCAGCGCGCGAGCAGCTGTGCCCGCGCTGAACGCTCCTACGCTCACCGAATAGCCGTCGAAGCAGGCGACGATCTTGCCACCCGCGCGCGCCTGGAGCGTGACGTGATGATTGAGCCGGGCGGAAATGGTTGGCGGCGCAACGCGTCGCCCTTTCTTTGTTCCGGGAGTGCGCAAACCGGAAAGCCCCTTAAGTATGGGGGTGAATCGGATTGAGCTCGTCTTCCGTAAGCGGCCCTTCTCGCCACCCGAGCTTGACCGGAACGTCGTAAAGCCGGCCCGGCGCGAACCGGCGGTAGAAGTGCCGGAGTCCGGGCACGATCACCCTCACGACAGGAACTCCAATGTCGGGGCGCGTCTGATCGAGGACCAGGAAGTCAAGGCCGGCTCGCTTGGCGAGCCGCACGCAGGCGGCCACCTGTTCGCGCGTATCGAGGTGGTCGAACTTCACGCCCGCGCCGGGCTGGACCGGCGGTTCTCCGCTCGGCGTCAAATAGGGATGGTCGCGCAGGCGCAAGGGTGTGGTGCCGTCGAGGCTTGATTTCTCCCCACTCGCTCCGCCCATCAGGCCGATCGACAGGAATTGGTTTAATTCAGTGAGCGCGCGCAACAAGGCGATGCGCGCATCGAAATGCGCGCCGGAACCGAACTCGATATTTTCCTGCCCGTTTTGCATCCAGTGCGTTACCGCCACAAAGGCCGGAACTCCGAGATCGCTGGTGACGTCGAGCACCCAAAGCCGGCGTCCGGTCGCGGCCAGCTGGCTTTGCAGATCGCGGACGTAGGAATCGTCGAACTTGGCCAGATCCAGTTGCGGCCGCTGCAATCGATTGTACCACCAAATGGCGTAGGCATCCCGTTCCACCAGTTCAAGGAAACCCTGAACGATGGCTTCCTCGAGCGTGTTGCCGGCGGCGCAACCGTTGGAATCGGCCAACTGGGCAGTGGGACCCCGGTAGAAAAAATACAACAGCGTGGTCGGAAGGTATTTAAAGCGCTTGTTGCGCAGCGACCAGACCGGCGACCATTCGATTTCGCTCGCTCGATCGAATGGGGCCGGCGTCTGCATGTCGTCGGAGTCGGGCATCGGCGTTTGGGGACGCCGGTATTGCCCGTCGCTGAACAACAGGATCTTGTTCGGAACAATGGCCTCGCCCGACGAAAAATCCTTAAACCGCCGCAACGCTCTAATTTCGTCGCCCTGGAAAATTCCGGAATAGCGCTCGATCGCCTCCATCAGCGCGCTGGCTTCACCCTGTTCGGCAGTGCTGCCCTTGCCGAAGCTGCTGCCGCCCAGTCCCGCTCTGAGGTCGTCGACTGTCTCGGCCGGCGGTGCAAAATTGTGCGTAGCACGAAAGTTCGTGTTCAGGGGTAAATCGGCGTCGATCCGTTCCAGACGCGAAACCACGCCTGTAAGCGGACTCACATATTTGCGGTAACGCGCGACCGTGGCGCGCGACGAAACAGTCCGGTAACCGCCGCTCGTCATGACCAGCTTGCCGCCGGCGGCAAGTTCGATCGGCACCGGCGCGCGGCGCGGATCGCGCAACTCCTTGCGACCGCAGGCCGGACATTGCGGTCGGGGAGCGACGTAATGTTTCACGACGGTTGAGCCCAAGAGGTCGAGGCTGACGATGTGATCGCGCAATTCCGTGCGAAAGTCCGTGGCGATCGCTTTTGCGATCTCGACGGCTGCAAGATCGACGGCGCTCTGTCCGACCGTTTGCCGGGCCAGTGGCGAAACCGCGACGCAACGGGCTTCCGTGCGTTCGAGAAGCGCCTTGATCTCCCGGTTCCGTTTCATGCGATCGGCAAGACACATCCAACAGGCGCTCTCGCCGGGACGCAGCACCGGCCCGACCAGGGGAAAAATGCCGGAAGGCTGGGCAAGCAGCCAGGACGTGCCGTCGGATAGATGCTGCCGGTTGAGTTCGGCCAACCGCCCATCGAGATAATCGTTCACCAATGTGACCGTGAGGTCGGGAGACCGCTTGACCACGCGAACGCCCAGCCCGGTCAGAGCGTCGGCGAGCTCAGTTGCTCCCTGCACGTCGATCGCTTGAACGCGCACGCGACATTTCTGCAGACTTTCCTCCGCGGCCGCCGGCAACAGGCCGAGGCTTGCCCAATAGGCGGCCGCAGCGCCAGCGGAGGAGCGCGAGGTCTCGACGACATAGCGGCGGTCGACCAGCCGCTTTAAGGCCTCTTGGATCTTGTCGGACGGAAAATGCGGCTCCAGCGCGCGAACAAGTTCGCGAAAGCTCTTTCCGCCCGCCGCTATCGCGGAGGCGAGCGCACAATAGAGTTTGCCGTGAAGAAAGAACTTTCTGTTCTCGGAGTAGAGACAAACCACATCGGATGGCAGCACATAGACGGTGAAATTCGGCGCGAACTGCGGAACGTCTTTGCTGGTGTGCGGCACGAAACTCGCCGGGCGATCGCCTGTCATGAGATCAGCATATAAATTTAGCCACAACTGCGGACTGAGGGTGCAAGGCGCATGATCCGGGTCCCGGAGCTATGCCGCTTGGCTCGCACGTTCGCGCTTTATGGGTGGGGACGACGGCGCATTCTCGCTATCACGCCCGGGCTTGATCCGAGCATCACGCGAGTAGGATTACAAACACCAAAAGCGTGGCCGGGCCACGCCCGGCCATCGCGATCTGCATAACTCAAAGGAACCCGAAGGCGCTTAACGCTAGCAGAGACGGCAACCTCCCCACGACAGGCAGCAGCCACAGCCGCAGCCGCCCCAGCATCCATGGCATCCGCGACAGCCGTGGCCGCAACCTCTGCAGCCGTGGCAGCCGCCGCAGCCGTGACCGCAGCCGTGACCGCAGCCTCTGGCTTCTTGGACGCCGCGCTCGGGTGCCGCGTTCTCCTTGCCGAAGACGTAGAACGTGCCCAAACTGACGTCGGAGAGTTCCTCTTCGCCGAGAGTAATTTCGTGACTAAGCGGAGTGTCTTGCGACGGCACATTCGCCGTCGGCGCCGTCAACGCAGACGCACCACCCGCCATCGCCAAAGACACGCCGGCGATTCCGGCCATTGGAACGGCTTTACCCAGACGTTTTCGCTTTGGAGTTGGTTTCGCGCGCGCCATAGTCGAGACCTCCCTGCCTTCGAGTCAATGTTAGAGAAGCACGGTGAAACTAGCAGCATTCGCTCCGCTCTGTCCACACAAGTTCGTCAAGTTCCAGGGAGCCAAACAGTTCCAGCCCCGGCTTGCTCACCGCCCCGGCTCGGCGTGACCGATGACGCGCTGGATGATCGGGTAACGCCGGCGCAGCCTGCGCTCGAGCGCGTCCACCAGGTCGTGGACCGCGCGCACCGACAGCGCTGCATCGACGCGGCAGTGGAAATTCACGATTTCGCCGTCGACAGTTTCGCGAACGCGCACGTCGTGCACCTCGCCGAGGTCGGGCAGTTCAGAGGCTAGCGCCGTCAAGACCTCGCTCACCTCGGCGACGCGTGCCGGCCCGGCATCGTGGCCGGCCAGGATATCGGCCGGGAGCGGCTCGATATGGGTATCAACTTCGACGTTCGGCCCGAGCTCCTCGCGCAGCGCCTCCTCGAGCCCGCTCGCGATTTCGTGCGCTGCAACAAGGGGCTGGGCGCCATCGACCTCAAGATCCGCCGAAACCGACAGGCGGCCTGAAATGGTCTGGACGGCAACGTGGTGGACGGCAAGCCCGAGGTCGCGGGCGATCACCATCACGCGTTCGCGCACCGTCTCATTGTCGAGCGCACGCGGCTCCGTGGTGATGGTGACCTCAGCCGCCGGCATCTCGGTGCGAATGGCGCGGGAAAGCCTGTCCTTGATGGCGGCGACGCGGTCTAGCGGCAAGGTGCGGCTGACGCCGACGCCGAGTTCGACGAACACGACCGCGCCGGCCGGCCGGGCCCGCACGCGTTCGACGGCGACCACGCCAGGCACCTGGCGCGCGAGATCGGCGACGCGCTCGCTCACGCCGCTCGGCGCGGCGTCGGTCAGGGTGTCGATGGTGCGGCGGCCGAGCCGGTAGCCGGCAACGCATATGAATATGGCGACGACGATCGCGGCCGCGGCGTCCGCCCAAGAATAGCCGAGCGCCACGCCGCTCAGACCGAACAGCACCGCGACCGACGACCACATGTCGGAGGAGAAATGCAGCGCATCGGCTGCTAGCGCCTCGCTCGATGTTGCCTTGGCGACGCGATTGAGCGTGCGGGCGCGGAAGAAATCGACCACGATCGATCCGGCGATGACGATGAAAGCCGCGGCACTCGCCTCGACAGCGTGCGCGCGTGCGCCGAGGAGCAATTGCACGGCTTCGAAGATGACCACGGCGGAGAGCAGAAACAGCAATGCCGTCTCGGCGAGCGCGGTGACGCTTTCCATCTTGCCGTGGCCGTATTGATGTTCGGCGTCGGCCGGCTTGCCGGAAATTCGCACGGCGAAATAGGTCAACACCGTCGCCGAGAGGTCGAGCAGCGAATGCCCGGCTTCCGAAAGGATGGCAAGCGAGCCTGTAAGGAGACCAACCACCGCCTTTGCGACCGTCAGTCCCGCCGAGGCGGCGATCGATCCGAGCGCGGCCTTTTCCTTGTCGTTCATCTGCGCCCCTTGCTCAGCATGGGGCTAATCGCGGCCGCCGGGGCGTCAATCGATGCTTGGCCTGCCCTGCGCGAGCGCGCCGTGGCATTCGCCGGCGCAACCCATGCGCTGATTGGATTCTCGGCCATTGCCTGCAGAGTGTGGTATTTCGATCACATTGTCATAGCATAAAAGTGGTGCGCGCCCGGCCGACTATTCGATCAACGTTCGCATCCACTCACACCGACCGGCAGCGTTGCGACCGTCAAAGATACGTCATGAGGCCCATGAAGCCCTCGTCCTGATGATCCTGATGATGGCAATGCAGAAGCGTCGGTCCTGGGTCATCAGCCACAAAATCAAACTCGACCGTGCTAAATCTGGTCATGTTGATCGTATCCTTCATGACGCCGGACGTGCTTTTGTCCCCGACCTTCGTGACCTCGAAAGTGTGCCGATGCAGATGAACGGGATGGTTATCGCCGCTTTTGTTGTTCATCGCGATGCGATAGCGCTTACCCACCTGCGTCGTGAACAAGGGATTGGTATCCGGCCAAGACTTGCCGTTGATCATCCATCGGTTGTAGCCGCCGTGTCCGCCCGGTACTTTTTCGAAGGTCAGTTCGAGACGCTCGTCGGGTGACGGCACCGGTCTGTTCACACCGAAGATCGTATAGTCCCACCGCGAGTTGGGCGGCGGCACCCATTGCGGTTCGCCGCTTTGATTGGCGTATTCGACCAAAACACCGAGGCCCATGCTGCGATCCTCGTCCTTGATCCCGCCAAATATCCACACACCCGGCCGGTTCATCTCCACGATCACGTCGATCCGCTCCGCCGGGGCAAGAAACAGCGTATCGACGGTTTGCGGTGACGGCACCGGATTTCCATCAAGGGCGATCACGGTGAAGCGGTGTCCGGCCAGCGCAATATTGATGTTCTCCGTCGGACTGGCATTCAGCAGGCGAAAGAGCACGCGCTCGCCTTCGCGCACACGGATCGGTTCGCCGTGGCCGAGCATCTTGTCGTTGAAGGAAGCCAAGGCGTAGAGCACCTCCAGCCCGTTATCGGGCGGCGGGCCTTTGCGAATATCTTGCATGCTGACCCACGAACCTGCCCAATGGTGCGCAGCAAGCAAGACTTCGCGGTCGTAGCGGCCCGCGTCCCCCGTCGGCTCGACGATCAGGAAGCCGTACATTCCCGAGTACAAGCTTCGCGTGAGGTCTTTTCCGGCCACGTCGTGACTGTGATACCAGCGCGTGCCGACGGGTTTCGGCGAGAACGTGTAGCGCCGTGTGGCGCCGGGCTCGACCATGGGCGAACCTTCTTCCATCGCTCCATCGGCCGGCGATGGCACATAGAGTCCGTGCCAGTGGATAATGTCGTCGATGTCGGTATCGTTACGAATATCGATGCTGACCTGGCGGCCTTCGCGAAGGCGCAGCGCCGGGCCAGGGACCATGCCATTGTAGCCAAATGTCTGGACGACCTTGCCGGGGGCCAGCTCAAGCCGCAGCGGCGCGATCCGAAGAGTATAATCCGGCGCCGTCGCGATTTGCGTATAAGCCTTGTTTATCGCCGCGCCGAACGCGGCCCCGGCCGCCCCCGCGCCAATTAAGAATCCGCGCCTGTCTAGGAGTGAAATGGGCTTTTCGGGCAAGGACTTGTGCATGGAGCGTTCCTTCAGTTCGATGCTGGTTTCGATCCTTGCCGTGGCAGTTGTGAACCGGCGGATGATTTAAATCCGCCCGTCATAGCCGCCTCCAGTTCCGAAAGCACCCTCTCTAATCGGTCGGATTCCCCGGCGGCGGCCTTGCGACGCCAAGATCGGACCGCGTGGCTTGGGGTCGCACCAAAGAGCCGCTTCCTATTCGTGGAGCAGCGTTTGCCAATTTGAGGGCACCGCTCCGTCCGGTCCGGGCGCCGGTTGATCCAACGGACGCGCGTAAGGAGCGTGAAGCTTCGGACCGGCGAAGAACTCTTCAGTGCGATAGTCGTAAAACCACCGCTCGCCCGGCTCGAAGCTCGTGATGATCGGGTGACCCGTAGCGGCGCTATGTTTCGACGCGTGCTGACTTGGAGAACTATCGCAACAGCCGATGTGACCGCACTCGGCGCATCTGCGAAGATGAAACCACCATCCGCCCAGGGTCGAGCATTCGACGCAACCTGTTCCGCTTGGCTTGGCTGATGGGTCGATACCATCCCTGTCTGACTTCATAGGTCCCTCTTAGCCGTAAGTAACGCCCGGGTTGCTTTGCCCGACTTCTATAATGTAGCCGTCAGGATCGCGAATGTAGCAGCGCGTCTCGCCGTATTTTGGTTTCGGCTCTGTGATGAACTCGGCTCCTCGGCTTCGCCATAGTTCATAGCAGGCCTGAATATCGGCAACGCGGATATTCATGAAGCTGTTGACTGCATTGGGATCGGCGGGGACGCTGAGCGTCACCGTTGGCTTGTCGGGTGTCGGGCCGCCCCCGACATTGACGATGAGCCACGTGTTCGCGATCTGCAGGTAGCCCGGCGCGCCCTTGCTGTCGCCTCTGCTCAGGATGGTACTCCCGAACACCGTTTCGTAAAATCGAAGCGATCGCTCGATGTCGGCGACGGTGAGAAAGTGGGCGACGGTGATGCCGTCCTGCGGCGGCATCTGATAGGTTTTCTGCTCGACTTGGACTTGGCTCATAGACGGCTCCAGTTCTGATAAAGACGTGTGAACGCGCCAACGGCGGCCGCGAACGCGACCGGAAGCTCCGCGAAGATCGATACGGCGGCGGCCAATACCGGCATGGTCACACTTGGACGATCCAGCGCTAAGTCCCGTAAATTGTATTCCATGCACCATCCCGCTCCGCAGCGCCGACAACGCGCGAACGCGCGTGGCGAGTGTGTTCACTCGCCACCGATTCGCGCGCCCTTCTCGGCTACCGAACGCTTCATCAGGAAGACGACAAGCGTCAGCGCAAGCATCACGACGGCGAATAGCCAAAAACAGTCGAAATACGACAGCGCGGATGCTTGTTGTTGACGCAGGTTGTCCAGTGTCTGCCAGGCCAGCTGCTGCGCAGCGGCCGGATCGCCGGTCTGCTGAAGGAAGCGCGCCTGAGCCTGGTCAATGAAAGACTGTACTGCGGGATTTAGGGGATCAAGGTTTTCGCCGAGCCGCAGCGCATGGAATTGATCCCGCCGTTCTTGCAGCGTCTGGGCCAAGGATGTTCCAACGCTGCCCCCTTCGTTGCGCAGAAGACTCAACAAGCCTACGGCCGCGCCCCGCAATGCGGCGGGCGTATAGAGATAGGCGGCCACGTTTGCCGGTGCAAAGCATATCGACAGACCCAAGACCAAGACGACACGCGGCCACACAACTTCGCCGGGACTGATGAACAGGTTCATCTGCGACATCCAATAGTTGCTGATGGCCATCAGCAACAATCCCGCGCCGATCAACCATCGGGCATCCGTCTTGCGGCCCAGCATGAAGCCAATAATCGGCATTGCGGCGACAGCGAAGAAGCCGGCCGGCGACATGACCAAGCCCGCGTCCAAGGCATTGTAACCAAATAGCGATTGAAGCAAGCCCGGCAAAGAAGTGCTGGCGCCGTAAAGCACGGCATAGGCGCAAAAGATAATAATACAGCAGGCGCCGAAGTTACGTTCGGCTAACGGTCGGAAATTGACCACTGGGTTGGTGCTGCGCATCTCCCAGACGACCAATCCAACCAGGCCCACCGCAAAGAGCGTGACCAATGTCTGCACGCGCCAGAATGGGTCGCCAAACCAGTCCCATTCCTGCCCCTTACTGAGCATCACTTCCCAGGAGACCATGACGATGACCAGCAGCGACAAACCGATCGAATCGAAATGAAACGGCTGCTTCTTCAGCTCTTGACGTTCTTTCGTGAGATAATCCGGGTCGCGGAGAAGCGCGTAACACCCGCCAAATGCCAAAAGACCGATTGGCACATTGATCAGAAAGACCCACCGCCACTGGTACTGGTCCGTCAGCCAGCCGCCGAGAGTCGGCCCGACGACCGGTGCAAGCAGAGCCGCCAAGCCGAACAGCGTCATCGCTATGCCCTGCTTTTCCCGCGGGAAAGCATCGAGCAGCACCCCTTGACTGGAGGGCTGCAGACCGCCGCCGGCCAAGCCCTGAATGACGCGGCACAGGATGAGCTGACCGAGACTGGTGGCTATTCCGCACAGTCCAGAAGCGAGGGTGAAAACCGCGATCGACGCCAGAAAATAGTTGCGTCGTCCCAAATGCGCGCTCAACCACCCGGTGATCGGCAGGATGATGGCGTTGGCAGCAAGGTAGCTGGTGAGAACCCATTCGCCGTCGTCCACCGTAGCCGACAGGCCGCCAGCAATGTAACGCAACGCCACCACCGCTATCGTCGTATCGAGCACCTCCATGAAGGTCGGTATCACCACCACGGCGGCAACCAGCCACGGGTTCACAGCCGCGGAAGATCTCGAGGGCGAAAGTGCCGCGTCGGTCATTTGCCGGCACCAAGCGCGCTCTGATGTGATGAATCGGAGCTCGGTAGTTGGGGCTCGTATCCTTGCAGGAATTTCCCGGCGGCGGGCCCGGTCGGCGGCTTGTTCAGATAGACGTAGGGAACAACGGATGTGCCGATGAACAGGGTATTTTGGTTCGGGTCGTAGCCTTCGAGGTCGATTCGAACCGGCAACCGCTGGACCACTTTGATGAAATTGCCGGTAGCGTTTTCTGCCGGCAGCAATGACAGCGTCGATCCGGTGCCCATCGTAAATCCGGAGACCCGCCCCTTGAACACGTGGCGGCTTCCGTACATGTCGACATACAGATCGGCAGGTTGTCCGATGCGTAAGTCTCGCAGCTGCGTCTCCTTGAAATTCGCATCGACCCAGATCTCGGTAAGCGATCGGACTGCCATCAGCGACTGCCCAACTTGCACGTTATTGCCGGGATTGACATTTCGACGCGTCACCACTCCATCAATCTCAGCCACGACATCACAGTAACTCAGGTTGAGTTCGGCCTGAACGAGATCGCGCTTGGCGGCTTCGAGCTTGGCTTCCGCCTGCTTGACGGCCGGCGCCGTGTCCGTAAATCCGGCCAGCGTGCGGTCGACATCGCCGTGATGCAGGCTCTCAAACTGCTTGAGCATCTCTTTCGGCAGTTCTTCGTAGGAATGAACAATGCCAAGCTGCGCGGTTGTCTCGATGAGCGAGGCCTGCGCCTGTCGGACGGAAGAGAATGTTTGATCGATGTCTGCCGGCACCTCACCGAGATTCCCGCTTTCGGGCTGAGCCAACAATCCCAAGGAGACCCGCGATTGATGGACGTCCGACGCCGCTTGGTTGGCGTCCGCCTGGGCAACCGAAAGGGCAGCCTGCCTTCGATCGTACTCCTCCCGGCTTATGGTCTGGTTCGGCAACAATTGCACCGCCCTGTCGAATTCGAGCTGTGCCAATTTGAGTGTGGCATTGCTTTTATCGAGAGCGGCGACGCGGGCGCTCAGGAGAGCCACTCGATTGTCGACGTCCTCCATGGCATTTTCCAACTGCCAGTATTGGCTCCTAGCGAGCGCTTCAACACCGCGCACCGAGGCTATCGCCGCCTGAAGGTCCGCCTTCGCGGTGTCGACAGCCGCCTTCTTCACGGCGACGACGTCCTTCAGGGGTTCCTTGTCCAACTCGACCAGAATATCTCCCTTGTGAACACGGTTGTTATCGTCGACCAAGACGCGGGCTACTTGTCCGCCTACGCGGGCAGCGACGAATGTGAGGTGGCCATTCACGTAGGCGTCATCAGTCGAGACGGTGTTGAGCGTCGTCCGAATCCAGGGAACGCCGAATACCAAAATGGCCGCCAGGACGAGAACTCCCAGCGCTCCAATGACCAGTCTTCGTTTGCGATGATTCGGCGGCGTGTCGGGCTTGGAAGGAGGATCTGTCGGCCCGGAGTTGGCGGCGTGCGCAACCGCGCTGTCTCCCTCGGCGTCATTTCGAATTGCGGCGTCGTTACTTGCGCTTTGCTTCTCAGGCATAACCTCAGCCCTTACTTTGCCCCACACCCTCCTGCCGTGTGTATCCGAGCAACGCCACCGCGCTTGCGCAGACTTTCGGTAATCCCGTTTAGGCTATCTCCGACGACATAAAAGACTCCACAGGCGTCTACGATATCGAAAACTTCGGTGACCAGTTCCGCAGCATCTCTCGCCTCTATCGCAAAGACTCCAGGGTCTTTGAAAACTATAGGGAGGTCAAAATCCCTCCCGCCTGCGACGTTCTGGTGTTTTGAACAGGATCTGGCTGATACCAACGCTAGCCAAATGGCTATTGCCGCGCCATTTAACATTGGTGCGAGAACCCCATACTTTAGGTTTATGCGGCCGGTGGAACTGTTCGCGATAGGAGGGAGGGCGTGCGTGATGATTCAGTCTAAAGGACTGGCCTTCGGGCTCAAAGGTCGCTTGGCATCGACAACTTGAATCCCGGAGGATTGCGGGGGCCACAGGCAATTTCCATATCGTGTTGGGTGATCGCTTCGATGACCACAGAAGAAAGATAGATCAAGGGGAATGACTGAGCGCCCGGCCGACACGGAGCAAAATTATGACAATTGGAACTTCTCGGGTAGCTGCGGCGGCGTTGACCGTTGGTCATCCTGCTGAGGTTACTCCGCTAGTGTCGAGGTCCGCGACAGCGACCTATCACCGCATGACGATCGATGGTGTTGGAGTTTTCTATCGCGAAGCTGGTCCCAAAGACGCGCCGACGGTCGTGCTCCTGCACGGGTTCCCTTCTTCCTCGCGCGAGTTCGATACGCTCATCCCCTTGCTCGCAAGCCGTTATCATTTGATAGCACCGGATTTTCCGGGATTTGGTCAGAGTGAGGCCCCGCCGCCATCGTCTTATGTGTATACCTTCGACAATTTGGCCAAGACGATCGACAGTCTCCTCGATCGACTCAAGATCAACGAATATACCTTCTACCTCCATGACTATGGCGGGCCGGTCGGTTTTCGTATCATCTCGGCGCATCCGGAGCGGCTACAGGCGCTAATCATCCAGAATGCCAATGCGTATAAGGACGGCCTGGGCGCCAAGTGGGCCGGCATTGCGCAATATTGGGCCGATCCGAAGGCGCATCCCGAAGTATTCGATGCGTTCGTGTCGCTCACAGCGACCGAACAGCGTCACACCCTCGGCACCTCGCATCCGGAGCGTTATAACCCGGACACCTGGACCGACGAGTACGCGCATTTATCGAGGCCCGGGCAACACGCGATCCAGGCGGATTTGCTCGACGACTACCAGACGAACGTTGCTTCGTATCCGGCATGGCAAGCGGGGCTGCGTGAGCATAGGCCGCCGACTCTGGTAGTCTGGGGACGGAACGATCCTTCGTTCATTAGTCCCGGGGGCGAAGCATTCAAGCGCGATCTACCGGACGCCGAGATCCATCTACTCGACGCTGGCCATTTCGCCTTGGACGAGAAGAACGACGAGATCGCGAGTCTTATTCTTGCGTTCTTGGCCAAACATTCCCTTTGACCGATCGATATGTCGTTCCAGGCGCCCCGACCTGACGTTGCATCGTCGGCACAACAGCACGCAGGCTATGACGCCGCGATACCCCACACAACATCGATCGAATATTTTCCGGGACCGGCAATGTACAACAGCAAGAAGCCTCCCATAATGCTGAGATCTTTGTAAAAGCCATCCAGGCTGTCGACATAATCCGCACCTTTCACTGTCCAGTAGCGATGCCCGATCAGCGCAGTTCCCAGCGTGTATAAAACAAAAAGCAAAGCCGCAGGACGTGTGAACGCGCCAAGCGCGACCGCGAATGCAACCGGGAGCTCCATGAAAGTCGCCACAGCAGCAGCCAGTACTGGGGCCGGAACGCTAAGCTGCACCATTTGACTTACCGTGCCAGAAAAGTCCCGCAGCTTTCTCCAGCCGAAAATCAGGAATAGCGTCGCGAGAAGAAGACGCGCCGCGAGAATGACCGCATCGTCGATGTTGATCATAAGAAGTCTCGCGGAACAGAGCGCTCCCAGTCGCGACGATGTACTTCGTTCGCGCCCTCCCAGGCGCACAAACTTCCCCGGAGCAGAAAGGCCTTGCCCGTGGAGGACAGCCGCAGCTGCGTCTCGACCCGGATTTGCCATCCATTTCGCGACAGAGTCTGGGTATGGCGCAGTTCGGCAACGGCGCTGAGCGGATCATTGTCCTCGACGTGATACTCCGACTTGTCCTGTGTGCCCAACTCCAGACCGATGCGGTCGATACGTTCGATCCGCATCCCATCGCGACGCATGATGGTCGGCTTCTCGGGTGACGCCGTCTCCGGTTCGGGAAAAGGCGAGAGCCTGGCGTCCGCGACGTTGGGCGAGCGTTGCGGCAGATCGAGCGTGCCGGCCAAGATCAGTAGGGTCGCCGTCTCCGGACTGGGCCAGATCATCGGCCAGTAGGCCGTAGATATCGCAAGCCTCACCTTGTGGCCGGCGGGAAATATCGAGCCTGCATCATTGAGCTTTATGCGCACGCGGTAGCGCTCACCTATCGCCAGCAGGGTGGGCTGTTCATGGCCCTCGCGATGGGTGAGGTTGAGCACCCCGTAGCTGACGCGCAGCGATTCCCCGGACGGGTGCACATCGCATATCCGAACCACCAGATTCGCAATCGGCCGGTCGGAGGCGACATCGAGCGTTACGATCGGAGCCCCGAGGATCTCTATGGGTTCATCGAGTGGCGGCGTCTCGAAAACCAAGGAGCGCGCGTCATCTTCTTGCTGGTCGCGTGCCTGATCGCGCCCGCGGCCGAACGGGACCCAGTCGCCTGCACACTTGCCAACCGTCTGCGGCGAGCATACGGGGCGAGCCGTCAAAGGCTCCGCGGCGTCTCGCAGCCCCTGATCGCTCAGGAACAGCCGCCTCGGCATTATTCCTGGCGGGGGCCACGAAGGTTCTGCAATCCACCGGCCCGGCAACATGTCATGGTGGGCCGCCGGTTTCACGCTTCCCGTCATCCACGCACGCAGCATCGGTTCAGCCATCACGCCGGTGTCGACGCCCTTCAGCCAATAATCCCACCAACGCAGGATCTCTTGGAGGAATCCGATCTGGGGTCCGGGATACGCAAAATGCGGATAGGCATGTGCCCACGGCCCGATCAGACCCTTGCGAGGCACCTTTAGTCCCTCGAGCAGACGCGGGATCGCATTCTTATAACCATCGGTCCAACCACCGACGGCATAGACCGGGCATTGGATCGCCGCGTAGTCCTCGCACACCGATCCGTGCTTCCAATACGCATCGCGTCGCTGGTGCTGCAGCCAATTGTCCTGGAATAGCGGTACGTTCTGCAGGCGGTCCAACCACATCGCCCGCCCCCTATCGCCGACCAAAGCCGGATCGGGCGGAAGGCATATCAAGCTGAAAAAGAAAAACGCCCATTCAAGTCCCGCCTTCGCAAGAAGTGTTCCGCCCATGTAATGCGCGTCGTCGGCGTACCGGTCGTCGGTCGAACAAATGGTCACGATTGCCTTGAGTGCCGGGGGACGACGCGCCGCGATCTGAAGTCCATTGAACCCACCCCAAGAGATTCCGATCATTCCAACGGCGCCGTTGCACCAAGGTTGTGCCGCGAGCCAAGCGATCACCTCCACGCCATCGTCTTGTTCCTGCTCGGCGTATTCGTCGAACAGCAAACCCGTCGATTCGCCGCACCCTCGAAGGTCGACGCGAACGCCGGCATAGCCGTGACCGGCCAGATACGGATGAGTGAGCGCGTCCCGCTCATACGTGCCGTCGCGCTTGCGATAGGGGAGATATTCCAAGATCGCAGGAACCGGGTTTTGTTCAGCATCGTCGGGCAGCCAGATGCGGGCCGCCAGCATTGTGCCGTCTTTCAACGGGATCAAAGTGTGCTCGATGACCCGTACGGCGTTTGGAAAATTCGTGACAATCACGGTGGACCACTCACGATGGCTGCGATTTGCCGGCGCGCCGCGGCATCGAAAGAAGATAACCGATGAGGACGCAGTGTCACGCGCCGTGCTTGTTCATCAGGCCCAGGATCAGGGCATCGAGGCTGTACGGCCCGGCGCCGGCCGAGACGACCAAGATCAGCATGAAGGCATAGAGGACCTCGGGCAGATAGAGCCAATCGTCGATCCGGTCTGCCTCACTGATCGGCTTGTAGAGCGTGATACGCTGCCGGCCGGAGGTGGCTGCGGCCACAAGGATGACGACGAGCAGGCCAAGCGCGGCGAGCGGCGCCAAGAGCCCGATAAGGACGCCGCCGCCGGCGGTAAACTCGACCAACGGCACCCACCATTGATTGAAGCCGATTGCCGGAACGCCGAGCCCCTTGAGTTCATCGACGAATGAATGGTGACGCTCTGCGTTGAACAGCTTGTGATATCCCGACAGCATAAAGAACGCCCCAACCGCAATCCGGTTCAGGGTCATCGCGAGGTCGGTCCACCCGACGCCAACGAACAGTAGATCCATCATGGTCGATTACCGGCAGCGTGCAGGTAGATGGCAGCGCCGCACCCAATCCTCTCCGCCGAGAGCTCGAACCTACGTTTCACCGTGTCGAACTGCCCACCAACAGCATTTGTAAAGGTCCGAGTCGAGGCGTCGTTGCTCATACATTGATATGAGTGAAAATGCCGAAAGTTGAATTCCGGGATACGCGGTTTCCTCTATTATGGGTCTCCTCTCGCGTGTCGCCGGGGGCCGCCGGAAGGGATGTTCGTATGGACGACGCCGACATCCGGACTTTGCTCGATCGTCATTGGCTTGCAGCGGACGGAAATGACTTTTCCGCCGAGCATGAAATCTATCGAGAGGACGCGGTTCTCGAGTATCCGCAATCTCGCGAACGACTTCGCGGCCGAGATAAAATTCAGGCGTCACGCGAGGCTCAACCAAACCGCAAGCGGTTCTCGGTGCGGCGCATTCTTGGCCGTGGCGATGTTTGGGTCAGTGAATTTATACTCAGCTACGATGGTCGTCCCACCTATTCGGTAAGCGTTATGGAATTTAACGAAGGCAAGGTGACGAGGGAAACGCAATACTTCGGGGATCCTTTCGAGCCGGGTCCATCGCGAGCCCAGTGGGTCGAGCGGATGGATTCATAGGACCCGGGCGCTCGCGCCTCGGTCCTCCTGACCCTCAGGCGCGAGTAGGACCGCGAGCGGGGCGCGATACGTGCGGCAGACGAGTGACGGTGAATTGGCTTCTGACGGAAGCATGAAAGACCGGAGTGTTCCCGATGCATAGTCACGCTGTCGCAGCCAGGCCATCGCAACTCATTCAGGCTGAGGATTGCAGTTTCGAGATCGATGCAATAGCGGGTCTTAGCGAGGAGGCAAAGTCGCTGCCTTCGAAGTATTTTTACGACTCTGCGGGCTCGGCGTTGTTTGAGCGAATTACTGAATTGCGCGAATACTACGTGACGCGTTCTGAGATTGACATTTTGAACAGTAATGGCTTCGCGATCGGTTCCTTGTATCCGTCGAACTGCGCGCTGATCGAACTGGGTGCCGGCTCAAGCCGTAAAGCGCGTATCCTGCTGGGCACGACAGCCAGTATCGGTGCCTATGTGCCGGTGGATATTTCCGGTGACTTCCTGCAGGAGGATGTCGCCAGACTGAGAAAAGACTTTCCGCATCTTGCCGTTCACCCAATCGTCGGTGATTTTACCAAGCACTTTGATTTGCCTGAGGAAATTGCCGCGTCGCCCCGCGTCGGCTTTTTTCCAGGATCGACGGTCGGCAATCTCGAACCTCAAGACGCGGGCCGGCTTTTGGAGCATGTCGGACGGACGCTTGGGAAAGGTGCGCTCCTCGTGATCGGCGTCGACCTGGTCAAAGACAGCCGTGTCCTCACTAACGCCTATGACGACGCTCAGGGTGTGACCGCGCGATTTAACCTCAATCTTCTCAAGCGTATCAATCGTGAACTGGGAGCGAATTTCAACCTCGAGGCATTCCAGCATTATGCATTTTATAATGAGCGGGAATGCCGCGTTGAGATGCATCTGGTCAGCAAGTGCCGGCAGGAAGTCCGGGTAGGGGAACGACTATTTCAGTTTTACGCCGGCGAGACCATTCATACGGAGAATAGCTACAAATACACCATAGAGTCGTTTCAGAGCTTGGCCGGCGGGAGCGGCTGGTCGACGGTGGGATTTTGGAGCGACGATTTGTTCAGCATTCACGCGTTTGTAAATCGCTGCTGAATGTGGCGATGCAAGCCATAGTCGAGCAACAGCCGAAGAACCCGCCGATGTCCGTGGGCGATGAAACCGCGAAAGTCGTCGGCAGCCCAAGGAAGCCGTTGGCCCGGGCGGGATGGGATATCTTAAGGCATACAAGGACAGCGATTTTATCGTTTCTGGTTGCCCTTTCGCTCCTGCTCGACGGCACGCTGACTGCAACCGCTGACTCCAGGCTACCGGACGCGACCGCGGCTGGCTTCGCCGACAAGCTCTATCGGCTGGATTGCGGTCACTCGCTTGCAAACGACGAGTCGGTCTGGACGCCTGGCGAGAATGTTGGACGAAGCATCGAATTCTCGTCGACTTGTTGGCTGATCCATCGCGGGAGCGAATGGTTGCTCTGGGATACGGGTGTTCCCCAATCCGCGTTAAACGACCCCAAAGGCTGGTCGACGCTGCCTAAATTGATCGTCTACCATCTGGACAAGACACTCACCGATCAACTCGCTGCGATCGGACTTGGGACTGCCGACATCACGTATGTTGCGCTGTCCCATACTCACGGCGACCACATTGGCAATGTTTACTTGTTCCCAAATTCAACAATTCTGATGCAGCGCGCCGAGTATACGTGGATCAGCTCCCCCGATGGTCCGAACGACAATGTGAATCAATTGAAAGCTCTGGCCCGTAAGCTTATGGGCACGCCGAAGCACCTTAAACTGCTTGATGGCGATACCGACGTGTTTGGCGACGGTAGCGTTACCTTGGTTTCCACACCAGGACACACTCCCGGCAGCCAGTCGTTGCTGGTCCATCTGAAGAATTCAGGCTTCATCATTCTGTCCGGTGACGTGGTTCATCTGGAAGAGAATTTTAAAAAAAACACGGTGCCGTCCTTGAACACGGATAAGGCCGCGTCGATCGCCTCCATGGATCGGATTAGGCGGATGATCGCAACATACAAGGCGAAGCTATTTATCAATCATGACAAGGCGCAATCTGACACGCTCAAACTGCTCCCGGCGTTCTACGACTGATGTCTTCGTCGCTGCGTTCGTTCCCCTGCTCAAATATCGGCGCTTTCTCGGTAGTTGAAGCCGTCCAATAGACAGCTCGCTGCTGGCATCCCTATGGTGGAAAAAGAAACATTACTTTTGGCAGGCGATCGGCTATTGCAGTCCATCGAATAGGAGTGGACCGAACTTCGATGTCTGTGGACCGGCCGATGCGCAGATTTTCCGTGGCGCCCATGATGGATAGGGGAAACGTTCGGTGAAACCCCTTTAGTCTCTGCGAGTTAGGTTGGGGGCCTTTCTCAGCTGTAGTACCTCTCGTCGTACTTCCTTTCCGCCGCGGGAGCTAATTGGCCGAAAGCCTACAATCAGCGCGGCTCTGTTGATCCATTTATTTCCGATTTTGGCCCTTGGCGGACACCCCGGTCGGTCGCGGTCGTGGCAGCTTTCGAGGGCAAAGTAGACATCAAGACGGCGCAGGCTCCGGTGGCGACAGATAGCGGCCGCGACCGGAGCCCCCACGAGGTTCGGTCACGGCCGCCCGGCTTAAGTTTGCGGGAGGAAAATAAGTAAGCCGAAGCTAATGGCTAGGCGCTTTAGCCTTTGTCGCATTGACGTGGATCAACGCCCCGAAAGGGTGGTTTCGCGATCACATTAATTCGCCGCCGGCGACGACGATGCTTTGCCCGGTGATCGAACCTGATGACGGTAGGCAGAGCCAGCCGACTGTTTCGGCGACCTCGTCCGGGTGTATCAAGCGCCGCTGCGGATTATGTGCGATCAAGTCGCGCAATGCTTGCTCGGGGCTACGCCCGGTTTTGGTGGTGATATTGCCGATGGCTTCGGCGACAATGTCCGTGTCGGTATAACCGGGGCACACCGCGTTGGCGGTCACGCCGCTCTGCGCCAGTTCGCGCGCGAGAGCGCGGGTCAGTCCGATCAGACCGTGCTTTGCCGCACAATAAGCGGTGACATAGGCGTAGCCGGTGAGCCCGGCCGTCGAGGCGATGTTGACGATGCGGCCATAGTCTCCTTTCGCCATCTGGGACACGACCGCACCAATGCACAGGAACGCGCCAGTGAGATTGATCGCCAGCATGCTCTGCCACATCGCAAGATCTGTCTTTGCGATCGGCGCTGCGGTGGCGGCGCCGGCATTATTGACGAGGATATGCGGCGGGCCAAAGCGATCAGCTGCGCGGGCAAAGGCAGCCGAAATCCGCTCGGGCTGGGCGATATCAACCGCCACCGCCTGAATCTTACTATCAAAGCTCTTCGTGAGCTTTGCGACCTGCTGGCCGAGCCGTGTTTGGTCGCGGCTCATCAGCGTCACATCGGCGCCCCGGCGCGCCAGTGCCGAAGCGATGCTCGCGCCGATCCCGCGCGAGGCACCGGTCACGACCGCGTGCCTGCCACGCAGGCTATCGCCATCGCTCGGGCCCGTTTTTGTCATAATGTCCATGTGCGGAATATACTGCGGCCGACGCTGCCCTCCTTGACCAAACGCAAGCGCGGGGGCACCTCGACCCAGTAAACATGTGGAGATCCGGGCAGGAGAACGTGATGGATATGACGCGATACCTTTCCGCGGGTGTCTTCGTCGACGCCACCGCATCTCAGGTCGCTGCTTTCGCCGACCAAGCCACGAAAGGGGCTACAGACGCCGGTATGGCGGTATTGCGGCTCTATTACGCTGTTCGCGACAGCATTATTTACGACCCCTACGTCAATTTGGCCGATCCGGAGAATTATCGCGCAAGCGGCGTTCTCGCCAGGGCGCGCGGCTTTTGCATCGGCAAGTCGGCAGTGCTGGCCGCGAGCGCACGCTCGATTGGGGTTCCGGCGCGTCTCGGTTTCGCCGACGTGCGAAACCATCTCACCTCACCACGGCTTTATGAAAAGATCAAAACCGACACCTTCTTATGGCATTCATATACTGAGCTTTACCTGTCGGGGCGCTGGGTCAAAGCGACGCCGGCTTTCGACAAGGCATTGTGCGATCGTATCGGGCTCAAGCCGCTGCCATTCGACGGCGAGACCGACTCGCTGTTTCAGCCGTTTGACGATGCGGGCCGACGGCATATGGAGTATTTGAATGACCGCGGTACGTTTGCTGACGTGCCGTTCGCAGCCATCACAGCCGATTTCATTGCTTACTATCCTAGCCTGATGAGCGGCGAAGGGATCACCGGCGATTTTCGCGCGGAAGCGGTAGCCCAGACCATGACCCAGCCCCGCCTCAACGCAAAAGATTAGACCCCCAAATACTGACGCTGCACTTCCGGGACGGCAATAAGTTCGCGCGACAGGCCCGTCCATACGACACGGCCGCGCTCGATGAGAAAATGCCGGTCGGCGACGCGCGTCAGTGCGCCGACATTCTTGTCGATCACGAGCACGGCGAGGCCCAGCGCCTTCAGGCTTGCGAGGCAGTTCCAGATTTCGTTGCGGATCAGCGGCGCCAGGCCCTCAGTCGCCTCGTCGAGGATTAGCAATCGCGGATTGGTCATCAGCGCACGGCCGACCGCTAGCATCTGCTGCTCGCCGCCAGAAAGCTGGTTGCCCATGCTGGTCGCGCGCTCGGCGAGCCGCGGGAACTGTTTGTAGACATTTTCGAGCGTCCAAATGCCGCCGTCGCGCATGACCGCCGTTGCCATCAAATTTTCGCGCACACTGAGATTAGGAAAAATCTGTCGGCCTTCCGGCACCAGCCCAAGGCCTAATTTGGCCACTCTATACGGCGGCAGGCCACGAATGTCCTCGCCGAGGAAACGGATGCACCCGGCCCGGGCGGGAGTAAGCCCCATGATCGAGCGCACGGTGGTAGTCTTGCCCATGCCGTTTCGGCCCATCAGGGTCACCATCTCGCCGGGCGCAATTGCGAGCGAGATGCCAAAGAGCACCTGGCTCAAGCCGTAGCAGGTCTCGACGTCCGCGACGTCGAGGACATTATCAGCCATAGCCGGCCTCCTCCTCGCCGAGATAGGCCTCGCGCACGGCCGCGTCGGCGCGGATGTCGGCTGGCGCACCGGACGCAATCACCCGGCCGTAGACGAGGACCGTGATGCGATCGGCAAGTGCAAACACCGCCTCCATGTCGTGTTCGACCAGCAGGATGGTCAATTCCTCCTTCAAGGCGCGCAGCAACTCCACCATGCGCGTGGATTCATCAGGGCCGAGACCGGCCATCGGTTCGTCGAGCAGCAGCATGCGCGGCTGGCCGGCGAGCGCCATGGCGAGTTCTATGAGTCGGTGCTCGCCGTGGCTGAGCACGAAGGCGGGCCACTCGGCTCGCTCGCTGAGGCCGACGCGTTGCAACGCCGCGCGCGCCGGCTCACGCAGTTCCGGTTCGCTTCGCGCCTCGCGCCAGAAACGAAACGAGTGCCCTGCATGCGCCTGGACCGCCAACGCCACATTGTCGAGCACGCTCAGATCGAGGAACAGCGATGTAATCTGGAACGAGCGGGCAAGGCCGAGACGACTGCGCCGGTACATTGGCAGCCCCGTAATGTCATGGCCGGCGAAGTGAATTCGGCCCGTATCGGGCATGAGTTGCCCGGAGAGTTGAGAGATCAGCGTGGTCTTGCCGGCGCCGTTCGGACCGATGATCGCATGCAAATCGCCGGCGGCCACGCTGAGCGAGAGATGGTCAGTCGCAACGATACCGTCGAAGCGCTTGGCCAAATCGGTAACCTGCAATAGCGGTTCGCTCATGAGCGCACCTTTGCGCTCGATTTTACCAGCAATCCATCGACTCCACCGCGCGCGAACAGCACCACCAGCAACAGCAATGGGCCGAGAATGATCTGCCAATATTCGGTGATATTTGACAACAGCTCTTCGAGGACCAAGAGTGCCACCGCGCCGATCAGCGGGCCTAGAACCGAGCCCATGCCGCCGAGGACCACCATAATGATAAGGTCGCCGGAACGCGTCCAATACATGATGCTCGGACTGACGAATTCCGTATAGTTGGCGAGCAGCACACCCGCGAGACCGCACAACGTACCTGCTATGACGAAGCAGACTAGCTTGTAACGATAGGTCGGGTAGCCGATCGCGCGCATGCGCAGATCGTTCGAGCGCGCGCCCTGGATCACCATGCCGAAGCGCGAATTCACCAGACGCCAGATCAGATAGATCGATGCATACAGGAGTGCGAGACACAGGTAGTAGAACTGTGTTTTGCTCGAAAGATCGAGCGGCGCTACGAACTGACTACGCCGGTAGATGGTGAGCCCATCGTCGCCGCCGTAGCGCGCAATCCCGGCGATCACGTAATAAGCCATCTGCGCGAAAGCGAGCGTGATCATGATGAAGTGAACGCCGCGGGTACGCAACGACAGTGCGCCGACGATCAGCGCGAACAGTGCGGAAGCGCCAAGCGCCACCGGCCATTGCACGAAACCGTTGAAAATCCCTTCTCGCGCTAGGATGCCGACGGCATAACCGCCGATCCCGAGATAGGCGGCATGGCCGAAGCTCATCATTCCACCATTGCCGATGATGAGATTGAGGCTGGTGGCAGCCAGTGCCAGGATGATGATGCGCGTAAACAGCGTGAGAACAAAGCGGTCGCCGCTTAAGCCGACATAGACCGGCAACAACAGTAGCGCGATCAGCAGCCCCCTAACCACGACATTGCGGACATTGAAGGTGGCGCTCATCTTTTGTTCACGGGGAACAGTCCTTCCGGGCGTAACACTAGAACGATTGCCATCAGCAGGTAGATCAACATCGACGAGAGCGCCGGCGCCGCAGTCGCTGCGGCGTCCTTGCTCAGCATCAGGCGCATCAAGTCGGGGAAGAAGGCGCGGCCGAGCGTGTCGACGAAGCCAACAAAGAGTGCCGCGACGAAGGCGCCGCGGATCGAGCCGATGCCACCGATGACCGTGATGACGAAGGCGAGGATGAGGATGTTTTCGCCCATGCCGATCTGCGCGGTGAGCATCGGCGCTTGCATCAGCCCAGCCAAACCGGCCAGTGCGGCGCCCAGCCCAAACACCAGGGTAAAGAGTAGCTTGATGTTGACGCCGAGGGCGCCGACCATTTCACGGTTGGACGCGCCAGCGCGGATCAACATGCCGACGCGCGTATGCATCACCAGCACATTGAGGAACGCCGCGGCGGCCAGCGTCACTACGATGATCGCAAGGCGGTAGGCGGAGTACTGGAAGCCAGGGAGAATTTGCACCGACGTGTTGAGCCATGGCGGCAGCGGCAGGCTGATGCCCACCGGGCCCCAGATCATCCGCACCGCCTCGTCGAAGAAGAGAATGAGCCCGAAAGTACCGAGGACGTGGTCGAGGTGATCGCGTCCGTAAAGCCTGCGCATCGCGATCACTTCTACCGTCATGCCGACCACCAGTGTGGCGGCGAGCGCGAGCACAGCGCCGAACACAAAACTGCCGGTCCAGGCCGCGAAGGTTGCGGCAAAATAGGCGCCGACCATGTAGAGCGAACCATGTGCTAGGTTCACCAGATCCATGATGCCGAACACCAACGTGAGCCCCGCTGCCAGCAGAAACAACAGCAGGCCGAATTGCAGACCGTTCAGGCATTGCTCGATCAATAGCGTCATGACTTGCCGATCGCAAAATGGGCACTCTCCCAACGAACAAGCGATGGCTAAACGGACTCGCCCCCGTTGCCGGGTCGCGCGCCAAATCAATCCATCGGGCACTTGTCGTGGAAGCTATCCTGGCTGTCATTCACGATGGTCGCGACGGTCTTCAGTGCAAGACCGCCCTTGGCGTCCGTCACCGCCTCCTGCAGATAGAAATTCTGAATCGGGAAGTGGTTGTTGCCGAATTTGAAACCACCACGCACCGACTTGAAATCGGCCTTCTCCAGCGCCTTCCGCACCGCCGTCTTGTCGCCCAGATTGCTGTTGGTAGCGCCCACTGCCGAGGCCAGAAGGTTGGCAGCGTCATACGACTGCGCGCCATAGAACGACGGTTTGTGACCCGAGTACTTTTTTTCGAAGGCGGCGACGAATATTTGGTTAGCCGGATTCGGCAGGTCGTTCACCCACTCCTGTGCGCCGGGCACGCCGAGCGCGAGGTCTTTCTGGAGCGGCAGCGACAATTCGTCGATGGTAAAAGTGGTGTAGAGTGGGATCTTGTCCTTCAATCCGGCCTGGGCGTACTGGTTGAGGAACTGCACGCCCGCATTACCCGGATAGAATACGAAGATTGCATCCGGATTGGCGGCTTTAGCCTTCGCCAATTCCGCTGAAAAGTCGAGCTGCGACGGCCACGCTGTCAGTTCTCGTCCGACCACTTTCCCCGCAAACGTGGCCTCCATACCGGCGAGCATATCTTTGCCGGCGGCATAGTTCGGGCCGATCAGGAAAGCCGTCTTCACGCCCTTCGAATTCATATAGGTCCCCATCGCCTGTGGGGTCTGGTCAGCCTGCCACGAGGTAGAGAAGAAATAGGGGGAACACAATTCGCCGGCGATCTGCGAAGGCCCGGCATTGGCGCCAATAATGAAGGTCTTGGAGTCGACCGCCGGTTTCAGCGACGCCAGCAGTACATTCGACCAGATGTAGCCGACCACGAAATCCACCTGATCGGACTCGATTAATTCGTCGGTCACCTGTCTGCCGATTTCCGGCTTCTGCTGATCGTCCTTGTAGATTACTTCGACCGGCAGGTTGCCCATCTTGCGCCCCATCTGGTCCAGCGCAAGTTCGAAGCTGTTGCGCATGTCATTGCCGATCACCGCCGTTGGGCCGCTGAAAGTGCTGACAAAGCCGATTTTGACGGACTTCTGCTGCGCAGCGGTCGGCGCTGCGGCGAACAGCAGGCCCGCGCTCGCTGCAATAAACACATTCCGCATGTTTCATCCTCCCTGGCTGTCTCGAATTCGCAATCAAAGGAGGACGAACGTCAGGCCCCCCGATTGGAACAGCCTCTGTTTTCTTGTTAGTACATCGCGGCCAAACAATTTAACTTGACCAAAATCAAGCGCAGCGATTGTGCCCAGCCTGTGGCCGCGGCCAAGTGGGAAAATTCCCGGCGAATTTGTCTCAGCCCAAGCGCGTCTCGTGGCTCGTCTGCTTCGAACCTTTTAGGGCACCGAGGCGAAGCATGAAAATCGCGGCCGGTACAATGAGAGGAACGCGGATCCGCCGGAAAGCTGACAAAGGCAATTACAGACGCAGCACTCGCTCGGCGTTCAGATGCGCGATCTTTTCTTTGTCGTTATCGTTGAGCGAGAGCTTTTCGAGAAAAGCCATGCCAACGGCATTCGACTCGAAAGGCCAATCGACGGCCCAAAGGATTGCGTCGGCACCGAGTGCGAGGAGCGTGCAGACAAAAGCGGGCTCGTACCAGTTACCGCTCGTCGTCACGATCAAATTTTCCTTGATGTATTGGAGCGGCGTCTTTTTCAAGCCGCGACGCGCTGCGGCCGGGAAGCTGTGGTCGTTGAGCCGGTGCATGGAGAATGGCAGTCCCTCGCCGAGATGGCCGAGGATGATTTTGAGGCTTGGATAAGCGTCAAAGACGCCCGCAAACATCATCCGCAGAAAATGGCAACTCGTATCGATGGCGAAACCCCAGGCCGAGCCGCGTAATTCTTCATAACCTTCGAAATAAGCCTTGGTCGCATCTGGGTGCGCCATCGTTGGATGCAGATAAATCGGGACATCCAGGGCCTGTGCGCACTCGAATATCGGCCAATACTTCTTGTCGTCGAGAAACGAGCCCTGCTGATGACCGTGGATCATCGCGCCCTTGAAGCCCAACTCTTTGACTGAACGCTCGAATTCGCGTGCTGCTTCCTCCGGATCGGCGGTCGGCAGCGCGGCAAAACCAGCAAAGCGGGTTGGATGGGCATTGACGGCTTGATAGAGGCGCTCGTTGGCGTCACGGGCCATCGGTATTGCGAGTTCTCTGCCGAAACCCTGCGGGCCAGGCGAGCCAAACGACAGAACCTGTATGTCAATCCCCGATGCGTCCATGTAACGCAACCGCTCGTCACCAAGATCAAACAGCTGGCTCGGGATGTCGTGGCCCAGATACTCGCTGCGACTCGACAAGTAAAAATTGCGGTAGTCACCGCGCTTCACATTCTCGCGGTACATCGCGGTGGTAAAATGTTCCTCAATTGCGATGATCTTCATGACGCAAATGGACCTCTTGGCTGGCCGGAAACCGCATTCGGCTAACTTATCGCGACGACCGTAACACTTTTCAGTGCGTGGAATCGGTAAACGCGGTCTGTCTCATTCCTGGGACACCGGCGGATCCATATCGTCGGCCCAGGATTCGCTCGGTGCCGGATAGCGCCGCAGGAGCCGATGGACGAGATTGACGTGTTCGGCCTCTTCCTCGACGAGCTCTGCCGCCATTGCCTTGACTTTCGGATCCTTGGCTGTCTCCACGATCGAGGTGAAATAGGCGAGCGCGCGCTTTTCTCCGGCCAGGGAGAGCTGCAGGGCATGCCACGGCGTCATCATGTAGTGCGCGCCGCCTAGCTCGGCCTCTTCCGGACTTTCGGCTCGGCCAAATCGCGCAATCTCCTGCGCATGGCCGACCAGGTCGAAATCGCCTGCAAGACGGCGGATTTCCTCACCATGGATGCCTTCGGCGCGGGCCAAGTCGCGGAACACCTTGAGCAGTTCGGGATTGTTGTGGGTTTCCATCTGGTCGGCCAGCAGATTGTAACGCTCCACCGCGTCGATCTCGATCTGATAGGCGACTGCCAACAGGTCGTTGAGGCTCGCCACCTTCGGATTGTCCGATGCCTTGGTCATAACTCGAAATCCTTCTCTAACTCCGACAAATCGACGTCGCTTTTGCCGACCGCCGGCTGAAATGGCGCGCGGTTACCGCGGTACAGGATTCCGATGTTGAAGCCGTCGTCGGTCATGAGCCGGCGCGCCGCCTTGCCCTGTTCGTTGGTCGCGCCGACCGGGGCGGGGCGCACCATGTCCTTCCAGATTTTTTCGTCGGGGCGGAAGGTCACACACGGGCTTAAGATTTCAACGAACGAAAATCCCGGGTGTTTGATCGCTTCCACCAACACGGCAGCGGTTTCGTTTGGTTCTCCGGAGTAGCAGCGAGCGATGAAATTTGCTCCGGAAGCGAGCGCGACGACCAGGGGATGAAACGGCCGCACCCCGGTGCCGCCCGGCGCCAGTGCGGTGTCGAATTCTGGTTCCGTGGTCGGCGACGGCTGACCTTTGGTCATGCCGTAGATGTGATTGTCCATGACGACATATGTCATGTCGATGTTGCGTCGGCAGGCGTGCAGAAAATGGTTGCCGCCGATCGAGTAGCCGTCGCCGTCGCCGCTGGCGACCACCACCGTGAGGTCGGGCCGCGTCACTTTCAGCCCTGCGGCGAGGGCCAGAGACCGGCCGTGCACGCCGTGAAAGCCGTAACAGTTCGTATAGGCGGGAATCCGCGACGAGCAGCCGATGCCGGATACGACGACGACCTCCTCCGGCAGCAGGCCCAGTTGGGCGAAGGCGCGGGTGAACGACATGAGCACGTGGTAGTCGCCGCATCCGGGACACCAGATAGCCTTCACGTCGGATTTGTAGTCGGCCGGTTTGGCGGCCGATACCCTGACGACGCCCGACATTGCTACCTCCATTCCATAATTGCGCGATGGATTTCACCGGCTGCAATCGGCAGCGGCCCAGGCCGGTGGAAGGCGCGCGCCGGCGCCGGCAGGTCGTAGTGAGCCCTCAGGTATTTGTGGAACTGGCCGCCATGCGTCTGTTCGACGACAAGGATGCGCTTGACGCCAGCAAGCGCGGCGGCGAGCCGTTCTGGTTGCACCGGCGACAGCAAACGCGGTGCGACGACGCGGACCTCGATGCCATCCGCGGCGGCGAGTCCGGCCGCTTCCCGTGCGGCGCCGGTAAGCGATCCCCAGGTGATGATTGCGAGGTCACCTTCGCCTTCGACGCTCGCCCAATCGTCACCGAAATTGAATCGCTCAAGCTTGTCGCGACGCTTATCAAGTTGGGCGAGGTGGTCGCCCGCGCCGCTCGTCGGCGTGGCGCTCTCCGAATGGGTAAGGCCGTCGGCCGTATATTGACCGCCGCGCATTCCTGGAATGGCCATCGGCGACACGCCGTTGACGGCCAGAGCGTGGCGCTTGTAGGTGCCGACGATTTCAGTGGCGACGCTCCGTGCGCCGATGAACGCAACATCGGCGGGTCGTTCGATGGCAGCACGCGATTGCCCCATGAATTGGTCGGAAAGAACGATGACGGGAGCTTGCAGCGCTTCCGCCAGATAGATCGCCCATTGGGCGGTGAATACGCAGTCGCCGACCGACTGGGGCGCCAGCACGAGGTGCGGCGCGTCGCCGTGCATGCCGTAGACGGCGATATTCAGATCGGCCTGCTCCGACTTGGTGGGGATACCCGTCGACGGTCCGCCGCGCATCACGTCCACCACCACAATCGGTATTTCGGCTGACGTCGCGAGGCCGAGAGCTTCGATCATCAGGGAAAGACCCGGCCCAGAGGTTGCCGTCAACGACGGGGTGCCCCCGTAAGACGCGCCGATGATCATGTTGATGGCGGCGAGCTCGTCTTCGGCCTGCAGCAGCGTACCGCCGACTTTGGCAAGGTTCGGCGCGAGCCATTCGAGGACCTCTGTTGCCGGGGTGATCGGATAGGCGGCGGCGAAGCGAATGCCGCCGCGGATGGCGCCGAGCGCCGTCGCCTCATTGCCGGACAGCAGCCACCTGCGGGCGGTGCTAGCGGGAGGTGTCGCGAGTCGCATGTGGAACGGGACGCCGGCTGCGGCGTCGAATCCGGCTTTGATTCCGGCGAGACTCGCGGCGACCGCGGCCGATCCCTTTTCGGCTAAGCATTTCGCAATCTGCACCGATACTTGCTCGGCGGTGAAGCCCAAGAGCCGGCTGGCAATGCCGAGTGCGATCATATTGGGACGACCGTCCGGAATGGCCTTTGCCATGTCCTTCATCGGGATTTCGACGACGCGCGCACCCGATTGGGTCACCATTGCCGGCTGGTCGCCGCCGCGGGGATCGCTGATCACGAGCGCCTGCGGTCCCACCTTGATCTCGGCGCCGAAGCGGTGGGCATTCAGCCAGTCGATGCCGACCAAAAGATCGAAATGGTCGGGGGGGCATTCGACCGGACGGATGGCCAGTCGGAGGAGGCCGGCCGCTTCACCGCCGCGGATCTGTGGGCCCAACGTGCGGGTATAGAGCCCATGCCATCCCGCCGCGCTGGCCGCTTCGAGCAACATATCGCCCGTCGTCAGGGCACCGGCACCGCCGCTGCCAAGGATTGCGATCGAAATACTCGGCGAAGCTGCCATCGCTGTCCCTCGTCAGGCCTGGTCTCAAATATCTATTTCAGTACTAGAATACGTTTTTTGGGCTTTCCTTGACGTTGGTCAAGGAAGTCTGGCCATCGCAGGCCGAAGAATGGAGGTCAGGATTGAGGCCGCGGGCTGGGTACGAAGGCCGGCCCGCATTCGGGAGTTCGATCGATGGGCGTCAAGCCAGTTCGGTGGATGATGACGGGCGCAGGCATGCCGTTTGTCCCGATGGAATTCGATATCGGGACGCTCGGCCCCAATGAAGTCTTGGTCGAAATCGCCGGTTGCGGCGTCTGCCATACCGATCTTGGCTATTATTACGATGGTGTAAGGACTAAGCACGAACTGCCGCTCACGCTAGGCCACGAGATCAGCGGCCGCGTCATCGATGCCGGCATGGACGAGCTCTGGTACACGGACCGCGCCGTCATCGTTCCGGCAGTAATTCCCTGCGGTCACTGCGACGCCTGTAAGCGCGGCAAGGCGACGATTTGTCCAAATCAGAAGATGCCGGGCAACGATATACACGGCGGCTTCGCCACCCACATCGTAGTTCCGGCGCACGGACTCTGTGTTGTCGATGAGCATCGTCTGGCGGCTGTCGGGATCGAACTGGCCGATCTCTCCGTGATCGCAGACGCGGTGACCACGCCTTATCAGGCGGTGGTGCAGGCCGGCGTCAAGAAGGGCGATCTCGTCGTGGTCAACGGGGTCGGCGGCGTCGGCGGCTATGCTGCACAGATCGCCGCTGCGTTCGGCGGTGTGGTGATCGCGATCGACGTGAACGACGACAAGCTCGCCGCCATCAAGGGGCAGTGCGCGGCGCTCACCCTCAATTCCCAACAGCTCAAGCCACGCGAGCTCAAGGCGGCGATCCAAGCCTTCGCCAAGGAGCACGGTTTGCGCCAAACCGAGTGGATCATTTTCGAATGTTCAGGCACTCGCGCCGGTCAGGAGACCGCCTTCGCTCTGCTCAATCATGGTGCGACGCTCGCCGTCGTCGGCTTTACCATGGACAAGGTCGAGGTCCGGCTTTCGAACTTGATGGCCTATCACGCTCGCGCAATCGGAAACTGGGGATGTCCCCCTGAACTCTATCCCGACGCCTTGGAGTTCGTCCTCAACGGCCGCGTCAAGGTCGCGCCGTTCGTCGAGAAACATCCGCTTAATGAGATCAATCAGGTGTTCGAGGCGGTTCATGCCGGCGTGCTCAAGCGCCGCGCCGTGCTCGTTCCTGAGACCCAGCCCGAACTGCATATTCAATAAGGAGTACGTCCATGACCATGGAATCCGTTCGTGTCGCCGCCGCCGCCGAGCAGATTGTAAAAGATCATGGTCTTGTTGCGGGACAGGCTTGGCTCGCGGCCAACAAGGGCGTGCGTTACGAAAAGCGGCCTGTCAAAGGCGAAGATGGCCAGCCAGTTGCCGGACTCTACAATGCGTGGATCACGCTCGATAACCCGACGCAGTTCAATTCCTACACGACCGCTATGGTCAAGAGCGTCATTCTGGCGTTGCGCGATGCCAGCGCCGCCCGCGACGTCGTCGCTGTCGTGTTCACCGGGGCCGGAGACAAGGCATTCTGCACTGGGGGCAATACCAAGGAATACGCCGAATATTACGCCGGAAATCCCCAGGAATATCGGGGCTATATGCGGCTCTTCAACGACATGGTGTCGACCATCCTGGCCTGCGACAAGCCGGTGATCTGCCGCGTCAACGGCATGCGTATCGGCGGCGGTCAAGAGATCGGCATGGCCTGCGATTTTTCTGTCGCGCAGGATTTGGCGCGCTTCGGCCAAGCCGGCCCCAAGCATGGTTCCGCGCCGATCGGCGGCGCCACCGATTTCCTTCCGGTCATGGTTGGCGCCGAACGGGCGATGGTGTCATGCGTGCTATGCGAGCCGTTCTCCGCGCATGAAGCTTATTTCATGGGCATGCTCGCCGCCATCACGCCGGCGTTGAAAGTTGACGGCGCGTTCGTCGCCAATCCGCTGGTCGAAACCGGCCGAATGACAGACGAGTACGGCCGCTTCGTATTCGGCAAGCCGAAGACCGGCGAGGCTCTCAAGGCCGGTCAGGAAGTATTGAAACGCGGCACCGTCGACCTCAGTCTGCTCGATCAGTACGTCGAGGCCCTGTGTACGAAGCTGTTGTACACATTCCCCGACTGCACGACCAAAACAATCGAGGAATTGCGCAAGCCGAAGCTCGACGCCTGGAATCGCAACAAAGAGAATTCGCGCGCCTGGCTCGCCCTCAACATGATGACGGAAGCACGCGCCGGTTTCCGCGCCTTCAACGAAGGTACGCGCGAGACCGGCCGCGAGGTGGACTTCATCGCGCTCCGTCGCGCGTTGGCTGCCAATACGCCGTGGTCGGAAGAACTCGGCGAAAGCATCCAGCCGCGGGCACGAAAGTCATGACGACGCCGCTCAAGGTCTGGTTCGAAAGCGATGGGCGGTTGCTGCGCCTGCGCTTGAACCGACCGAAAGCCAATCTCATCGATACGACGATGATCGCCGCGTTGCATGGTGCGCTACGCGGCCACCGCACCAATGCCGATCTCGCCGCCGTATTGCTCGATGCGGAAGGCCCTCATTTCAGCTTCGGCGCCAGTGTCGAGGAACATATGCCGGCGCAGTGCGCGGCGATGCTGAAAAGCATTCACGCGCTGGTCCTGCAGTTCGTCGAATTGCCGATTCCGGTGCTCGTGGCCGTGCGCGGTCAGTGCCTTGGCGGCGGCCTCGAGGTGGCGCTCGCGGGACATATGTTGTTTGTCGCGCCCGACGCGGGCCTCGGCCAGCCAGAGATGAAGCTCGGCGTGTTCGCGCCAGCAGCATCCTGTCTCCTGCCGGAGTTGATCGGTCCGGTTCGTGCTATCGATCTTTTGTTGTCGGGACGCAGCATCTCCGGCACCGAGGCCGCAGCTATGGGCATGGCCGCAAGTGCGGCCGATCCGGAAGCGGCGGCGCTTTCCTATTTCACCGAACATCTGAAACCGAAGAGCGCAAGTTCGCTACGCTTCGCCGTCAGGGCGGCGCGTTGCGACTATGCGGCGCGGGTGCGCGCGAAAATCGAACGCGTGGAGCGCATGTATCTCGATGAACTCATGAAATCGCACGACGCGGTGGAAGGCCTCGTGGCCTTCGTGGAGAAGAGGGCGGCGCAATGGCAACATCGTTGAATGGCGCGGCGAATGGCTCGGCCGTGGCCTCGATCGTCGCACAGGCGCAGGCTTTGTTCGACGACCTTTCCTTCACGACGGCGCGGCAATGGAAGCAGGCATCGCCAGATCGCAAAGTGGTTGGTTACCTGCCCATCTACGTGCCCCGTGAGCTCATTCACGCCGCCGGCATGCTGCCGCTCGGGATCGTCGGCGGCGGCGATCAGCTCGAAGTGATCCACGGCGACGCCTATTACCAAAGTTATATCTGCCGGATTCCGCGCTCTACCATCGAGCTCGGCGTCTCCGGCCGGCTCGACTTCGTCGACGGCATGCTGTTTCCGTCAATTTGCGATGTCATCCGAAACCTATCCGGCATGTGGAAGATGATGTTTCCAAAAGTCTATGTGCGCTATTTCGACGTACCGCAGAACTATAAGGACGATATTGGCGGCAGCTATTACACGCGCGAGCTTGAGGAGCTGCTGCAAGATCTGGCCGCGCTCCGCGGCAAGCCGATCACCGACGACGAATTACGTCACTCGATTGCCGTCTACAATGAAAATCGGCGCTTGGTTCGCGAGCTTTATGCGTTCCGTGCACAGCGGCCGTGGCAGACTCCGGCCTCAGAAATCTATCTGCTGATGCGGGCCGGGCTTGTGCTGCCGGTGGAGGAGCATACCGCGCTGTTGCGCGACTATCTCGAAGCCGTTACCACCGAAGAGCGGCCGCGGCGCGATAACTGCCGCATCGTGCTCACGGGGGTCTTCTGCGAGCAGCCGCCGCTCAATCTGATAAAATCGCTGGAGCTCGCTGGCTGCTACGTGGTCGACGACGACCTGTTGCTGGTGACGCGGTGGCTCACCGCTGACGTTCCGGTGGAGGGCAAGCCGCTCGAAAATCTGGCGCGCGCCTTCTTGCATCACTCGGAATCGACGGCTGCCAAATACGAGCCGGATCTCGCGGAAAAAGGCCAGCATTTGGTCCGCGCCGTACGGCGCACCGACGCCGAAGGCGTGATTTTCGCTTGTCCGAGTTTCTGCGATCCCGCTTTGCTCGATCGGCCGATGCTGCAGCATGTGCTGAAGTCTGCGGATATTCCCTACATCGCCTTCAAGTACGCGGAAAACTCCGGGCAGATGCAGCCGATTCGCGAGCAAGCCGGAACTTTTGCCGACTCAATCAAACTCTGGAGCGCAACATGACGGTCATCGTCACGCCTAAAGGCGCACCGGCCAAGGCGGTCGCCAAAGACGATTCGATGCTGAAGCAGAAGGAAATGATGGCCGCGCATTACGATCGGCTGAGCAACGCGCCGGAGACTGGCGACAAGGTCGCTTCGACCTTCGTTCCGGGTAACCTCAACGAACTTATCATGTGTTTCGATCTCTTGAACAATCTTCCGGAGGTCAACGCAATCCAGAGCGGACTGCGCCGCCAATCGGGTGCCTACGTTCTCGAGGCCGAGAAAATTGGCCACTCCGAGGATGTCTGCACCTATGTGAAATCCGACATTGGAATGATGGCGAAAGGCAATATCGGTCCAAACGGTCGCCGCCTGCCGGATCCGGACGTGCTGCTGCTTTCCTACACCGGCTGCTTCACCTTCATGAAGTGGTTTGAGCTGCTGCGCGAACAATACAAGTGCGAGACCATCATGCTGCATACGCCCTATATGGGCGACGGCAAGATCACCAAGAATATGGTCGACTACATGGTCAAGCAACTCAAGGAAGAGGTGATCCCGACGCTTGAGCGTATCTCCGGCGTCAAATTCGACATCGATCGCCTGCGCGAATACCTCAAGAAGTCGTCAAAGGCCGAAGACGATCTGGTTCGCGTGCTGCAAGCTGCAAAAACCAAGCCGTCTCCGATCGATGCGTATTTTGGCGGCATCTACTACATCGGGCCGATCTTCGGTGCGTTCCGTGGCACCGACGACGCCATCGATTACTATAAGTTTCTGCGCGCCGAGGTCGAAGAACGCATCGCGGAAGGCAAGGGTCCAGTAACCCCTGACGGCGACATGGGAAGGGAAAAATACCGTCTCGTCGTCGAAGGTCCGCCGAACTACACCAACTTCCGGCAGTTCTGGAAGATGTTCTACGACGAGGGCGCCGTCGTGGTCGCCTCGAGCTACACCAAAGTCGGGGGCGTCTACGACTTCGGCTTCCGCCACGATCCAAACAAGCCGCTCGAGACGTTGGCGGAATACTGCCTGGGCGTCTACACCAATCGCAGCCTGCCGATGCGCATCGACATGCTGGCCAATTATATCAACGAATACGAGGCCGATGGGCTTTTGATCAATTCGATTAAGAGCTGCAACAGCTTCTCGGCCGGCCAACTCTTGATCATGCGGGAAGTCGAAAAGCGCACCGGAAAGCCGGCGGCGTTCGTCGAATCCGACCTGGTCGACCCACGCTATTTCTCGGCGGCCAATATCAAGAATCGCCTCGAAAGCTACTTCCAGATGATCGAGCAGAAACGTGCCGGCGTGCACGCGGCGGCGTGAGGAGACTTGCATGAAGACGTTCGTCGGCATCGATCTCGGGTCAACGACGACCAAAGCCGTCATTCTTGACGAGGACCGCGACGTCATCGGTCATGGCATCACCAATTCGCGTTCGAACTACGCGACTGCGGCGCGGGTGGCAAGCCAGGAAGCCTATGTCGACGGCCAATTCACGCTGTTTCGGCGAGCGCTGAGCGAAGCGCATGCGCAGATCGATCTCGACGCTTTCCTTGGCGTGTTGGAACGGGCCTTTCGTCTCGAGCAGTTCCTAGAGCAACTGGAAGACCTCGAACAAACCTGCGGCGGTCAGATCCATGGCGAACGCTTCGTCAAAGCCGGTTCGGCGGTGCAGGAATCGCTTGCCGAAGTGTTCCGGCGGCTGCGCGAGGAAGCACCCGAGCTTTACGCTCCCGGCGCCAAGCGCAAATCAGATTTCTTCCGTGATATCGCGGGGTCGCGCTACCATGCGCATGCCGAGGAGGTCGCGCGCGACGCCAAGCTTCCCTATGATCTTCTGCTTAACGTCTACGACAAATCGATCATTGAGGTGGAGAACCGACCGCCAGCGGGCGAGTTAAGCGACAAATTCCGCCGCGCGCTCGGCCGGGTTTTAGCGAGCGAGCCGTCGGTCAAATCGGCTGCCGCCGACATCCAGCAGATGATCGAAGCCGCGCTTGCCGTCGAGCTGGAAGAAACCTACCTGGTCGGCACCGGTTACGGCCGGGTGACGCTGCCGTTCTCGAAGGAACATATACGCTCCGAGATCCTGTGCCACGGCCTCGGCGCGCATCTAATGTATCCCCAGACCCGCACCGTGCTCGATATCGGTGGCCAGGATACCAAGGGCATCCAGGTCGATGCAAACGGCATCGTCGCCAATTTTCAAATGAACGACCGCTGCGCCGCGGGATGCGGGCGCTATCTGGGCTATATCGCCGACGAGATGAATATGGGTCTGCACGAACTTGGCCCCATGGCTATGAAGTCGGACCGGCCCGCGCGTATCAACTCGACCTGTACGGTGTTCGCCGGTGCCGAGCTGCGCGACCGTCTCTCGCTCGGCGAAAAGCGCGAGGATATTTTGGCCGGGCTGCACCGCGCCATCATATTGCGCGCGATCTCGATTATCTCGCGATCGGGCGGCGTGACCGACGAATTCACATTCACCGGCGGCGTGGCGAAAAACGAAGCCGCCGTGCGTGAACTGCGCAAGGTCATCAAGGAGAACTACGGCGAGGTCACCATCAACATTAATCCGGACTCGATCTATACCGGCGCCCTTGGCGCGGCGGAATTCGCGCGCCGGGCCCATGTGGGACAAGCGGAGGGGAGCGAACAATGACCATCGCTGCGGGGATCGATATCGGCACCGCGACCATCAAGGCTGCGCTGTTCAGGGTCGAAAACGGCCAGGAAACCTGGCTATCGCGGTACATGATGCGAATCCGGCAACGCGATCCGATGGAATTGGCTCAGGTCGCTTATGACGCGGTGCTCGACGATGCGAAGCTGAAACCCGAAGACGTCAATTATGTAGCGACGACCGGCGAAGCCGAAAGTGTGCCGTTCCACACCGGCCACTTCTATTCGATGACGACGCATGCGCGCGGCGCCATCTACCTCGACCCGGAATCGCGCGCCGCGCTCGACATGGGCGCGCTGCACGGACGCGCGATTAGCATCGATCCGCGCGGCAAAGTTCTCAATTACAAGATGACCAGCCAATGCGCGTCGGGCTCGGGCCAATTCCTGGAGAATATCGCCCGCTATCTGGGCATCGCGCAGGAGGAGATTGGCGCCTTGTCGGAGCAGGCCGACAATCCGGAGGTCGTGTCCAGCATCTGCGCCGTGCTGGCGGAAACCGACGTCATTAACATGGTGTCGCGCGGCATTACCGCACCCAACATCCTCAAGGGAATCCATTTATCGATGGCGGCGCGGTTATCCAAACTGCTGAAATCGACCGGCGCACTCAAAGGCGTCGTCATGCTCACCGGCGGTCTGGCGCTCGACAAGGGGCTGGTCGCCGCCTTGGAAGAGGATATCGGCCAAATAAAGGATATGGCCGCCACGGAAGTCCGCAGTCATCCGGACTCCATGTACGCCGGCGCCATTGGCGCGGCGCTCTGGGGCGCGTACCGGTTCGACAAACTTGCCGCGCAAGGCAACTTGCCCAAAGCGGCCTGATCGAGGAAGACGACAATGGCACTCATGATCATAGACACGTGTACGGCATGCGATGCTTGCGAGCCGGTTTGTCCGAACGAGGCAATCACCGCTGGAACGCTGATTTATGTCATCGATCCGATGAAATGCACCGAGTGCGTCGGAGCCGAAGACGAACCGCAATGCAAGCTGGCCTGTCCCGCCGAATGCATCGTTGCGAACCCAGATTGGCCCGAGACCCCAGATGAGCTGCTCGCAAAGTATCAGCAGCTGCATGGCTGACGCTGTTGCCGATGCTCGGCAAAGGACGGATCACAAGAGAGCAGCCTCACGCGCAATCTGTCGAGACTAAAAGAGGTGTCATGGCCACGCCGCCCCCCACATCAACTCGTAGCACTCGCCCGATCGGCGTCGCGGACCTGGAACAGGTCATTGCGATCGATCGCGTCAATGTCGGCCACGGTCGCCGGCACTTTTTCGAAAAGCGTTTCGCGGCAGCGAAAGCGCGGCCCGACGATTTCGTCCACATCGGCGTCATCGTCGACGACAAGCTGTGTGGCTTCGCGATCGCGCGCATTTTGCGCGGCGAGTTCGGCCAAAAGGACGCCGTTGCGGTCGTTGATGCGCTCGGCGTGGCGCCGGAACGCCGCGAGCATGGGCTCGGGCAAAGCCTCATGGAGGGGTTGATCGAAACGTCGCGCGGTAACGGCGCCCGTTGCGTGCAGTCGCAGGTGAACTGGAAGAACGACGAGCTGTCGCGATTTTTCAACAGCGCCGGCTTCGTGCTCGCGCCGAGGCTCGCACTTGAACGTCCGATGAGCATACTGAGTGAAGAATTAGGCGAGGAAGCATGACCGAGACAGCCAAGACCAAGTCCCAGCGCCGGCGGTTCACCATTCCGGAGCGGATCGGCGGGGACGCGGAAATCAATTACGGCAAAGCTCCGGCGCCGGACTTCGGCCCCTTGGCGCGCGACCGCATTCCGGTTCGTGGCATGAAGGAAACCGACCTGCGCAAATTGGTCGACATCGACAGCCGCATCACCGGCCGCGACCGATCCGACTATTTCGACCGCAAGCTCGAGGAGGCGCTGTTTGAGTCGGATGTGCGGGTCTCGCTGGTGGCGGAGCAAAACGGCGAGCCGGTGGGTTTCGTCATGGCGCGGGTCGACTTCGGCGAATTCGGCCAGGTCGAGCCGACCGCCGTGCTGGATACGATCGGTGTCGATCCGGACTTTCGTAATCAAGGTATCGGACGCGCGCTGCTGTCGCAGCTGTTCATGAATCTGATGACGCTGCGGGTCGACGGCGTCCGGACTGAAATCGGTTGGTCAGACCAGAGCCTCGTCACCTTCCTCGACCGCTGCGATTTCCGCCCCTCCCAACGACTGTGCCTCGATCATGCAATCACCACCTGACAGCCAGCCGCGGTTCGACTTCGCTGGCCAATGCGCCATCGTCACTGGCGGTTGCCGCGGCATTGGTCGGGCCATCGCCGATGCCTTGGCCAGCGCCGGGGCCGAGGTCGATGTATTCGACGTCGGTGCGCCCCCGGCCAACGAAAACTTTCCGCACCGGTTCCTCCATGTCGACGTGACCGATGCCGAGGCCGTCGGCCGGGCGATAGCCGGTCTGCCGAAGGCGGCCAGCCTTTTGGTTAACAATGCCGGCATCACCCGCGACCGTTCGCTTATGAAGATGAGCGACGCCGAATGGGCAAGCGTGCTTAACGTCAATCTGACCGGCGGCTTCAACATGATCCGCGCTGTTGCCCCGGCTATGACTGCCGCCGGTTTCGGGCGGATCGTGAGCATCACCTCGATCAACGGGCTGCGCGGTAAATTCGGTCAGGCAAATTATGCCGCCGCCAAAGCCGGGTTGGTCGGCCTGACCAAAACCGCGGCGCGGGAATTTGGCAAGAAGGGTATTACGGTCAATGCCGTGGCACCCGGTATGGTGATGACGGATATGGCGCGGGTGCTGCCCGCGGAAGTGCTCAAACGGGCGGTCGACGAAGCGGCGCTCAATGAGCTCGCACACCCCGAAGACATCTCCAGCGCAGTGCTGTTCCTGCTGTCGAATGCCGCGCGTGCCATCACTGGCGAAGTGATCCGGGTAGACGCTGGCCAATATATTTGATGGCACTGCCGAAAAAAGCTTGCTCAGCGACCCCAGCGCTCCATGCGAAGCATTAATCCGTCTTCGCAGTCCGGGCCGCCACCGCAGTGCGACTCCAGGATCTCGTGACTCCAGCCGCGCTCGTCGAGCTCTGGATAGAGGAAGATC
>JBEKRD010000034.1:0-41337 GCA_049519075.1 Xanthobacteraceae bacterium | reverse complement strand
ACAGGATGACCAACGGGATCAGCGCCAGATGCGGCATATTGCGGATCATCTGCAACGTCGAATCCGTGAGTTTGTCGGAGATCCTCGACAGTCCGTTGGCGAGGCCGAGGAAGAAGCCGATGCCGCCGCCCACGGCGAGACCGGCGATCGCGCGCAGGAAGCTGATCTCGACGTTGCGCGGCAACTCCCCCGAGAGGGTCAGCCGCCAGCCCGCTGTAAGGACGGCAAGCGGCGAGGGCAAGACCGAATCCGCAAGCAGGCCGAAGGATGAAGCCGCCTGCCAAATCGCAAGGATCAGCGCGGGCACCAGCCAGCCCGCCACCTCGCTTGCGCGCGCTGATAAGTCCGAGCGTGCCCACGATATGCGCGCGGGCGTCTTTGTTTCGAAAGCCGTCGAAGCGGCATCTGTCATTGCGATGCTCCCGCCTGCGAAGTCATTCCGCCGCGACGGCGGGTCGGTATGCGCCGACGCCGAATTCTCTGGGCGCGGTGCCGTGGGTCAGTCGCGGCGCTGAGCCAATGCCGAGTTCGGGAAACAGCAATTCGGCGACCTTGTAGGCTTCTTCGAGATGCGGGTAGCCCGAGGCGATGATGGTATCGATGCCGAGCGCCTGATATTCGCGCAGCCGCTCGGCCACGGTCTTTGGATCACCGACGAGCGCGGTGCCGGCGCCGCGGCGCACCAGGCCGATGCCGGCCCACAGGTTGGGTGCAATCTCAAGCTTGTCGCGTTTGCCGCCATGATGAAGCGCAGTCATGCGCTGCTGGCCGACCGAGTCCGAATCGGCTGCGAATTTGCGCTGCGCCGCCGCAATCGCCTCGTCGCTGAGATTGGCGATCAACTTATCGGCGACGCTCCAAGCTTCCGCCGTCGTTTCGCGGACGATGAGATGAATACGCAGGCCGAATTTGACCGTTCGTCCGTAGGCGGCCGCCTTGGTACGCACGGCGTCGATCTTTTCGGCGACCTGAGCGACGGGTTCGCCCCAGGTCAGATAAACATCGGTCTGCTGAGCGGCGAGATCGAGCGCAGGCTCGGATGAGCCACCGAACCAGACCGGCAGTCCCTTCTGCACAGGCGGGAAGAGTTGCCGCGCTCCTTGTACTTTCACGTATCGGCCGTCGAAATCGACTTTTTCGCTATTGAGCAGCCGCTGGAACACAGTCAGGAATTCGGCGGCCTGTGCGAAGCGTTCGTCGTGCGACAAGAAGATGCCGTCGCCCGCGAGTTCCCTGGCGTCGCCGCCGGCGACTAGATTGACAAGGAAGCGGCCGTTGCTGATCCGGTCGAGCGCCGCCGCCTGGCGGGCGAAGTGGGTTGGGCTGCCGAGACCGGGCCGCAGCGCGCCGAGAAAGCGCAGCCGCTCGGTATGCGGCACCAGCGCCGCCGCCGTGATCCAAGGCTCCTCGCAGTGGCTACCCACCGGGATCAGGACGCCGCCATAGCCCAGCCGATCGGCCGCCTGTGCGATCTGCTTCAGGTAATGGAAATCCGCAGGACGATGGCCCTCGTCGCTTCCGAGATAAGAGCCATCGCCGCTAACGGGAATGAACCAGAAAACGTCGAGCGGTTGACCGACAAAAGCCATGATGCGGGCACTCTGTTATTGCGGGGATGTTCAGGAGTTCGGTTTCTTGATCCAGACGATGTCGCGCACCGCGACCGCCGTCGGAATGAGGTCAAGGCGGCGGAATCGGTCGGCGACCGCTTGCTGCTCGGCGATGATTTTGTCGTCGATCGGTCCGAAGGTAAACTCGGACCGAGCGACTGATTTCTTCTGCGCCTCGATCTCGACGCCGCTCGCCTCGGAAAATAGCGTTGCGGTTTCGTCACGGTGGTCGCCCGCCCATTGCGTAGCCTTGGCAACCTCCGCATTGATCGCGGTTACGACATCGGCGTGCTGGGCGATGAAGTCGCTGTTGGCGAGAAAGAAGCTGTTCTGCTTCGCCACTTTCGGGTCGATCGGCAACGATCGGGCCTTCAGTTTCAACTCGGCGATGGCATAGAAGGGGTCCCATATCGACCAGGCGTCGATCGCGCCGCGGGCGAAGGCCGCCGCCGCGTCTGCCGGCGCCAGATAAACCGGCGTGATCTCCTGCCAAGAGATACTTGCGCTTTCAAGCGCGGCAACCAACAGGTCGTGCGCGCTCGAGCCTTTGGCGACGCCAATCTTCTTGCCCCGCAGATCCGCCAATGTTTTCAGTGTCGAGGCATCCGGCACGACAATCGCCTGGCCGTAACCGCGCGCCGGTATGACGCCGACATATTGAATATTGGCGTGCGCGGCTTGCGCGAAAATCGGCGGCGCGTTGCCGGTATAGCCGTAATCGATGGCGCCGACGTTCAGCGCCTCAAGGAGCGGTGGTCCGAACGGAAATTCGACCCACCTGACCGTTACCCCTTGAGGTTCGAAGCGCTCCTCCAGCACTTTCTGCGCTTTCACCACCAAGAGAACCGAGGTCTTCTGATAGCCGATGCGCAATTCCTTCAGGGGCTCTGCCTCGGCGGCAAACGGCGACGCGGCAAAGCCGAATGCAGCCGTCGCAAGCAGGAATGTTCTGCGATTCATTGTCATGACCTTTCCGAGTGTGCAGCGGCTTGACGCAGCGCCGCGGCTGCGGCGGCTTGGGGATCTTTGAAGATTTGGCTCTCGAGCGAATAAAACGCGTCGCTGGCGGCAAAAAACCGGAAACCGCGGCCGTCGCGGACGACCAGGCCGGCTTGCACGGTGCTGCCCACGGACTCGGGTCTGATTTCAATGATATAGTTGTTGGACATGGTAGTTCTCCTGCTGCCGGAATCGGCCGGCGCTGCTTCCGCAAGAATAGGGATGGGCGATCGCGGAGTTGAAGATCAACACGCTCCGGTCGCGGCCGATACACAGCGGCAGGAGAAATGGCCTCGGTCGGCGGTTCGATGTGACGACCAAACAAACGTCATCGGATAGTCTCCATCACTCAAGGAGCCCACGAAGACGCTTCGTGGCGCTTTAGCGTTGGTGACGCGGCGCAAGCTGCTCCATCAAAACCCGCGATTCTTCAAACATGACGCTCGCATCAAGGCGGCGGCATCCAAACAAGTCAACGTCTTGAGAAAAATAAGAAGCGCCGCACCGCCGATACGTCGTCACACGGCACAATGTTTCTCAAACAAACGACCAAGAAGAACGGCCGTCCTACTTCGAATTACGGCAAAAATTGTCCTTTCGGATGCGCGCACGTGCCGGCGTAGTTCAGATTGATCGAAACCGTTAATGGAGAATGCAGGTGCACGGCGCAGCCATGCAGCCAACTCCAAAGGGGAATGTCGGCATGGCGGGCAGTAAACGGCCGTTGCGAACGGGCAGGTCGAGTGGATAGGAATTAAAGTCCTGGCGACGCCAAAGTCGCGCGCTTGCGGCAGGCCCAAAAAATGGGCATGAGTGTCAGTTGGCGACGCCGGAAACCTCTCCCCGGCGTCGCCCAAAAACACGGAGTGCAGGGTTGGATGCGCAGAGCGATCGGATCCGCTTGTCGGCGGATGTCGGGGGCACCTTCACCGATATAGCCGCGTTCAACGAGAGAACCGGCGAATTTCGTCTCGGCAAGACACTGACCACGCCACAGCGGTTGGTCGATGGCATCGCCACCGGCGTGACCAAGGCCGGCACGGCGTTCGCCGCGGCGCGGCTGTTCCTGCATGGCACGACGATTGCCATCAACACCATCCTGGAACGCACCGGCGCCAGATGTGCGCTGCTGACCACGCAAGGGTTCCGCGACATCTACGAGATCGGCCGCGTCAATCGGCCGGAATCCTACAATCTGTTTTTTCAGAAGCATCAGCCGCTGATCGAGCGTGCGCTGCGCTTTGAAATCCGCGAACGGATCGACGCCCAGGGCAATGTGCTGGTCAAGCTCGACCAAGATCAAGTCCGCGGCATCGTCGACGATCTGGTCAAGTCCGGCATCGACGCCATCGCGATCCTGTTCCTTCACTCCTATCGCAATCCGTCGCATGAATTGCAGGCCAAACGGATCGTGCAGGAGGCCTATCCGGATCTTTTTGTTTCCGCGTCGCACGAACTGTCGCAGGAATATCGCGAGTTCGAGCGCTCCTCCACCGTTGCCGCTAATGCCTATGTCGGTCCGCGCGTGCGCAATTATCTTTCGGTCATGAACACGCATCTCGGCGAAGCCAATTTCGACGGCACGTTTTTGATCGTGCAGTCGACCGGCGGCTTGTTCGACGTCGACGAGGCGCGCCACTCCTGCGTCCGCATGCTGGAGTCCGGGCCCGCCGCCGGCGTCATCGGCACCAAGATCCTGTGCGACAGCATGGGTTTCGGCAACGCCATCGCCTTCGACATGGGCGGCACGACGGCGAAAGCCGGCGTCATTCATAACGGCGCCGTGCTGATGACCGGCGGCGCGCTGGTCGGCGGCTATGCGACCGGCTTGCCGGTGCAAATGCCGATGATCGACATTCAGGAGGTTGGCACTGGCGGCGGCAGCATCGCCCGCGCGGGTCTCGCCGGCGCCATGCGTGTCGGCCCGGAAAGCGCTGGAGCCGTGCCGGGTCCGGTCTGCTATGGGCTCGGCGGCACGGAGCCGACCATCACCGATGCCAATCTTATTCTCGGTCGGCTTGCCGCCGACCGCTTTCTCGGGGGCGAGATGCGCCTCGACCTCGAAGGCGCCACGAACGCCCTGATCGAGAAGATAGCAAAGCCGCTCGGTCTGACGCTGACCCAAGCCGCCGAGGGCATTCTGCGCATCGCCACCACCAAGATGTCGCATGTGGTGCGCTGGGTCACGACCGAGCGCGGCCTCGATGCGGCGGATTTCGCGCTGGTCGCCTATGGCGGCGCAGGCCCGCTCCACGCCGCCATGGTGGCGCGCGAATTGCGCATCGGCAAAGTCATCATTCCGCGCGCGCCGGGACACTTCTCCGCTTACGGCATGCTGATGGCCGATCTGCGCCGCGACTTCGTGCACACCTGGTTTACACAGCTTAACAAGGCGTCGTTTCAAGATATGGAAGCGATCTATCTTGAGATGGAAGAGCGCGGCCGCTCAGGGATCAGCCACGCCCATGTCGAGCTGCAGGATATCGTCGTCACGCGCGGGGCCGACATGCGTTATGTCGGTCAGGAGCACGCCGTTACCGTCGAACTGCCGATCGAACTGTTCGCGGCGCATGACCGCGACGGCATCAAGCGGCGCTTGGATGCCGTTCATGAAACGCGCTACGGTTATGCGTCGCCGGGCGAAGCCGCCGAGATCGTCAGTCTCCGCTGTGCCGTCATCGGGGTCATGCGCAAGCCGCCGCAGGCAGCCATGAGCGCGGGAACCGCCGATCCTCCGCCGCAGGCTTTCGCCGGCAATCGTCCGGTTTACTTTGCCGAGTCAGGCTACGTCGACACGCCGACCTACGATCGCGCTCATCTCGCCGCGCGCAATCGCATCGCCGGACCCGCTTTGATCGAGGAATACGCCTCGATCACGGTCCTGCACCCCGGCGACGTGCTGGAGGTGGACGGCTTCGGTAACCTCATCATCGAAACCGGGAGAGGCTGACGATGAATGTCGCCTTTGAACCCAAATCACAGCCGGCCGATACCCGCCCGGTCGATCCGGTGACCGTCGAGGTCGTGCGCAACGGTCTCATCGCCGTGACCGAGGAGATGAAAACCAATCTGATGCGCACGGCCTACAACATGATCATCTACGAGGCGCTCGACTTCACCGTGGGACTGTTCGACGCCCGCGGCAACACTGTGTCGATCGGTTTGGGCCTTCCGATGTTCATTCGCGGCATGAGCGATACCGTCAAGGCCAAGATCAGGCATTACGGCCTGGAGAAAATGGATCCGGGCGACATCCTCCTGACAAACGACGCCTATACGACCGGAAGCCATCTCAATCACATGACCTTCTCTGTGCCGATCTTCCATGACGGCAAGGTCGTCGCCTTCTCCAGCTGCATGGCGCATTGGCCGGACATCGGCGGCACGCTTTCGGGCGTGACCACCGACATCTATTCCGAAGGCTTGCAGATGCCGATCGTGAAGGCCTACCGCAAAGGTGAGCCGAACGAAGAGATCATGGACATCATCCGCATGAATGTGCGGGTGCCGGACCACGCCATGGGCGACCTGCGCGCGCAGATCGCGGCGGTGAAGACCGGCGAGAAGCGGTTTTTGGAGATGATCCAGAAATACGGCATCGATGCCGTGCTCGGCTCGATCGCGGCCATCATGGACCAGAGCGAGGCGATCACGCGCGAGCGGGTGCGCCAGATTCCGGACGGCACCTATGAGGCCGAGTCGTACATGGACGACGACGGCGTCGCCATCGGCAAGCGCATTCCCATTCGCGTCAAGATCGAAGTCGCGGGCGACCGCATGACGGTCGACCTCTCCGACGTGTCGAAGCAAGTCGCCGGCTTCTACAATTCCGGCGAAACCGCCGGCCGTTCCTGTTGTCAGGTGGCGTTCAAGTGCCTCACCTCGGCGCTCGACCTGCCCATCAACGACGGGCAGTTCCGCGCGCTCGATGTCATCCTGCCGCCCGGCCGGGTGGTCAGCGCGCTTAAACCCTCGGCGATGCGGATGTGGATGACGTTCCCGATGACCATCGTCGACACGATTTTCAAGGCGCTGGCGCCGGCCATACCCGACCGTGTGATTGCCGGGCATCACGCCGATCTCGTTGTCGGCCGCGTCAATGGCCGCCGTCCGACCGACAACAGCTTCTACATTTATCTCGGCGGCTTGATCGGCGGCGGCTGGGGCGCCAAGCACGACAGCGACGGCATCAACGCCACCATCGCCATCAATGACGGCGATACCCATAACGGCCCGAGCGAGCAGGTGGAGGCGAAATTTCCCTTGCTGGTGGAGCGCTATGCGCTGCGTCCGGATTCCGGCGGCGCTGGAAAATTCCGCGGCGGGCTTGGCACCGAGCAGGTCGTGCAAATGCGCGGCCGGATCTCGTTCAACGCGCAAATGGATCGGGTGAAGTGCCGGCCCTGGGGTCTCTACGGCGGGCTTGCCGGTTTCGGCAATTCGGTCGCGATCCACCGTTTCGGCGAGGACGAACATCGCTTCGACAACGGCAAGGCCTTCGATTTGGTGCTCGAACCGGGCGATGCCTACATTCTGCGGTCCGGCGGTGGTGGCGGCTACGGCTCGCCGCTTGAACGCGAGCCTGACAAGGTCGCGCACGACGTTCATCAGGGCTACATCACGCGGGAAGCGGCAGAACGCCACTATGGCATTGTGTTCCGCGACGGCACGCTCGATGTCGACATTGTTCGTACCCAAGCGCGGCGCGAAGACATGCGGGCTCAAGGGCTACCGATCGACGATCCGGAACCGCCGGAAGCCGCCACGGCAGGGCAGGCGCATCACCGTCACGATCATAGCCATCCGCACCAGGGCCTGACGGACGAGGAGCGCCTCGTCATCGCCATGGCCGGGCGGTGTTGTGCCTAGAAGCGAAAACTAAAAACTGAAATCAAAAGCACGATAGGGGAGGGAGCGATGACAAGGAACACCATGACCGGCGGCGCTTGGAGAATAAGCGCGGTCACTGCATTCGCGGCGGCCGCCATGACGCCGTTTGGTGCGGCCGCGGCCCAGGCTCAGGCGGGCGAGCCGATCACCATTGGCTTCATCAGCGAGTTGAGCGGGCCCTACTCGTTCTTCGGCACGTCGTGCAAGCAGGGTCTCGAATTCGCCGAGAAGAAGATCGCGGCCGAAGGCGGTGTTCTCAATCGGCCGCTGACCTTCAAGATCATGGACGACCAGACCAATCCGGCTCAGGCTGTCGCGGCGGCGCGCAGCCTCGACGTCCAGGACAACGTTCTGGCGCTGACCGGACCGACCAGTTCGGATATCGCGCTCGCGATCTACGGCTATGCCGAGCAGAACAAGGTGCCGTTCGTGGTGCCGGTGGCCGCCTTTGCGCAACTCACCAAGCCAGGCACCAAATATACCTTCCGCGTCGAGCCGGATGCGGTCGGCTGGGGTTACGCCGCGGCGAAGTTCGTCGCCGCGCAAAAAGCCGGCGCCAAGCTCGCATTGATGTATACCGACAATGCGCTGGCCCGCGCCATCACCGCCGGCATCAAATATCAGGCGGAGAAGGAGAATGTGAGCATTGTCGCCGACATTCTGTTCCCGCAGGGCAGCAACGACGCCACGGTGCAGGCGGCGCAAGTGGCGGCGGCAAAGCCCGATTTCGTCTATCTCGCCACCGTCGGCGCTTTCGACGTGACCACCACCAATCAACTGCTCGACCTCGGCATCAAGCCCGAGCAAATCATCCATAATGTCGGCGCGACGACCACGCTGCTCGGCTACGGCGCTCGCAGCGTCGGTTCGAACTACGGCACATTCTTCGATGCCAATCTCGACAACGTGACGGCGGAAGGACACAAATTCATCGACGACTTCGTTCAACAGGTCGGGCGCATGCCGTCTTACGTCGAGAACTACTGCTACAATACCGCCTACATCATCAAGAGCGCGATCGAAAAGGCCGGCACCGTCGACCGCGAGAAATTCCGCGACGCAATGTCGTCGCTCGCCATGGTCGAGCCCACCTCGGGTGTGCCGATCTCCTTCGACAAGAACGGCGCGCGCAAAGAATACATGTATTACATGCAACTCACCGGCATGGCCGCGAAGAGCTACACCGCAAAAAAGCTGTTCTATATCGAATGGGCGCCGGAAACGCTGCCGGTCTATGACCTTGTGAAGTAAGCCTGCCGGCGGCGCGGCAGAGATCGGCAAGTCGAGGCCAAGACGATGCCATGACCACAAACGCCATTCTGTTGATCACGATGTCGGTGATCACGACGGGGCTGGTGCTCGGCGTGATTTTTTCCCTGGTCGCGGCGGGTGTGACCATCGTTTACGGCAGCATCTGGCTGCCCAATGCGTCCAATGGCCAGTTCTTCCTGACCGCGGCCTTGATCTGCTGGAGCTTTGTCACCTGGCTCGCCATGCCGATCTGGGCCGCGGCGCTGCTGACATTGGCGGTGAGCCTGCCGATCAGTTATCTGTTGGAGGCGACGCTGATCCGCCGATTCTACGACGTGCCCGATCGCAATATCGCCTATTTCGTGGTCACGCTCGGCGTCACCCAGATCCTGTCGGGTATTTTTTCGGTCACCTATGGCCGCTGGAGCGACCAGTTCAATCTGCCGCCGATGATCGGCGGGGTTACTTTCATCGGTCCGTTTCCGATGACGAATAACCGCATTTTCGTTCTGGTCGCGGCGACCGTGCTGCTCACGCTGTTGTTCGCGATGCTGCGGCTTCACCCTTATGGCCGGGCGTTGCGCGCGGTGTTCCAAAATCGCGAGGCGGCGGCGCTGCGCGGCGTCAATGTGCGCGCCATCTATCGGCTGTCCTTCGCGCTCGGCATGCTGTCGATATTCTCGGGCGGCATCCTCTACGGCATGGCCTATAGCTTCGATCTGACGGTGGCCTGGACCATGGCGGTGACGGCCTTTGCCATCATGATCGTCGGTGGCCCTGGATCGGTGCTCGGCGCGGTGGTGGTCGGGATGGTGTTCGGCTTCACCCAAGCGGGGGTGAGCACCTTCACCAGTCCGACGCTGGCGACATTTTCCTATCTCGCGGCGATGCTGATCATCCTCTTGCTCAAACCCTCCGGACTATTTTCGCGATGAGGCGATATCTGCGCAGCGCGATCACGCCGCAGCTTCTGCTGCTGCTCGCGGCCGCAATCGCACTGGCCTTAGCCGTGAGCGGCAACCGGTTTTTCGCGTTCGTGCTCGGGATCACCATGATCAGCGTCCTATGGGCCGCCGGCATGAATCTTCTTACCGGCTATACCGGGCTGGTCTCGCTCGCCTTTGCCGGGATCGCCGGCGTTAGTGCCTATGGCACGGTGGGATTGGTCATGCGGCTCGGCTGGTCGTTCTGGCTGGCGATGCCGGTTGCGGTTGTCGGCGCCGCGATTGTCGGCGTGCTGCTCGGTTTGCCCGCGCTGCGGCTGAAGGGTTTCTACTTCGCGCTCTCGTCGCTTGTGATCCAGACGGTGCTGAGCCTCGGCTTCGTCTATTTCGTCGCTCTGACCAACGGCGACACCGGCATCAGCCAGATTCCGCCGCCCGATATCCCACTGACCGGCGCGGCTTTCCACGGCATCGGTTTCGACTTGCTGCTGACGGTCGCGGCATGGCTGAGCCTCGTCGCCGCCTGGTCGATCGCCCATTCGCCGTTCGGCCGCCGCCTGGTGGCCATCCGCGAAGACGAAGTCCTGGCGGAAGCGATTGGCATCGACGTGGTGCGCAACAAGATGCTGGTGTTTTTCGTAGGCTCTTTATACGCGGGCGTCGGCGGCGCGCTTTATGCGACCTATGTCGGTTTTGCCTCGCCGCGCAGTTTCGATCTGTTGTCGAGCTTGAGCATCTGGCTGATGGTCGCATTCGGCGGTCGCGGGACCTTCATGGGCCCGGTCGTCGGCGCGCTCATTCTTGCGCCGGTGCCGTTCATGCTGCAGCAATACGACACGCTCAAGGACGTGATCTACGGCGCTTTGATCATCGCAGTGATCGTGCTGATGCCCGGCGGCGTTTACGGCACGCTGCTCGCCTGTGCCCAGCGCCTGCCCTCGCTCAAACGCCATTTATTCAAACAACGCGGAGGTGTTCCGAATGACGGATCTGTTCGTCGCTCGTGACCTCTGCAAGCGCTTCGGCGGGCTGCAGGCGCTACGCAATGTCGACGTCGTGCAGCGCACAGGCGAGACGCTCGGCATGATCGGACCGAATGGCTCTGGCAAAACATCGTTCGTCAATGCGGTGACCGGCGAGCTCGCACTCGACAGTGGCGCAGTCGACTTCGCCGGGCGCGATATCACCGGCGTGCGACCGCACCAGGTCGCGCGGGCGGGGCTCGCCCGGACTTTTCAGGCCGTCCGTCTATTTTCCAGGCTGTCGGTGCGGGAAAATCTGCAAACCGCCATGCTGGTTCTCGACGACGCAACGCATACGCTCGAAGCCACAGAACGCGTTGAACTGCTGCATTGGCTCAAGCTCGACCATCGGCTCGACGCTATGGCCGGAAGTCTGACGCTGTTCGAACAGCGCCGGCTCGAGCTTGCCATGCGGCTCATGATGCGGCCGCAACTCATCATGCTCGACGAGCCGGTCGGCGGCCTGGCGCCGGGTGAAATCCGCGCCATGATGCAGATCCTGGACGAGCTCAAGGCGCGCTGCTCGATCTTCGTCATCGAGCACACCATGCGGGTAATCCGCGAGCTTGCCGACCGTGTCGTCGTCCTGATCACCGGCGAGAAGATCGCCGACGGACCGCCGATCGATATTCTGAAAGATATGCGCGTGATCGAGCAATATCTGGGGACGGCGCATGCTTGACGTCGAAGCGCTGGTCATCAAATACGGCCCGTTCCTGGCGCTCGATGGCGTCAGCGTCCGAGTGGGCAAGGGCGAGATCATCGGCGTCATCGGCGCCAACGGCGCCGGCAAGAGCTCGCTGGTGCGCGCGATCGCGGGGCTGGTGCCGGCGCAATCCGGCCGCGTGGTCTTCAAGGGCAAGGAACTTAACGCGGAGCCGGCGTATCAACGCAACCGCATGGGCATTGCGCTGGTGCCCGAAGGGCGGGGACTATTTCCGCGCATGTCGGTCGAGGAGAATTTGATGATGGGCGGCTACCCGCTGCCCGAGAGAAAGCGCATGGCGCCCAATATGCAGCGCTCGTTCGATCTCTTCCCGGTGCTGCGCGAGCGCCGGCATCAACTCGCCGGTACGCTGTCGGGCGGCCAGCAGCAGATGCTGGCCGTCGCCATGGGGCTGATGTCCGAGCCGCAGCTTCTCATCCTCGACGAGCCCTCGCTTGGACTCGCTCCGATCGTCATCGGCGAAATCGGCGAGCGCCTCAAATCGTTGCGCGCATCAGGCATGACGATTCTTCTGGCCGAACAGAATGCCAATCTCACCGGCAATGTCACCGATCGCATTTATGTGCTGCAAACCGGACGCGTGCGTTACCACGACAAGCCGGAGGTGCTGTTCAAGATGCCGGAAGTGGCGGAGAGCTTTCTGAGTATTTGACGATGCGAAGCTTCACTGGCCGCCCGGCATCGCTCCGTTTTCAAAGCTCTCGATGAAGACGCGACCAATGGCGCGGGTCAGCGTGGCGGCTGTGATGGCGGAGACACCCAACCCAATCAGCATGCCGCCCGGCAGGACGAAAGCGAGCGTCGACGCGGTGGCGGCGCCGGCGCCGGTGGGCACGGCGCCCCCGATCAATCCGATGATCGCCGCGCGCGACCGGTCGCGCTTGAACGGGACTTGATAGAGCTCGCTCAGCTGCTTGACCATCCGCAGGTTTACCGCGGTAACGCCTGCGATATTGACCACCAGCAGCGGGTTGAGACCGCCCACGGCGGCATAGAGCCTATGCCGCTCGACGATCTTGCGGGCGAACGATCGCCGTTTCGCCACATGCGCTTGCGCCTGGGCCCGATCTTGCGCCGAACCGGCGGGCAGGGGGTCGTTGGCCGCAGGCGAGGCTGAAATCGCGAGCGCGGGTTCGGCCTCGACCTTATCGTAAGACGGTGCGGCGGCGGGTGTCTCAACGTCGCGCGCAACGGCGGCTGAGGTCGTGCGCAAGTTCGTGACCGGTCGTGTGATGGCCTTCGGCAGCGGTTTGCGCGTCATGCCGCAGCCTGTTGGGCGCCAAGAACCATATCAACCTCGTCGGCAATGGCGGCGATCTCTTTCGCCGCGGGTCCCTTCCAGCTGATGAGACTCGGGGTTGCGCCCCACAGGCTCGCTTCCGGATAGGCAACCCGGTTCGCCATCTCGCTCGTCAGCACCGGCAGGCCGGCATCGGCAAGCTCGGAACGGATATGTTTGGCGATCACCGAATCGCGCGTGGTCTGCGTCAACAGACAACGGAACACCGACCGCCGGCCATCGGGACGATCGGTCAGGATGCCGAGCGTATCGAGCATGCGGTCGACGTCGAACGGCGACGGCTTGACCGGAATCAAGACGAAGTCCGCCGCCGCGACGCAATCGAGCGTCATCCTGGAGCGAAATCCTGGTGTGTCGATGATAACAAGCCCACCGCCGCTGGCCAGGCGCCGCGCCGTCTTCGAAGCGTCCTCGGTCGCGTCCTCGACCACCGCGACCCCACCAAGCGCCCGCTCCCGCGCGGCGAGTCGGACGATGGAGCGCTGCGGATCGGCGTCGATCAGCGACGGATGCCGGCCGCGCAAATGCCAATAGACTGCAAGGCAGCTCGCCACCGTGCTTTTGCCACTGCCACCTTTCATGGTGGCTACAGTGATGATCATGCTCGTCGGCTCCAGGGCCCTGTAAGGACTGACGCAGTTACAAAGCAGCGCTGCAAATAAGCCAGCGCAGAGCGATTCGGCATGAGGATGCTAACGGATTCGGGGCGGGCTGCCTATCGTTATGGCAGCGGAATTCGTTTGCTCAGGATGTGCGGACCGGGATCGCCAGCGGCCGCCGCGCTCGCCTGACGAGCGGCCAGCGTACGCGGTAGCGCGGCAGGTGGCCTCTCACCAGACTAAAGCCGCCGAGCAGAAGGCTGGTCCATACCGCCACGCTGAAATAAAGCGACATCCAGGGAATCTCGTTGTGCCAGTCGGCCAGATCGTGTGTCACCACCCATCGGGTGGCGACGTCGTGGAGGCCAGCGACGAGGCCGAGGACCGGGCGGCCCTGCGTCAGCTCCTCCTGCCAGCGTGCGGCATACATCGGTACGTCCACGCTCGACATGAAGACAACATAGCCGGCGACGCCGGCCGCAGCCGCTGCGATGGCCCATCGGGCAATGCCGCGGAAGCTTATCACGACGCGCATCAGCGCAACCGCGATCAAGATGAAGGTCACGGTCCACAACGAGTTTTCCAGAACATTGCCGAGGAAATCTGTGGTGATCACGGCATACCACGAGCAACACTCCGCGACCGCGACTAAAGGCACGATCAGTTTGGCGATGTTGTTCGCGGTGTCCGAGCGCGTGACCTTGGCGAGTTCGCGCAACACAATGGCCCATTGGACGGCAAAGCACAGTTCGGCGAGGGTGGCGACGGATCGCCCGACCAGCACGCTCGAAAGCCAGGTGTCGAACAGACAGATACGCTGGACATCAGCCCGCGGCAGGATCGAGCGGAAAGCGCAGCCGAATACGTAAGCGGCGCTCAACAGCACAAGCGGCTCTGCCGGCACCGAGCCCGACCGGCCGAGGATGGCGCGGAGCTGAAACCATAAGACGATGTTCGCGGCGCTCACTGTGATCAGGAAGCCCCACCAGATCGCAACCGGGTTCGACCAAGTCAGCCAGTCAAGGCTCATAGGATTTCACTCACGGGGATCACTTTAACCGGCTTACTTTGCCGTCACGGCTCCCTCACAGGATCGTAACACTAATGACACATATGGCGAGACTAAGTCGGCGGCGCATGCCGGAACAGGCGGTTTATTGGCCTTGCCGCGCCAGCCCTAATTTACGGGCCATTAATGTGCTTAATCTAGGTTTCATAGATTGTCGGGCCGTTCAGCCGGCTGTGCGGCGGGCCGGAGGTCTTTCGATGGTTGTTATCGGCAATTATCGCAACCGTGCCGAACTCCGCAAAAATCCGCGACGGCAATTTCACTACACAGCCAGAATCATGAGCGCCCCGGAGTCGCAGCCGGTCGTTTGCTCGATCGCCGACATTTCCCAAAGCGGCGCGCGGATTATTCTTGAGGAGGACGAGACTCTTCCGGACAAATTCGTCCTGTTGCTGACCCCCGATGGCCGCACACGGCGCCACTGCCGGGTGGTTTGGCGGACCGGGTTGACCCTCGGCGTCGAATTTCCGCAACACGACGACGTCTGACCCGCGGTTGGGGGCTACCGGTCGGCGATCGCCCGCGGCAAATCTGAAACGCCCGGGTCGCCCTTGCCAGGCTTTGCCATATTTGCGGCGCAGCAGGCTGACACCAAAGCGCGGGGAATTCGCGCCAGCATGAGCGCGAGTAGGCGTTTCTGATGAGAATGGATCGTGTGCTCCTGAGCCTTGCTGCCGTCGCGCTCGCCGGGATTGCGCTTGCCGGCTGCGGCGGCGCGACGGACGGTCCGGGCTCTTGGCTGGTCGATCCCGGCCGCTACAGCGCCTATCATTGCAACGAACTCGCGGTGCGCTGGAAGTTTCTGGTCGCGCGCGAGAAGGAGCTGCACGGCCTGATCGAAAAAGCCGGCGAGGGCGGCGGCGGCACCGTGATCGGGTCGCTCGCCTATCGCACCGACTACGAATCCATTCTGACCGAAGAGAAGCTGTTGCAGCGTGCGGCGGTCGAAAAAAGCTGCGGCTTTACCCCTGAATTTCAGAGCGATCAGACCATCCGCTGAGCGGAAACGTGTCGTGGCAAAGGAATCTCGGCCCGGCGGAACCGTCGAACGCCCGCGACATCGCCCCCCCGCTACGCATTGCGAACAAAACGGGATCGTGATTCAGTGGGATCGGGTCCTCCTGATTCGTAACTCACCTTCGGCTGATGCTGGCGGCGCGCCTCGACAAGCTCAATCCGCAACAGCGCCGCGCCGTCGAGCATGGCGGACTGCCGCTTGGCGATTCCGGCCCACTCCTGATCATCGCCGGCGCGGGCTCCGGCAAGACCAGCACGTTGGCGCATCGCGTCGTTCACCTCATCGAAAATGGCGCCGATCCGCGTCGCATCATGCTGATGAGTTTTTCGCGCCGGGCTGCTGCGGAAATGACGCGGCGGGTCGATCGCATTCTCACCGAACTGACGCGCGCTTCCGGCGCGACGGGAGCTATGACCGACACGATGGTGTGGGCGGGCACGTTCCATTCGATCGGCGCCCGGCTGCTTCGCGAATACGCCGACGCTATCGGACTCAAGAGCGCATTCACGATCCACGACCGCGAGGATTCCGCCGATCTGATGAACCTGGTCCGCCACGAACTTGGCCTATCCCAGACCAAACAGCGGTTCCCGACCAAGGGCACCTGCCTTGCGATCTATTCCCGCGCGGTGAACAGCGAGCTTGCGCTCGACGAAGTGCTCGGCGCCTCGTTCCCGTGGTGCGCGATGTGGCAGGACGACTTGCACCGGCTGTTTGGCCGTTATGTCGAAGTCAAGCAGGCGCAAAACGTGCTCGATTACGACGATCTCCTGTTGTACTGGGCGCATATGATGCATGAGCCCTCGATCGCGGGCGAGGTGTCGGCCCGCTTCGATCACGTCCTGGTCGACGAATATCAGGACACCAACCGGCTCCAGGCCTCGATCCTGTTGGCGCTGCGCCCGACCGGCAAAGGCTTGACCGTCGTCGGCGACGATGCGCAAGCGATCTATTCGTTTCGCGCCGCGACCGTACGCAACATTCTCGACTTTCCCGGTCATTTCACGCCACCGGCCGACATTATCACGCTGGAACAGAATTATCGCTCGACGCAGCCGCTCCTGGCGGCGGCGAATGCGGTGATCGGCCTGGCCGAGGAACGCTTCACCAAGAACCTGTGGTCCGAGCGCGTCTCCGCCGAACGGCCGCGGATCGTTGCGGTTCGCGACGAGGCGGATCAGGCGCGCTATGTGGTAGAGAAAGTCTTGGCGGACCGCGAGGCGGGTCTGGCGCTCAAGGCGCAGGCTGTCCTGTTTCGCACCTCGCACCACAGCGGTCCGCTCGAAGTGGAGCTGACGCGGCGCAATATCCCGTTCGTGAAATTCGGCGGGCTGAAATTCCTCGAAGCGGCTCATATCAAGGACATGCTGGCTTTGCTGCGCTTTGCGCAGAATCCGCGCGACCGCGTCGCGGGCTTCCGCGTTATCCAGCTGATGCCCGGTATCGGCCCGGCGACGGCGGCCAAGGCGCTCGATCGCGCCAATGAGCGCGTCGATCCGGTGGATGGGCTTGCCGAAACCAAACCGCCGGCCGCCGCCGCCGAACACTGGCCGCTATTCGTGGAGGCGCTTCGCCTGGTCCGTTCCGGGGCGGCCGGCTGGCCCGCGGAGCTCGATCTCGTCCGACGCTGGTACGAGCCGCATCTCGATCGCATCCACGACGATGCCATGGTGCGGCAGGCCGACCTTTTGCAACTCGTTTCGATCGCCTCGACCTATTCAAGCCGCGAGCGCTTTCTCACCGAGCTGACGCTCGATCCGCCGGACGCCACCTCCGGCCGCGCCGGCGAACCGTTGCGCGATGACGATTATCTGATCCTCTCGACGATCCATTCGGCGAAAGGCCAGGAGTGGAAGTCGGTGTTTATTTTAAATGCGGTCGACGGCTGTCTGCCGTCCGATCTTGCGACCGGGACAAACGCGGAGATCGAGGAAGAGCGGCGGCTCCTCTATGTTGCGCTGACGCGGGCGCGGGACCATCTCGACATGATCGTGCCGCAGCGGTTCTTCGTGCATGGCCAACGCAGCAATGGCGATCGCCATATGTACGCGTCGCGGACACGGTTCATCCCGACGGGCCTGCTGGAATATTTCGAGCGCTGCAGTTGGCCGCCGCCCGCGGCAAGCGATGCGGCACCGCGTTCCGCGCGCCTGCCGGTCGACCTCCGTCAGCGGGTCAGGCGGAGTTGGGGCTAGCTAAAGCGCCGGCCCAAAGCGCCGACTTAAAGTACCTTGCGCCGGATTAAAGTTTCAGGCTGCGCAAACGCAGCGCGTTGGCGATGACCGACACGGAGCTGAACGACATCGCAAGCGCCGCCACGATCGGGCTGAGAAGGATGCCGAACGCGGGGTAGAGGACGCCTGCGGCGATCGGGATGCCGATCGTGTTGTAGGCGAACGCAAAAGCCAGGTTTTGGCGGATGTTGCGCATTGTCGCCCGGCTCAAAACGATGGCCCGGGCGATGCCGGCAAGGTCCCCTCTCACCAAGGTAATGCCGGCGCTTTGGATCGCGACTTCGGTTCCCGTTGCCATGGCGATGCCGACCGCGGCCGCGGCGAGGGCCGGAGCATCGTTCACGCCATCGCCGGCCATGGCGACAATGCGTCCCTCGGTCGTAAGTCTTTTGACGATGCGGTTCTTGTCCTGCGGCAGAATATCGGCTTCGACTTCCGTGATGCCGAGCTTGCGGGCGACGGCCTCGGCGGTCGTCTTGTTGTCGCCGGTCAACATGACGATCCGTATGCCGTCTTGCCGCAGCGTATCGAGGGCCGCTTGTGTCGTTGATTTGATCGGATCGGCAATCGCGATCACGCCGCCTGGCTTGCCGTCTAGCGCGAAAAACAGCGCCGTCGCTCCGTCGCCGCGAAGCGCGTCGGCCTGACTCTCGATATCGCCCAGCGCGATGCCGAGATCGGCCATCAGCTTCGCATTGCCAAGCGCGACGGACCTGCCGCCGATTTTGCCGGAGATACCCTTGCCGGTCACCGAAACGAAGTCTGTCGGCTCCCGGATTGAAAGATTGTGGCCCCGCGCCGCGGTGACGATGGCGGCGGCGAGGGGATGTTCGCTGGACCGCTCAAGGCCGGCTGCCAGCGGCAGAATCTCGGATTCCGAGAAGCCCGCGGCCGCAACGATTACTGTGACCCTGGGCTTACCTTCCGTGAGCGTGCCGGTTTTATCCACCACCAGCGTGTCCACCTTCTCCATGCGTTCAAGGGCCTCGGCCGACTTGATGAGCACGCCGGCACCTGCGCCTTTGCCGACGCCGACGCTGATCGACATCGGGGTCGCCAGGCCAAGCGCGCAGGGGCAAGCGATGATGACGACGGACACCGCCGCGATCAGGGCGTAAGACAACGCCGGTGCGGGCCCGCAGAGAGCCCATGCGACGAACGCAATGCCGGCCACGCCCAGCACTGCCGGAACGAAGTAGCCTGACACGGTGTCTGCCAGACGTTGAATTGGCGCTCGGCTTCGCTGCGCTTCGGCGACCATGGCGACGATGTGTGCAAGCATGGTGTCGGCGCCAATTTTATCGGCGCGCATCACGAAAGAGCCGGTCCCGTTTACGGTGCCGCCGATGAGCTTGTCGCCGGGCTGTTTGGCGGCGGGCATCGACTCGCCCGTGATCATGGACTCGTCGACGGCTCCGTTGCCCTCGAGCACTTCGCCGTCGACCGGCACGCCGGCACCGGGCCATACGCGGAGACGATCGCCGACCTGAACCAGATCAAGCGCCACTTCCTCATCCTCGCCCCCGGCCTTCAGGCGGCGCGCGGTCCTCGGCGTCAGTTTGAGCAAGGCGCGGATCGCGCCACCGGTCTGCTCGCGGGCCCGCAGTTCCAGCACCTGGCCAAGCAAGACCAGAACGGTGATCACCGCGGCGGCTTCGAAGTAAACGGCAACCGCGCCGCCCATTTCGCGGAAGCCCGACGGGAACAGCCCCGGCGTGAATGTCGCAAACAGGCTATAGAGGTAAGCGGCACCGGTCCCCAGGGCGATCAGGCTGAACATGTTCAGGCTGCGGTGTACGACCGAGGCCCAGGCCCTTTCAAAGAACGGCCACCCCGCCCAAACGACTACGGGCGTGGACAAAACGAATTGTATCCAGTTGGAGATCCGCGGCGCGATGAGATTGTCGAGGCCAAGAGCGGGGAGGTGGCCGCCCATTTCCAACGCGAAGACCGGCAAGGTTAGAACGAGCCCGACCCAGAACCGCCGGGTCATGTCTGCGAGCTCGGGGTTCTCGCCGCCTTCCGCGGTCGCCGTCACCGGCTCCAACGCCATCCCGCAGATCGGGCAATTGCCCGGGCCCACTTGGCGGATCTGCGGGTGCATCGGGCAGGTGTAGATGACGCTGTCGGACGGCACCGGCGGGGTGCCCGGAGCCGCGCGCTTTGCCAAATATTTTTCCGGATCGGCCGCGAACTTGGTCCGGCAGCCCGCACTGCAGAAGTGATAAGCATGGCGCGCATGGATGTGCGTATGCCGGCCCGTCGTGGCATTGACCGTCATGCCGCACACCGGATCGATGGCCGCGGTTTGCGCGGCGCCCGCATCCTCGATCGACCGTGTCATCATCCTACCGCCTTGTAACGGGTACCCGGTAGGGGTATATAGACGGCATGCGAGAGCTTGCCAAGACGTCGGTATTGAAACGGTTGCAGCGAATCGAAGGCCAGGTGCGCGGGCTGTCGCGCATGGTCGCGGACGATCGCTATTGCATCGATATCATCACCCAACTCTCAGCGGTCCGCGCAGCATTACGCCGCGCCGAGGAGGAGATTCTCGCCGATCATGCGGCGCATTGCGTGGAGCACGCCATCGCGTCGGGCAATAAAGCCGAGCAGCGGCGCAAGGTCGCCGAATTGATCGACGTGATTTCGCGCAGCGATCGGTGATTCGGGGAGAGAGCGGGGAACCCAGTCAGTTCAGCAAGATGATGGCGCCGGCCGGCAGGTTCAGCGATTTGGCCTCGCTCGAGGTCGCCGGCCTGATTTCGGAAATCCGATAATTGTAGACTTCCTGATTGATCAGCCGACGCTGCAGTTCGCTGCGCGCCTCGCGCTCGCTCGGCGCCGCTACGCCGTATTGCAGGTGCACGGTCATCCCATCGCGGTCGGCGAACGAAACGGTGGTTACGAACGGCACTTGCATTGCGCTTCCCTTTTTCAGCCTTGCCCCATCCAATCGGGCAAACTTTAACAAAATGCTACCGGCGGCATCCGCCGCGGTCTGGCTTCACAGAAGTTTGGATTGGAGGTGAATTGAATCTAGCAGTGCTTGCGTCGGCTCACTTGAATCCCATGCGCGCAAGCGCTGCGCCCCGGCCGAGTGCTTCGAGCTTCATTGCGGCGATTTCGCGGCGCATGGGCGCCATTCCGCAATTCGTGCTGGCGATGATTTTTTGCGCAGGAACGAATCTTGCCGCTTCATTAATCACGCTGGCAACTTGTTCCGGCGTCTCGACTTTATCGGTGGCGACATCGATGACTCCAATCAGCACATCTTTGCCGTCAAGCAGCTTGAGCAGGCTCATGGGCACGCGCGAATTAATGCATTCGACGGAGACCTGATCGATTCGGCTTTTCGCCAATGCCGGGAAAAATGTTTCGTATTGCCGCCATTCCGAGCCGAGCGTCGCCTTCCACTCGATATTCGCCGCGATGCCGTAGCCGTAGCAGATATGCACGGCGCTGGTGCAGGCGACACCGTCGATCGCGCGATGCAGCGCTTCGATTCCCCATCCGGCGGCGGCGTCCATGTAGACGTTGAAGGCCGGCTCGTCGAACTGGATCACGTCGATGCCGTCGGCGGCAAGTCCGCGCGCTTCTTCATTGAGCAGCGCGGCAAAAGCAAAAGCCATCTTGACCCGGTCGCCATAATGGGCGTCGGCGATGGTATCGACGATGGTCATCGGCCCAGGCAAAGTGAATTTCAGCTTGCGCTTGGTATGCGCGCGCGCCAGCCGCGCTTCGCGGGCATGGACCCGCGCGCGCAGTCGCAGCGGACCGACGACGGTCGGACACATCGCCTTGTAGCGGTCGTTGCGGATGCCAAGCTCAACGCGCTTATCGAAGTCGATGCCTTCGACGGCCTCGAGAAATCCATGGACGAAATGCTGGCGCGACTGCTCGCCGTCGCCGACAATATCGATTCCGGCATCCTCCTGCAGCTTGAGCGCCAACAGCGTCGCGTCGTCCTTGCCGGCGTCGAGCTCGTCGCCTTGCAGCCGCCACGGCGCCCATAATTTATTCGGCGTCGCGAGCCAAGACGGCTTCGGCAGACTGCCGGCAATCGTTGTTGGGAACAACGTCGTGGTTTTCGTCGTAGACATGATGGTTGCGGTTTACGTCATCGACAAAGCAGCCGGCGGCCGCCAGTCGTAGAGCCAATCGTAACGATGCAACAGTTGCTCGCCGCCGATGACGCGCATTGCCGCATTGCGCAGCATAGCTGGCACGCCGGCCAGGTGATAGCGTTCACCGTTCTTGGCCGCCTGGCTTTGCACTTTGCGGGTCCGCGCGCGCCGCACCGCGGTATAGGTCTTCATCGCACCGGTCGCGTCGTCCGGCATCCGCGCTAGACACTGTGCCGCGACGGCTGCGTCTTCGATCGCCATGGCCGCGCCTTGCGCCAGAAACGGCAGCATTGGATGGGCGGCGTCGCCGAGCAGCGCGGCTGCGCCCTGCGACCAGTTCGTGACCGGTCGGCGGTCGTAAAGCGCCCATTTCAGCCAGGCTTCGGGCTGCCGCACCAGCGACCTCGCCCGCGGCGCCCAGCGCGCGGTGGGAAGGTGCGGCAACAGTTCGACGCGGGCCGCCGGCTCGCTCCAGCCCGGCTCGTTCCAATTGTCCAAAGTGATGACGACGACATTGATCACTTTGCCGCCTTTGACCGGATAGTGCACCAGATGGGCGTCGCGGCCGAGCCAGAGCTGGATCACCGGCTCGCGGAATTCAGGGGCGAGTTCCTTCGCCGGAATGAGCGCGCGCCATGCGGTGCGGCCGGAAAAGCGCGGTGCGTCGGTAAAGCCCAGCCGTGCGCGCGACGTCGACCATAATCCATCGGCCGCGATCAGCGCGTGACCGCGCTCGTCCCACAGACCGGAGGCACCGCGCGCCGACACGGTGACTCCATTCGGATGGGTGACGAAATCCTCCACGCGCGTGCCGAGCTTAAGTGAAATATCGAGTTCCTGCCCGACCGCGGCGGCAAGCGCGGCCTGCAGATCGCCGCGATGGATCATCCAATACGGAGCGCCGTAGCGCTGCGCCGCGGCCTTGCCGATCGGCATGCGTACGATCTCGCGTCCGCTCCTGGCGCTGAGCACGCGCAATCCCGCGGGCGCTACCACGTGCGGCCGCAGCCGATCGCCAAGACCGAGATCGATCAGGATGCGCGTGGCATTGGGTGACAGCTGGATTCCGGCGCCGGTTTCTTCCAGCCGCTCGGCCTGCTCCAGCACGGTGACGCGAAAGCCGCTCCGCGCCAAAGCAAGCGCCGCGGTCAGTCCGCCGATGCCGGCGCCCGCGACGATGACGATGCGAGAGGGCGTCGGAGACGGCAACGGTTACACGGCTTCGCTGATCAAGGCGCATTCCGCCGGCCGCGCGGCATTAGGCGCAAGCGTTGGATCGTGGCGGTAGAGCGTCGAGCAATAGGGGCAGACATAGTCGGTATCGTCGCCCATATCGCAAAACACGTGCGGGTGATCGAACGGGGGCTTGGCGCCGACGCACATGAATTCCTTGGCGCCGATTTCAATAACCGCAACGCCTATGTCGTTATGGAAGTGCGGAATGGTGGTGTCGGTCATGGCTCGTTCCAGCCTCTGTTCAGTCGTCTTACTTGATTCGGTCTTGCCCGGGGTGGCCGCAGAACGCTGCGGCGGCACCATAGCGGGCTGAGCGGCCGATTTCCAGCAAACCATTATGGCCGTTGCGCGCGCCCGGGCTGCTGCGACCGATCCCGTTACCAGCAGCGATCAAGCGCTCGATCGGATCTTTGGCCGCGCTGTGGCTGGTCTGGGGGGCCCTCGCGCTGTTCGGCTTCTGCTCGTCATGTAAAGCCGCGGTCGAACGCATCACCCAGCGCAGTCTTGACCGGCGCCGTAGGCGCCGTATGCGCCAAGCCGAGCCGCGCTTTTTGCCGGTCAGCCCTTGACCAGCGGGCAGGCCGGGTTGGGCGGCCCGAAGGCCTGTTCGCCGGGGATATGCGCGAGGATTTGGTAATAGTCCCACGGATATTTGGAATCTTCCGGCTTCTTCACCTGCACCAGCACAAGGTCGTGGACCATCAGCCCGTCTTCACGCAGCCGTCCGTTGCGGGCAAAGAAATCCTCGATCGGCATCTGGCGCATCTTGGCTGCGACCGCGAGCGGCTCGTCCGTACCTGCGGCCTTGATCGCTTCGAGATAATGCAGCACCGATGAATAGACCCCGGCCTGCCACATCGTCGGCATGCGATTGATCTTGGCGAAGAAGCGTTTCGACCATTCGCGGGTCTTGTCGTCCATGTCCCAATAGAACGAGGTGGTGAGCAACAGGCCCTGCGCCGCTTTCAAACCTAGCGCATGGACGTCGGTGATCAGCACCAAAAGCCCGGCCATTTGCTGGCCGCCTTTGAAGACGCCGAATTCGCCGCCGAGTTTGATGGCGTTGACGTTGTCGGGCGGTCCGCTGGCGATGCCGATGATCTTGGCTTTGGAAGCCTGCGCCTGGAGGATGAACGAGGAAAGGTCGGGTGTCGCGAAGGGATGCGCCACCGATCCGAGCACCTTACCGCCATTCTGCGTGATCACCTGCGAGGCGTCGCGTTCGAGCGAATGCCCGAAAGCATAATCGGCGGTCAGGAAGAACCAGCTATCGCCGCCGCGCTTGACGACTTCCTGCGCGGTGCCGACGGCGAGCGCATGGGTGTCGAACACCCATTGCATAGTGTAAGGCGAGCAGAACTTGCCGTGGAAATCGGCCGTTCCGGTGGAATGTGTGATGAAGAGCTTTTTACGGTCGTTGGCGACCTGTTGCACGGCGAGGCCGACCGCCGAAACTGGCACGTCGACAATCAGATCGACATGATCGACGTCGTACCACTGCCGGGCAATGCCGGCCGCAATGTCGGGCTTGATTTGATGATCGGCGGAAATCACGGTGATGGGCTTGCCCAGAACCTCGCCGCCGAAATCCTCGACCGCCATTTGGGCTGCGGCCACCGATCCGGGCCCCGTCGCGGTCGCGGCCGGACCCGACAGATCGGTCAGCACGCCGATTTTCACCACACCGTCGGAAATCTGCGCTCTGGCGGCGCCGCCGGAAAAATCGACCAGCGCCGCCAAGAGAACGGTCGCGCTAACGAAATAGGTTCGTCGCATCCGTATCCTCCCGCGATTTTAAATTCTTACGCGCCAGCCTAGCCGATCTGGTGGCCGAAGCACCATGCTTTGCGGGATCGCCGATTGGATCGTATGGTCGGGCGATGCCGCGTTTCAGCCATGATGGCGTCGAGATCGCTTTTCTCGACGAAGGCGAGGGCGAGCCGATCGTGCTCGTGCACGGCTTTGCGTCCAATAAGGAAGCGAACTGGGTCGCCCCGGGTTGGGTCACCGCGCTCACGCGCGCCGGACGCCGTGTCATCGCGCTCGACAATCGCGGCCACGGCGCCTCCAGCAAGCTCTACGATCCCGCCGCCTATCACAGCGCCATCATGGCGGAGGATGTGCAAGCGCTTATCGACCATCTCGGCATCGGCCGGGCCGATGTCATGGGCTATTCGATGGGCGCGCGAATTGCCGCGTTTCACGCCTTGGCCCATCCTGATCATGCGCGTTCGGTTGTGCTCGGCGGGCTCGGCATCCGGCTGGTGGAGGGCGTCGGCCTGCCGGACACGATTGCGGACGCGCTGGAAGCGCCATCGCTCGCCACGGTTTCCGATCCGACCGCCTACCTGTTTCGCGCCTTTGCCGAACAGACGAAATCCGACCTGCGGGCACTCGCAGCATGCTTGCGCGGCTCGCGGCAGACGCTCAGCCGGGCCGAAGTCGGTCGCATCGCCGTGCCGGTCATGGTGGCGGTCGGCGGCAAGGACCCGATCGCGGGCTCGCCGGAAGAATTGGCAGCCCTGATCCCCGGCGCACGGCCCCTTGTCATCCCCGATCGCGACCACATGTTGGCGGTCGGCGATCGGGTCTTTAAGGCGGGGGTGGCGGCGTTCTTGTCGGAACGGGCGTGAAAGTGGGTCATTGGCCCGGTTTCTTGGCTGATTTTGTCATTCATTGACCCATAACCGTGGCGCTTGGTTTTGGCCCTTTTTGTCCCCAATGTGGTAGAAGCTCGCGCAGTGATCCTGGAGGCACGCGATGGCGCAGTATCAGGTCAAGCCGGCACTGGATAAGGTCGATCCGGTCTGGGCGCGCATTCGCCGCGAGGCAGAAGACGTGGTGCGCCGCGAGCCGGAGCTGGCCACTTTCATCTACTCGACCGTCCTGCATCATGACACGCTGGAAGCAGCCGTCGTCCACCGGCTGGCCGACCGGCTCGACCACGCCGCGCTGTCGGGCGGGCTGATCCGCCAGGCCTATGCCGACGCGGTCGCGGATGTGCCCGCGCTCGGCGAAGCGTTCCGCGCCGATCTGATGGCGACGGCGGACCGCGATCCCGCTACGCATCGGCTGATCGAACCGGTGCTGTACTACAAGGGCTTCCACGCCATCCAAACCTATCGCCTGGCGCATTGGCTGTGGGGCAAGGGCCGCCGCGATTTCGCGCTTTATTTGCAGAGCCGCTCATCCGCGGCGTTCCAATGCGACATCCATCCCGCGGCCCAGATTGGCCGCGGCATATTTCTCGATCATGCCACCGGGCTCGTCGTCGGCGAAACCGCGGTGATCGAAGACGACGTGTCGATCCTGCACGACGTGACGCTCGGCGGCACCGGCAAGGAACACGAAGATCGTCATCCGAAAATCCGCTACGGCGTGATGATCGGCGCCGGCGCCAAGATTCTGGGCAACATCGAGGTTGGCCATTGCGCGCGTATCGCCGCCGGCTCCGTGGTGATCAAGCCGGTGCCGAATAATGTGACGGTCGCCGGCATTCCGGCCAAGGTGATCGGCGTCGCCGGCTGCCCCGAGCCGGCGCGCACCATGGATCAGATGTTTCAAAACGAGATTTGATGGTTTGATTGTTGCTGTCGCCGCCGCGTGCTAAGCGGAATAGAAAATGTTGTTCGAGCATGACCTCTCCCGAACAACCGCGGCCGGTATCGGATTCATGCGCTAGGAGACACGCAGTGGACGTTCAGGAAGTCAGAAAGCTCGACGCCTATCTCAAGAAGCTATTCGGCAATGCGCGCATCCGCGTGGTGCCGCGGCCGAAAAAGGACGATTCGGCAGAGGTCTATGTCGGCGAGGAATTCATCGGCGTATTGTTCGTCGACGACGAGGACGACGAGCGGTCCTACAATTTCCAGATGGCCATCCTGGCGACAGATATCGAATAGCTGTTCGCGTGACTTGCCTTGCTTACCTTGCCTGCGGATGCAGCTGCGCGAGAAGCCGGTCAAAACCGGCGGCAACATTGCGCCAGTCGCCGAGCCAGTCGCGCGGAAAGCGCAACGTGATCAAAGCTCTGTCCAGCACCTGCTCGTGAATGCAGGTGCCGGGCACGGATCGGGCCGGCCGCGTGCAGCGCGCGAAGAATTGTTCGGGGTTGCCGCCGAGATAGACCAGGTCCTCACCCTCATAGGGCGTCCCGGCGCGGAACGGCAACACCGCCATGCCGTCGGATGCCGCGGTCGCTTGGGATTCGAAATAGCGCGGATAAATGGTGCGCAGGCGCTCGAGCGGCGGCAGCACGGCGCCCAGCGCGGCAATGGTCACGAACAAGCGTTTACTCTCGCTTGCCGTGGCGGCGGCTGCGGCGTTCTCGGCATTGAGCGCCGGTTTGTCGCTTGGCTTGTCGTCGACATTCGGCGGCGTCAGCGACGGCCAGTCAAAGGCGAGATCGACGCGCTCCTGTTGCCCGGGATGGCGTTGCACGGCGGCGCGGATCGCCGCCGGTGGCACGTCGAACAGCACACCCGCGACGGTGATCGGAATGGTCGGTGCGTCCAGCGCCGTGGGTTTGCTCGGCCAGGTCGGCCACAGCGCATAGGCAATGAAACCGGCAACCATCGCCACCAGAACGACCGCGAGCACGAACGGCAGCGTGAGTACCGCGCGCACGGCTTTGCGTTTTCTGCGTCGGGGAGCCGCATGTGCTGTCATGGTTCCGTGCTGCCCTGTCGCGAATCAACGGGGCAGTATCGCATTGGCGAAGCGCCACAAGCTAACTCTTACCGACGGCGGTGGGAGCGCCGCAGCGGGCGCGGTTCTGGTCATCACCAGGGCTGATTGAACGCCGCCGCCGTCGCAATGGTCGTGGCGGCGTCCGTTAGTCGAAGCGGAACGGCTGCCATTGCGTGCCGCGCCGCTCGTCGCGTAGCGGCCAGCGCGATGTGGCGGACTTTTCGATCACCGTCACCAGCGGATAGCAGTGTACCGAGTGCACGCCGTCGATGAAGCCGCGCGGCCGGTGCGCATTGAGGCGGCTCGCCAGGCCCGCGGCGTAGGACGCGAAATAGTTCGGCGCGCCATGGGTATCCTCGCAGAGATAGACGCCGCCGGGCGCGAGGTGCGGCAGGATTTCTTCGAGGGTAGCGATCTGTTGCTCCGGATGGTGGCCGCCGTCGTCGATCAGAATATCGAGGCGCGGGAAGGCGGCACGCACGTCGGCCCAAAATTTCCGGTCGGATTGATCGCCGATCATGACATCGATGCCGTCGCTCTGGTAGACAGCGCAGGCTGGCTCGATGTCGATGCCAAGGACGCGGCTGCGTGGTCCGAAATAGTTGCGCCACATGCCGAGGCTGCCGCCGCTATAGATGCCGACCTCGGCCATTTGCACGTCGGTGCCGACAAACCGCTGAAAATGCCGATGATATATCTCGAAATAATGCGTCCACTTCCAGATGCCGGGGCCTTCCCGGTGCGTTTCGAAATAGGCGCGTAGCGGATTATTGCCTGACGCGCATTGCGCGCCGTCGGGAAGATCGCGGACGGGAAATTGGTCGGCAAAACGCGTGCCACGCGCGAACGGCACAAGCGCCCGAAGTGCTTCGGGCAGCCATCGTCGATTGCGCGTCAAAGCTCTGGCGGTACGGCTCACGCGGCCCATGACGGCCACTCTAGCACGCAATCCGGGAGGCCGCGGGGGCGATAGGCGGCTTCGGTCCAGGCGGGGAAAATCACGCGCTACGGTTTGCTCTCGGGCGCCGTTGCGGCCGAGGCCGCCGCCGGCTGCGGCTTTGGCGTCGCTGCGATTTGCGCGGCCAGTGTCGCTGCGATCTTGGCATGTGCCGCGGCGTTAAAATGGATGCCGTCCCATTGATAAAAGTCCGGCGGAATCTTCTCCGGGTCATAGACGATGACGCGGATGCCGCGCGCGCGCAGATGCGCCACCATCGCCGCGATATTGGCGGCGCGCGCCGCCTTGGTGCCGAAAAATCGCAGGTCGTTGGCGCCGGGCTGCAGGACGACGAGGTCAGTGCCCTTCGGCACGGCCGTGTCGAGCCGGCTCAACATGCCGGCGGTGACATCGCCGAGCACGCCGGCGTTGGTGACATTGGCGGCGATGCCCCTCTTGCGCAGCAGCGCTTGCAATTGCGCCGGGTAGGCGTTCTGCGCCCCGACCCCCCAGCCGGACGTATTGCTGGCGCCGATGGCGACGATGTTGAGGGCCAGGGCTTGAAACGGCGCGATCGCAATGAGCAGCGCCGCCACTGTCAACGCTCGCAACAGCTTGGCCGGCAATCGAAAAGCCATCTGCTAACCTCCGGGCGTCAAATCGTTAATTGCCGCCGTTAACCTTTCTTTAATCAATTCGTAGCGGCGCGCGGCGGCGTCTGCAATGGCTTGGGGCGGAAGGAAGTGCCCCGCATGCTCGACGCCCTGCCGACAATGTCGCCGCAAACAATTGCTTCGTTTTTCTCGCTTGCCATCGGCTTTGCCGTCGCCGGCATGTGTGCGAGCGGCTATCGGCTGTTCATGCGGCATTTCCCGAGTTTCCGCTTGCTCGAAGTGGGGCCGGTGCCGGCGCGTTTCGCGGCAATCCCGCTGTTGATGTTCTCCGCGCCCTTCATCATCATGCGCAACACGCTGCGCGGCCGCCGCATGGAAGGCCGGCGCACCGAAATCGTCATGGTCGCGACCGTCATCGCCGGGCTATGGAGCCTGATGTCCGGCACCGTCGTGGTGTTGGCGCTTCAAGTGCTGCTCAGCGTCTGATACTCCTTCCCCATGCTCTATGAACTCGATGGGAGCCGGCCCGAATTGCCGGAACAGGGCCGTTATTGGGTCGCACCGAACGCGACGCTGATCGGCAAAGTGCGGCTCAAGCGCGACACCAGCGTCTGGTTCGGCGCGGTGCTGCGCGGCGACAATGAATGGATCGAACTCGGCGAGCGCTCGCAGATCCAGGACAATGCGACGCTGCATACCGATCCCGGGTTCCCGATGACCATCGGGCCGAATTGCGTGATCGGCCACAACGTCATCCTGCACGGCTGCACCATCGGCGCCAACAGCCTGATCGGCATGGGCGCAATCTTGCTCAACGGCGCGCGCATCGGCGAGAATTGTCTGGTCGGCGCCGGCGCGCTCGTCACCGAGGGCAAGAGTTTTCCCGACCGATCCCTCATCGTCGGTTCACCGGCACGCGCGGTCCGCACGCTCGATGACGCCGCGATCAAGATGATCGCCGGCGGCGCCGACATCTATGTTAGGCGTTTTCAGCAATACGCGACCGGACTAAAGCCGGTCGGGTGACATTTCGCTGCGTTGCGGTACCACGAAACCTCCGCGCGGCGCTGCATTGTCACACCTGGTGCAGCGCATCAATTCAGTGATGGTTTTTTCATCGTGCTTGCGCGCTGCTGATCTTGTGAGCAAACGCCGATTACTCGACGCCACACAGGGTGCGGCGCATCAATTGCGTGATTGTTTTTTCATCGCAGCCGCACCCTGCTGATCTTATAAGCAAGCGCCGATTATTTGTTGCGCTGTTTGGTATTGCGGATCATATTTTCTTTCGTATTGGGCGGTAAGACCTCGAACGGGAAACGTCAAAACAGTTCGAACCCAATGGAGGATACTATGATCAAAAACATTCTTACGATTGCCGCTGCACTTGCGATCGTGTCCGTAGGATCGCTCGTATCCGATCGTGCGCAGGCTGGATCATCCGCCAGCGCGCCGTCGAAGTACAACCATGCGATCCAGTCCGCGAAGATCACTGAGTTCTCGTCGTCTTCGGCGAAAACTTCCGCGGCGCATCGCTGACGCGACGAGACCGGTCTAGAGATCTGCACGCTGTTTGAAGCCGCGCTCGGATGAGCGCGATCGCAGACACTTTGCGTAGCTCAATCTTGCTGAGGGCGGCGCTTGAGCCGGGGACTTTTGCCCCCGGCTATTTGTTGACGGGCGCTGGCTTTGCGCTCATCGCATCGGCCACCCATGCCCGCACGGTCGGCAATACGTCCGGCAAGACCCGGTGGACTTCGTCTTTGGTCATTCCCGGCAGGACCCGCGGATCGTAGAGAATATTGACAAGATATTGATCGTAGAGGTCGAAGAATCCCATTTGGATCTCGTCGTTGAACATGGTCCAGGGCACCGAACTGTCGTCATTGATGAGGCCCAAGGGCTGCAGCAACTCCTCGTAGGCGCAGTCGTAAAAGGCAAAGTCTCCGGCGTCGACCGGCAGGATCGCTTCGGCGCGCACGATGCGATAGCTCTGATCCTTGCCGAGGCCGGATAAGCATTGCGGGCGGAGCGCGTGTTGGATCTGCTTTGCCTCTTGTCTTCCGAAATGCGAATGAATGGTCCGCGCGAAATCGCGCTGCCGCACCAGCGTCACGACGAAATTGGCGGCTTGGCGGTCATTGGTGACTGCCAGGTCGAGATGATCCACATGCGCGCGGATGTCGGCGACGATCGCCGCGATCTCGGCGCGACGATCCGGCGCGCCATGATTGGCGACGAAGACGCGCACCGGGCCGTCGAATTTGCGGATGCGCTCGGCGGGCCGGTCGAATTGCAACTCGGCATGGAACGCGGTCTTGAAGAAGCCGTCCTGGATTTGCTGGTCGCTGAAGCTGGTCTGCTGGGCGGCGCGCCGACTGCTGATTTCAATATTTTCGGCCTGCGCCGCGCCGCCGATCGCAGCGGCGGCCACGATCGCTATCGCGATGACAGCCGCCATGGTCTCGGCCCGCGAAATGACCGAACTGAGAGGCCCGCGGCAGGTCAGAACCGAACTCCAGTGTTCGCCGTGGTCATGCAGAGGGTAGGGGCTTTAAGCCTGCCGCAGCCGCAACTTTAGTCGGCCAGTCGATGCCACATGTCGGCGCCCGGGTAAATGCCATCCGAAATGACATCCAAGGTAGATGCAGCGGACGCCTCGGAAGGACCGGCCGAGCGCCGAGCGGCCGCACTCCTATTTTACCGGGTCGTCCCAGGCGTGATCGCAGCGGCGGTTTTCGGCTCGCTGGGCGTCCCGAGCTCGCCGGCAACGCGCACCTGGTCGCCCGAGGCAATGCCGTCGGGCGGGCTCTCGATGACACGGTCTTGCGCGCTGAGACCGGATCCGATCTCGATGATCTTGCCGAGGTCGCGCGAGATGGTGACGGTCTTGAGAACGACGCGATTGTCGTTGTCCACGGTGGCGATGCGCAGTCCGCTTTGATCGAAAATCAAGGCGCTCGCCGGCACGTTGACCGCGGACTCCGGGTGCGGCAGGTCGAAGCTCACATTGGCGAAGGCGCCGGTCATCAGCTCACCGCTCGCATTATCGACCACGAGCAGCATCCGCGTCGTGCCGGAGGAAATATCGACAGCCCGTGCCGAAGCCTCGACGGTCGCGGAAAAGCTTCGACCGGGATATTCGGGAACCGACATCTGAGCTTTGGTGCCAACCCGGATACTCGGCACGTAATTTTGCGGAATGTTGACGTAGACGCGCAGTCTTGCGGTATCGGAAACCACGAACAAAGGCGGTCCGCCGCCGTTGCCGGCGTTGATCAGTTGGCCCACATCGGTGCTGCGCACGGTGACCAGCCCGTCGAACGGCGCGGTAATCCGCTTGTATTGTTCGAGAACGCGCAGCCGGTCGAGATTAGCCTGGGCCGATCTGACCAGACCTTGCTTGTTGGCGGCGTCGGCGGCTCTCTGGTCGAGATCCTGCTTCGACACGGCGCCCGAGGGGATCAATTGCTGGCCCCGCGACAGCGTCATGTCGGAGAGCTTGGAATTTGCCTGCGCACTGGCGAGGTCGGCTTCGGCCTGCATGATCTGCTGGTCGAGGTCGGGCGCGTCAATTTCCGCCAACAGATCGCCGGCTTTGACCGGGGTGCCGATATCGGCCTTCCACTCCTTGATATATCCGCTGACGCGCGCATAGATTTGCGCCTGGGTGTAGGCCTCCAACCGGCCCGGCAGGTCCAATGTCGATTTTCTGCCGTGGCTGTCCGGCATCGCCAGAGCCACCACGGGAACGGCCTGGGTCTCGGTCCATTCGCTTAATTTCGCATCGGCCATTTTGCGGGTTGTCAGACCCATGATGACGATGATGGCGGCGACCGAGGCGACCAACAGCCCGCCGAGATAGAGTCCTCGACGCGAAATGACCGACGAACGAGGGTCAGACGGCATGCGATTCTCCAATTGCCGGGACTGCCGGCTTGTCACGGCGTCCGTGAAGCAGGCTGAAAATGACGGGCACGAACATCAGCGTTGCGATTGTTGCGCAGATCAGGCCGCCGACCACGGCGCGGCCAAGGGGCGCGTTCTGTTCGCCGCCTTCGCCCAAGCCGAGCGCCATCGGCAACATGCCGATGACCATCGCCAGCGCCGTCATCAGGACCGGACGGAAACGCACCAGGCCCGCTTCCATGGCAGCCGCGATCGGATCGCCGAGTTCGTCAAGCCGCTCGCGGGCGAAACTGATGACCAGAACGCTGTTTGCGGTCGCGACGCCCATACACATGATGGCGCCGGTGAGGGCTGGCACCGACAATGTCGTTCCGGTGGCGAACAGCATCCAGACGATGCCGGCGAGCGCCGCCGGCAGCGCGGTGATGATCACGAACGGATCGGTCCAGGACTGAAAGTTGACCACGATCAAGAGGTAGATCAGCACGATCGCGCCAAGCAGGCCGAACAGCAGGCCTGAGAAGGCGCTGTTCATGGTCCCGACTTGGCCGAGCATCAGCACCCGCACGCCTTTAGGACGATCCTTGGCGCTGTCTTCGACAACCTTCTGGATGTCGGAGGCGACCGAACCGAGGTCGCGGCCCTGCGTGGTGCCATAGATCTGCACGACGGGCTGGATGTCGTATTCCGAGTAGACCGCGGGCGTGTTGACGCGCTTGATGTCGGCGATCGCGCCAAGCGTTTGCGACTGTGCTCCCGCCGCGGTGATGGGCAGATTTTTCAAGGAATTCAGCGAGTCCATCTGGTACTGCGGCGTCTGCATCACAATCGCATAGGACACCCCGTTGTCGGGATTGAGCCAGAAGGTCGGCGCGACCTGGCCGCTGCCGGCCAGATTGACAACCATGCTGTTGGTTACGTCGCGTTCGGTGACGCCGACATATTGAGCGCGGGTGCGGTCGACATCGACATCGAAGGCGGGCGCGCCGAGCGACTGCTGAATGCGTGCGTCGACCAGTCCCGGAACGTGCCGGAGCCGGCGCAGCAGCGCTTCCGCATAGGCGTAATCGGTGTCGATTTTCGGTCCGCGGATTTGCAGATCGATCGGCGCGGGCGCGCCGAAATTCAGGATCTGGCTGATGATATCGGCCGGCAGAAACGAAAATGTCGTGCCCGGGAATCGCGCCGGCAATTCCTCGCGCATCGTGCGGACATATTGCGCGGTAGGCCGATGGTCTTCGTTGAGCTTGATCTGGATCTCGCCGTCCTGGGTGCCGATGGTGCCGGTGTTGTTGTAGGTCATGTTGATGCCGGAGACCGGCATGCCGACATTGTCGACCAGCGTTGCGAGGTCTTTGGGCGGAATGATCTGACGAATGGCCTTCTCGATTTCGCTGAATTGCTGGGCGCTTTCCTCGACGCGGGTGCCGACGCGGGTGCGCGCATGCAACAGAATCTGGCCGGCATCGACCGACGGAAAGAAATCGCGGCCAAGATAAGGCACCAGCGCGAACGAGCCGACCACGAAACCAAGGAAGCAGGCGACGAAAACGACGCGATGCTGCAGCGCCAAGCCCAACAGATCCAAATAACCGCTGCGGAACCGTTCGAAACCGAGCTCGAATTTGCGTTGCAGGCGCACGAAAGGATTGCGCGAGGGCGGCAGCGGCCCGTCGAGGCCATGCATGTCGGTGTGGGGGGCGTGCTTGCGCAGCAAATAATTGGCCATGGTCGGCACCAGGGTGCGCGACAGGATGAACGACCAGACCATTGCCGACATCACCGCTTCGGCCATCGGCACGAACAGGTATCGCGACACGCCGGTCAATAGGTACATCGGAACGAACACGATGCAGATGCAGAGCATCGAAACAAAAGCCGGCACCACGATCTGCGCCGCGCCGTCCATGATGGCGGTCTCAACCTCCTTGCCCTGCTCGAGATGCCAATTGATGTTTTCGATCGTCACCGTGGCTTCGTCGACCAGGATGCCGACCGCGAGCGCCAGGCCGCCCAGCGTCATGATGTTGAGCGTCTCGCCCAGCGCGGAGAGCGTCGCGATCGATCCAAGCACCGAAAGCGGGATCGACGTCGCGATGATGAGCGTCGAGCGCACGCTGCCGAGAAACAACAGAATCATCAGGCTGGTCAGCGCCGCGGCGATGACGCCTTCGCGGATCACGCCGCCGATCGCCGCATTGATGAAAATCGATTGATCGCCGAGCAGCGCAATGTCCATATTCTCCGGCAGGAACGCTTTGACCTCCTTGGCTTTTTTCTTGATGCCGTCGATGATCGAAAGCGTGGACACGGCGCCGTTCTTCAACACCTGCATCAGCACGGAGCGGTTGCCCTCGACATGCACGATGTTGGTCTGCGGCGGGTTGCCGTCGCGGACCTGCGCCACGTCATGGATATAAACCATCGCGCCGTTGGCGGTTTTGATCGGCAGGTTGCCCAAATCGGCGATCAGGGAAGGCGCATTATTGAGCTGAATATTATATTCGAAATTGCCGATCTTTTCGGTGCCGACCGGCGTAATCAGGTTTTGATTCGCCAGCGCACCGGCGACGTCCTGCGCCGAGAGGCCGCGCGCCTGCATCGCCGACGAGTTGAGATCGAGCTGAACCTCCCGGGACTTGCCGCCATAGGGATAAGGGATCGCCGCGCCGAATACCGTGACCAGGGAAGGGCGTATGGTGTTCAAGCCGAGGTCGGCCAGCTGTTGTTCAGACAAGCCTTTGCCGGACAGCGCAAGCTGGATGATCGGGACGGTCGAGGCGTTGTAGTTCAGGATCAGCGGCGGTGTAGAACCCGGCGGCAAATTCTTCAGCACCGTCTGAGACACCGCCGTGACTTGCGCATTCGCCATGCGAATGTCGACGCCCGGCTGAAAGAACACTTTGACGATGCCGATGCCGTTATAGGAGTTCGCCTCGATGTGCTCGATATCATTGACCGTTGTGGTCAGGACGCGCTCGTAGCTCGTGACGATGCGTCCGGCCATCTCCTTCGGCGGCAATCCGGTGTACTGCCAGACCGCGGCGATGATCGGGATGCGGATTTCCGGAAAAATATCGACAGGCGTGCGCGAAGCCGCAAGCGGACCGATAATCAGCAGCAGCAGTGCGAGGACGACAAAGGTGTATGGGCGCCGCAATGCAATGCGGACAATGGCAACCATGCGGTAGGGACTCCCCAACGACACGCTTGGCTATGCCAAACGTGGCTCGCGGCGCGGCCAGCCAACGTCACCCCTCAGCGATCGAGATCGCTGCGGTGCACCAATACCAGAATCGATGCGATGGACAACTCACAAAAACGTTTCTTCAGTCGCTGACGACGCTCAATACTCTCTTGAAAACAATGGCTTGTTTACGCGGCGTTTATGCGGCCCGTGGCTGGGCAGCCCGCCGAGCGCTATCTGCTTTGTGTGCGCTGCAATAAAAATGGCGCGTCGTAAACTGGGCGTATCCAACGACACGTCGGCAGCCTTCGGGAAACCGCAAAATCTTTCGAAAAAAGGTGCGGCCGGCTCCTGGGGGAGAGCCGGCCGCGCGCGAGCCCGGTCTGGGGACGGGGGAGGGGTGGGGACGTGACCGGGTCGCGTAACTCCTTTGATGCCTAGCGTGACGATGCGGTGGCGGGCGCTGGGTAGCTGTCGCCGAGCGCGAGCCAGACATTCGGATCGGCTTGCGACTGGCGCTTCACGAAGCGGTAGCCGGTGTCCGACCACAACAGGACATCGTTGGTTTGGTTGTCGAGAATATATTCGCCTTTGTCCGATTTGAGCGTCAGCACGGCATGGCCGTCGCCGTTCTTGTCGCGCACCACGGTGATGAGCAGCGCCTCGCGCGGCCAGCCGGCTTGGATCAGCATCTTGCGCTTCTGCAGCGCGTAGTCCTCGCAATCGCCGTAGCCGTCGTCCGGATAATTCCAACGCTCGACGACGCCCCAATGATCCATATCGGTCATCGGCTTGATGTTGGTGTTGACCCACAGATTGATGCGCTCGAGATCCTTCCAGGCCTGCGCCGAGAGCACGACGTCGCGCGGCAATGAGGGCTTGGTCTTGCATTCCGGATCGTATTCGACGCAAAACTCGACCCAACCGATCGGCGCACGAGCGACATCGCCGACCACGATAAAGCGCGCCCGCTCATCGGCGGAGCCTGCGCTCGGCGCCGCGAACAGCGCGGCCGCGACGACGCTGGCCGCCGCACAGTGTTTGAGGAGAGTCTTCGCACCCGCACGCATCGCAACCCCTTCCCATCTCGTCGGGGTCACGTTTCGCACAAAGTTTTTGCGGCGCCGCTAAGTTGAGTCGTTCAATTTGAAGTAAAACCGCTTCAAGATACAGCAAAACTAGCGCGATCTTCGCGGCGAATATTGTATAAAATTAGAACTATACAGTTTTGATTCAAATTGTCGGCGATGCGGCGGCATGCCCGCCGCAAGCCGGTTTTGCCGGTGCGGGCGGCGGTCGCAGTGCGATGGCGATCAGGTGGTGGGGATAGAATCGGCGGCAAATGGCGCGCTTGAGCGGGACATCATGCCAAGCCGGATAACGACAATTGTCGTCTCCGATTTCACTCTGCGGTGACGTTCTCTTCCAAGAAGTCCGGATGCTGCAGGCGGGTGAATTCGATGGCAAAGCCGTCTTCGAGGTGGCGCACCACGCGCCCAGTCACCTTGCCAAGCGTAACCAGCGTCCCGATCGGCGGCCGTTGATCGGTCGCGATACCGGCACCGGATTCCGACACGTCGATGATGCGGCAGGTGAGGTTGACGCCGCTCGGCAGGATGAGGCGGCCGACCGGCCTGCGCGGCACGATACGGCCGTGCCGGCGGTCTTCCGGCAGACCGAGGATATGGCGGTTGGCGATCCAGGTGAGCTGGGCCGCGAGCTTCTCGCGCTTGCGCGTGGTCGCGGAGATCGTCATGGCGAAGCCGTTTTGGAACAGCCGCGCGATTTTGCCTTCCAGCCGGCCGAGGTGGTCGACATAGGCGATGACGCGCTCGCCCGGCTCGCCGCCGACCGGCGCGATCAGCGCCATGCCGCCCGGCGACATGTTCACGACCTGACAGGGAAATTCACGGCGATCCGCAAGCATGTAGCGGCCAAGCAGATTGACCTTGACGCGCTGATGCCGCCGGCGGTCCTCGTTCAGCGCCCGCAAACCTGATCGTTGTGCAACTATCGGCATGCTGTTCATGGTGCCCGGCCGGATGCAACCGAGCCTAGGCCGGGCGGTGTTAACGGCCCGTTAGCCGCCTTGCGACGCATTTGGCCTGACGGCCGCGACGCGACGCTGGCCGATCTCGTTAGACGCGGCCGCCTTCGTGCACCACGAGGTGGCGCCGGCGGGGCACCATGAAACGCGGCAACAGGCGGCTTTCGATGGCCGCGCCGACATGCCTGCGGCCGCCAAGCGTCAGGGCGCCGATCGGGCTGGCGCCGAGCCATTGCGGGATCTTCAGCGGCGCCAGAACGCCGATGGTGCGGGCTAGGCTCGGCCGGCTTGAGCCGAGCGGCAGGAGCAGAAGCTCGAGATCGATCGGTTCACCGTTACCGCTGTGCGCCGTCACGCCGGCAACGGTGCCGACGCGCTCGTCGTTGAGCATGGCGAGAAGGTCGCCAATGGTCGGCTGGCTCGCCGCGGCCCACAGCCCGATGAAGGGCTCGCCCTTGAGCTCGCGGCCGAACAGGGCGCAAACCCGTGTGCCGGCCAAACGAAACGGGTGACCCGAGCCCGGATCGAGCGTCAGGATGAAAGCGTCGCTGAGCGCCTGGCGAATGGCGCCGGGCTCGATCTCGGCGCGCTCGGGGGCCGACCGCGTGCCGCGTCGCTCGTTCCAGTAGGCATAGAGTTCGCGACTCGCTGCGTGTTTCATGATCCCCGCTTCCTGCGTCGTGCCGCCGCCGCACAACTGTCCCGGATCGAGACAAGAATTGCGGCCGACGGGCTCATTGGCTGGGTACGGAGCAGGGGACGTGCCGGGCACGCGTCGCGGGACCGGACGCGGCGCGCTAACGCGGAATTAAACTTAACGAAACGTTGACGTTGGCTGCGCCCGCCGGCCGGCCTAGGGTCGTGACACGGAATACGGGAGGCGAGGGGATGTGACCCGACGCCGCGCGATGCGGGGATGCATCGCCGGCGTCGACCGCGGAAACCCCGCGCAGCGCGCGAGAGGGAGGACGGAAAGCGTCCTCCCTTTTGTTTTTTGCCGTGCCGCTTGCGGTTTTGCGATCGCGCCCGGCTTGTTCTCGCCGCGGCGTCGGCCTATCTCGGCACAACAGGTAGGACCCGTGACGCAGCCATCCGAGCCGATGTTCAATGTGCCGCGGGTCGTCATTGCGACCGTGGTCGTGCTGGTGCTCGTGCATCTGGTGCGCAGCTATGTGCTGACGGACGACCAGGACGTCCTATTTCTTCTGACGTTTGCCTTCATCCCGGCGCGCTACGGCACCGATCTCGCGGTCAGCGGCGCTTTTCCGGGGGGCTTCGGCGCCGATCTGTGGACCTTTTTCAGCTATGCCTTCATTCACGCCGATCTCATGCATCTCGGCCTTAATCTCGCTTGGCTCTTGCCCTTCGGCACCGCGCTGGCACGGCGTTTTGGACCATGGCGTTATTGCGTCTTCATGCTCGTGATGGCAGCGGTTGGCGCGCTCGCTCACCTCGTCACCCATCTTGGCGCGATGGAGCCGATGATTGGCGCGTCGGCCGCGATCTCCGGCGCCATGGCGGCGGCGATGCGCTTTGTCTTCCAGGAGCGCGGCCCGCTTGGCCTGTTACGGGAAAATGCCGGCGATGCCTATCGCATGCCGGCTGCACCGCTCGCGGTGACGCTGCGCGACCCGCGGTTTCTTATGTTCCTGGCGGTGTGGCTCGGGTTGAATGCGCTGTTCGGCCTCGGCACGGTTTCGTTCGGCGAGGAGGCGGGACAGTCACTCGCCTGGCAGGCGCATATCGGTGGCTTTTTCGCCGGCTTATTTCTGTTCAACGCCTTCGACCCGGTCGTACCCCAACACAAACACGATCACGGCGACCGCCACCTCGACGAGGCCGATAGCGAACCGGGTGCTTGAGCCAGTTCCGGTCAATGCTGCGCCGCAGCGCGATACGCAGATCTACTTGTGGAACCCGGCGCAGACTCCCGACATTATACCTATCACCTCCATCGTCGCCGATCCGCCCCGATGCGGCGGCGTGATGAAGGATAGGGAGGCTTCCATGACCGTCAGCATCATCCTTGCGGGCAAGGGCCGCGAGGTCGTCAGCATCGAACCCAGCGCCACGCTCGCCGCTGCCGTCGGACTTCTTGCCGAGAGGCGCATCGGTGCGGTGCTCATTCTCGGCGCCGACAACCGCGTTGTCGGCATCCTGTCCGAACGCGACATCGTGCGCGTGCTCGCCGAACGCGGCGCTGCAGCACTCGACGAGCCCGTTAGCCAGACCATGACCCGCAAAGTCTCAACCTGCACCGAGAGCGAGACGGTCACCAGCATCATGGAGCGCATGACGGCCGGCAAATTCCGACATTTTCCCGTCGTTGATTCTCGCGAGCAGCTTGTCGGCATGGTGTCAATCGGCGACGTGGTCAAGCATCGCCTGCACGAAATGGAGCGCGATTCGGCGGCGATGCACGATTACATTCTGTCGGCCTAAGCCTCGGCAAGGCGGGGCGAAAATCTGGACCGGGATTTGCCGGTGCGGCATTTCCCTGTTACAGCCGTGGCGTTATGATGACGTCTCGCGATCGAGAATCGGGAGGCGGTCATGCTGCGGGTCGTGCTTGTGTTCGCCGTCTTGGCGGTGAGCTTTGCCAGCGGCGGATCTGTCAGCAGTGCCGCCGCGGACAGGATGCGGCTGGCGCAATCATCCACCGTGACCAATTGCATGATGCTCTGCAATTCCCAGGCTGCGACGTGCCAAGCCAGCTGCGTCGTGCCCGGCACGGCGCCCACCGGGGCCGCGACAGCAAACGGCAACGCCAATGCGAGCGTCTCGTGTCAGCTCGGTTGCACGACACAACAGGTCGCCTGTCAGAGCATTTGCGCGCGGACCTCGCCGTCGCAGTGAGCTTCTTGTGCGCGGGTGCTGCGCTGAAGCTGCGTGCCGCCGGTGATCGGCCGATCCGGACTGCTCGGCAAC
>JBEKRD010000033.1:0-63383 GCA_049519075.1 Xanthobacteraceae bacterium | reverse complement strand
CGTCGTCAGCCACCTCTTCGCCGACAAAGGCGACGCCCTTGGCCCGGCCGTTCGAGGCATCGAGCGCATCGACCATGGCGCGGTTGTCTTTGGAGTGGCACGACGCCTGCACAATGACGTTCTTGTCGAGGCCCAGGAAATCGCGCAGCGCGAACAGCTTTTCCTTTGGCGCGTCGCAGGGCGTGTATTTGCGTTCCGGCGCATAAGGAAACGTCGCCTCCGGCCCGAACACATGGCAATGCGCATCGACCGCGCCCACCGGGGCTTTGAATTTCGGCTTCGACGGATTGGGATGGAACGGGACGTAACCCGGGGACATCGGCACTGAAAAGCTCTCCTGACTGTGACTAAACCCGCTCCAGCGCCAGCGAAACGCCCTGGCCGACGCCGACGCACATCGTCGCCAGCGCACGCTTGCCGCCGCGCTTTTCCAGGCCATGCACCGCGGTGAGCGTCAGCCGCGCGCCCGACATGCCGAGCGGATGGCCGAGCGCAATGGCGCCGCCGTGCGGATTGACGTGTTCGGCATCGTCGGCGACGCCAAGCTGGCGCAGGCAGGCGAGCCCCTGCGCGGCGAAGGCTTCGTTGATCTCGATCAGATCGAAATCGGTGATTTTCAAGCCCAACCGCTCCAGCAATTTGCGGGTCGACGGTACCGGGCCGATCCCCATGATGCGCGGCGGCACGCCGGCCGAGGCCATGCCGAGAACGCGCGCCCGGGGCGTAAGACCGTGCGCCTTGGCCGCGTCCGCGCTGGCAAGGATGATGGCGGCTGCGCCGTCATTGATGCCCGAGGCATTGCCAGCGGTGACGGTGCCGGTATCGCGCACGATGGGTTTTAGCTTTTGCAGCATTTCGATCGTGGTGTCGAAACGCGGATGCTCGTCTTCATTGACGACGATCGGCCCGGCCTTGCCGCCCGGCGCCGCGACCGCAACAATCTCGTTGGCAAAATAGCCCGTGCCGATGGCTTTGGCGGCGCGCTGTTGCGAGCGCAGCGCGAAGGCGTCTTGATCCTGGCGCGTCACCTGGAATTCTTGCGCCACATTTTCGGCGGTCTCGGCCATCGAGTCGACGCCGTATTGCGCCTTGAGCAAGGGATTGATGAAGCGCCAGCCGAGCGTGGTGTCGTAGATTTCAGCTGACCGCGAAAATGCTTCGCCTGACTTGCCCATCACGAACGGCGCCCGCGTCATCGATTCGACACCGCCAGCGATGGCGAATTCCATTTCGCCAGAACGGATCGCGCGCGCCGCGTCGCCGACCGCGTTGAGGCCGGAGGCGCACAGCCGGTTGACGGTCACGCCCGGGATCGAATCGGGGAGGCCTGCGAGCAACAGCGCCATGCGCGCGACATTGCGATTGTCCTCGCCGGATTGATTGGCACAGCCGAGAAACACCTCGTCCAGCCGCGTCCAATCGGCCTTGGCGTTGCGGGCGAGGAGCGCCTTGATCGGCACGGCGGCGAGGTCGTCGGTGCGAACCTTGGCGAGCGCACCGCCGTAACGGCCGATGGCGGTGCGCGCGGCATCGCAAATAAACACCTCTCGCATCGCGCGCTCCGTCGTTTCCGTGTCTTATCCGGGCCTTGCAGGCTATTTACGGGCCGCGGCGGACAGGGTCAAATAGCCCCGCGCGACGCAAAGGGCGGACCGCCACAAACCGATTGGCCGATGACGACCCCTGTAGCCGAATTCGCGGATTTGCCGCCGACGCTGCGTGCCGAGCGGCATGGCGTCATCGCCGTGTTGACGCTGGCGCGCGCCGCCAAACGCAATGCGCTCGACGATCCGACCGTGCACGGCATCGAGAGCTTCTTTGGCGCGCTGCCCGAGGATATCCGCGCCGTCGTGCTGGCCGGCGACGGCGATCATTTCAGCGCCGGGCTGGATCTCGCTGAACTCGCCGAACGCGACACCTTTGCCGGCGTCGCGCATTCGCGCTCCTGGCATCGCGCCTTCGAACGCATCGAGTTCGGCGCCGTGCCGGTGGTTGCCGTGCTGCATGGCGCGGTGGTCGGCGGCGGGCTGGAACTCGCCGCCGCGGCGCATGTGCGCGTCGCCGAGCGCTCGGCCTTCTATGCGCTGCCGGAAGCGAGCCGCGGCATCTATATCGGCGGCGGTGGTTCGGTGCGGCTGCCGCCCTTGATCGGCACCGCGCGCGTGATGGACATGATGCTGACCGGGCGCACGCTGTCCGCCGAGGAAGGCCAGGCGATCGGGCTGACGCAATATCTGGTCGACGAAGGCGAAGGGCTCGCCAAAGGCATGGAGCTCGCGCACCGCATCGCCGGCAATGCGCCATTTACGAATTTCGCCGTGATGCATTTGCTGCCGCGCATTGCCAAGAGCGATCCTGCAGCCGGCTATGTCACCGAGGCGCTTGCCGCCGCGATCGCGCAAGGCGACGAGGAAGCCAAAGCCCGGCTCAAGGCGTTTTTAGAAAAGCGCGCGCCCAAAGTGGCGCGAACCTGACATGACGATTACTGCCGCGACGAGCGTTGCCGTGCCGAACCGCGCGCCGCTGCGGCCAGTGAAGCTCGCCGCGGCGGAGGTCGATGTCGAACGGCTTAGCGATGGCGTCATCCTGATGCGCTCGCCGCACCCGCTGCCGCCGCATCCGCAAAAGCTGACCGAGCGGCTGGTGCATTGGGCCTCAGCCACGCCGGAGCAGGTTTTTTTGGCGCAGCGCGACAGCGCCGGCGGCTGGCGAACCTTGACCTATGCGGCAACGCTGCAAGCGGTGCGTGCGATCGCCGCGGCGTTGCTCGAACGCGAGCTCTCGGCCGAACGTCCGATCACGATCCTGTCCGGCAATGATATCGAGCACGCGCTCCTTGGCCTTGCCGCCATGCATGTCGGCATTCCCTATGCGCCAATTTCGGTGCCCTATTCGCTCTTGTCGGCCGATTTCGGCAAACTCAAAACCATAATCGGCATTCTGTCGCCCGGCCTCGTCTTCGCCGCGAACGCCACGGCCTTCGCGCGCGCCATCGCCGCCGCGGTGCCGGGGGACATCGAGATCGTGGTCGCCGATGCGCCATCCCAGGACCGGGCCAGCACGGCCTTTGCCGAACTTTTATCGCCACACCCGACGGCGGCGGTCGACCTGGCGCACGCAAAAGTCGGACCCGACACGATCGCCAAATTTCTTTTCACCTCCGGCTCGACCGGCCAACCCAAAGGCGTCATCAACACGCAGCGGATGATCTGCGCCAATCAGGCGATGATCAGCGCGGGTTTCCCGTTCCTGCGCGACGAGCCGCCGACCGTCGTCGACTGGCTGCCATGGAGCCACACTTTCGGCAGCAATCACAATTTCGGGCTGGTGCTCGACAATGGCGGCACACTCTATATTGACGAAGGCCGGCCGCTGCCGGTCGGCATCGCCGCGACCGTGCGCAATCTGCGCGACGTCGCGCCGACGATCTATTTCAACGTGCCGAAGGGCTTTGAGATGCTGGTGCCCTATCTCGAAGCCGACCGCGAACTGCGCGAGACATTCTTCAGCCGCTTGAAGGTGCTGTTCTACGCCGGCGCCAGCCTGTCGCAGCACGTGCTCGACGCGCTGCAGGCGCTTGCGATCAAGACCACCGGCGAGCGCATCATCTTTGTCTCGAGCTTGGGCTCGACCGAAACCGCGCCGCTGGCGCTGGCCTGCACCTGGGAATGCCGGCGCAGCGGCAATATCGGACTGCCGGCGCCGGGGGTCGAGCTCAAGCTGGTGCCGCGCGAGGGCAAGCTGGAGGCTCGCCTGCGGGGCGCCAATATCACGCCCGGCTATTGGCGCGCAGCGGCGCTGAATGCTGCCGCCTTCGACGACGAGGGCTATTACAAGATCGGCGATGCGCTGAAATTCGAGGACCCAGGCGATCCGACGAAAGGCCTGTTGTTCGACGGCCGGCTTGCCGAGGACTTTAAGCTCGCGACCGGTACCTGGGTCAGTGTCGGGCCGCTACGCGCCGCGTTCATAGCGCATTTCGCGCCGCTGGTGCGCGATGTCGTGCCCGCCGGCGCCGATCGCGACGAGGTTACGGCCCTGGTGTTCCCCGACCTCGACGCCTGCCGCAAACTGACGCCGGATCTTAACGCCGATGTTCCGGCCGAAGCGTTGCTGGCCGATCAACGGGTGACGGCTGCGTTCGCCCGCCTGCTCGATTCCTTCGTCGCAGCGTCGACCGGCACCTCGAGCCGGGTCACCCGCGCCGTGCTGTTGACCGATCCGCCGTCGCTCGATATCGGCGAGACCACCGACAAAGGATCGATCAATCAGCGCACGGTGCTTGCCCATCGCTCAGCTTTGGTCGAGGACCTATACGCAGACGTGCCGCCGCCGCACGTTCTCGTCGCCAACCTCATCGCCGCCAGGGCGGCAACGACCGCCCAGGTGATTTAAGAAGGTCAGTTAAACATGGACATCAAGGGACATGCCGCGATCGTCACCGGCGCCGCGTCGGGGTTGGGCGCCGCCACCGCGGCAATGCTGGCCGAAGCCGGCGCCAGGGTGGCGATCTTCGACGTCAATGACGACGGCGCCCGCGACACCGCGAAAAAGATCGGCGGGCTTGCAGTGCATTGCGACGTCACGGCGGCGGACGAAACCGAAACCGCGATCGCCGCCGCCAAGAAGGAACATGGCGTGGCGCGCATCGTCATCAATTGCGCCGGCGTCGGACCGGCCAAGCGCATCGTCGGCCGCGACGGCCCGATGCCGCTCGCCGATTTCGCCCGCGTCGTTGAGATCAACCTCGTCGGCACGTTCAATGTGATGCGGCTTGCCGCCGCCGCCATGCAGGCGCTTGACCCGCTGCAGGACGGCGAGCGCGGCATCATCATCTGCACCGCCTCGGTCGCGGGCTATGAGGGCCAGATCGGCCAGGCGGCCTATGCCGCGTCCAAGGGCGGTGTCATCGGCCTGGTGCTGCCGGCGGCGCGCGAATTTGCCCAGTTCGGCATCCGCGTCAACGCAGTGGCGCCGGGACTTTTCTCCACCCCGATGCTGCACGCGCTGCCGGAGCAGGCGCAGCAGAGCCTTGCGATTTCGGTGCCGTTTCCAAAACTGCTCGGCCAACCGCCGCAATATGCCAGCCTGATCCGCCACATGATCGAGAACCGCTATCTCAACGGCGAAGTCATCCGGCTCGACGGGGCGCTGCGCATGGCGCCGCGGTAAGAAACAAAATGTTCAGCAATATCCGCACGCTGCGCATCGAATGGGGCGACTGCGATCCGGCCGGTATCGTGTTCTATCCGCGGTATTTCGCCATGTTCGACACTTCGACCACTTTTATGATGGAGCGCGCCATCGGCATGGCCAAGTTCGACTATCTCAAGGCCCATCATTTCCTCGGCCATCCCATCGTGGAGACCCGCGCGATTTTCCGCGTGCCGAGCCGCTATGGCGACGAGGTGACGATCGAGACCGCGGTTGCCGCCTGCGGCCGCTCCAGCATCAAGATCGAGCATCGCCTGGCCAAAGCCGGTGTGCTTGCGGTCGAGGGTTTCGAGACTCGCGTCTTCGTCGCCCGCGATCCCGCCGATCCGGAGCGCATCAAGTCGCAGCCGATCCCGCCCGAGATCGCCGCGCGGCTCAACGGCAATCCCTGACGGGCCGCGTCCCACTACGCTTGCGCTGCGGAGCTGCGCGAAATCAGCATAGGCGGGCCGCGCTTCATTTCCTGCCGACGATGTTCTAGAAGCCTAGCCACCAAAAGGGAGAGAACCGCTCATGCGCATCGACGCATATACCCACTTTTTTCCGGAAAAATTCTTCGCCAAGCTCAATGAGGTCGCCGGCGACTACAAGGACATGGGAAAGCGCATCCGTTCGCTGCCGGCCTTGTTCGATATCGATGTGCGCAAGAAGATCGTTGACGGCCACAAGGACTATCAGCAGATCCTGTCCTATCCGCAGCCGCCGATCGAAAAATTCGCCAAGACGCCGGCCGATATCGACGAATTCTGCCGTATCATCAATGACGGCTTTGCCGAATTGATCGCCAAGGAAAAGGATCACTTCCCTGGCTGGGTGGCGCAGGTGTCGCTCGCTTCGCCCGACGCCGGCGTCGGCGAGGCCGAGCGCGCGCTCAAAAACGGCGCGCTCGGCGTGCAGATCTACACCAATGTCGCCGGCAAGCCGATCGACCGGCCGGAATTCGCGCCGTTCTGGAAAAGGATGAATGAGCTCGGCGCGCCGATCTGGATCCATCCGGCGCGCGGCGCCGAGACGCCGGATTATCTCGACGAGAAGAAGTCGCTCTATGAAATCTGGTGGACCATCGGCTGGTCCTATGAAACGGCCTGCGCCATGCTGCGCCTCGTTTATTCAAAGATCATGGACACCCACCCCAACTTGAAAATCATCACGCACCATTTCGCCGGCATCGTGCCCATGCTCGAAGGCCGGCTCGGGCCCGGCAACGACGTGATGGGCCAGCGCACCACGGATGAGGATTACACCGGCCTGCGCAAGAGCCTGAAGAAGCGGCCGCTCGATTATTTCAAGCAGGATTTCTATGCCGATACCGCGGCGTTCACCGCGGTGCCGGCGACCAAGGCCGGCATGGAATTCTTTCCCATCGACAAGATCGTGTTCGCGTCGGACTGCCCGTTCGATCCCGAAGGCGGCACCATGTTCCCGCGGGTGACGCTGGAAATCCTGGATTCGCTCAAGATGGACAAGGCGACGAGCGAAAAGGTGTTTTACAAGAACCTCGAAGCGGTCACCGGCAAAAAGCTGGTGAAATAGCTCAAAGCTCCCCGCCGCATCGTTATAGTCGGACTCGATGGCCGGACTTGTTCCGGCCATCTGCGTCTTTTTTAGTCCGGCTTAAAGTCGTGGATGCCCGGGCACAGAGCCAGGCATGACGGCCGATTTTTTGCTAGCGTCGCGTCATGGACGCCGCGCGCACCATCGTGACTGACTCGCCTGAGCCTGCCCCCGAAACGGCGGCGGCGCCCGCCGCGCCCAAAGCGGGCGACGACGTCGCTCGCGTCACCCCCATGATGGAGCAATATATCGAGATCAAGGCCGCCAATCCGGACTGCCTGTTGTTCTACCGGATGGGCGACTTCTACGAGATGTTCTTCGCCGACGCCGAGGTGGCTTCCCGCGCGCTCGGCATCATGCTGACCAAGCGGGGAAAACATCAGGGCCTCGACATTCCGATGTGCGGGGTGCCGATCGAGCGGGCCGACGAATATCTGCACCGGCTGATTGCGCTCGGCCACCGGGTCGCTGTCTGCGACCAGCTTGAAGATCCCGCCGAGGCGAAGAAGCGCGGCGCCAAAAGCGTAGTGCGCCGCGACGTGGTACGGCTGGTGACGCCGGGCACGCTGACCGAAGATTCGCTGCTCGACGCCAAGCGCAACAATTACCTCCTGGCGCTCGCCCGCAGCCGTGCTTCCGCCGGCGAAGACCATTTCGCGCTGGCCTGGATCGACATCTCAACCGGCGAATTTCGCGTCGCCGAACGCGATCGCGCTTCGCTTTCCGCCGCGATCGCGCGCATTGAGCCCGGCGAGATCATCGTTTCCGACGCGTTTTACGCCGACACCGAGCTGGCGCCGTTCCTGCGGTCGCTGCCGGCGCTGACGCCGCTCACCCGCGACGTGTTCGACGGCGCGACGGCGGAGCGCCGCCTCGCTTCGTTTTTCGGCGTCGCGACCACGGCCGCGTTCGGGGCCTTCTCGCGCATCGAGCTGACGGCGGCGGCCGCCGCGGTCACCTATGTCGAGCGCACCCAGCTCGGCAAACGCCCGCCGCTGTCGGTTCCGGCGCGCGAGGCGGCCGGCGCGACGCTTGCCATCGACCAGGCAACGCGGAGCAATCTCGAACTCGTGCACACGCTCGCAGGCGAGCGCCGCGGCTCGCTGCTTGCCGCCATTGACCGCACCGTGACGGCGGCGGGCTCCCGGTTGTTGGCGCAGCGGCTCTCAGCGCCGCTGACCGATCCGGCCGAGATCGCGCACCGGCTCGATGCGGTCACGGCGTTCGTCGAGGACGGCGCGGCGCGCAACGATCTGCGCACCGGCCTCAAAGCCGCGCCCGATCTGGCGCGCGCGCTGGCGCGCATCGTCGTCGGCCGCGGCGGCCCGCGCGACCTTGCCGCCATCCGCGACGGCATCGTCGCGGCCGCGGAATTTTCGGCTCGGCTCACGGGTTTGGCGCACATACCCCGCGACATTGCGCAAACCATTGCGGCGCTGCGCCGCCCCGATGCCGCCATCGCCGTCGAGCTGAGACGAGCGCTCGGCGACGAATTGCCGGCGTTGCGCCGCGACGGCGGCTTCGTGCGCTTAGGCTACGAGCCGGCGCTCGATGAAGCCCGCGCGCTGCGCGACGAATCGCGCCGCGTCGTTGCCGCGCTGCAGGTGCGCTATGCCGAGACCACGGGCATCCGCGCGCTGAAGATCCGGCACAACAATGTGCTCGGCTATTTCGTCGAAGTCTCAGGCCAGCACGGCGACAAGCTGTTGAGCGCGCCGCTCAACGCGACCTTCATTCATCGCCAGACATTGGCCGGCCAGGTGCGCTTTTCCACCACCGAGCTCGGCGAACTCGAAGCCAAGATCGCCAACGCGGCCGACCGGGCGCTGGCGCTCGAGCTTGAGATTTTTGACCGCCTGGCGGTGACGGTCGCCGCGGCAAGCGTGCCGATCAAGGACGCGGCCAACGCGCTCGCCTTGATCGACGTCGCGGCCGCGCTCGCCGAGCTCGCGGTCGAGCGCGACTATGTCCGCCCCTCGGTCGATGGCAGCCTGGCCTTCGCCATCATTGGCGGGCGCCATCCGGTGGTCGAGCAGGCGCTGCACGCGGACGGCGGTCCGTTCGTCGCCAATGATTGCGATCTGTCGCCGCCCGAGGGCACCGCTCCCGCCGCAATGGCCGGCCGCATCTGGCTGATGACCGGGCCGAACATGGCCGGCAAATCCACCTTCCTGCGCCAGAACGCGTTGATCGCGGTGCTCGCCCAAATGGGCAGTTATGTGCCGGCGCGGACCGCTCATATCGGCGTTGTCGATCGGCTGTTCTCGCGCGTCGGCGCCGCCGACGATCTGGCGCGCGGTCACTCTACTTTTATGGTGGAAATGGTCGAGACTGCGGCGATCCTCAATCAGGCCGGCAGCCGCGCTTTGGTGATCCTGGACGAGATCGGCCGGGGGACTGCGACCTATGACGGGCTGTCGATCGCCTGGGCGACCATCGAGCATCTGCACGAGAATAATCGCTGCCGCGCGCTGTTTGCCACCCATTTTCACGAGATGACCGCGCTCTCCGCCAAGCTTCCGCGGCTGCACAACGCCAGCATGCGGGTCAAGGAATGGCAGGGCGACGTGGTGTTCCTGCACGAAGTGATCGCCGGCTCGGCCGACCGTTCCTACGGCATCCAGGTGGCCAAGCTCGCCGGCCTGCCGTCAAGCGTGATCGAGCGCGCCAAACTCGTGCTGGCGCAGATCGAAGACGAGGACCGCACCTCGCGGACGCACCGGCTGATCGACGACCTTCCGCTGTTCGCCGCCGCGCGCCCTGCGCCGGCAGCGCCGCGCGATACGGCGCTCGATGCCGTGATCGAGGCGCTCGCCGCGCTTCACCCCGACGAAATGTCGCCGCGCGAGGCGCTCGACGCGCTTTATGCGCTCAAGGCGCAATTGGCGAAGCAGAACTCGTAGGCCGTCACCGACCTATGGTGGACGGTTGCCAGACTCAAGCTTCTGGCGCCAGGGCGATATTCTGTTCGGGCATGGCCAACTCTGCGGCCTCGATCTGCACCGAGAGAAGATTGGGCAAATCGACGAGCGCCAACATGACGCCTTCGATCGTTATGAGGCCCGAGAGGAAACTGACACGCACGCTGTTCGCAATCCGCGGTACCGGCTGTAACTGCGAAGAATCGAACGACACGATATCGAGCACGCGGTCAGCCAGGAGACCTATCTGCTGGCCCTCGATCTGCACGATGATGACGACGTGCATCGGCGTCGTTTCGGTCACGCCCTGGCCGAAGCGGCAGCGCAGATCGAGGATCGGCACCATCACGCCGCGCAGATTGAGCACGCCGCGCACGTAATCCGGTTGATTCGGCAGATAGGTGACGCCCGACCAGCCCTTGATTTCGCGCACCGCCATGATGTCAACGCCGTATTGCTCGTCGCCGATGGCGAAGCTGATGACGTCGGAGCGCACCGCGTGCTCGTCCGCGGCAGCATATGCTATTCCGGTGTTGGTCGGCGTTTCGGCTTGAATGTCCACGGACCGATACCATTGCTGCCGTGCGGCGCTTCGGGCCTGACGCAATTGGAAACCGCGCGGTGCGCGAACAGTACTTCGATTGGAACATTGAATGGTTACGTGCGGATCCGACTTTCGGTTAAATTGGAGAGTTACGTATTGATCCAAGTTAAGTTCGGGCGCCGGGTGGGCGACTTATTCCGTCCAGTCGCGAGGCGCCTAAAATTCCTCGTAGTCCACATCCTCTTTGATTGCGGTGGCGAGCGCCGTCTGCAGACGCCTGACCGGCCCACCGCTGGCGACGGCATTGGATGGCTTGGGCCCACGCGCCAGCGGAGCTCTGTCGCGTGCCGCGGCACTGCGTTTTTCGCCAATCGGCGGCTTTGGTGCCGGCGCCGCGGGGCGATTTGACGCTGACCCCGCGCCGCCTTCGACCTGAAAGAAGGCAACCCGTTCGCTCATGGCCTCCGCCTGGGTCTCGAGCGCCTTGGCGGTCGCCGCGTTCTCCTCCACCAGCGCCGAGTTCTGCTGTGTCATCTCGTCCATCTGGGCGAGCGCCTTGTTGACCTGCTCGATGCCGGTGGCCTGCTCGGTGCTGGCTGACGCGATGTCGCCGACGATTTCGGCAACGCTCTTGATCGAGCCGACGATTTGGGCGAGCGCCTCGCCCGTTTTGTTGACGAGATCGACTCCCACCTGCACCTGGCTGTTTGATCTGGTGATGAGGTCCTTGATGTCTTTGGCCGCCTGCGACGAGCGCCCGGCAAGACTGCGCACCTCGGTCGCCACCACCGCGAAGCCGCGTCCGGCGTCGCCGGCGCGGGCCGCTTCAACCGCGGCGTTGAGCGCCAACAGGTTGGTCTGGCGGGCGATCTCGTCGATCACGGTGATGATGTCGGAAATCTTGCGCGACGAGCCCTCGATGTGCGCCATGGCCTCGACCGCCTTGGCGACGATCTGACCGCCTTGATCGGCGACATCGCGGGCGCTGGTCGTGGATTGATTGGCGACCTGCGCGTTCTCGGCGTTCTTCTTCACCGTCGCGGAGATTTCTTCCATCGACGCCGAGGTCTCTTCCAGGCTCGCCGCCTGTTCCTCGGTGCGCTGTGACAGGTCGGTTGTGCTGGTGGAAATCTCGACCGAGGCATTGGTCACCTCGCGCGTCGACGCCATGATCTCCGAAATGGTCGATCCGATCTGTTCGGCCGACTTGTTGGCATTCTCTTTCAGGACCGCGAAGCTTCCTTGGTACTGCGAGGTAATGCGCTTGGTCAGGTCGCCCGCCGCCAGCGCATCGAGCATGCCGATGAAGTCGTCGAGTACTCCGGACACATTCGTGCAAAGGCCGTTCAGCGCGGTGGCAAGACTGAGCATAAAACCGCTCTTGCCCGCGACCGGCACACGTTTGGAAAAATCGCCGACAACCGTCGATCGAACGATATCGTCGATTTCGCCTTCAATAGCCTTCTCGAGGGTCTCGTTTCTCCATTCCACGACAATGCCGGCGCGCTTGCCGTGGCCGTCGGTGACGGGATTGGCCACCAGATGGAATTTCTGGCTGCCGACCGCGATGTGGGTCTCATAGCCGCCAGTCAGCCCATCGAGAACTTGACGTTGGTGCGCGGGATTCTTGTGAAACACGTCCATGTTGGCGCCGATCAGCTTCGTGCTATCGAACGCCGGCAACGCTTTGCGCAGCTCGGCCTCGGCGTCCCGCAGCATATGATCGAGCGAGTTGTTGAGGTAGATGATGTTGTATTGATCGTCGGCGATCATCACGTTCGAGCGAACGACATCGAGTCCGGAGCGCACGCGAAGATTGACAACCTTTTCGGCAACCGACTGCTTGAATACTTCCGTCGCCTTGGCGATCTCGCCCACCTCGTCGCGGCGATCGGCGTAAGGCACATCGACAATACGGTTGTTGGTTAGATCGATCAGAATCGCAGCGATCTTGTGTATTGGCTTGGCAACCACGCGCCCAAATATCAACCAGATCGCCAGGACAATGAGCGAAAGCGCCGCCACGGCGCCGACCGACATCAGCAGAATATGCTGGCGCAGCACGCCGAGCTCCTTGGTCGTCGGCACGCTGCTCGAAAACACGGTTATGACTTCACCGGGCGTCGCCCCCATGGCGGCTTCGTGGCAGCCGACGCAAGCCTCCTGCCTGGTCACCGGGGAAACGCCCCACACGATCGGCAGACTGTAGCGATAGGTATCGCCGACGAACCGTCCGATCGGCTGGCCGGTACGCAGCGCTTCCTCGTCAACGGCGTCGCGCGCAACCTTCGGGGGATCCTGAGGCGCCGTGTTCGCCATATAGGCCGCGTTGCTCGGCCCCCAGACGCTCCATAGCTTGCCGTCATATTCCCTGTTCCGGCTCTCGAACCAGCCGTTGAAAACCTTGATGGCGACGTTCTGCTGATCGTCAAGCCGCATCTTCATCGCGCTGTCGACTAACGAGTTTAGCGAGCTCAACTCCCGCTCCGAGAAAGTCCGGAACCTTTGTTCGAGAGCCGTGTATTCGAGGTAACCCATGACCAGCACGGTCGAGGCCGCGAGCACCAGGAGACCGATGCCGACGATCAGCGAGAACTTCGCCTGCAGCCTAAGGTTTTTCCATAAACTCCGCATCGGGCATTCTCCGGGGCAATACTGCAGGCTTGTTTCCTCGCGCCGCGCATCAGCACCCGGCACATTGAACCTTTTGATTGTCGAATACCCGCGACCGTTATGCCTGCTTTCGCGTTAAAAATTAGCACCTTGTCGACGAACCGCCGATCAGAACTTTGGGCCTCGGGCGAGGCGAGCCGTAGCGGGCGATCGGCTCGAAGTTCGGCGCTGACTGCATTCGATCAAAGATTTACCGGGATCGAATCTACCAACTGGTAAATGTACGTACGTATCGCCCCCAATCGTACTGATCTGCATTATTGATCCAGATCATGTGATCGAACGCGGATGCGCACGCTCGTGGCGTTTTGTGCGGGCGAAATGTCGCCGTGCAAGGCGGGGGAAGCGCTCACGCCGAAATTAGCGAAGGGCGAGGCGTAGTTATCCGCAATGCGCGTTGCGCGTGGTCGTCATGCTGTATCTCTGGCGGCGACACCGGGCGTGCGGAGGCTTCACGTCGACACGGTTCCAATCGAGCCAGGCTACTATTTTCTAATTGCCCGCCGCAGCGTTCCCATCCGCGCCAGCATCAAAACCCCGCTCCAGGCGACGGCGACGGCCAAGCCAATCGCGAGCGCCCACCATGAGCCGAGCGGTGCGGCTGCGTAATGCACGGCGAGAAAGCACAGCGACAATCCGATCAGGGCGACTTGCGCATGCGCCAGCATGCTCGCCGTCGCCTTGCCGCCGACGCGCGGATGCAAAATGACGACGGAGCTGCACATGACGATGGGAAACAGCGCGAACATGCCGGAGGCGAACGAGCCGATGCTGTAGCTTGCGGTGGTCACGATGGCGACCACGACGCCGGCGGCGAGCGCGCGCAGCGGAATGTCGTAGCGCGTGCGCAGGAATTTCCGTAACGGGCCCGAAGTGCGGTAGCGCCAGCTCAGCGGAATGGTGACGCCAAACACCACGACATTGAGCGCCACCGCGCCGAGCGGCGTCCAATCGACGAGGCGTAACAGACCGGCGGCCACGAACCAGACCGCAAGCGAAACGCCGAGACTGAGCAACAGGCCGTGGCGCTGTGCCAAGACGGCATAGACCAAGCAGAAGATCGAGACCGCGGCGCCGGTCGCGGTGCTGCCGATGGCGCTTGCTGCGATGAAGCTCGTCGGGTGCTCGATGGCGAGGATGACATAAGCCGCGCCCGCCGCGGTCGGCAGCGCCGCGATCAGCGCGCCGATGAAGGCTCCCGAGCGCTCGACGGTGATGGAGGTCAGCACCACGACGATCGCGGTGAGCGCCATTTTCAGGGCGAGGCCGTACCAGAACAAGAGTTCGGGAGCTATCGCATGCATCGCGGCTGGTCACGGCTTTCCCCGCACGCGGGAAAAGATGGCAACCCGCGAGCGGCGGCGAGAATTATTGTTTGCGGCTCAGTTTGACGTCGACCGGCGGTCCACTTTTGATCGTCTGGTAAACGACGCAATAGCGTTCGGTGAGCTTGAGGAGCTGGTCGAGCTTGTCCTGCGGCACGTCGGTGTCGACGGTGAAGGCGAGCCGGATTTGCGCGAAGCCGACCGGCGCCTCCTTGGCGACGCCGAGTGTGCCGCGGAAATCGAGATCGCCTTCGGCCGAGACCGTGCCGGATTTGAGCGGGACGTCGATCGCGGTGGCGACTGCCTTGAGCGTGACGCCGGCGCAGGCGACCAGAGCTTCGAGCAGCATGTCGCCCGAGCACAATTCCATGCCTGATCCGCCGGTGGCCGGATGCAGCCCGGCGACCGCCAGCGCGCGTCCGGTCTCGACCTTGCAGGCGATATTACTGTCGTCGAGCGTGCCTTTGGCTTTCAGCGTGATGAAGCCGGCTTTGGGATCGGCCTTGTAGCGCTCCTTGATCGGCGCCTGCAGCGCGCGAAGCCCAGCGGCGTCCATGATTTTTATCCTTTCCCCGAATGGCCGGGCATAGCCGTCCGAAGGACGGCGTCGCTTCGCTCGCCTATGCCCGGCCATCTCGATAAAATTGGCAGGGCCGTGCCTAGCCAATCGAGATCACCGGGACAAGCCCGGTGATGACGGTGGCGTCACCACCACATGGCCGCGCCGGCCTCGGCTTTGAGCTCATCCTCGGCGCCGCTCGCGGCGCGGTCGAGCGAGCCGTCGAGCGCGGAGAGCACGCGGCGTTTGGCGAAATCGAACGCCGCCGACTGGCGGTCGCGCGGTCGCGGCAAGTCGACGCCGATTTCATCGAAGATGCGGCCGGGACGCGGCCGCATCACCATGATGCGGTCGGCCAGCACGATCGCCTCTTCGACATCGTGGGTCACAAGCAGCAAAGTCGGCTTGGCGTCGGCCCACAGATCAAGCAGATGATCCTGCAGGTCGGTGCGGGTGAAGGCGTCGAGCGCCGAGAACGGCTCGTCAAGCAGCAGGACTTCGGGACGCGGGACCAGCGCCCGTGCAATGGCGACGCGCTGCGCCTGGCCGCCGGACAATTCCCGCGGCCACACTGCCGCTTTATCGGCGAGGCCGACCCGCTTGAGCGCGGCGGCGACGCGCGCCGCGCGCTCCCCCCGCGGCCGACCGCCAAGCCCGAAGCCGACATTGTCGGCGACCTTCAGCCAAGGCAACAGCCGCGGCTCCTGAAAGATGATGCCGATCTTCTCGTGCGGCGCCGTTATGCGTTCTCCGTCGAGCGTGACGATACCTTCGCTCGCCGGATCGAGGCCGCCGATGGCGCGCAACAATGTCGATTTTCCGGAGCCGGAGCCGCCGATCACGGCGACGATCTCGCCCAGCTCGACCTTAAACGATACGCCGCCGAGCGCATGCACGCCGTTGGGATAGGTCTTGCCGAGGCGATCGAGCACCAACATGGATTATTTCTACTCCTGCCGCACAACATCTTCCCAGCGCAGGAACGGCGCGGCCACAAGTGCGATCAGCCAGTCGGTCGCTTTGCCGACAATGGCGAAGGCGACGATGGCGGCGACGATCTCGGCCGGCTTGCCGAGCTCTTGGCCGTCGATCAACAAATAGCCGAGACCCTCGGACGCGCCCATCAGCTCGGCGGCGACGACGAACATCCAGCCGAGCCCAAGGCCCGAGCGCAACGAAATCACGTAAGCCGGCAGTACCGCGGGCAGCAGGATCCGGCGCACCATCGCGACGTCGGACAGCCGGAACGTGCGGCCGACCTCGACCAGCTTGCGGTCGACCGATTGGATCGCGCCCATCAGCCCGAGATAAACCGGAAAGAACACGCCGACCGCGATCAAGGTGATTTTCGAGGCTTCGAAAATGCCGAGCCAGAGGATGAACAGCGGCACCCAGGCGATCGACGGGATGGCGCGCAGCGCCTGCAGGCTCGGATCGAGCAGACGGCGGACCAGGGGCGAATAGCCGGCCGCGGCGCCGATGACAGTCGCTGCGGCGACGCCGATACCGAAACCGGCCGCAACCCGCGCCAGGGTGACGAGCGTGTTGCGTTGCAGTTCACCGGTGCGCGCGAGATCGACGAAAGTCGCAAAGATGACGGATGGCGGCGGCGCCAGCCGCCCGCTGGCCCAGCCCATGCGCACGATGGTTTCCCAGGCCAAACCCGCCGCGACCGGCAGCAACAGCCCGAGCGCCGGCCGGGTCAGCCGCGCCCAGCGGTAGCTTACCGCGCCGTCTCGCGTCGGATGGCCTTCAGCGGCAATGGTCATGCCGACAACAGACATAATGGCATCGGCAAATGCAATGCGGTGCGAAGGCGCGCAATTCGCGTTCGGCTAGGTCCCCGTCACGAAGCGGTCATCGACCAGCTCGTCGAGTATCTTCTTCACCTCGACATTGGCCGCGATCACGCCGGCCTGCTGCAGCGCGAGGCCGGCTTGCAGGATCGTATCGCGCTGCTCGGGCCCGATGCGATTGAAGGTGAGCTCGGTGCGTTCTTTAAGCTGAATATCGACGACGGCCTCGGGCAGCTTGGTGACCGCGATGAACACCGCTTTCTCGTCGTCGTAATGCGCCAGGCTATATTTGCGCGCGTCTTCGTAGACCGCGAGCACGCGCTTTGCGAGGTCGGGATATTTGTTGAGGAAGTCCTCGCTGGCATTGAGGATGCCGTAAGTGTTGGCCGCCTTGTTGCGGTAGAACAGCCGCGCGCCGTCCTCGACCTGCGCCTGCGCCATCATCGGATCGAGCCCCGCCCAGGCGTCGACGTCGCCGCGAATGAGCGCGATCTTGCCGTCGGGATGCTGCAGCAGCACCGGCACGATGTCCTTTTCGCTCAAGCCCACCGATTGCAGCGCGCGCACCAGAAAAATGTGCGGGTCGGTGCCGCGCGTCACCGCGACGCGCTTGCCCTTGAGATCCTCGATTTTATTGATCGCCGTATCCTTGCGCGTCACCAGCGCGGTCCATTCCGGGCGGGAAAAGACGTAGACCGACTTGATCGGATTGCCGTTGATCCTGCCGAGCAAGGCGGCGGAGCCCGCGGTCGAGCCGAAATCGATCGAGCCGGCGTTCAAATACTCAAGCGCTTTGTTGGAGCCGAGCGTCTGCACCCAGCGGATGCCGATGCCGTCTTTGGCAAATTCGTTTTCAAGCAGCCCCTTCGATTTCAGCACCATGGAGACCGGATTATAGGTCGCCCAATCGATGCGGATTTCGCTCGGTTTATCCGCGGCGCGGGCACTGCGCGCGAGGCCGAGCGGCACGAGACCCGCGCCTATGGCGCTCGTCAGCAAACTCCGACGTGACAGCATGACCCGCCTCCGGCTCTGGCGGCGCATCGGCGCCCGCCCTGTGCATTAGATTTATTCTTTAGGAAAGGCGGTGATGGTCGTCAATTGGAAATAAATACTACGAACTGCAATAATAGAAGAATATTATCTCTAAGAAAGGCTGGACATGATTTAGCGTAGTTTTCCTCAAGGCATGCCTGGCGGGCGATGACACTGCGCGATGGCTCCGCTATGGCGTAATGGATGATGCTGGACAGCCACCGATCTCAGCGCCCCCCCGTCGAACTGATCGACTCCGATTCGATCGTCGCCGATCTCAAGGAGCTGGCCGCGACCCATGCCGGGCGTGAGCGCGAGTTGCGCACTGCCGTCGCACAGCGTCTCAAATCGGCGCTGACCCAGGCGCGGGCGCAGGCCGAGGAACTCCTGCTCAAGGACCGTCACGGCCGGCGCTGCGCCGAGCGGCTGTGCCGGATGCAGGACGAGATCCTTCGCATCCTGTTCGAGTTCGCCGGCAAGGAGCTCTATCGGTCGCCGGTGCCGTCGGAAGCCGAAAGCATGACGGTGGTGGCGACCGGCGGCTACGGCCGCGGGCTGTTGGCGCCCGGCTCCGATATCGATCTGTTGTTTCTGTTGCCCTACAAGCAAACCGCCTGGGGCGAATCGGTAGCCGAATCGCTGCTCTATTGCCTGTGGGACATGGGGCTCAAGGTCGGCCACGCCACGCGCACGGTCAGCGAATCGATCCGCCAGGCCAAAGCCGACATGACGATCCGCACCGCGCTCCTGGAGGCGCGTTATCTGTTCGGCGACGTCGCGCTCTATAACGAGATGACAACGCGATTCGGCAAGGAAGTGGCGCAAGGCACCGCGCCCGAATTCGTCGCCGCGAAGCTCGCCGAACGCGAGGAGCGCCACCGCCGCGTCGGCCAGTCGCGCTATCTGGTCGAACCCAACGTCAAGGACGGCAAGGGCGGCTTGCGCGATCTGCACACGCTGTTCTGGATCGCCAAATACGTCTATCGCGTGCGCGAGCCGGAAGAACTGATCGAGCGCGGCGTGTTCGACCGCGACGAATACAACATGTTCCGCCGCTGCGAAGACTTTCTGTGGTCGGTCCGCTGCAACATGCATTTCCTCACCGGCCGCCCCGAGGAGCGGCTGTCGTTCGACATCCAGCGCGATATCGCGGTGCGGCTCGGCTACACCGCGCATCCGGGCTTGCGCGATGTCGAACGTTTCATGAAGCATTACTTTCTCACCGCCAAGCATGTCGGCGATCTCACCGCCATCCTGTGCGCGGGGCTGGAGGACATGCAGGCCAAGGCGGCGCCGGTTTTGAGCCGCATGATGACGTCGTGGCGTCCGGCGCGCAAGCCGAAGAAGCTCGGCGATACCGGCGCTTTCGTCGTCGACAACAACCGTATCAACATCGCCCGCGCCGACGTGTTCAAGCGCGATCCAGTCAATTTGATTCGGATGTTTTGGCTGGCGCAAAAGCACAATCTGGTGCTGCATCCCGAAGCCATGCGCACCGCGACGCGCTCGCTCAAGCTGATCGACAAAGAGGTGCGCGAGGACAAGGAGGCGAACCGTCTGTTCCTGGAAATCCTGACCTCGAAGAATGCCGCGGAAATCGTGCTGCGTCGCATGAACGAGGTCGGCGTACTCGGCGCCTTCGTGCACGCGTTCGGCCGCATCGTGGCGATGATGCAGTTCAACATGTATCACCACTATACCGTCGACGAGCATCTGCTGCGCTGCATCGGCATCCTCAACGAAATCGAGCGCGGCGGCAAACCCGAATTCACGCTGGCGAGCGAATTGGTCAAAACAATCCAGCCCGCGCACCGCACCGTGCTCAGCGTCGCGCTGTTCCTTCACGACATCGCCAAGGGCCGGATCGAGGATCATTCGATCGCCGGCGCGCGCATCGCGCGGCGGCTCGGTCCGCGGCTGGGACTGAGCGCCGCCGATACCGAACTGGCGGCCTGGCTGGTCGAAGTTCATCTCGTGATGTCGACGGTGGCGCAGTCGCGCGATCTGTCCGACCGCCGCACTATCGAGAATTTCGCCGCGGTGGTGCAGTCACTGGAGCGCATGAAACTTCTTACCATCCTAACCACGGCCGACATCCGCGCGGTCGGACCGGGCGTCTGGAACGGCTGGAAGGCGCAGCTTCTGCGCACGCTCTATTACGAGACCGAGCCGGTGCTCACCGGCGGCTTCTCCGAGGTCAACCGCGCCCAGCGCGTCGCCATGGCGCAGGCCGAATTCCGCGCCGAGTTGCGCCCGTGGCCGCAACAGCAGCTCGACGCCTATGTCGATCGGCTCTATCCGGCCTACTGGCTCAAGGTCGATCTGGCGCACAAGCTCGCGCATGCGCACTTCGTGCGCGACGTCGAGGCGGCGGGCAAGAGGCTCGCGACCAGTGTCGGCTTTGACGCCGCCCGCGGCGTCACCGAACTCACGGTGTTCGCGCCCGATCATCCCTGGCTGTTGTCGATCATCGCCGGCGCCTGCGCGCTTGCCGGCGCCAATATCGTCGACGCCCAGATCTACACCACGACCGACGGGCTGGCGCTCGACACCATCTCGGTGTCGCGCGAATTCGAGCATGACGAAGACGAGGGCCGGCGCGCCGCGCGGATCGGCGACGCCATCGAGAAGGCGCTGCGCGGCCAGCTCAAATTGCCCGAAACGATCGCCAAACGCGCGGCGCCAAAAGGCCGGCTGAAGGCCTTTGCCATCGAGCCCGAAGTCACCATCAATAACCAATGGTCGAGCCGTTACACGGTGGTCGAAGTCACCGGCCTCGATCGGCCGGGCCTGCTCTACGAACTGACCACGACGCTGTCCAAGCTGAACCTCAATATCGCCTCGGCCCATGTCGCGACCTTTGGCGAGCGCGTGGTCGACGTGTTCTACGTCACCGACTTGACTGGCGCCCAGATCGCGACGCCGTCCCGCCAGAATGGGATCAAGCGGCCGCTGCTCGCGCTGTTCACAGTGCCGGGCGAAGGCAAGGCGGCGAAAGAAGCTTCAGCGGAATAGTTTACCCCTCCCCACAGGGGGGTTGTTTGAGTAACCGGCCCTTAAACCGCCCAAACTACGGTGTTTCCAGCGCGTCTTTCGCGCTGGGGACGGGTTATGGCGTGGCGACAGGGGCGTAAGCGGACCGGCGACGCCGAAGGTCTCGACCTTCGCATGCGCCCGCAGGACCGCATCGGCGGCCCACCCAAAGCGCGAAGTGACTCCCGGTCTAGTGGCGCCCGCCGCCCCGCCAGCGCCCCGCCGCGCGAACCGAAAAAGCGCAAGCGCTCGGGCAGGCGCCGTTCCGGCTTCGGCCGGCTGATCTATTGGGGCTTCGTGCTGGCGCTGTGGGGGTTGATCGCCGGCATCGGCGCGCTGGTCTGGATCGGCATTCATCTGCCGCCGATCCAATCCTTGGAAATCCCCAAACGCCCGCCCTCGGTGCTGATTCTCGGCTTAAACGGCGCCACGCTCGCCACGCGGGGCGACATGGGCGGCGCCGCGGTGCCGCTTGCCGAACTGCCGGCTTACGTGCCCAAGGCCTTCGTCGCCATTGAGGACCGCCGCTTCTATTCGCATTACGGCGTCGATCCCTTGGGTATCGCGCGGGCTTTGGTCGCCGACATTTTGCGCCGCGGCGCCTCGCAAGGCGGTTCGACCATCACACAACAGCTCGCCAAGAATCTGTTCCTCACCCAGGAACGCACCGTGTCGCGCAAGCTACAGGAAATCGCGCTGGCGCTCTGGCTCGAACATAAATTCTCCAAGACGGAGATTCTCGAGCTCTATGCTCGCCGGCCTCGTGCAGTCGCCGTCGCGGCTGGCGCCGAGCCACAATCCCGACGGCGCCGAGCGCCGCGCCGCGGTGGTGGTCGCGGACATGGCGGCGCAGAACATGATCACGGCGGACGCCGCAAAGCTCGCGCTGGCGCACCCGGCGCGCGCGGTGCAACAGGCCGGCGGCGGCTCGGTCAATTACGTCGCGGACTGGGTGATGGACGCGGTCGACGACCTGATCGGTAAAGTCGACCAGGACATCGTCGTGCAAACCACCATCGATCCGGCGCTGCAAAGCGCGGCCGAGCAGGCGCTCGACGACACACTCAATCAGAAGGGCGAGAAGTTCGACATCGGACAAGGCGCGGTGGTAGCGATGACGCCTGACGGCGTGGTGCGGGCGCTGGTCGGCGGGAGAAATTACGGCCAGAGCCAATTCAACCGCGCCATCGACGCCAAGCGCCAACCCGGCTCGGCGTTCAAGCCCTTCGTCTATCTTACCGCGCTTGAACGCGGGCTGACACCGGACACTGTGCGCGAGGACGCGCCGATTACGGTGAAGGGCTGGAAGCCGGAGAATTTCGAGCACGAATATGCGGGCCCGGTGACGCTGACCCAGGCGCTGGCCAATTCGCTCAACACGGTATCGGTGCGGCTTACGCTTGAATCCGGGCCCCAAGCGGTGGTCCGCACCGCCTACCGCCTCGGCATCACCTCGATGCTCGAACCCAATGCCTCGATCGCGCTCGGCACCTCGGAAGTCACCCCGCTCGAACTGGCGTCGGCCTATGCCACTTTTGCGAACGGCGGGCTCGCGGTTTCCCCGCATGTCATCGAGCGCATTCGATCGAGCGACGGCAAGCCGCTCTACGATCGCGCCCAGCCGCCGCTCGGCCGCATCGTCGACGCGCGCTACGTGGCGATGATGAACACGATGATGCACGAGACGCTGGTGTCAGGCACCGCGCGCAGCGCCAGCCTCCCCGGCTGGCAGGCCGCCGGCAAGACCGGAACCAGCCAGGATTTCCGCGACGCCTGGTTCATCGGCTACACATCGCATCTGGTCACCGGGATCTGGCTCGGCAACGACGACAATACGCCGACCAAGAAAGCCGTCGGCGGCGGCCTGCCGGTCGAAGTCTGGAGCCGGTTCATGAAAGTGGCGCATCAGGGCACCGCGCCCGCAGGCCTGCCGGGGCTTGCCACCGGATGGTTCGGCCCGGCACCGCCGCCGGCCGCCGCTCCCGCTCCCATGGCCGGCGACCGCGGCAATCAACAAAATACGCAGCAAAGCAATTCCGGCGGGCTCGATTTCTGGCTGCTCGATAAATTGTTCGGGCGGCGGTGAACAGGCTGCCGCACCGGTCATCCTGCCTTTCCGCTCTGCATCGTGCGAAAGTCTCAGTAGAATGGGCTTGAAAAACACCGCCGCGCCCGCCGCCGCGCTTGAGGAGAAAATATGGTTCAGCTGTTAGAGAGCGATATCAAGACCCGCGAAGTGCTCGGCTGGAACGGTGTCCATTTGCTGCACTTCATGGGCTCGTCATGCTCGCAGAAGCTTCGCATCTTCCTCAATCTCAAAGGCATCGCATGGCACTCGCACCTCGTCGACCTGCATGGCAACGAGAACTTTCGGCCGTGGTTTCTCGGCATCAATCCACGCGGGCTGGTTCCGGTTCTGGTGCATGACGGCGCCGTGCACATCGAGAGCAATGACATCATCCAATATCTGGAAAAGACGTTTCCCGAGCCGAGGCTCATTCCGCAAGGCCACGAAAACGAGGTAGCGGCTCTGCTCAAGCACGAGGATGACCTGCATTTCGATCTGCGCACCTTGAGTTTCCGTTTCGTGTTTGCACCGCCCGGATCGCCAAAGCCCGCCGAATCGCTCAAGAGCTATGCCGAAAACGGCACGGGCACCGTCGCCGGCATGAAGGATCACGAGAAGGAAATTCAGATCGCGTTCTGGGAGCGCGCGGCGCGCGACGGCTTCACCGACGAGAGCGCACGCGCCGCGGCGCAGAAATTCCGCGCCGAGTTCGATGCGCTTGAGAAGCGGCTGACGCTGCAGCCTTATCTGATGAGCGATCGCTTAAGCGTGCTCGACATCGCCTGGTTCATCTATGCCCATAGGCTTTCGCTCGCCGGCTATCCGTTGGCGCGGCTGCATCCGCAGTTCGCGGCTTTTGTCGAGACGCTGCGGGCGCGGCCGGAATTTGCCAAGGAAATAGCGATGCCGCCGGAAGCGACGGCGCAACTTGAATCCACACGCCGGGCGCAAATGCAGGCCGGCAAGACGCTGGAGGCCGTGGCGGGGTTCTAGCGGTTGGCCGGGCGCCTTAATCGCTTGCGTAGATCGAGCCGGCCCTCAACTCGCAATGACCTGAATTAATGCGGCAATTTTTATCGTCGCGAAATTGGAGAAGGTGTCCGATACCGCATAAGGCAAGATGAGCTGGTCGCCATGCCGCATTGCCCCGCAGGTATAGACAACGTTGGGCACGTAACCTTCGCGTTCGGTGGGCTCGGGTCGGACAAGCGGCTCGCGCGTGCGCGCGACAATCTTTGACGGATCCTTCTTATCCAAGAGAACCGCCCCGATTGAATATTTCCTAACTGGACCGACCCCGTGTGTCAGCAGCAACCAATAGTCATCCAGCTCGATCGGTGAACCGCAATTGCCAATCTGAACGAATTCCCAAGGATATTCGGGCTGCAGGATGGAATGGCCACCGTCCCACGAGTAAAGGTCGTCGGAATAGATCAAATAGAGATTCTCATTGTCCTGCCGGCCAATCATCGCATAGCGGCCATCGATTTTCCGCGGAAACAAGGCCATGCCCTTATTGCGCGAAGCCGATCCGCCGAGCGGCGTCATCCGGAATGAGCGAAAGTCCGTGGTTTCGAGCAGCTCGGAGCGGATCGCCCTGCCGCTATAGGCTGTATAGGTCGCGCAGAATGCTTTTCGTCCATCGTCATCGAATTCGACGAATCGGGCGTCCTCGATGCCGTTGGCTTGGGCATCGGTGATCGGAAAGATGACGCGCTCGCTCAGCTCTTCGTCATCGGCGAACATCACTTCGATCGCATCGCCGTTCGCCGGAAACGGGCAGCTGCGGACCTTTGGGACCGCCGCCAGACGCGCCGGCGGATCGACCGTGACGCTACCGTCAGCGGCTATGGTGCCGGACCGGAACGTCAGCGACGAAATATGTCCCTCGCCGACGGCGCGCAGACTCAAGATGAAGCGACAGCCATTGTTCGGCGCGCCGGTCTGATCCGGGTGCCGGACGATGCTCGGATTGAACAAGGCGGACGCCTCGAACGAATATTCATTGAGAAAATAAGCGCCGATCAACCGGCGCTGTGTCGCATCCAATTTGGCGTGCGGTTCGAGCGCGTCCTCCATTTCCGCGGCGCGCGTCTCGAAGATGTCGATCAGATTCCGGTGCCGGCCCTCGAAATTATCGAGCACATCGCTCAATTGTTTCGCGGCGGCTGCGGCGTCGAGCCGGAGTACTCTATCGACGATATTATTGGCGCGTATCTTATCGGTCGGATTGAGGTCGCGCGGCTCCGTTGCCGGCTTGAACGGCCTGACGACGACCCGCGACGGGTCCGGGCGCAGAAATAAGCTCTGACGGTTCAAGAATTGGGATTGGGACAAAGAGGCTCCCTGGGGTGTTTCGCGGTGGGAGTGTGCGATCTCCGTCGCCGCCGGCGAACTTGGATGTGGATCTCGTTCGGCCCATCGCCGTCATCCGTTTAAGCTGGCGAATCTCCACGAGAGCAAGCAGATACGATAGCACTGATTCTGCACCCTTGTTCTCATTGCTTCGATCCGGATGAAGCCCATCCGCGCAACTGCCCGTTTTCGGATCGATCAGCGCTGTGTGCAGGTCGTTTTCGCCTAGAAACCATTGGAACGCACGTTGTACCTCCAACGGCCATTCCGCACCCTCGTCCGCCCGTCCCGCGGCCAGGCAAGCGGAAATTGCCGCCGAGGCCTCGACGGGCTGCTGATCGAATGCTTCCGGTTTTTGGCGGTGCCGCCCGAAGCTCCTGGTTCCGACCGGTCTAAAATGTCCCGCTGCCGAGGTCTGCAGCGCGTTGAGCCAGCGCAGCGATCGCAGGCCAACCTCGATGTAAGGGGGTGTGGAGGTCGCCAGTCCGGTTTGGATCAGCGCCTGGGGAAGCCGCGCATTGTCGTAGGCAAGCAGGTCTTCAAACCAGACCCAGTCTTTGCTTTGCGTTGCCGAAAACAGCGCCATCAACCTGTCGGCCAAGAGCCGGCGCAGACGGTTGGCAAGACCATCGCCGGCGACCTGCGTGCAATAGGCGTCCAACCCCAGGAGCGAGAATGCCCAGGCCCGCGGCGAGGAGAACTCTTCGACGACGGGAAGCGCGGTCTCGAACAGCGCCGCGGCCCATCGGCGGCGAGACGGATCGATGTCGTAACGGGCACATTCAGCCAATGCCCAAAGCGTCCTGCCGTGACTATCTTCGGAGCCCTGCTCTTCCAGCCATCGGCGGTCGTAGCCCATGAAATTGCGAAATCTACCGGCGTCCTGGTTCCAAGCATGCTGGATGAATGCCGCAAAGCGCGCGGTAACGGCGTTGGCTAATCGCACTTCGCCATGGTTGGTGAGCCAACTCGAGAACAGCAGAGCGCGAGCGTTGTCGTCGGCACAGTAGCCATGGGAACGATCGGGCACTGAGTGAACGGCGTGTTGGAGCATGCCGGTGCTGTCACAGAGCGAGAGAAAATGCCCGAGCCGAATGTCCGGTACGACCTGGTCGTCTCTCGGGGCGGCAGGCTTATCGACCGGCAGTGATATTGCGGAGCGAGCGTTCCGGCTTTCGGTCTCGAAGACCGTGAGGTGACGCTTTGCCGTCTGCTCCCACGTCATCGGTCGACTGACCGCGTAGGCCCGCTTGCGCATGGCGTGCCGGCGAACATCGTTCGTCAGCAGACCGGCGATCTCGACGCTCAAGGCGTTGGCATCCCGAAAAGGAACCAGAATACCGCAGCCGTCGCTCAACAACTCCTTGGCGTGCCAGTACGGTGTCGATACGACTGCTTTTCCCAAGCCGAAGCTGTACGCCAGCGTGCCCGACGTCATTTGGGCTTCATTGAGGTAGGGAGTCACATAGACGTCGCACATCGAAATGAAGTTCAGCAGCGTGGCTTGATCCACGAACTGATTGAAAAAGGCGACATGGTTTTCGATGCCGCGTGCGTGTACGCGCGCGGTCAGGCCGTCGCGATAGGCCTCGCCTTGTTGGCGCACGAGGTTCGGGTGAGTGGCGCCGAGAACGACATAGATGGCGCTCGGACAGGATTTGATAATATCCGGCATGGCATCGAGCATGGTCTCAATGCCCTTGTTTGGGGACAAAAGGCCGAAAGTCAGAATGACCATCTTTCCGGTGAAGTCGAATTTCGCCTTGGCGTGCGACGATTCGAGAAATGGGAAATCCGGGATGCCGTGCGGTATGACCTCGATTTTGCGGTCCGGCACGTCGTGAACGGAACGCAGGAGTTCTCGGCCTTTTTCCGACATGACGACGATCTTTGCCGAATGGCCTACGATCCGGCGCATCACCTCGTGCTGTACGGCCGTCGGCTTGGCGAGCACAGTATGCAGCGTGGTGACAACCGGCATTTCGAGGCGCGATAAGAGAGCGATGATGTTGCCACCGGCCTCACCGCCGAAAATCCCGTATTCGTGTTGCAGAGAGACGACGTCGAATCCTGCGCGGTTGAGGAAATCCGCCGCCTTGACATAATCGCCGACCTCTTCGTCGTGAATCTGAAAGCGCACGGGCGGCGGATAATCGTAGCTGCGGCCCGGATCGGTCATGGCCACAACAGCCGTCTCCAGTTCGGGTCTCGCCGTCGAGACCGCCCGGTGGAGATCGTGAGTGAAGGTGGCGATTCCGCATTGCCGCGGAAGATAATTGCCGATGAAGGCCACACGCTGAACGCATATCATTTGATCGCTTCCAGGCGGCCGTGGTCGGGGGCGGCCTTTGTTTGAGTGAGCGAAGTCGGCATCTGCATCTGATTCGGCCCGTCCACGTCGATGACGCCCGGCTGCGCAACGCGTTGCAGTAGGTTCGGCACCGGGCCGCCGTCGGTGTAGGCCACGAGGCCGAACATGCCGGTTGCCCCGGCGTGAATCTCGATACGGTCCGATCGCGCGAACAACGCCTCGCCAATGGCAAGCTTGAACGATGCCGCGACGGCGCTTCCGCCGACAACCAGAAACCAAGTTTCCCGCTCGGCCTCCAGATACCAGGAAGAAGCCGGGGCCAGATCGATTCGCTCTAATGCGAAGTGCGGGCTTGAAACGAGAAGCGTCCGTTCGTCGGTCAATCGTTTCGCTGGTACCTGAAAGTGAGCCGGTCCGGCGTCCGCCACCGCGACGGCGTTTTCAATGTGGAGTTGACGGCCTCGACCGGGATCGAACAGCCGGAACGTTGCGTCGCTCCGCTGCTGGAGTTCTGCAATGACGAGACCGCCGCCGATCGTGTGAATTGTCCCAGCCGGCACGAAAATGACGTCGTTGACCGACACTTCGTGCCACACGATCAGCTCGGAGATCGAGCCGTCGTCGATGGCCGCCCGCAATTGTTGCGGCGTCAGCCGCCGACTGAGGCCGAGGGCGACCTTGGCCGTTGGGGCGGCACTGAGGACGTACCAGGCTTCGGTTTTGCCGTTCGGCAGGCCGAGCGAATGCGCGAACGTATCGTCCGGATGAACCTGGATGGAAAGTGGCTGGCTGGTAAACAGCAACTTGAGCAAGAGCGACGGATCGACGTCGCCGTTGTCGGGCCGCTCATACCAGATTTCGCCGATGGCGATGCCATCATGGCGCGCGGTACTCCAGGGACGCAGATCGTAAACGCCCCAAGGCTTCGGTAAGGCGCGCGCACGCGCATGTTCAATCGCCATAACCCCGCCTGATGCTCGATCGTGGACGCGTATTTCGATCGCTTGAGGTGCGTCGAAACCGGGATCGCCAGCGCCGGCTGCGTGAGTTCGTCGGCCGTGGATACCAGGCGTTGGGTTCGTGATCGCGAGAAGATCAGAAAGCTGCAAAAGAGGTGACGTAATCGACGGAAAATACGGATCTTGATACGTCAACGATCGGCAGTGATTTCAAGTTCCGGTCCCACGGGTCGCGATCTCGGTGCCCTGCACCACGATAGACTCTCGGGGCGGCACTGAAGCAGGGCAGGTGAGCGCGCTATGTCCAAGATCGAAGTCTATCGGAATTCCACCGGGCCCGATGGTCAATTTTGATCACCGTATCTATCGCTGACGGCGGCGGCGATGAACCGTTTGCGCCCGTCGCGACCCGGGCTCGTGCCCTGGCTGGCGCACCACGCCGGAAACGTCGCCGGATCGATGTGAACGCGCAGGACGACATGGCCGTAGGCCTTGAGCCCCTGCTCCATTTCCTCGGCCATCTTCAGCCATTCTCGCCAAGTGCCCGGCAGACTGGCGCCATCGTCGAAGATCTTCAGCAAGGCCGGGTAATCGGCCTCCTTGATCCAATAAACCCCGACCGCCGGAGGTCGGTCGTCCTTTTCGTCGCGCACAGCTGCCATCCTGCGAGGGCTGGACGTGCGGGCCGCCCGATAGCCCGATCCGACATCACGGCCCGTTAACCCCCGGCCGCCATTCTGCCGGCACAGTGATTCGTGGAGTAACGCGTGAGCGCCGAAATCATCACATTGAGCGACTATCGCATCGAGGACGGCGACGACGGCGAAATCGACCTGGCGACGGCCGTCGATGTCGCCATCCGCGACTTACGTGAAATTCTGCTATACTGGGGCTCCGACGTAGCACGGCAGCGCGCGGAAGAGTGCGAATTGACGTTGCGGCGGGCCTTTTCCGGGTGTGTCCGTACCGCATGATCCCGAAAAGTGGAATCCGGTTTTTCGGGTAAGATCAGAGGTAAATAGGCGATCCAAACAGAATATCGATAGGACTCCGATGGAAAAGGCCCCGGTTTTCAACCCCATTGATTACACACTCGCCATCAAGAACAAAGGGCGTCCGCCCAAATCCTGGCGTTGGGAAATCTACGCCGCAGGCAAGAGCAAGCCGGTGCGGCAATCCGAGTTCTTTGAAACAATGTCGGAAGCGACCCGCGAGGGTAAGGCGGCATTGGCGGAATTACGGGCCCATCGCGCCGCTTGATCGCCGTTCTTTTGTCAGCGAAACGCGTTGCGACCTCAACCGCCCTGCGCAAAGCTGGCGCGCGGCGGCCAGCGGCTTAGCAATGCGCCTTCGATCACGACGAAAGCGCCATTGAGCACAAAACCCACCAGTCCGACGACGACCAGAAGTCCGTAGACTTCGGCGGAGTGGAATTGCCGTTGGCTGATGACAATCAGGCTGCCGATACCGGGGAGGCTGGTGAGCATTTCAACCAGCAAAGTGATGATGATGGCGAGCGGCACGGCGCCGCGGACGCCGACCAGAAACGCCGGCACCGCCGACGGCACCACGATCTTGGCGAGTGTGGCGAGCCGGCCCAGCCGCATGGTCTGTGACACCTCGCCCAGAAGCTCGGACAGCGCCGCCGTCGCTGACGCCGTATTGAGCAGGATCGGCCATACCGCGACCAGGACGACAATCACCAGCTTGAGGCTTTCGACATAGCCGAGCACCAGCACCCCGACCGGCACGATGACCGGCGGCGGCAGGCCGCGGCAGAATTCGAGAAGCGGCCCGAGCGCACGCCGCGCCGCGCGCGACCGCCCGATCAAAAGCCCCAGGAGCCCGCCGATTACGCAGGCAAGCGCAATGGCCAAGGTGAAGGTCGTCAACGTGGCGCCGAGCGCCGCAAACAATCGGCCGCTCCTGGCCAGGCCGGCAAGCCCGTTCCACCAGGCGCTCGGCGGCGGAAAATAGGGCGAACCTTGGGGGTCGATCAGTTGCCACAGCGCCAGCAAGGCAAACAGCGGCGCGAGACCGCGCAGCGGCGGAAAGCCGAAACGCAACGCGGTCAGCCACGGCGCGCCTCTAGACATGGCTCATCGCCTCGCGTCCATAGACCGGCAGCAGGCGGCGCGCGGCGAGGATGAGGCAGAAATTGAGTCCGATCGCGAGCACGCCGATGAACAGCACATAGGCGAACATCTGTTCGGGCTGGATCGCCATCAGCGCATTCACCACCGCATAACCGAGGCCATGCGGATTGCCGATCATCTCCGCGATGATCGCCATTACCAGCGTGGTGCCGAGGCAAAGCCTTAAGCCGACCAGGATCGCCGGCGCCGCGGCGGGCAACAGCACTTTCACCAATGTCTGCAGCGGCGTCAGCTTGAGCGTCAGGCTCACGTCGTGCAGCCGCGCCGCCACATTGGCGATGCCGCCCATAGTGTTGACGAACATCGGCCAGATGCTGGCATAGATCATGACCACAAGCTCGGTGGTCAGCGAAAAGTTGAACAACAGCAGCGCCACCGGCAGAAAGGCAATCGCCGGCAACGGCCGCAGCACCTCGAGCGACGCCAGCGCATAGCGGCGGGCGAATGCAGACAGGCCAAACACGAGACCGAGCAAGCCGCCGATTAGACCGGCCAGCACCCAGCCGATCACAATCGAGCGAAGCGTATGCACGGTGGCGGCGAACAATTCTCCGGAGCGGACGATGGCGACAAAGGCAAGCGCGATGGCCGACGGCGCCGGCAAATAGGCGAATGTCACGACGCCAAAGCGCACCGCAGCTTCCCAAGCGGCGAGAAACGCCAGAAGCGTGAGCGCGCCGGGAACATTGAAACGGTCGTCGCGCATATCGCGTCAGTGACCGCCGGCGTTGAGCACCGCGGCGTGGATTTCGGCGCGGTAATCGAGGAACGCCGGCGACTGCCGGGTGCGCATCTGGTCGCGCGGCCGCGGCAGTGCGATCTCGACGGTTTTGTGGATGTGTCCGGGCGGGCCCGCCAGCACGACCGCGCGGTCGCCGAGATAGACCGCCTCGTCGATATCATGGGTAATGAAGACGAAGCTGGTGCCGGTGCGCTCGTGCACCTGCAGCACTTCGTCCTGCAGGCTCGCTTTGGTCATGGCGTCGAGCGCGCCGAACGGCTCATCCATCAGCATCACCTGCGGCTTAAGGGCTAAGGCGCGCGCGATCTGCACCCGCTGCTGCATGCCGCCGGACAGTTGCCAGGGATGATCCGACGCGTTTTTTTCCAGCCCGACCAGCTGCAGCGACTGCCGCACCCGCCGATCGATTTCGGCGCGGTCGAGCTTGCCTTCGATGCCGAGCGCCACATTACGCGCCACGCTGCGCCACTGCAGCAGCGCGTTGGAGTAATCCTGGAATACGACAACGACGCCGGAGGGCGCGCCGGTCACGGCCGAGCCACGGAAGCGGATGCTGCCGCTCGAAGCCGGCATGAGGCCGCCGAGCAGCCGCAGCAGTGTCGATTTGCCGGTGCCCGACGATCCGACAATGGTCAAGAACTCGCCAGCGCGGACATTGAGCGACAGCCGATCGATGATCAGCCTGCGCTGACCGTGTGGAAACAGTTCGAGGCTTACCGCCTCGCACTCATAGATATTGCCGCCGTTTGCCGGCGCCAAAGCCGCCGGCGAAACCTCCAGTTTTTGCTCGGCCGCTATCCTCGCCATCAGGCTTCGCTCATTCCGCGGTGATGACGATACGTTTCACATCCAGGTCTTTGAGCGGTGCGCCTTGCGACACCATGACGTTGCGCCAGACATCCAGTTCATCGGGCGAGATATGGAACTCGTAATGCGGCAGCGGGATTCGGGCGACCACCGCGTCCGGCAGACCGGAATAGCTTGCCAGCACTTTGCGTGCCTTGGCCTCATCGGCATGGATCGCGGCAACGCCGCCTTGGAGTGAAGCCACCCAGCGCTTCAAGACATCGCGATTGGCGCGCGCCCAATCGGCATCGGCGATCCAGAACGGAAACAGCACCGGGTCCGCCACCGCAAGGAGCGGATCGCCGATCGATTTGAAGCCGGCGCCCAGCATCTGGCCGACAAACGGCTCGAGCGGCTCGACCGCGTCGACCCGGCCGGATTTGAGCTGATCCATCATGGCGGTGAAGGGTGCTTCGAGGCCGATGACGCTATTCGGATCGCCGCCGTCTTTCGCCACCTGATACAACAAAGCCACATGCATCACCGAGCCAACGCCGGGCCCGGCGACGCGCTTGCCGGCGAGATCCTTGATGGCATTGATGCCGCTGTCGGGTCGCACCATCACCTGGTAGGATTTGTCGGCCGAAGTTTCGAGCGTTTCGCCGGCGACCGCGGCGATATTCAAGCCACTGCCGACAGCGTTGAGCAGGTCCGGCGCGGTCGACGGCGCGAGGTCGAACTGCTTGCCCAGCGTGCCCGGCAGATTGATCAGGTTGGGAAATTTGGTGAAGGTCACGTCGAGACCGTTCTGCGCGAAGATGCCCTCCTCCTGTGCGACCAGCGCCGGGAGCCAGGTGATGACCGGAATATAGGCAACCCGCAGAGCGGTTCGTTGCTGCGCCTGCGCGACACCGGGCGGGAGCACCAGCAAAGCGGTCAGCAGCGCGAGCACAACTTTTATTTGCGGCGCCCGGCGTGGCCCGGTCCCGGTTCTGACCATTATTCGTCTCCCCCTGCTGCCGCACTTGCGACACCTATGTTATCCCGGCTTTATGCCGGAGCCGCCAAGCGTGCCGCAGCATACAGATGCGAGGAAGGCGGTCCAGTGCCGCACCGCGACGTTGGCGACGCGGGCACCGACAGGACCGGGGAGGATAAGCGTGCAGGAGAGTGTGAAATTTCGGTCGGACGACGTCGAGCTTTCCGGCGTCGTCCATGTGCCCGACGGTTTGAAAACCGGCGAGCGCCGTCCCGCCATCATCATGATGCACGGCTTCGGCGCCAACAAAAGCGGCGGCCCGGAATGGATTTGCCGGCAATACGAGAGCTGGGGCTATGTCGCGCTGCGTTTCGACCACCGCGGCTGCGGCGAGTCCGGCGGCGAGCGCGGCCGCGTCATCCCGCTGGAAGAGGTCGCGGACGCGCACAACGCCGTCAGTTATATGGCGTCGCGGCCCGAGGTCGATCCGGCGCGCATCGCGCTATGCGGCTCAAGCCTCGGCGCCGGCGTCGCGGTCCATGCCGCCGCGATCGATCCGCGGGTCACAGCCGTGATCCTGGAAAACGGGCTCGGCAATGGCGAGCGCGTCATTCGCGGCATGCATACCCCGGAATCCTGGGCAAAATTTCTGCAGTTGATGGCGGACGGCATGCGTCACCGTGAAGCCACCGGCACGTCGAAGATGATTCATCGCTTCGACATCTTCGAAATGCCGAAGGAATTGCAGAAGAATCTCACCTCGAACAATTCGCTGATGCAGTTCACCGCGGAAACGGCGGTCGGCTTCTTCATGTTTCGCCCGGAGGAGATGATCGAAAAAGTGGCGCCGCGGCCAATCCTGATCCTGCATAGCGCGCGGGACCGGGTGTGCAATTTCGAGGAAGCCTTCAGTCTGATGCGGCGGGCGCTAGCGCCGGCGGAACTGCATCTGATCGACGGCGTCGATCATTTCATGTTCGTCGACCCCGACCCGCGCGTCGCATTTATCCTGCGCAATTGGCTCGATCGGTTCTTTCCGGTGAAGGCTTGAGATATGGAGCAGGCTTGAAAATTGGACCGCAACGACGCCGATCAGCATCGCGACGGGCGATGCCAGGCTCTTGCGCGGCGGGGCTCGACGGCGCCGACGCGGCGCCATTCGATCAAGCCCCAAACCACTCCGGGTGCTGCGTGATCGCCATGACGCCACAGGCGAAGGTCAGAACACAGATCGTCCAGACCAGCGCTAAGAAGTAATGATCGTCTTTCATAGCTCTGCAATAATGCAAGTGACGTGCCAAGCCTCGTCACGATCAGCAAAGTTTGCGGGTGTTCAATTAACGATTTATGACGAATTTCGTCAGCGATAAACCGTATCGATCTGACGCGCTAGGAGAGGCCGAACAAGCGCGCGGCGTTGCCGCCGAGGATCGCCGTCTTGTCGGCATCCGAAATCGGCAAAGTCATCACATGGGCGGTGTCGGCGCCGATGAAGGGATCGTCGGTACCGAACAAAATCTGGCCTGTGCCGACCGAGGCGATCGCGAACATCAGCGCCTGTTCGCCGAACGCGCAGCTGTCGTAATAAAACCGCTTGGCATATTCGCTCGGCAGCTTGGCGATGAATTTGCGACAGTCAGGAAACAGCCGATAGCCGTTATCGAGGCGCTCCATCAGCATGATTAGCGCCGCCCCGGTATGCGCCAGGACGAACGGAAAATCCGGATAGCGCTCGAAAATGCCGGCATAGATCATGCGCGCCGCCATCAGCGTGGTGTCGAACATCAGTCCGACACGCAGCGGCAGCTCGAATTCGCCCATGTCGGCGGTGTCGCGCGGAAACACCGGGTGCTCCACCACCGGCAGCCGCAGCGCATTGATCTTTGCCCACAGCGGCTCGAAGCGCGCATCGTTGAGCGCCATGCCGCCGATATTGGAGCCGATCGCCACGCCTTTAAGACCGAGCTCGTTGACGGCGCGGTCGAGCTCGCGGAGCGAAGCGCCGACGTCGGCCAATGGCAGACTGGCAAGACCGATAAATTTTTCCGGATAAGCGCGGCAATAGCGCGCGAGCGCATCGTTGACATGGCGGGCGATAGCGACCTGCTCGGTTGGCGGCCACGGATAGACATTCGGCGCGCTGACCGAGAGCACACGGATGTCGATGTTTTTTTGCGCCATGTCGGCGAGCCGGTGCTCGATCGAGAACATATCGGGCCGGGTCCAGGCGATGGTGGCGCCGCGCTCGCGCAACAGCGTCTTGCCATCGGCTGTGGGCTCGCTGTCGAGCCGCATCACCCGGGTAAGCTCGTCGACATAATGGCGGTCGACGAAATGGGCGTGGATATCGATGGTGGGCATGACAATGATCGACGCTGATGGTGGGTGGCGGGCGCGGCAACCTAGACCATCGTCCAGCTCAATGGAAAGCGCTCACTCCTTGCGGCGATAAAATCCGGTGAAGGTCACGTCGACGCCGCCGCAGTTGCCGTTGTCTTCGACGACCAGAAGCGCCTCGACCCGCCGCATGCGCACCAGGCAGGAATCGGCACCGGCTTTGTCGACGGCGACGCGGCCGTCGTCGGCGAAGGCGAGGAGGCCCTGCGCGGGCTTCGCCGTGGCATCGATCACGCCGTTATGGACATCCTGGGCGGCCCGATAGATGGCTTCACCGTGAATTTTGAGACTGCCCTCGCCGGCCCCAGCGATATCGATCTCGCCGCCGGCGTGGACCCACGCGCCGATCCAGTCCGCGCGCACAGGCGCAGCCACAGGCGTCACCGCCGCCAGGCTTGCAGCCGGCAGCCAGCCATTGGTCCAGCGCTGTTTGCGATCTTCCGCCGACTGGTAGGACGCGCAGGTGTAAACGGCGTTGTTCTCGCTCGAAAATGATTTGCCCAGCAGCACCAGGTCGCCGGGCACCAGATAGGCTTGGGCCGAACAAGAGGCGCCGTCCGCCGGGCAGGCCGCGTCTTCCCAGCCGCTTTTGATGAAATTCACGTGCGGTTTGTCGGTGACGATTTTGCCGATGGCGATCGGGTGCTGCGCGTCGAAATCGACGCCGAGACAATCACCCGGCTTTTCGTCGGCCAGCGCCGGCGACCGCACATGCAGCACCAACAGCACGGCCGTGGCGAAGAGATTCACCCCGCGCCTATGGCGCGCCTTAGATCGCACGGCGCAGATCGTGGTTGCTCAGCGGCAGCGAGCGGATGCGCTTGCCGGTGGCGGCGAACACGGCGTTGTACAAAGCCGGCGCCAGCGGCGGCACCGGCGGCTCGCCGACGCCGCCCCAGAAGCCGCCGCTTGGCACGATCACGGTCTCGACCGTAGGCACCTCGCCGATGCGCAGCATTTTGTAGCTGTCGAAATTCGCCTGCTCGGCGCCGCCGTGTTTGATGGTGATTTCGCCGTAAAGCGCCGCCGTCAGCGCATAAACGACGGCACCTTGCGTCTGCATTTCGATCGACAGCGGATTGACCGCGTAGCCGGAATCGATCGCCGAAACGACGCGGTGCACGCGCAGGCGGCCGTCGCTGACCGAGGCCTCGACCACCTGCGCGCAATGACTGCCGCACGCGGTATTGAGCGCAATGCCGCGGAACACGCCGGGCGGCAGCGCGCCGCCCCAATCGGCCTTCCGCGCCGCGGCGTCGAGCACCGCGAGGTTTCGCGGATCCTTGGCGAGCAGCTTGCGGCGATAGAGGTAGGGATCGATGCCCGCGGCATGCGCCATCTCGTCGACGAAGCATTCCTTGTAGAAGGCATTCTGCGTGTAATTGATCGCGCGCCAGACGCCGAGCGGCACCGGCGTGCCGCGGATGACATAGTCGACCAAATAATTCGGCACGTCGTAAGGCATTTCCTCGGCAAGCCCGCTGACGAAAGTGCGATCGCCGATATTGGGGCCGAACCCCGGCACCAGGGCCGCGACGAATGACGGTCCAGTGAGCCTGATGGTCCAGGCAACCGGCATGCCGTCGGCATCGAGCCCGGCCGCGAGGCGCGCCATGCCGCACGGCCGATAGAGATCGTGCGCGACGTCCTGTTCGCGCGACCACAACAGCTTGACCGGTTCCTTGAACGCCTGGGCGACAATGACGGCCTGCCGGACATAGTCTTGGATCGGCCCACGCCGGCCGAAGCCGCCGCCGAGCATCATGCGATGCACCGTGACCTTGTCGTTCGACACGCCGGCGGCGATCGCCGCGGTCGCAAGCGCGGTGGCCGGATCTTGAGTCGGTACCCAGATCTCGACGCCGTCGGCCCGCACCTGGGCGGTGCAGGTCTGCGGCTCCATCGTGGCATGAGCGAGAAACGGCACGGTGTAATCGGCTTCGACGCGGCGCGTAGCGCGCTCGAACGCCGCCGCGGCGTCGCCGTCGGCGCGGCCAATTTGGGCGGGTGCGGCGGTCAGACCGATACGCACCGAATCTTCGATTCCCGCCGTCGATAATTCGCTGTTGCCGCGAGCGTCCCAAGTCACTTTGAGCGCATCGGCCGCGCGTTTGGCCTGCCACCAGGAATCCGCCACCACCGCGACCGCATCCGGCATGCGAACGATGCCGCGCACGCCCGGCTTGCCCGCGATCGAATTCTCGTCGACCGATTGCAGCGCCCCGCCGAAGACCGGACATTGCACGATGGCGGCGTAGCGCATGTCGGGTAACCGCACGTCGATGGCATAGACCGGCTCCGCCGTCACTTTGGCCAGCACATCGAAACGCTTGCGCGGACTGCCGAGGAGCTTCCACTTGTCCGGCGGCTTCAACGCCACGCCGGTCGGCGGCTCGATTTTGGCCGCAGCTTCGGCGACCGCGCCGAATGTCACGCTGCGCCCGGTCGGAGTGTGGGTGATCATGCTGTTTTGCGCGGCGCATTGCGCGGCCGGCACCTGCCACTCTTTCGCAGCAGCAGCGATCAGCATCTCACGTGCGGTGGCGCCGGCCTGCCGCAGGTAAAGCTGCGAGGAAGCGATCGAGCGGCTCGCCCCGGTCGCGGTGTCGCCCCAGACACGGTTTCGCCGCGCATTGTCGCGCGCCGATACCATCTCGGTGCGGACTTTGCTCCAGTCGCATTCGAGTTCCTCGGCGACCAGCATGGCGAGCCCGGTGATGGCGCCCTGCCCCATCTCGTCATGGGCGATACGGATAGTCACGGCATCGTCGGCCGCGATGACCACCCAGCAGGTGATTTCGGGGGCGGCGGGGGCAGCGCCGGCCGCGGCGCGCTCGGGCTTCACCGCGAGCGGAATGGCGAAGCCGAGCGCCAAGCCGCCGGCTGTGGCGCTCGCACCAACGACGAAGGAACGGCGATCGAAGTCGCCGCCGGATGCCATGAATTTCCCCCTCGTATTGCGACGCAACAATGCCAGATTCCAGCAGCCTAGAGAATGCAAAAATCATCCTAAGCCGGTGATAATGTATGTCGATCTGTACGGTAGCTCACAATTCGAGGAACCACGATGGCGCAGGCTCAAAACACACTCGAAAACCGTATCCGAGCCATCGAGGATCGCCTCGAAATCTATAATCTCATCGCCAGTCACCCGCCAAGCGCCGATACCGGGGCCGCGGCCTATGCCGAGGCGGTTTACACCGAGGATGGCGTATTCGATCGCGGCGCGGACCTCTCCGGCGCCATCGGCAATCGGGCGATTGCGGCGAATCTCAAAAGCGAGGGTCACCAGGCCGCGATTGCCGGCGGGCTCGCGCATTTTGTCGGCCTGCCGCATATCGCACTCGACGGCGACCAAGCCGTCGTCACGTCCTACTTGCAAATTCTCACCCCGAATAAATCGGGCGAGCCGGTCGCGGTGCCCAATCACGGCAGTTCGCGCGGCTATCACATCCACCGTGTCGTCACCAACCGCTGGGAACTCGTGCGCACCGCGTCCGGCTGGAAGATCAAGCGCCGCACACTGCGCCTCGTCGACGGCTCGGAACCGTCGCGCGATATCTTGCGCGGCGCGCTGGGAGCGCTTGCTTAGCGCGGCGCGGTAAACTCCTGATCGGAGAATGCCGACGCATCGGGCGACTTGATGACCACGAAGGGATGATCGAGCGTGGCGTGGCAGGCATTGCAGCCTTGGGTGAGCTGGTCGTAGGCGGCGGTGAATTTTTGCGGATCGCGCTGTTTGATGGCGGCATCGACGGCGCGCATGGGCTCCCCCAGCGCCGCCTCGGCCAGTTCGCCGACGGGCAAGCCGCGAAACCGCGGCTGTGCCTTGACGATACTGGCGAAAGTCTGCCGGATTTCGACCAACGCATACCCCGCAAGCGGCCAATTGGCGGCGCGGCCGGCGAGCCCGAGCTTGGCATGGCGCGGCTGCACCAGAGCATTCATCATGTCGCCCATCGTCAGCGCGTAGGGCACGGGCGCCGCATCCGGCGGCGCACCCTGCGCTAGCCCAGCGTGCGGCGCGACGATGAGGCACGCCATCGCGAGCCCGGCGACAAGGGCAAAACGTTTGTTCATGCCTCGATCTCCTAATCGAGCGGCTCGAGCCGCAGAATTTCGGCGCCGTGATTGTTGCCGGCCCAGAATGTCGCCGGCTTGGTCGAGGTGTCGACGAAGACGCGGCGGATATTGGTCGGCCGCGGCAACAGATATTCGATCCCACGCCCGCTTTGCGGATCGAGCCGCAGCACGCGATCGCTCGCCATGCCGCCGCTCCACAGCTCGCCCTTGCCGTCCGCGAACACATCATACGGGTATGTATGCGGCGTCGGCACGTCCCATTCCTCAAACGACTCGGTCTTGGTATCGAACATCGCAAGTTTGTTGGCGGCGAATTCGGTGAACCACAGCCGGCCTTTATCGTCGAGCATGCAGCGGCGCGGCCGGGATTTCTCCGTCGGCGTCGGATAGATGGTGACGGCGCCGCTTTTCGCGTCGATGCGGCCGATATTCTCGTCGCCGAAATCCATGAAATAGAGATCGTTCGCGGCGTCGGCCGCCATGCCGTAAGGCGCGTGCGGACGATCCTTCGACAACAGCCCGAACGGGTCGATGCGCCGATAGTGTCCGGTCTTGAGGTCAAGCCGCATGATCGACTGCCGCGCCACATCATTGGTCCACACTTGGCCGTCGACGCCTGCTGCGCGCGGCATCACCATCGACTGCTGCATGGCGTCGTCGTCGAGCGCGCCGTCGACTGGAAACATCCGAAACGTCTTGGTCTTGATGTCGAAGCGCGCAAGGCCAGTCTGAAACATCATGGCCAGCCACAAATTGCCGTCGCCGTCGGCCTCCAGGTCGAGCGATCCGGTCGGGAATTGCGGCTTGCGCAGCGGGATCGGGTATTCGCGCTCTGCGCCCGTCCTGGGATCGAGCTCGCCGAGAACATTCTCGACGAAGTCCGAATACCAGACGTGGCCCTCATGATCGGTCCGCACGTCATGCGGCGCGATCGTCGGGCGCGGCAGGTCGTATTCGGTGATGACGACATGGGTGGCGCGGCCCGTGGGCCGCGGCAAAGTTTGCAACTCATAGGTCCAAACCGGCGCGGCGGAGAGGTTGATCGTGGCGAGATAGGCGGCAAGCTTGCGCACGCCGGCCTCGTTCACCTCACGCGCGGCGACGCGCGACTGTACCCGCGCCGGAATCGAGTTGTTGGCATAGCGCGCCATGCGCTCAAGAACCGGAACGAATTCATCCGCCGTGTAAGTCGAGCGCACGATGCGCTCGATGCCGTGACAGCTCATGCACTCGATCAGCGGCCGTTTCTGCGCCGCCGTGCCGGGCATGCTGGTGAGCCACTCGGTATTGGTTAGCTGGGCGGCAACGTCGGAGGCTTTACGCAAGGTGATCGCGACGTCGGTCGTTCCGGTGTCGAGATCGACGGCCTGCGGGCCGGCAAGGTCGTAGCCCACCGCGCGAATCCGCAGCGCGTAATGACCCGCTGGCAGCCGGCCGTCCGGGAAGCGGAAGCGGCCATGCGCGTCGCTCGCGACCGTCACGGTAATCGGAGAGCCCGCTTGTTGCGCGCTGACCAGCACGCCTTCCATCGCGCCTTCCGCGGCGGAAGCGACGGAGCCGGTGAGCATCTGGGCGCGGCCGGGCGCGGCCGCGACGGCGGTAAGCACAAGCGCGATCGCTGCGGCAACGCAACCCGCCCGCGTCATGAACTACTCTTTCTGCAAGGTGCACTCGACTTCGATCGGCTCGGCGTTGTCGCCCTTGGCGTGCGGACGCCGCAGCACGTCGGCTTGCTTATAGCCGTCCTTGGCGCAGGAGATGGTGACGCTGTCGGGGTCGATGTCCTTGCCGAAGCCCGAAAACTTGTAGACGCCCAGACTGTTGGTGCGGGTCACCAGCGCGCCGCCGGCTGTGAGCGACGCTGTTACTTTGGCGTCGCCAATAGCCGGCCCGGCGGCATCGCGCACGAAGCCGAAAAAAGACGGCCCCTGGTCAGCGGCGGTGGTGCTGTCCTCATCATTGCCGAGATTGACGCCGCCGGCATACGCCGATCCAACCCCGGCAAGCGCCCAAACGGCCATCAAGCCAACCAGCAAACGTCGCCGCGTGCGCCAGCAATAAAACGTCATGCGAGCCTCATCGCGTAAAGTAACCGCCGAGCAGATGGGCGATGGCCGCGATCGAGCAGACCGGCACCAGCCAGGCGAGACCCGACCATAATCGGTTACCGGGATTTCCCGGCAGGCAACACGCGACGACCCCGACCAGGGCGCCGGCGATGGCCGAGGTCGCGACCCAGCCATACCAATACATGGTCGGACCGTCCGATGCCGGATGATTGAACAGCGTCCATTCGCCGACCGCCGGACCGTAGGAGAACAGCGGCCAATTATAATAAAGCGCGACATAATAAACGATCGCATAGACGACGGCGAAAGTGACGGCGAATACGCCGAACCGACTGCGGTTCTTCATGTCCCAAGCTCTTTCACGTACCAAGCCCGCGAATGTTGTTGGCGACATGGCCGGCGAGGAATGCCCACCACACGATCAACGCAATCAGCGTTGTCAGCAGTCTGCGCGTGCGCGCATCGTTCGTCTCGATCGATGGCCGCCAGAAGTACCAATAGGCCGGCAGCAGTGCCAAGCCGATGGCAATGAAGTGTTCCTTCAGCTCGAACGCGCCGAACGATTTCCAGTAGTGACCCTGTTCCAGCGTCAGCCGGGCGCTGATCCGATAATTGGTGTAGATGACGCTGCCCATCGCCGCGGTGGCGAGATAAAGGACGATGACGGCATTGACGTAATGGGCCGAGCCGACGGCGCGGAAACGGGCGACGAAGTTAGCGGCCCCCGAACGCACCGGCGCCCAGACGCTGACCACCTGATGTGTAATGGCGCCCAACAATAAAAACGCCAGCAGCCCATGCGTGATCACCAAAGCGATCCACATTCTTCCTCCCCGCCTCGCCTTCGCCGCGTCCTCTGCGTGACGCTGCGTGCCGCGCAGCCGTGCCGCGGGCATTCATTTCATCGCCCCGACTGACGTGATTGTAGCGCGCGGACCGGCGTCGGACAATTTCGATCACGACGGCGAGATGCGGCAGCGCGGCGGCGCTCAGATGTAGACGCTTTTCATCTGCGGTTCGGGATAGCGCAGGCCGGCCGCGGCGCCGACCGGAATTGCATCGGCGATTTGCACGAGATCATCGTCGGTCAATTCGATCGCCACCGCGCCGATATTTTCCAAGAGTCTCTCGCTGTGCTTGGTGCCCGGAATCGGCACGATGTCGTCGCCCTGCGCCAGCAACCACGCGAGCGCAAGCTGACCCGCCGTGCATTTCTTCTTGTGCGCCAGGGCTTCGATGCGGTGCGCCAGCGCGACGTTACGGTCGAGATTCTCCGGCGCAAAGCGCGGGTGCCGGCGGCGCGCGTCGGTCTCCGCCAGATTGACGCCGCCGGTCAACAACCCCCGCCCGAGCGGCGAATAGGCGACGAAAGCGATATTGAGTTCTCGCGTCGTGCGCAGTGTCTCGTCGGCGTCGATCCGATAGAGCAGGGAAAATTCGTTCTGGACGGCGGCCAGCGGATAGACCGCGTGCGCCAAGCGGATGGTGTTGGGACTGGCTTCGCTGATGCCCAGCGCGCGCACCTTGCCCGCATCGACCAATCTGGCCATGGCGCCGACAGTGTCCTCGATCGGCACGCTCGGATCGATCCGATGCTGATAATAAAGATCGATCACTTCGACGCCCAAACGCTTCAGGCTCGCGTCGCATGAGCTCAAGACGAATTCGGGGCGGCCGTCGGCAAATTTGCCGTCGCGACCGCCGAGATTGCCGAACTTGGTCGCCAAGACCACGTCGCCGCGACGCCCCTTGATCGCCTTACCGACCAGTTCCTCGTTATGGCCGGCGCCATAGGCGTCCGAGGTGTCGAGCATGGTAATGCCGCGATCCAGCGCTTCGCGGATCAGCGCGATGCCGGCGTCATCGCCGCTCGCGCCGTAAATGCCGGACAGCGACATGCAGCCAAGCCCGATCGCGGAGGTTTCGAGACCTGAGGAACCCAGCATACGAAAGGGGAGGCTCTTGGCTGTCGTCATGGGTTGCTCTCCTCACTGCCGCGCCGTCAGATGCGCGCCGTCAAATGCGCGCGCTACAATCCACGCCATATAGCGCGGCGGCATCGATCGTAACAGACCTGAATCGTAACAGATTTGCCGGCATAATCTATCGCGGCAAAGCCGTCTCCCAAGCCATTATCGAAAGCCATTATCGAAAGCCGTCGCGGTCCGGTGGATACGCCGGCACGGCATCCATGACGCTCTTGTGATTACGTCAGGCAGCCCGATCCATCTCTTGTTCGAAGACGCCGCCATCGGACTTTAGCGACTGCTTCGGACCGGCCGTGAAAATGCAGCCGAAATAGATGAATGCGATGCCAATTGCGAGAAGGAACCAAAGCGCCACGTCATCTGCCATGTTGTCCTCCAAACGACGCCCATAGCCGCCACAGCCCACTAAATCAGACGCCCGCCGAAAAGCTCCGTGCTTGAATGACGCAGGAAACAAATGTCGCAGGCGAAATGGCCAGCGCAAGCCGTTCGCCGCACTGCACAACCTCGCGCGGCTGCCGGTTCCGGTCGAATCATTGCGCCGCAGGCGGTGAAGGGGGTAAAGCGAAGTCGGCGGGGACCATCGCTTCGCTGTCCATCGACCGACCGATCGCACCCGCCCGCCGTCCATTCGCCTAGATAAGGATCCTCCATGCCATTATCCATGTCGCAAGCCTCCATCCCGGCGCTCGAAATTGGCCTCAATGCGCTCTCCGCCGTGCTCGACAAGGCCGCAGCCTACGCGGCCGCCAAGAAATTCGATCCGGCGGTGCTGCTGCAGACGCGGCTGGCGCCGGACATGTTCGCTCTAACTCGCCAGGTGCAGGTTGCCGCCGATGGCGCCAAGAACGGCGCGTCGCGGCTTGCCGGCGTCGAAGCGCCGCGTTTCGAAGACAATGAGACCACGGTGGATCAGCTCAAGGCGAGGCTTGCAAAAACCGTCGCCTACCTGAAGACGCTCGACCGCAAGGCAATCGATGCAGCGGCCGACCGCGAGATCGTGTTTCCGCTCGGCCCGACCATCAAGGGCCACATGAAGGGCGACGACTACCTCAATCACTTCATGCTGCCGAATTTCTATTTCCACCTCACCGCCGCCTACGCGATCCTGCGGCATTGCGGCGTCGACATCGGCAAGCGCGACTTTCTGGGTGCGATCCCGCTGACGACGACTTGAGACCGGCGCTCGACCTGTGAATAATCGAGCCCGTTCAACGTTAGGATAGACGATGGCCAGCGACAGCAAAAAAGCCAAAGCCGACCCGGCGCCGAAAAGCGAACCCGTTGCCAAGGACAAGAGCCCTTCGGCGGACGCCGCGGCGAAAACCGAAACCAAGACTGAAACGAAGGCTGAAACCAAGACCGAAACCAAGGCCGACAGCAGCAGCGACAAGGCCGCTGCCGCACCCGCGAATTACAGCCGGGGCGAAGGTCAGAAGCCGGTCACCGCCGCTTATAAGGAAAACTGGAACGCGATCTTCGGGAAGAAGAACAAGAAGCAGAGCTCGAAAAAGAAACCGCGGTAGCACGGTCGCGGGCGTAAGCAACGCAACGCAAATTTGCTGCGTCTCCGATCGTGACGGCGTCCTAACCTATTCCACTTTGATATTCGCGACTTCGATAAGCGATTTCCACGCCCCGGCAGCCGCAGAATTCCTGGCGGCGAGTTCCTCGGGACGCGAACTCGCGACCAGGATCGCAAGCGCCGCAAACTGCGCCTTCAATGCCGAATCGCGCAACAACACGACGATATCGGAATTTATCGTTCGCACGACTTCCGGCGGCGTCCTGGCCGGCAGGTAGAGCCCGTACCACGACGACACGTCATAGCCGGGCACCCCGGACTCCGCGACGGTGGGAAGCTCCGGCTGATTCGGGAATCGTTTGCCGGACGTCACCGCGAGGCCGCGCAACTGATGCGATCTGACCAGCGGCAGCAACGAGCCGGCCGTATCGAACATGGCGTCGACTCGGCCTGCGACGAGGTCGCTGATGAGATATTCGGTGATCCCGTCGTAAGGCACATGAGTCATTTTGATGCCGGCCATAAGCTTGAACAGCTCGCCTGCGAGATGCGGCGGCGTGCCGGTGCCGGGCGAAGCCCAGCTGAGCATCCCGGGACGCGACTTGGCGAAGGCAATGAACTTTTCGACGCTGTCGAGCGGCGAAGAACTCGAAACAACAAGGATATCGGGAAACGTCCCGATCAGGGACACCGGAGTGAAATCGACCGCCGGGTCGAAGGTGAGCTTTGAGAATAAAAAGCGATTGACCTCGGGCGCACCGGTCGCGGTCAGCATGGTATGGCCGTCAGGCGCAGCATGAGCGACCGCGTCGAACGCAATCCTGACGTCATTGCCGGATGTACTCTCTATAATGACGCGCTGGCCCCAAATCTCCGACAGCCTATTGCCGAGGATGTGAGCGGCGGAATCCAACCCGCCGTCGGGCGCATAGCCGACGACGAGCCGAATGTTGCGGGTCGGCCAGTTTTGCGCGCGGGCGGAGCGAGACAACGAGGCAAGGGCTGCGGCCCCACTCAGGCGCAAAAATCGGCGGCGGCGGAGGTCCATGGTCGAATAGTCTGTTGCCCAGATGCGACAGACCTATGACGGACCGCTCCGCATGGCCGTGCGCGTAATCCGCGACCAGAGGGATTGGAGAGAAAAATGAAGACGCTGCTCACGCTGATCGGAATCATGATGTTGGCGGCAGGATTTCTTTTTGTCGGACAAGGTTCTGGATACATTCAATGGCCCGCCGAGAGCTTCATGATCGGTCAGACCGAGTGGGTGTATTACGGCGGCGGAATAGCGGTCCTTGGCTTTCTCCTCGTTGTGATCGTGTGACGATGAGCAAGCCGCGCGTCAGTCCGGGATTTGCGCCGGATCAAGAGAACGTGGCGGCGCATCGGATTTCTGCGACGGCGGGGCTGTCGCCGGGGGCGACGAGATTGCGGGCGCGCGACTCGTTTCGGGCGCTGCCATAGCGGGGGTGGCGGACGTCGCGGGCATGCGGGGAGCGGGCGCCGACTCGCGGTGCCCTCCGACAATAGCCAGAACCTCCGCGATCACCCGGGCATGCAGTCGCGGCGATTTGTCGATGGTAACGTGATCGATGCTGTGATCGGCGCTCAGGTCGACATTGCTGAGCGAACCGCGAAAGCCCGGCCCCGCCCGCATATAGGCGTAATCGCGTTGCGTGAAGTTGATGACGCGGGCGACATTGCCCGGCACCGGAAACGATTGAGTGCCGTCGAACGGCACCACGAGCGCGACCGGAATCCCTTTGTCGCCCAGGTAGTCGGCCATCTCCATGACGGCGTCGGCGCCGAGCGAATGACCGACGAGGATGATGGGGCCTTCCTTGCCGGCTTTGTAATTGGCCGCGGCCTTATCGGCGATCGGCTTCCAATCGGTATGGCTGTGCGCCGTCGCATCGACGCCGCGGGCGTTGAGCTCGTCCGCCAGCGTGTTCATGCCCAGCGAATAAATGTCCGCTAGGCCGCGGAACAGATAAACATGGGCGCGCGGTTGGGTCACGGCTGGCGGCGCGCCGAGCGCGAGCAAGATTCCGACGGCCGCCAATCCGATCGCAACAAGGCGAAACCACCGTCTCATAAACCCCTCTCGCGGAAGGCCTACCTTCGCTATGTGCGCCTGGCTGCGTTAGCTTACCACTCGACGACGCGTATTTTACGCGTCAGGGCCCAAATCAATAACGCGACGCAACCCATCGTCGCCACCACGCTAGCCACCGGCCAGGCCGAGTGGCCGAGATAAAGGCCGATGCCGCCGGCGGCGATGGCCGCGCCCGACTGCTGGGTGAAGCCCATCAGCGAGGACGCCGTGCCGGCACGGTCCGGAAACGGCGTCAACGCGCCCGCCATGGCCATCGGCAGGGCAAAGCCGAGGCCGGCGAGATAGATCGTCATCGCGCCGACGAACCAGAAAACGTTGGTCAAGCCGAGCGCAACCACCGCGGCCATGATCAAGCCGCCCAGAGCGAGCGTCACGCAGCCGATGCCCATGGTGCGGTCGAGACCGAGCCTCATGACGATGCGCGCCGCGATGAAGGTGCCGGCCATATAGCCGCCCGCGCCCAAAGCAAAGGTCACGCCGAAAGCGAGCGGCGAGAGACCATAGACCGAGCCTTGCATGACGATCGGCGCGCCGGAGACCCAGGCGAACAGGCCGACGAAAGTCGTGGTCAATATGCCGAGATTGGCGAGGAAGCTCGGATGCACCAGCACCGAGCGATAAGTCGCACCCATGCCGGTGAGGGACAGCGGCCCGGGCGCGCGCTCCTGCAGCGTTTCAGGCAAAAGCCGCGCGGCGACGGCGAGCGACACCACGGCAAAGAGCGTCAGCAAGACGAAGATCGCGCGCCAGCCGAACATCGTCTGCAATACGCCGCCGATCATCGGCGCGACGATCGGCGCGAAGGCGGTGATCGATCCCATCAGCGACAATTCGCGGCCCGCCCGCGCGCCGGAATAAATGTCGCGCACCACGGCCCGCGCCAACACGATCGAACCGGCGCCGCCGAGCGCCTGAATGAACCGCGCCACGATCAAGCCGTGAACCGATTGCGCCGTGGCGCAGCCGACGGTGGCGACCGCATAGAGCACGAGGGCCGTGAGCAGGACCGGCCGCCGCCCCAAGCGATCGGAGATCGGGCCATAGAAGATCTGGCCGACCGCGAAGCCGAATAGATAACTGGAAATGGTCAGCTGCACATGCAGCACCGGCGACTGCAGCGTGCGGGCGATATCCGGCAGCGATGGCAGATACATGTCCATCGACAGCGGGCCGAGCGCGGTCAGAAATGACAGCAACAGGGTGAGCGCGAACGTCCCGGGACGGAGCATTGAGAGAAGACTTTCCTCGTCATCGCGAGCGAAGCAAAGCAATCCAGCGCGGCGGCGCTGTTGTGGACTGCTTCATCGCTCCGCTCCAATAGTTAATTCCGGGACGGCCGCGCGCGCAGCGCGGGGCCGTCCCGGAGCACGTCTGGGGTGACCTACACCAGGCCAGAAGACATTCTCGCGACCAGATACGGAGTGTTCGTACGTGAGTGTTCGTACCTATGTGTTTTCGGAACGGACCTTAACGATGCCAGCTTATGATTGGAGCACACGACGAACAATTCTTGAGGCGAACGACCCATTCTTCCTTTGCCTTCGGCGCGTGACGGCAGCAACCTCGACCAAATGCGAGAGTGAGCGAAGCCATGCCTCCCCTGTTTGAAAGCAAGACAAGCGCGACAGTCGAGCCGCAAGCCATATTGAAAAGCGCGGTCGCGGTCTACCCCGTCGGTTTCGTCAGGGTGGAGCCTCTCGAAGACATCGAATTCGTTAACAGCGAGGTCGAGCGCGTGTTCGGCCGCTCGCCAGATGAGTCGATCGGCCAAACAATCTGCACCCTCGTCCCCACAAACCTACGCTCCGGCAGCCTCACGACGACGAGCCCGATATCTTCGCATGGCTGAGCCAAAGTCAGCGGCAGCGCCTGACAGATCCCAAGCCGCAGCGCCTGCCCACGGCGAAGAGCGGTTCCGCCTCCTGGTCGACAGCGTGAGGGATTACTCGATTCTCATGCTCGATCCCGACGGGCTTGTAATCACTTGGAACAAAGGCGCCGAATATATCAAGGGCTACCGCGCCGACGAGATCGTCGGCCTCAATTTTTCGAAGTTCTTTCAGCCGGAGGACGTGGCTCTAGGAAGGCCCCAACACGAGCTTGCCGTCGCTATCGCCGAAGGCCGGTCCGAAGACACCGGTTGGCGCGTACGCAAAGATGGAACGCAGTTCTGGGCCGAGGTGGTCATTACCCCGATTTACGACAATGGCGGCAAACTCTGGGGCTTCAGCAAGGTGACGCGCGACGTCAGCGACAGCCGCAGGGCTGAACAGAGATTCAGAGACCTGCTCGAAGCGGCACCGGACGCGATGGTGGTGGTGAACCAGGGCGGAGAAATCGTCCTTCTGAACCTTCAGGCTGAGAAACAGTTCGGCTACCGCCGCGATGAACTCGTGGGTCAGAAGGTCAAAAACATCATTCCGGAGGGTTTCGCCGAGCGGCTATTGGCCGACGGTCTTCGATCCGCGGAGGACGCGCTGTCGCAACAGATCGGTACCGGGATCGAACTCAACGGGCTGCGCAAGGATGGTACCGAGTTTCCCATCGAGATCATGCTGAGCCCGCTGGAGAGCGCCGAGGGCATCCTGGTGACGGCAGCGATCCGCGACATTACCGTGCGAAAGGATGCGGAAAGGCATCTGACGCTGATGGAAAGCAAGTATCGCGGGCTATTGGAGGCGGCCCCAGATGCTATCATCATTGTCAATCAAACAGGAAATATAGCCCTTATCAATGCACAGACAGAGAAGATGTTCGGCTACGCGCGAACCGAACTCCTTGGCCAGAAAATTGAGATTTTGTTGCCGCCGCGGTTTCACGCCAAGCATCCGTCACACCGCGACGAGTTTTTTGCCGCGCCAAAAGCACGCCCCATGGGCGCCGGTCTCGACCTCTACGGGCGGCGCAAGGACGGCACCGAATTCCCGATCGAAATCAGCCTCAGCCCTCTGGAAACGGATGAGGGCACGCTCGTTTCGAGCGCAGTCCGTGATATCAGTGAGCGAAAGCGATACGAGAGCACCCTGGAAGAGAAGAATACCGAGCTTCAGGCGGCAGTGCACGAGCTGGACGCGTTTTCCTACAGCGTGTCTCACGATTTGCGTGCGCCCTTGCGGGCCATCGACGGGTTCAGTCGGATTTTGCTCAAGGAATATGGAGCGACCCTGTCGGGGGAACCGCGCGAATACCTGCAATACGTGCGGGACAACACTGTGCAGATGGGTCGTCTAATAGATGATCTGCTCGCCTTCTCACGACTCGGGCGCAAGCCGTTAAACAGGCGGAGTGTGCCGCCAGCCGCCATTATCGAACAGGTCTTGTGCGATGCGAGACAGCAAGCTCCGGGACGTTCCGTAAGTGTCACTGTCGGTGAAATGCCGGTCCTTTGGGGCGATCCGCCGCTGCTCAAGCAGGTTTTCGTAAACCTCATCGAAAATGCCTTTAAGTACACGCGCCTGCGCACCGAGGCCGTCATCGAAATCGGCTCACGCCAGATCGGCGGCGAACACGTGTTCTTTGTTCGCGACAATGGCGCCGGCTTCGACATGGAATACGCGGACAAGCTGTTCGGCGTATTCCAGAGGCTACACCGCGCGGAAGACTTCGAAGGCACAGGCGTTGGCCTCGCGATCGTGCAGCGAATCATCCAGCGTCACGGCGGGCGTGTCTGGGCTGAAGCAGCGGTGGATCGCGGCGCGACATTTTACTTCACGACGGAGTCCCCACACCATGACTGAGCCACGCGCCGAAATCCTGCTGGTCGAAGACAACCCCAACGATGTCAAACTCACGCTGCATGCCTTCAAGGCCGCCAATCTCGCAAACACCGTCCACGTCGCGCGGGACGGCGTGGAAGCGCTCAATTTCCTATTCGGCTCGGCACCGAGTGCCGGTCAAAATACTCAGGAAAACCCGAAGGTGATTCTACTGGACCTGAAATTGCCGAAAGTAGATGGCCACGAAGTCCTAAAGCGCATCAAGAGCGACCCGCGCACGCGGGGAATTCCTGTCGTCATACTCACGTCGTCCAGCGAGGAAAGAGACGTCATGCGGACCTATGACGACGGTGCCAATAGTTACATCGTCAAACCGGTCGATTTCGAGCAATTCACGGAAGCAGTTCGCGACATCGGGAAATATTGGCTCGTAATCAACCATGCACCGAACGGCTAGCCACTGTCTGGCTTTTCTTTTGCCGCCAGTGACTGCCTCTAGCGCTCGGCGAGCGGTTTCACTCTGAGTTCGGCCGCCATCGTGTCGAGCTGTGCGATCAGCGCCCGCGCCAGCGGCACGCCGTCGCGCAAGCGTTCGGCGCGGCACTCGGCGCGGCGGTCGCCGGGCAGGCGGATCTGATCGACGCCGGGCAGCCGCTTTGATTGGCGCAAATCCCGCACATGGCGATCGACCTCGGCGTTGAACGTCTCGAGCGGCAAAAAGCGCGCGATGTCGACGGCGATGATGAAATGGCCGGTATTGGTTTCGCTCTTGTCGTCGGCATTGAAGTCGACGACGTCACGGCCAAAGGCGGCGCCGTTGAGCACGCCGGCAATAAGCCCGATCATCAAAGCGAGCCCACTGCCTTTATATTCGCCCATCGGCAGCAACATGCCTTCGCCGGAGCGCTTCGGATCGGTGATCGGCGCCCCGCTGTCGGGATTGACGAACCAGCCTTCCGGCATGGTCAGTCCGCGTAGCGCGTATTTCTTTACCGTGCCATAGGCGACGATCGAGGTCGCCATGTCGAATACCAGCGGGCCCGCGCCCGACGGCACTCCGATGGCGAGCGGATTGGTGCCGAGCAGATGGTCGGCGCCGCCCCAGGTTGCCATGTGATTGGCATTGGCGACGGCTGCGTAAATGCCGATCATGCCGTGGGTCGTCGGCATTTCGGCGTAAAGCCCGGCGGGTCCGGCATGGTTGGAGCGCCGCACGCCGACGAAGCCGGTGCCCTGTTCGCGCGCGATCGTGATCGCCTCGGCCGCGGCGCGCGACATCACCAGATGCCCCATGCCGTTGTCGCCATCGACCAATGCGGTGGCCGGCGCTGTCTTCGTCACCGTGATGTTGGGGTGCTTGTTGAAGCCGCCGGCTTTCAGGCGGCGGATATATTGCGGCAGCCGGAAAATGCCGTGACCATCGGCGCCGGTGAGATCGGCCGCCGTCATCAGTTCGGCGCAATGCGCGGCGTCCGCCGCGGGCAGGCCTTCCGCGACGAGCGCATCATTGATCAGCGCCAAAGTGGCTCGCGCCGGCACCAGCACCAGATCGGTATTGCCGATGGCGTTCACGGCGGTCACTCCGCCGCCGCGTGCTGGCGTGGCTTGGCCAAGATCGCCGCGGCGTGGCTGCCGAGGATGCGATCGCGGTCGGCTGAGGCGATCTTGAGTTCGCGCACCTGCCGCACGCAATCCATCATGCCCATGTCGTAGGGATAATCGCTGCCGAGGAAGACGCGGTCGGCGCCGACCGACGCGATGAGGAATTCAAGCGCGGTCTTGGAGTGCAGAATGGTGTCGTAGAGGAAGCGGTCGAGATAACGCTCCGGCGAATGCTTGAGGTGGACTTTCGGCTCCGGCCGCACTTGCCAGCCATGCACCCAGCGGCCGCCCTGATAGGGAATAAAGCCGCCGCCGTGCACCATGACGAAGTTGAGCCTGGGATGGCGTTCCAGCACGCCGCCGAAAATCAGACACGCCGCCGCAATCGTGGTGTCGAGCGGGTTGCCAATCAGATTGCCGAGATAATAAGAGCGCAGCCGGTCGGCGCCGGCGACATTGCCGGGATGGACCACCATGAAGGCGTCAAGTTCCTCGGCCGTCGCCCACAACACCTCAAAGCTCGGGTCGTCGAGATTCTTGCCGCCGACATTGGAGCCGATCATGGCGCCGTGCAGGCCGAGCTTGCCGATGGCGCGGCGCAATTCGGCGGCGGCCTGGTCGGGCGCCTGCATCGGCAGAGTGGCGATGCCGGCGAAGCGGTCCGGATGCTCTTTCGTCAGCCGCGCAATCTCGTCGTTCTGAATCACGGAAGCGGCGATGCCGACCGCCGCTTCCTGGCCGTAGAGCCAGGTCTGCGGCGTCGCCGACAGCACGTGCATGTCGACCCCGGTCGCGTCCATATCGGCAAAGCGGCGCGCGATATCGTGGCCGCCGCGCGGAAACGGCCGGTACGGCACACCCGCGACCTCGAGCACGGCATTGTCGGCGTCGATCGGCGCGAGCTTCAAACCAAGCCGCGGCAGCTCCTTTTGCAGGAGCGCGATGGTCGCGTCCGCGAGCACATGGGTGTGGGTATCGATAGTTCGCGTCAAAAGCTCCTCCCCGGACAGCGCGGGGTGTTTTGCGCATAACCCGCCAAGCCATGCAAGCGACGCCATGCAGGACAGGCCCGCATGAGGCGCACCCCCGGGGTCCCTGCGCGGGCCTGTAGCCAGCGGCACTTTCCGCTATAAAGAGCCCGCGAAACTCCCCCGCCAAACCCTTGCGAGCAGGACCTGCCGAGAAAGCCTTCCGGAACCCAGCATGGACGCCACAACGAAGACCGACGAGCACGCTGCCTATCATCCCCGTGTCGAGGACGATGTCCTCGTTCGCGGCCAGGGCCGCTACGCCGCCGACGCGCCGCTGCCGAACCAAGCCTATGGCTATTTTGTGCGTTCGCCGCATGCCTTCGCCCGCATCGTTTCGATCGACATCAGCGGCGCGGCCAAGGCGTCCGGCGTGATCGGGGTGCTGACGGGCAAGGATATGACAGGCGTCGGCAATCTCGGCCGCCATCCCCCGGTTCCGGGCCGCGGCGGCAAGGCACTGATCCTGCCGCACCGGCCGGCGCTCGCCGCCGAACGCGTCATGCATATCGGCGAGCCGGTGGCGATGGTGGTCGCCGAGAGCTTCGCCGCGGCGCAGGACGCCGGCGAACGCGTCGCCATCGAATATGAGGAATTGACGCCGGTCATCGACGCGCGCTCGGCGCTCGCCTCCGGCGCACCGCAAGTCTGGCCGCAGGCGCCCGGCAATGTCGCCGTCGATTGGCCGGGGCCCAATCCCGACCCGGACGCTAACGCCAAGAGGGTCGACGACATCTTCAAGTCGGCGAAATTCACCGCTCGCGTCACGCTGATGAACCAGCGCATGGTCGGCAATCCGATGGAGCCGCGTGGCGCCACCGCAAGCTATGACGCTTCGACCGACAGCTATCTGATGCGCGCCTGCTCGCAAGGCGCTGGCGCCATGCGCGAGAGCATCATGGCGGTCATGGGTCTGCCCAAGGAGCGCATCCGCGTCATCACCGAGGATGTCGGCGGCGCGTTCGGCATCAAGACCGGCGCGTACCCGGAAAATATTGCGCTGTTGGTCGGCGCCAAGACATTCGGCCGGCCGATCCATTGGATGTCGACGCGTTCGGAAGTGTTCCTGACCGACAATCAGGCCCGCGATATCCATTCCGAGGTCGAGCTCGCGCTTGACGACAAGGGAAGGTTTCTGGCGCTGCGGCTGCGCAATGTCGCCAATCTCGGCGCCTATGTCGGCCCGGTTGGCGCCAATATTCCGACCGCGAATTTCACCCGCTGTCTGCCCGGCATGTACGACATCAAGAATATCGATGTCGCGACCATCTGCGCCTTCACCAATACGATCCCGACCGCGCCCTATCGCGGCGCCGGCCGCCCCGAGGCGAGCTACGCCATCGAGCGCGTGGTCGACGAGGCGGCGCGGGTGACCGGCATCGATCCGATCAAATTGCGGCGGCGCAATCTGATCAAGAAATCGGCGATGCCGTATAAGACCGCGGTCGGCACCACTTATGACTCCGGCGATTTCGAGCCGATGCTCGACCTGGCGCTGAAACTCGCCGATTACGACGGCTTCAAGGCGCGCCGCAGGGCGGCGCAGAAGCGCGGCCAATATCGCGGCCTCGGCATCTGCTGCATGCTCGAACATTCCGGCGGTTCGCCGATCGAAAGCGCGCGGCTCGCCTTCCCCGGCGACGGCACCTTGCAACTGACCCTCAACGTGCAGAGCACCGGCCAGGGCCATGCCACGGTGTTTCCCCGCGTCATTGCCGCGCGGCTCGGCATTCCGGCGGACAAAATTACCCACCGCCATGGCGATTCCTCGAACGAACTGCCGGGCTACGCCTCGGTTGGCTCGCGCTCGGCGATGACGGCCGGACACGCGATCGCCAAGGCGATGGACTCCATCATCGAGAAGGGTAAGCCGATCGCCGCGACGCTGCTCGAAGCCAGCGAAACCGATATCGCTTTTGGCGCCGGCAATTTCGAAGTGGTCGGCACCGACCGCCGCGTTTCGTTGTTCGATGTCGCTGCTCACGCCGCCGCGCTGAAGAAGCGCGGCGAGATCGCGGAAGATCTCGACACCAAGACCACGACCGAAACGCCGCTCACTTATCCGAACGGCGTGCATATCGCCGAAGTCGAGATCGATCCCGACACCGGCCAGCTGACGGTCGCGGCATATGCCGCAGTGGACGACTGCGGCAATGCGCTCGACCCGATGATCGTCTCCGGCCAGTTGCACGGTTCGGTCGCCGCCGGCCTCGGCCAGGCGCTGATGGAGAACACGGTCTACGATGAAGGTTCCGGCCAGCTCGTCACCGGCTCGTTCATGGATTACGCCATGCCGCGCGCCGACGACATGCCGCCGCTGCGGGAGGCCATGTACAACGTCCCGGCCACCACCAATCCGCTGGGCGCCAAAGGCGTCGGCGAAGCCGGCACCACGGCCGCGATCTCGGCGGTGATGAACGCCATTGCCGATGCGATCCCGAATGGCGCCGGCAACCACGTCGACATGCCGGCATCGGCCCCGCGATTGTGGCAGGCCTGCCATCAGGCGAAGGGATAGAGAGCCGTCCTTGACCGACGCCAAACCGTCCCGCGAAGTTCCGGTGCCGGCGGCGATGCCGATCCTGCTGAGCTTCGTCGCCGGCTACGTCGACAGCTATACCTATCTGGCGCTCTTCGGCTTGTTCGTCGCCCAGGTGACATCGAGCTTCGTGCTCGCCGGCGCGGAGCTTGTCACCCATAACTACGGCATCGCCGGCAAACTCTTGGCATTGGTCACGTTCATTGTCGCCGCCGCATTGACCGCGGCGCTGGTCGGCCTGGCGCGCGAAAAAGGTCGCGCAGCGCTGCCATTGATGCTGTCGCTCGAAGCCTTACTGCTCATCGTCTTTGTCGCGCTGATCCTGTTCGGACCCGCAATCAAGGATGCTAGCGACTGGCACGGCATCTTGGCCGGCTTGTTCGCCGCCACGGCGATGGGCTCGCAAAGCGTGCTGGTAAGGCTTCTGATGAAGGGCATCCCGCAGACCAATGTCATGACCGGCAATATGACGCAGCTTGGGATCGCCGTGACCGACCTCATTCTGGCGTGGCGGCGGCTGCGGCATAGCCGCCATACCAGGGCGGACTTGCGCGAATTCGCCGCAGTTCGCCGCCAGCTCCTGACTGTGCTGTTTATCGCGCTCGGCTTTTTGGTCGGCGCCGCCAGTGGCGCGCTGGCCTTTGCCGTCACCGGGCTCCCTGGCGCGCTCCTCGCCGTGGCGATCGTGGGCGCGCTGGCGCTTTGGGCGCTCGTTCGCGAACGCCGCGCGCGGAACGCTTGAGCGCTGCCGGCGCATCTTCCGACCGCAACGGCGCCCGGCTGTGCGCGTTGTTAAGATGCACGAGATGTTTCAGCATCGCCATAAAGGCATTGCGTTGGCTGGACGTGAGCGGCTCTACGATCAGTCGCTGGGTGGCGTGAACCGCGGGCGCGATGTCGCGGACCAGCCGGCGGCCCAGAGGCGTGAGGAAAAGCGATTTGGTGCGGCGGTCGACGGCGCCGTTGCGGCGGTTGATCAGCTTCTTCTTTTCCAGCCGTCCCATCACATCGCCGATGGTCGAGCGGTCAAGCGCGATGATATGGCACAGCGCCGTTTGATCCAGACCTGGGTGATTGTTGATGGCGAACAAAGCGGCATATTGAACCGGCGTGATGTCGAATTGTTCGGTCTGCTCCAGGAACAGCGCGAAGGAAATCTGCTGCAGCCGGCGAATGAGATGGCCGGGCATGGCGAGAAGGCGATTGTCGTCGGCTGAGATCGGCATGTCGTCGGTAGGCATTTCGTCGTTGCGGCGCCTCGCGGCCAATAAACAGAGTTTGACGCCCCGGCCGGATTATCGGTACATTCGCCAAAATCGTCAGTATGCTGACGAATTGGCAGCATAGCAGCGCGAGCGCAGAAAGCCAACCGCCACGGCAACCGCTCGCAGGCCGGCTGCGTCAGGAAGCTGGGAATGAGGGAGTAAACGATGCGAGAACGTCCTGAAGCGATCCTCGAAGGCAAGAAGCGCCCGTTCACCGGGGCGGAATTCCTGGAATCGCTGCGCGACGGCCGCGAGGTCTATATTTACGGCGAGCGGGTCAAGGACGTCACCACCCACGCCGCGTTCCGCAATTCGGCGGCTTCGGTCGCGCTGCTCTACGACGCGCTTCACGATGAGAAGACCAAGGACGTGCTCACGGCGCCGACCGATACCGGCTCCGGCGGCTACACCCACAAATTCTTCAAGGCGGCCTATTCGCGCGAGGAGGTCATCGCGCAGCGCGACGCCATCGCCGCCTGGGCGCGCATCTCCTACGGCTGGATGGGGCGCAGCCCCGATTACAAAGCGGCCTTCCTCAACACGCTCGGCGCCAATGCCGAATTCTACGGCAAATTCGCCGACAATGCGCGCGCCTGGCACAAGCGTGGCCAGGAGGCGGTGCTCTATCTCAATCACGCGCTGGTCAATCCGCCGATCGACCGGGCGAAACCCGTCGAAGAGGTCAAGGACGTCTACATCACCATCCAGAAGGAAACCGACGCCGGGATTTATGTGTCGGGCGCCAAAGTGGTCGCCACCAATTCGGCGCTCACGCAATACAATTTTCTCGGCCAGAATATGGGCCAGGAAATCACCGATCCGGCCATGGTGGTGATGTTCATTGCACCGATGAATACGCCGGGCATCAAGCTCATCTGCCGGCCGTCCTACGAATTCGCCGCCGCCGCGACCGGCTCGCCCTGGGACTATCCGCTGACGTCGCGCTACGACGAGAACGACGCCATTTTCGTTTTCGACAATGCGTTTATCCCTTGGGAAAACGTCATCATCCATCGCGACATCGAGAAGCTGAAAAACTTTTATCCGAAATCCGGCTTCTTCAACGGCTTCACGCTGCAGGGCTGCACCCGGCTCGCCGTGAAACTCGATTTCATCATCGGGCTCCTTTACAAGGCCGCGCGCGCGACCGGCGTGGAGGGCTTTCGCGGCGTGCAGGCGCAGATCGGCGAAGTGATCGGCTGGCGTAATCTGTTCTGGTCGCTCACCGACGCGATGGCCTGCAATCCCGAACCCTGGGTCAACGGCGCCGTGCTTCCCAACGCGCGGGGCTCGGCCAGCTACCGGCTGTTCATGACCGAAGCCTATCCGGCGGTGCGCAACATCGTTGAAAAAGTGGTCGCCTCCGGCCTGATCTATCTGCCGTCGCATTCGCGCGACTTCAAGAACCCTGAGGTCGACAAATATCTGGCGAAATATGTGCGCGGCTCAAACGGCATCGATTACAAAGAGCGTATCAAGATCATGAAGCTCCTGTGGGACGCCATCGGCTCGGAATTCGGTGCCCGCCACGAGCTCTATGAGATGAACTATTCCGGCAGCCACGAACTGATCCGCGTGTTCCAGCTGCAGCAGGCGCAAGGCAACGGCGCGCTCAAGGCGATGGAAGCGCTGGCTGACGCCTGCATGGCCGATTACGACGAGGACGGCTGGCTGCATCCGGCCTATCACAAGAGCGATATTTCGGTGGTCGGCAAAGGTTGAACGGCGGACTGAGCGACAGCGACCATCCAACACAGCCGATAGGCCAAAAAAAGAGGCTCCGAGGGCACTCGGAGCCTCAGTTACACCACGAACCGTAGTCGCGTTGGGGGGAGGGTACGCGAGGTTCGGATCGGCATTGGATCCACAGCAACAACGGAGCAACAAGCAAACTCCGTGCCGGATTTGGCGCTGCCGCGTCCTGCCGCAGAAGCCTTGCGGGAACTTCGCGCGCAATTCGGCATTTTTCGCTATGTCCCCGGCGACCGGCGGAAGAAGCGACCATTTGCGGTGTTATTGGGGTGCCGAGACGCGAGCGGATTTGGTCAGTTCACTTCGCCGAACGCCGCAACCGTGTAAGGCTTTTGCCAAAAATATGGGCGGTTCCCATGATGCACTTTGCTTATACCGAGAGACTGTCACGTCGCGTCCTGACCGGCATCGTTTGTGCGGCGTTGCTCGGGATTGGCGCGATCCCACGCAATGCGTCCGCCGCCGAGCATGAGACCGGCACTCCGTTCAAATTGGCGATGGGACCGACAAGCGCCGCGGCAAAACCCGCCCCGCCGCCGACGTCATCCGGGGCGACCGCTATGCCGCCCGCAGAACCGTCGCCAAAACGGCACCATCGGACGAAGCACCGGCACAGCAAATAAACGAGACTCCGTTCACGGCTGCGCCGTCAGGCCGAGCAAACAGATATATTCCCATGCCATGGTAGCGCCGGCGAGAGCGGTGATCTCGGCCGTATCGTAAGCCGGCGCCACTTCGACCACATCCATGCCGACAAAGCGCAAGCCTTGCAGCCGCCGCAACACGGCCTGCATTTGCCAGCTTGCCAGTCCGCCGATCTCGGGCGTCCCGGTGCCGGGCGCAAAACCCGGATCGAGCACGTCGATATCGATGCTGAGATAGACCGGCGCATCGCCGACAATCTCGGCGATCCGCTGCACGACGGCCGCCGGACCGGTCTCGTGAAATTTTTGCGCCGTGATCGGCGTGACGCCGCGCGCCAAGGTCCAATCGTGGACCTCCCGCGATACCGGAGAGCGGATGCCGATCTGCACCATGCGCCGCGGATCGAGGAGGCCTTCTTCGATCGCGTGATAGAACACCGAGCCGTGACCGTAGGCTTGGCCGAAATTGTCGGGCCAGGTATCGACATGGGCATCGAAGTGAATCAGCGCGGGCGGACCGTGCCGTTGCGCCAAGGCACGCAATAGCGGCAGCGTGATGCTGTGATCGCCGCCCAGCGCAATGAGATGTTCGATGCCGAGCGCTTGTTGCTCGATCAGCGCCATGCTGGCGACAAGATCGCCCAGCGCCAGCGCGAAGTCGCCGATGTCCGCGAGGGGCAGCTTGGTCGGGTCGACCCAGTGCAGCGGATGCGCGCCGTCCACCAGCATGCGGCTGGCGCGGCGAATGGCGGGCGGCCCGAAGCGGGCGCCGCTGCGATTGGTGGTGCCGAGATCTAGTGGAATTCCGGCGATGCAGAGCGGAGCCGAGCGGTCGCTGCGACGGGTGCCGAGGAATGTCGGCGGGATCGCATAAGTCGCGACCCCGGTCGTTGCCTCCGTCATGACGGCGACCCTGCCGGAACCGCGGCAGCAACCGTGCCGGGATGGGCAAAACGAAACACCGTGGCGGCGACCGCGCAGGTCCAATCGCCATTGGCCGCGCCTTCGGCCACCGCCGTCACCGAAAGACTGTCGACGATCAGGTCGCTCATTTCATAAACGCGCTTGCGCTCGTCCCAGGCCGCATCGGCATTGAACTCGATGCCGAGCGTCGAGGCGAGCATGGTCGCCGCCAGATCCTCGACATAATCCCTCATCTCGACTTCGGTCATGCCGAAGCCGTGGTGCTCCGAAATGTAGCCGTAACGCACCGGGTCCTTGGGGCGGGCAAGCCCAATGCCCGCGGCGATGCGGCGGCCCGGCTCGTTGGTCTCGGCGCGCGCCATGACGCAGAACGTGATCTCGCCCGGGCTCAAAGTGGCAATGCCGGCCGCCGGCGTAATCAGTTCGCAGCCCGGCGGCAGGATCGAGGACACGGTGACGAGATTCTGCTGCTCGATATCGGCGGCGCGCAGCGCATATTCGAATGCGGTAAGGAGGTGCCGGTGCGTACCGATGCCGCGGGTCAGAAAGGCGCATTTCGGAATGGGAAACATTCGCCACCGGCCTTTGTGTCAATGCGCTCGATCGCCTCGACCGAGCGCCGCCGTCGGGCATTATCGGCGCTGGCATCGCGGATTACCATGACCAAGCTGTGACGCCGCTTGAAAGCTGCACTGCGTTTAGGGATGTTGCCGGTCTACTTCGTGGGGGCAAGGATGACGGACGAATCGGCGCGGTTGGACGTTTTGATATCCGGCGGATTTTCCGGCGCCTACATGCAGCTCGTGGCGCAATTCGAGCGTACCAGCGGCATCAAGGTCACGACCGGATCGGGCGCGTCGCAGGGAACCGGGCCGCAAACTATTGCCGCGCAGCTTGCCCGCGGCGTGCCGGCCGATGTGGTGATCCTCTCCAGGGAGGGTTTGAGCGAGCTGATCGCTGCGAACCGGATTGTTCCCGGGACCGATGTTGATCTTGCGCGCGTACCGCTCGGCGTGGCGGTGCGCTCGGGTGCTGCCAAGCCCGACGTGGGCACAGTCGAGGCGTTTAAGCAAATCTTGCTCAAGGCCAAAACTGTCGTCGTTCCCGCTAGCACCAGCGGGATCTGGCTTACCACCGAGCTTTTTCCGCGTCTCGGCATCGCCGGACAGATCGACGTGCGAGCGATGCCGCGCGGCGCGGATGCAACCGCCATGGTCGCGGCAGGAGACGCGGATGTTGGAGTCCTGCCGGTCAGCGAAATCGTGCAGGCGGCAGGCGTCGATCTCGCCGGCCCGATCGCGGCGGAGATCCAGTTTGTGCAGATGTTTTCGGTTGCGATCGTTGCCGGTTCGGCAGCGATCGAAGGTGCGAAACGGCTGATCGAATTTCTTGCCTCCGCGCGCGCTTGCGAAGCCATCAGAAACAGCGGCATGGAGCCGCTCGCGGCTGCGGACTAGCGGCGGCTACGCCGGTCGGCGCCCCCTTCTCGGCAGCACACGCTCCACGCGGCAAAATCCAGTAGGTGCGTGCAAGGCGCACTCACGTTGTCTCCGGCGTCTCTCAACGAGTTGGGGCATGGTAACTTTCCCGGCCCTGTACGCTCTTTCCAGCCGCCCCCCTGGCGGCAAGTAATATCTACGCCCATCTCCGGCGCGATAACAGTTATCGGGGCTAAGGCTGCAATAGGAGACATGGGCGTCGGCCGGCTGAACGCCAAGAGGCATCAGCATCAGAACAGCTATCGCGGCACAGCCAAGAGGCCCGCGCATCGTTTCCCCCGACAACGCACCGCTTAATAATTGCACGGAGGTTGTTGCAATTCAACCAACTATACTTAAGCGTGCGCGCCTTAAGGCGCGATATCGAAGCCGACCGTAATCCGCACCTGCAGCGTGTTCTCGCCGGCGGCGACGGGGACCGGCGCGGCGGCGACCGAGGCGCGCATGGCGCCGAACGGCATCGGCTGTGCGTGCGCAGAATCCTCGGTAATCCAGGCCACCCGTCCGAGGGTTAAGTCCGAGGCCCGCGCGTAGATTTCGGCCTTGCGCCGCGCATCGGTGATCGCCGCCTGCCGCGCCTGATCGAGCGCCTTCGACGGCTCGGCGTGCAGAAATTCGATGTTGCCGATATCGGTTGCGCCCGCCGTCACCAGCCGATCGAGGATATCGCCGAGTTTGGCGATTTGCCGGATCGTTACGCCGATCTGGTTGGAGACGGCAAAACCCGAAAGTTTCGCTTCGCTATTCGGCGCCTGCACATAGACCGGCTGCACCGAAAAGCGCGAGGTCTGGATGTCTTTCTGCTCGATTCCGGCACTCGCTAGCGCCGCGGCGATAGCCGCCATGACTTTCGAATTGGCATCAGTCGCTTCTTTGGCGGTCTTGGCCTTGGTGCTCACCCCACAGCCGATCTGGGCATAATCCGGCGCTACGCTGACGCTGCCCTCGCCGAACACGACGATCCGCGCCTGCGGCAGCGACAGCGATTGTTGCGCCCGGGCCGGGAGTGGCGCGGCAACTACGACGCTTGCCAAAAAAACAACGCCGCAGAGAAAAGGTCGTGAAGCGCCCATGACGTCCTCCGTCGATTAAACTCCGACATTCTTCAATGAATGTAGCGGGCCAAGCCGGGCTTAAGTACAGCGAAATCGGGGCGGCATTCGAACCGCGGCGAGGTTCGTGGCGCTCAACCCGGGCTGTCGTCCCGATCATGGAGACGTCGCGAT
>JBEKRD010000032.1:0-42673 GCA_049519075.1 Xanthobacteraceae bacterium | reverse complement strand
TATCTTTCTTCCGTTACTGAGGAAGATACGGAGGGGGCGCCGCACCCGCAGGTGCGGTCTCTAGCTTGCGCCTTTCGGCGCTCCGCCTCCCTTCTTTTGTTGGGGAGGCACAGGGAATGGCTTGGGTAGGACAAAACTCGGATGCAGGTGCATCGCGAGAACGTTCTTGTTTGTCCGCCCCCGCGATAGCGGGGCGGGAAAGAAGATCAATTCACCCACGACCTGACTTGAATCCTCCGCAAATAAATCAACCCCGCCACAACGAGATTGGCGATCAGCAAGGCCACCGGATAAAGACACGTCGCGATCGAAACATGCGCCATGGCAAACAGCGCCGGAACGAATTTCAGCCCGTTGACCAGAAACGTCGCGGCGCTGTCGGATTGCGGGCGCGACCAGGCTTTGGTCACCGTGGGGCCGAATCCCAATATGTTGACGAGGCTGGCCAGGATCGCGGAGATCGCGGGCCCGTGCTGCGTCAGAGTGTTCTGCGCCGCGCCGGACAAAGCATCCGCGACGAGTTCGGGGCTGCGCGACAGCAGATAAAACGCAAAGACAATCGCCGATGCCAGCAGGAAGGCCCACTCGTACCAGGGAAAACTTCGCTCGCCTTGCCAGAAACCCATGGCGCACAACAGGAAACAAACCGCGGTGGTGAACGCCATCACCCAGCTGCCCGGCCCCGCCGCCTGATCGAGCTGCACCAGATAAGCGGTGCCGGTGAGAATGCCGAAAATCAGCCAGGACAGCGGATGCGGCCGCGCTTGGCCGCGCAGGCAGTGCCAAAGGTAGATACCATAACCAAGGATCGCGATGGCCACGGCCAGCGCGCCCATGAGGTCTTTGAAAGTAACATTTACGAAGACGGTTGCGAGACTCACGAAAATTTCCAGATTTGTTGCGGCGCAAAAACGATTTTATTCGGTCATCCACCGCGCACGGAACCGCGATTGCTACGGCCGAACTTATCTCTTTTGCGGCAATCCACAGAATTATCCCCAAAGCGAAGGGGCATCATTGCAAGCACGCTTTCACTTGCGGGCGCGCGGCAGAAGCATATCCTGAATATCAGATCACTCGCGTTTGGTTCTGCCGGATGTGAGGATCGCCAAGGCCGGATCGGCCCGAGTGTGGCGCGCTACCAGCGACGCACGCCGTGGAAGATCAGGACTTGGTTCCCAGGCGCGGGTAGCAGCGCTAGGAACGTGACGGGCGGGCGCAAGCTCGCCCGTCATGATTCGTGCGGACGCCTCGACCGTTTGGGGTTGATTGACGCTTGCGCCATTTCGCGGCGATGATGGCGGGCCAATGTCCAATCTCATCAGCCGCCGGCGGTTCACCATCGAATGGGGTCATTGCGATCCGGCGGGCATCGTCTTCAACGCCCGGTTTTTTGAATTCTTCGATTGGGGTTCCTGGAGCCTGTTCGAGGCGGCGCTCGGCGTGAAGCCGCACCAGCTGGCGGCCACCTTCGGTATCGTCGGCATTCCGCTGGTCGATTCCGGCGCCCGCTTTCTCGCCCCGGCGCGTTTCGGCGATGTGGTGGAGCTGGCATCGCAGGTGAGCGCCTTCCGCCGCTCCAGCTTTGATGTCGAACACAAACTCGTCGTGCGCGGCGCCGTCGCGATCGAGGGCCACGAAACGCGTGTCTGGGCGGCCCGCGATCCGGCCGATCCGGACAAGATGAAGGGGCAGCCGATTCCGCCGGAAGTCACGGCGCGGTTTCAGGTGGCGTGAACGAGAAGTGCCGGTTAAGTGCGAATTTTCTTGATTCCCGCGCAGATTGTGTTCTCTATTTGTTCCTAGATTGGACGAGCTATTAGGGTGTGGAGATGGTCTTCGCTCTTGATACTCTTGGATATGCGAAACATTTACGCGATCATGGCGTGCCGAGCGATCAAGCCGAAGCGCATGCCGAGGCTGCAAGAGATTTCATCATGACCGAACTGGTCACCAAGCTCGATCTGGAAGCGGCGCTGGATCGCGTGACGCTGCGTATGACTATGCGCTTTGGTGTCATGCTGGTCGCGGGTTTAAGCGCGCTCGTCGCCATATTGAAGCTGGCGTAAGCTCATTCGTTTCCTTGTCAGCCGCCGGGATTTGGAGGAAAATTGTTCAATTAAAAAATCACGGAGGATGTGCCGATGGAAATCGTCCCTCTGGGTCCGGGTTTTGCCGCCGAATTGCGCGGCGTGACGCTCAGCGATGTTGCCGCCGACGATGCGGTTTATGCAGCCGTCCGTGCCGCCTTCGAAGAACACTCCGTGCTGGTGTTTCGCAACCAGGAAGTGACCGACGAGGGTCAGCTTGCCTTCTCGCGCCGCTTCGGTCCGGCGGAAACCACCAAAGTCGGCTCGCTTGGCACCGGCACGCATTTCGTCATTCTCACCACCATCGGGCCTGACGGCAAAGTGGTGCCGCCGGATCATCGCTATGCCATGCGCAACAAGGCCAACCAGCTCTGGCATACCGACAGTTCGTTCAAAAACGTGCCGGCGCTGACCTCGATTTTGTCGGCGCGCGTCATCCCGGAAAACGGCGGCGAAACCGAATTTGTCTCGACACGGCTTGCCTTCGACCGGCTCGATCCGGCGTTGCGCAATAAGCTCGAGCAGTCTTTCGCCTGGCATCACTACGGCTATTCGCGCGGCAAGATCGCGCCGGGGCTTGCCACGGGCGACGAGCTTTCGGCCTTGCCGCCGCAATCCTGGCGCATGGTCTGGAAGAATCCGGTCAATGGTAGGAACGCGCTTTATCTCGCCTCGCACGCCTATGCGGTCGAAGGCATGGAACCGGCGGCGGGCGAGAAGTTTATCGACGAGTTGACGGCCGCCGCAACCGCGCCCGGCACGAGCTACGTCCATGCCTGGAAGGCCGGCGACGTCGTGATGTGGGACAATCGCGCCACCATGCATCGCGGCCGGCCCTGGCCGGCGCATGAGGCGCGCTACATGGTGCGCACCACGATCTCGGCGACCGCGGCCGACGGTCTCGAATCGATGCGGCCGCCGTCGCAGCAGGCGGCGGAGTAGCTTTACTCCGCAGCCATGGTCGCCGGCGTCTGCCGTGCTTGCTGTTCCATCTCACGCCGGACGCGTACGGCTTGAGACTTGTCGTCTAGCGCAACGTCGGCCGCGGTCAAAAATTCACCGGCCGCGACATCGCGCAAAAGCTTGACGTGGTGCGCAAGTCCGATTGGCAAGGCGTTCAGCGCAAGACTGCGCGCCGCCGGAATGAGCTTGGCGTAAACGCAATAGCCGCCTTCGCCGTCGAGCGTCTCGCCGGCTTTGAGTGCGCGCTTGGCGACCGCGACCGCGTCGCCGCGCCAGCTGCGGCAGCTTCCGGTCGGCTCGCCGCGCAGCGCGACATTGAGCACGGAGATCGACAGCTCGAGCCCGATCAGATGAAACGGCTTGTACATCGCGGCATAGCGGCCGGTCGGATCGGTCGGCAGCCCATATTGCTTGAAACAGGCTGCGGCATAATCGTTGTTGGCCCGAAACACCACATAGACGCCCCAGCGCAGATCGCGCTCGACCGGCCTGCCGTCGCGGTGCAGCGACGAGACGACCTCGACCATGCCGTCGCCGCCGAGCACACCGCCCAGATCTTTCGGCCGCAGCACGCCCGCAAGCTCGTCGGCGCCGCACGCCGGAAAGCCCAAGCCCTCATGCGGCACGTCGAGCCCGCAAGCATTGGCCACCGCCGCCATCTCGATCGCCGACTTGGTGCCGTCGAGAAACGAATTGAACATCTGCGAATTCATGCCGGCGCGCCTGGCCTCCTCGGCAGTGAGACCGTAATGCTGCCACACATCGTCTGGTGTGACGGTGTGATAGGCCGGCAGATATTTCGTGCCTTTGCCCGCCGCTGTGACCGCAAAGCCCGCGGATCGCGCCCAGTCGACCATCTCCGCGATCAAAGCCGGCTGATCGCCATAGGCCATGGAATAGATCACGTTGGCGGCGCGCGCCTTGCGCGCGAGATAGGCGCCGGCCAGAGCATCGGCCTCGACATTGACCATGACGATATGCTTGCGCGCCGCGATCGCTTCCATCGCATGGGCAATGCCGGCCGTCGGATCGCCGGTCGCCTCGATCACGACCTCGACGCTGTCATCAATACAGGCATCGCGCCCGCGCTCGGCAAACCGCGTCCGCGCGATCCGCGCCGCATCCCAGCCGACATTGCGGCACCCCGCCTTGGCGCGCTCGGGATCGAGATCGCAAATCACCACGACGTCGAGGCCTTGGATCGACGGCACTTGCGAAAGAAACATCGAGCCGAATTTCCCCGCGCCGATCAGCCCGACACGGACCGGCCTTACGGCATCGACGCGCGCGGCGAGGAGCGATTGCAAGTTCATAACTACTCTGCCGCGATCCTGTGCGATCGCGCATAAGTCAGCAGCGCGTCGTCCGCAACCGGCACCAGCGGCGCAAAATCGCGGTGCGCGATCCACTCCGGCCGGGTGAATTTGGTGATGTGATTCGAGCAGGCGCACAGCGTCAGATAGACGATCTTGCGCGGATAGGGCGTGATGTTGGGCGGCGAGGCGTGCACCAGATTGCCGTGGAACATCAGCACCGAGCCGGGCTTGCCGGTCGGCGCCACGATGCCGCCTTCGGCCGCCAGCCGCGTCACGGTGTCCTTGTCGAGGGTCCACAGCGGATAGGACGTGGTCGCGGTGTCATGCCCGGCCGCCAGCACGCCTTGCCTGTGGCTTCTCGGAATCAGCATCAGCGCGCCGTTGATCGGCATCACCTCGTCGAGGAATATCGCGATATTCATCGCGCGCGGCGAGGGCATGCCGTCGTCGCGCGCCCAGGTGCCGTAATCCTGATGCCACTGCCAGACATCGCCCTCGAACGCCGCCTTGGCGTTGAGCTTGAATTGATGCACGTAAACGTCCTCGCCGAATAATTGGCGAAGCGGTTCGACCAGCCGCGGATGATGCGCCATCAGGCGGAAGGTTTCGTTGAAGGTATGCGCGGCAAAGGCGGTGCGCGGCGCGCCGGATTTTTCACGCCACACCTCCTGGCGGTCGAGCCTTAAAATGGCTTCGGCGTCGTCGCGCAGGAGTGCGATTTCCTCCTCGACGAAGCAATTGGGAAAGAACAAGTAACCGAGCTCGTCGAACTCTTTGAGTTGGGCGGCGGAGAGCTGCATGATGCCTCCGAAGGCTGGCGTTTCCAAAAGCTTGTTACGCTTTCGCGTAACTTAGCCCAAAGTTACGAACCGCGAAACACCGCCTTGCGCTTGGCGTGGAACGCCTCGACGCCTTCGCGGAAATCGTCGGATTGGCGCAGCCGGCTATAGCAATGGCCTTCGAGCTCGATCGCCGCTTCGAGATTAGTGTCTTCGGTTTCGTTGAGTAATGTTTTTGCGGTGCGCTGCGCCAGCGGCGAAAACGCGCGCAATTCCTCGACCAAGGCGTCGGTTGCGGCTTCGAGCTTGTCGTCGGGCACACATTCGGTGGCAATGCCCCAATCATAGGCTTGCTGTGCCGCGATGCGCTTCGAGCGCATGACGATATCTTTGGTCCGCGTGATGCCGATGATCTTCTGCAGACGCGCCGAGCCGCCGGAGCCCGGAATTTGGCCGAGCCGCTGTTCCGGCAGCGCATAGAGGCAGGTTTCCGAAACCAGCCGGAAATCGCAGGCGAGCGAAATCTCAAAACCGACGCCGAAGCAATAGCCGCGGTTGGCGACGATCACGGGCTTGCCGCAGCGCGCCGGCGCGGCGATGTTCCAGGCGAGTTTCGACACATGTTCGGGCGACGCGGCGAGGAAGCCGGCGATATTGCCGCCCGAAGAAAAATGCTGGCCCATGGCGCGCAACACGATGACGCGGACGCGCGCATCCTCGTCGAGCGCCTCGAACACCAGGCGGAGCTGGTCGCGCTCGCCCATCTCTATGACGTTCAGCGGCGGCCGGTCGAGCACGATATCGGCGCGTTCGCGCGCCGGATCAATCTCGACGCGAAAGCCGTCGAGCTGTTGCAGACGCGGATCGGGAAATACGCTCATGCCGTCGTTCCTTGATGCGATGGAAATGGCTCCAGACTATATTCGCCGGCGACGAGCTTTCGGCGCAGCAGTTTGCCGACCGGTGACTTCGGAATTTCCGCGACAAAAACATAGCGGCGCGGCCGTTTGAACTTGGCGAGGCCGGATTCCTGGCAGAAGGCGTCAAGCGCCCCGGGATCGATCACCGCGCGGCGCTTGATGAAGGCGGTGACGACCTTGCCCCAGCGCTCGTCCGGCAAGCCCACGACAGCGACTTCCGATACGGCGGCATGCAGCGACAAGCATGATTCGATCTCGACCGGCGAGACATTCTCGCCGCCGGTGATGATCATGTCGTCGACCCGGCCGGTGACAAAAATGTCGCCGTTGCCGTCGCGAAAGCCGGTGTCGCCGGTGAAATACCAGCCTTGGCGCAACGCCTTGGCGTCGGCATCCGGCCGCCGCCAATAGCCTTCGAATGATTCATCGCCAGCCAAGAGCGCGATGATCTCGCCTTCCTCGCCGATGGCTGCGATCTCATCCACCGACTTGGCGCCGAGCTTGACCACCCGCACCATCTGGTTGATGCCGGCGCGGCCGGCGGAGCCGGGTTTTGCCGGGGCGTTTTGATCAATGGTGAAAGTGTAGACCTCCGACGAGCCGTAATGATTGACGAACAGTGCGGGCTTGAATGCGGCCTGCAATTTCTTCAACAGGCCGTCGGTCATCGGCGCACCGGCGAAGCCGAGCTTGCGCACGGTGCTGACGTCGCTTTGCGCAAACAGCGGGTGATGCACGAGGTCGTGATAGAGCGTCGGCACCAGATAAAGAGTAGTGATCCGCTCGGCGGCGATCAGCTTGAGCGCGTCCGCGACGGCAAAGCGGCGCAGGCAGATGAAGGCGCCGCCGATGAGCGACATGGCCAGGAGCGAACGCACGCCCATGGTGTGATAGAGCGGCATGACGCCGAGCGTGCGCTCGCCATGGGCATAGAGATTTTGCGCGACATGGGCGAGCGCCGCGGCGCGCTCGGCACGCTGACGGCGCGGCACGCCTTTCGGTCGCGCCGTGGTGCCGGAGGTGTAAAGCATTACCGACCAGGCCTCGGCATCGCCCCGCGCGCCGGCGTCCGGCGCGGCCAGATCCATCAGCGCGGCAAAGGCGATGTCGGAAGGCCCCGCCGCATCGAGCGCGATGCGCGGCAGCGTCGGCGCCAAAGCCGAGGCGGCGACGGCCGCGGCGGAGGCGTCCTCATAGGCCACGGCCTTGGCTTCCGCGTCTTCGAGATAGAAATCCAGCTCATCGGCGGTCGAGCGCCAATTCACCGGCGTCACGATGACGCCCGCGAACTGGCAGGCCCAGTGTAGCGTCGCCGCCTCCCAGCGGTTCTGCAGCGCGGTGACGAGGTGATCACCCGCTTTCAGCCCCATCGCGTCCAAACCCGCAACCACAGCCGAGATGAGCCGGTACCATTGCGCGTAGGTGAGCCGCGTCTCGCCATCGACGATCGCCAGCGCGTCGGGATCGCGGGCGACACTGGCGAGGAAACTCAAGCCGAGATCGAGCATGCGGGAAAAGCGGTCAAGTTAGCGTCGTCTTGCGGTCGTTGTCGGCATGATAGGCTTTTGCCGCACGCGGATAAACCGCCCGCTCGACGATCGATTCCGACGGTGGCTAGAGAATGCGACTGCCCTGGGAACGAAATGCGCGCGAGATCACCAATCGCAGTTTCGCGTCCGCGTCACGCAGCCGTTGGTAACATATCACCGCATTCGCGGCCGGTTGCCCGCTAAAGAGGCACGCATCTTGATCCAGCGCAATGCTTCCGGAGCATAGTCGATAAGGATCTTTAAGCACATGAATCGCACAACTGGCGCTGAATATTCCCTGCGTCCGTAAGCCCTTGTGTTCGACGCCGCTAAGAGGATCTCATCGCCTCTCATCGCATCGCATTCGCGGCCGGCCTGTCCTGGTCGGATTCCCAGCCTCGAAGGAGCCCTCAACATGGTCCACGATAACAAGCTCTATTCCGAGCTTAAAGTCGGCGATACCGCGTCGATCATACGGGTCTGCACGGCCAATGATCTGTACATATTTGCGCACGCATCGGGCAATGTGAACCCGCTCCATTTGCCGAGCGACGACGCTGACGGGACGGCCGAAGCGATCGCGCCCTCGATGTGGGTCGGAGCGCTGGTGTCCTCCGTCCTCGGCAACATTCTGCCGGGCGCCGGCACGCTGTACCGATCGCAGAGCTTTAGGTTTCTCAACCGCGCGCATCTCGGCGATGCCCTGACGGTCACCGTCACGGTTCGCGACAAAGGCGCCGACGGCCTTGTTGTGTTGGACACGATTGTCACCGGCCGCGACGGTGAAAAAATTGCCGAAGGCGTGGCGGAGGTCTTGGCTCCAACCCACAAGGTGCATTCCGACGACGATCCTCTTCCAGGAATCGTCGTTCAGCGGCACGGCCATTTCGATCGGCTTCTGAAAGCCTGCGAGGGGCTCGAACCGCTGGCAACGGCGGTCGCTGTTCCCGAGGACAAGGCCTCGCTGGGCGGCGCCCTATTGGCGGCGCGTCACGGCATTATTCGTCCCATTCTTGTCGGCTGCGCAAAAACGATCGCCGCTGTAGCGAAGGAGATTGCCGGTAATCTTGAGGGCGTGGAAATTATCGATATCCCGGACCCCGACGCGGCGGCCGGGATGGCGGTCGAGCTGGCACGAACCGGCAAGGCCGCGGCCCTGATGAAGGGGCGTTTGCACACCGACGAACTTCTTCATCATGTGGTCCAGCGCGACGGCGGCCTTCGCACCAGCCGCCGGCTTAGTCATGTCTTCGTGATGGACGTCCCGGGCCTCGATCACCTGCTGCTCGTCTCCGATGCGGCGATCAACATCGCGCCCGACCTCATGGCCAAGGTCGATATTACGCAGAATGCCATCGATGTCGCACTCGCCCTGGGCTTCGTGCTGCCCAAGGTCGGAATTCTTTCCGCCGTGGAAACGGTCAATCCGCAAATCCCCTCGACCATCGACGCCGCTGTGCTGACGAAGATGGCCGATCGAGGCCAGATCAAGGGCGGAATCGTCGACGGACCGCTGGCCATGGACAATGCCGTCGATATCGAGGCGGCAAGAACGAAGGGCATCACCTCCCTCGTGGCCGGACGCGCCGATATCCTGATCGTACCGAATCTCGAAGCCGGCAACATGCTGGCCAAGGAACTTGTTTTCGTCGCGCATGCGGAGGCGGCGGGAATAGCGCTCGGCGCGACCGTGCCGATCATCCTGACCAGCCGCGCGGATAGCGAGAAGGCGCGGCTTGCCTCCTGCGCGATCGCGGCTTTGTATCGGGAATGGCGCTCGCGCGGCGATGGACGATCGCACGCCCGCTCGCGCGCCGTCGCCGAGGCGGCCGAGTGATGCGGCACATTCTGACCATTAACGCCGGCTCGTCCTCGATCAAATTTGCCTTGTTCGAGGCCGGCGCCGAACTTTCGGAATGCATGCGCGGCGAGGTCGAAGGTCTCGGCGCGACGCCGCGGTTACACGCGGCCAGGCCGGGCGACAAGCGGATCGAGCAGGCACTCGCCGAAACGGAAGCTAACGATCACGCCTCGGCGCTCGGTATCGTGCTCGAATTCCTGAAGAACAATATCGCGAACATTGCGATCGCCGGAGTCGGCCACCGGGTCGTGCATGGCGGCGCCGACTTTAGCGAATCCATTATTCTCGATGAGCAGAAAGTCAGAGCACTCGAGCAGGTGAATCCGCTCGCGCCGTTGCACAGCCCGCATAATATCTCCGGAGTGCGTGCCGCGCAGCGGGCGTTTCCGGAGGCCCCGCAGGTGGCGTGCTTCGATACGGCCTTTCACCGCGCTCATCCCTGGGTCAGCGATACCTTTGCCTTGCCGCGTGAGCTTTATGACCAGGGCATTCGACGCTACGGTTTTCATGGCCTGTCTTACGAATATGTGACGGAGCGGCTGAAGGAGATAGCGCCGCGGCACGCGGCGGGACGGGTGATCGTCACGCATCTTGGGAATGGTGCGTCGATGTGCGCGATCCGCAACGGGCAAAGCATCGACTCCACGATGGGGTTCACCGCGCTCGACGGTTTGCCGATGGGTACCCGGTGCGGCCAGCTCGATCCGGGCGTCGTCCTTCATCTGATGGGGAAGGGAATGTCGGCTCCCGAGATCCAGAATTTGCTGTATCGGCGCTCCGGCTTGAAGGGGCTATCCGGCCTGTCGCACGACATGCGCGAACTCGAGGCGGCCGGGACACCGCAAGCGCAGCAGGCTATCGAGTATTTTGTGCATCGCATTCGTCGCGAGCTCGGCGCCATGACGGCAATTCTTTCGGGATTGGACGCGCTGGTGTTCAGCGGCGGCATCGGAGAAAATTCTAGCCGGATTCGCGATTCCGTGTGCCGGGACTTTGAATGGCTCGGTATCGAGATTGACGAAAAACGCAACGCGGCGGGCGAGACCACGGTTTCGTCGGACCGCTCGCCTGTGCAGGTCTTCGTCATTCCCACCAATGAAGAAAAGATGATCGCGCGCCACACCGCGCAATTGCTCACGTTGCCTCGGCGTGCCGCCGCCGCAGCCTGAGACGCGATGCGGCGGTCGTGACCCTGGACCCCGATCCAATTCGATTGAATCGGATCAGGGTCTAGATTTTTCGTTTGAGCATGATCTTATCCAACCTTCCTTCGCCCCCCGAAGCGGGCTTCGCGAAGGCGGAAAACCTGTTTCCACTTTCCGGGATCATGCTCTAGCGGCGCGTCGGAAATAGCGCCGCGGGGAAATCCGCGGCGGAGCGGGGAACTCGCTCGCGCGGCCTATAGTCCTCGCGCGGATTGGGATCGGGTTCGACCGCGCGGCGATAGAGGTGCCAAGTAGCATGGCCGAGCACCGGCATTACCACGGTCAGGCCGAGGAAGAATGGTATTGAGCCGATGAACAACAGCGTCGCGACGATCAAACCCCATAACGCCATCGTCATCGGATTTTCGACGACGACACGGATCGAGGTGAGCAAGGCCACCGCCGCGCCGACATCGCGATCGAGCAATAGCGGAAACGAGATCGCGCTGATGCTGAGCGCCAGCACGGCGAACAAGAAGCCGACGCCGGTGCCGACAACGATGAGAGTCCACCCGGCCGAGGTGTGGAACACCTGCTCGGCGAATTGACCGAGCGAGGCCGGTGCAGCGTACCCGAAATTGCCGACATAGATTGCTTCGGCCACCGCGAGCCAGATCAAGAAGATCGCCATCAACAGCATGCCAAGCGCGACGATGGCGCCGAGCGACGGCGAATGCAGCACGTCGAGAGCATGGCTCGAAGACGTATCAAGCCCGGCCTCGCGGCGCCGGCTCAGTTCGTAAAGGCCAATGGCGGCGAGCGGTCCGATCAGCGCAAAGCCCGCCGCGATCGGAAACGCCAGCGGCAGCATCGAGTGTCCGAGCGTCATCGCAATCAGAAACATGCCGAGCAAAGGATAGACGATACAAAGGAAGACGGCATGGCTCGGCATCGCCGTGAAATCGTCGATTCCGCGCGCGAGCGACTGATAGAGATCAGTCGGCGAAATCCGGCGTACGATGGGCCGTGCCGGGTTCGTGCCGACGAGAATGTGCGAATAGGCCATGGCGCTCCTCCTGAACCTGTTTGTTCGAAGGGCCGCCGTTGCGGCCGGGGCCGCAGGGCGCCCGGACATTTCTCAACAATAACAGCATGACACTAAGTCGTGCCGCACGCACGGATCAATGCGACGAAACCGGAGTGGTTCGCATCACATTCCGGTGTAGGCGGTTCTATTGTGCAGCGCGGTGAACTTGCTGCGCATGCGAGCAACCAGGGCTGTACGGAACAAAAAGTCTGCAAGAACAATGCAAATAAGAAAAGGGCTCCCGCCTAGGGAGCCCTTTCCGCGATCCGCGATCGCATTAGCGGTGATGGCCGCCGCCGTGGAAATGCGGGCCACCATGCCAGCCGCCGCCGCCGATCACCACGTCGGGGCCGCCGTAGTAATCGTAGTAGCCGTTACATGGATAGTTGTAGGGACCGCAGGCATAGCCGTAATAAGGTCCCGGCACGCCAACACCGACGCCGCCCGGTCCGGCATAGAAGCCGACCTGCGCCATCGCCGGCGCTGCGGTCAGTAGCACCGCCGCCGTGGCAATCCCGAGCGTGAGCTTTTTCATTGGCATTCTCCTCTGTTCGTTTCTGCTCTCTGGCTCAGAGAAGGAAACGCAGAGGTGCACGGCGTTGTTCCGCGCTACGGCGCAACGCGGCCGCAGTTCCATCCGAAATATTTTCGGAACAAATTTGGCAACAGCGCTTGGCTGTTACTCCGCGGCGATCGGCAGCGGTTCCGCGGCTTCCTCGTGTTCGGGTTTGTGGCCGCTGAGCCAGGCCTGGAACCGATCGAGATAAAGATAGATCACCGGCGTCGTGAACAGGGTCAACAACTGGCTCAGCGCCAGCCCGCCGACCATCGAATAACCAAGCGGTTGACGCAATTCCGATCCCGAGCCATGTCCGAACATCAGCGGAAGGCCGCTCAACAGCGCGGTCATGGTCGTCATCACGATGGGGCGGAAGCGAAGCAGACAGGCTTGCCGTATCGCCTCGCGCGGCGCCAAGCCGGCGCGTTCGCGGTTGATGGCGAAATCGACCATCATGATGCCGTTCTTCTTGACGATGCCGATCAGAAGGATGATGCCGATGATGCCGATCACGGAAAGATCGAAGCCGCCGATCAACAGCGCGAGCAGCGCACCGACGCCCGCCGAAGGTAGCGTCGATAGGATGGTCAGCGGATGGATGTAGCTCTCATAGAGCACGCCGAGAATGACATAGACGACCACCAGCGAGGCGGCGATCAGGACCGGCTCGTTCGACAGTGCCGCCTGGAACGCCTGGGCGTTGCCCTGGAAGCTGCCGATCATCGATGACGGCAGGCCGATTTTGTCGGACGCCTTCTGGATGGCATCCACCGCTTGTCCGAGCGCCACGCCCGGCGGCAGATTGAAGGTCAAGGTCACGGCAGGAAATTGCCCGGAATGCGCCACCAGGAGCGGTCCAATGTGACTGGTGTCGACATTGACCACCGTCGACAGCGGTACCAACTGGCCGTTGCTCGGCGCCTTGATGTAGAGGTGATTGAGCGTGTCGAGGTTGCCCTGCAAATCCGGCGTCACTTCGAGCACCACATAATAGGCATTGTTGGTGAAGAATTGCGTCACGTCGGCCTGGCCGAAGGCGTCGTTGAGCGTGTTGTCGATGACCTGTGGCAAAATACCGAAGCGCGCCGCCGCGTCGCGGTTGATCGAAATGGTGAGCAACGGTGCGGCATTCTGCGCGTCAGAGGCAACGTCGGCCAGTTGCGGCAGCTTCTTGAGCTCGGCTGTGAGGCGGACCGCCCAGATATTCAGCTCATGCAGATCGGGATCCTGCAGGACGTATTGGAATTGGCCGCGCGCGATACGGCCGCCGACGGTGATGTCCTGCGCGGCCTGCAGGAACAGCCGAGCGCCGGGGATCTGGGCGAGCTTGGGGCGCAGCCGGTCGATGATTTGCGACGCCGAGGCCTCGCGGTTGTCGCGCAGTTTCAGGCCGAAGACGAAGCGTCCGGTATTCTGCGTATTGCCGTAGCTCGGTCCGAAGAATGATCCGAAGTCGGCGATGTCGGGATCTTGCGCTATTACCGCGGACAACTGCCGCTGGATTGCGATCATCTTGGTCGGTGAGACGTCCTGGCCGGCTTCCGAAATGCCCAATATCATTCCGGTGTCTTGGGTCGGGAAAAAGCCTTTCGGTATCGACACAAACAACACGCCGGTGACGACGAGGGTGCCGAGGAAAACCAGCAAGGTAATGAACTGATGCCGCAGGACCAGGTCGAGCCCGCGACGATAACCGCCCAACAACGCGTCAAATCCCCGTTCGATGACAAGATAGAGGCGGCCGTGCTGCCGGTCGTGCTCGCTCACCAAGAAGCGTGAGCACAACATCGGCGTCAGCGTCAGCGAGACGACCACCGACACCAGGATCGCGGCAATGACGGTGATGGCGAATTCATGGAACAGGCGGCCGACGATGCCGCTCATCAGCAACAGCGGAATGAAAACCGCGATCAGCGAGATACTGATCGAAAGCACGGTGAATCCGATCTCACGCGCACCTTTGATCGCCGACTGCAGCGGCGTGGTACCGGCTTCGAGATGGCGGAATATGTTTTCCACGACGACAATGGCGTCGTCGACCACGAAGCCGACGGCGATCGTCAAGGCCATCAGCGAAAGATTGTCGAGGCTGAAACCGAGAAGATAAATAACCGCGACGGCGCCGAGCAGCGACAGCGGCACGGCGGCGCCGGGAATGAGCGTGGCGTGAACACTGCGCAGGAACAACAGGATGACCATTACGACGAGCGCGCACGACAATAGCAGCGTGAACTCCACATCCGCGACCGCTGCGCGAATGGTCTGGGTACGGTCGACGACGGTGTCCAAATGGATGCCCGGCGGAATGATCGAATGCATGCCCGCCAGGGTGGTTTTGATATGGTCGACGGTGTCGATGACGTTGGCGCCGGGTTGTTTGTAAATGATCAGCATCACGGCGCGCTGGTCGCGGTGCAGCGCGCCCAGCGTCACGTCCTGTGCTCCATCGATTGCTGTGCCGACGTCGCGCACGCGAACAGCGCCGCCGTTGCGATAAGCGATGATGACGTCGTTGTATGGCTTGGCGTCCGTCAACTGATCGTTGTCGGCGATGGTGAAGGTCTGGTCGCGGCCGAGCATGGTGCCCTTGGCGGTGTCCGTCGTGGCGTTCAGAAGCGCTGAGCGCACGTCCTCCAGCGTCAACCCGCGCGCCGTAAGCTTGGACGGATCGATCCGGACTCGGACCGCCGGCCTTTGCTGGCCGCCGATGGCAACCAGAGAAACGCCGGTGAGTTGCGAAATCTGCGTGGCGACGACGTTCTCGGCAAAATCATCGACCTTGGGCAGCGGAATCGTGTTCGAGGTCACGGAGACGATCAGGATCGGGGAGTCTGCCGGGTTTACCTTTTTGTAGGTCGGTGGCGCGGTGAGGTTTTTAGGCAGGTAGGGCGTGGCGGCCGTAATCTGGGCCTGCACGTCGCCCGCGGCCCCATCGATGCTGCGGTTGAGATCGAACTGCAGCGTCACCACGGTCGAGCCGAGCGAACTCACCGAGCTCATCTGGGTCACGCCGGCGATCTGGCCGAACTGCCGTTCGAGCGGGGTCGCCACTGTGGCGCCCATGGTCTCGGGGCTGGCGCCGCTCAGAGTTGCGGTAACTTGAATAGTCGGAAAATCGACCTGCGGCAGCGGCGCCACCGGCAGCAGCGGAAACGCCACGATGCCAACCAACGCCAGTGCCGCCATCAACAGCGACGTGGCGATCGGCCGGCGAATGAAGACTTCGGAGAAGTTCATCAGGTCTTATCCGCCTGCTGCCCCGCCGGCGGCTTTGGCGGCCGGACTGCGACGTGGGTTCCGACATCCAAGCGGGACTGCCCGTCGACGACCACGTGTTCGCCGACGTCGAGCCCCTTGATCGCCACCGCCAGATCCTCATCGACCGGCAGCGCCTCGATCGGCCGTTGCTCGGTGGTATTGTCGGGCTTGATCACCCAGACATAGAAGCCGTCGGGACCGCGCTGCAGCGCGACCGCCGGGATCGTCACGGCGTCCTTGCGGGTGGTGATCAGAATGCGGATGCGCACGAACTCGCCCGGCCACAGGCGCTTGTCCTCGTTCTTGAACTCGGCCTTCAATTGAATCGTACTGGTGCTCTGGTCGATCTGATTGTTGATCAGCAAGAGCCGCCCTTCCGCCAACTGCTGTTTGTCGTCCTGGTCGAAGGCAAGCACCGAAACCTCGCCCCGCAGCATGGCCTCGCGCACCGGGCCAAGGTCGCTTTGCGGCAGCGTAAATATCACCGTGCACGGCACGATCTGGGTGAGCACCGTCAGTGGAGCGATGTCGTTGGTGTGAATGATGTTGCCGACATCGACTTGGCGGAATCCGACAACGCCGTCGATCGGCGCGGTGATGGTGGCGAAATTGAGCTGCGTCTGGGCGGCCTCGATGGCGGCCTGATCGGCGTCGATTGTCGCCTTGGTCTGATCGACTTTGGCCTGTTGGGCATCGAGGTTCTGGTAAGTCTCGAAGTTCTTTTGCACGAGGGTCTGAAACCGCGCCAAATCCTTCTGGGCGTCGACCAGCATGGCTTGATCCTCGCCCTTTTTCGCAACCGCCTGGTCATACGCGGCCTTGAAGGGCGCCGGATCGATTCTGGCCAGGACATCGCCGATATGAACGTCCTGACCCTGGCGGAAATCGATCGAGACGAGCTGCCCGGTGACCTGGGCGCGGATGGCGACGGTGTTGAGCGCCTGAACCGTGCCCAAAGCGTCGTAATAGATCGGCACGTCGCGCTGCTTCGCTTCGGTCGCCGTAACCGGAACCGTGGGCGGAGCCGTCCTCTGGGCGGCCTGCGAACTGCCGTGGCGCCAAAAAATCACCACGGCGGCGAGGCACGCCAACGCGATCCCTACAACCGCAAGAAACACCTGCCGGGGATTTCGCCCGGCCATCAACGCCTTCATAGTCTAGATATACCTTTGCTTGGTTTGCCGCTCAAACGTGAACTCTAGTCCTATCCCGTTTCCGCTCCGTTTGCGCCTGCCGTCGCCGACCGGCATTTGCGAACTACAGCGGGCGACTAAGCCGCGCAATAACCAGCGCATTAAAGTTAATTAAGGTGGCCGCTCGTGCCGCCGATTAACGATGCCAATCTAACCCTGCGCCGAATTCGAGTTCGCGCTTGATCGGGCAATAAACATCATGGCTATTTGTTCTGCAATCACAGCCTGAAAGCCGGTTATTTTCGTGTTGTTCCGATCTGAAGGTTCTGGTCCAGATCTCGCGGTGGTGATCCGCGCCTTCGAAGGCGGTGGCGCGCAGCGAGACATGATCCTGCTTTGCAACGCACTGGCGGCCAAGGGCATCCGCATCGCTGTTTTGGCGTTGCGCATGGACGGACCGCTGCGCGGCTTGCTCGACCCGGATATTGTCGTGAATACGGTCGCCGGCCGACAGTTGCGCTACGCCATTCCCGGGCTACGCCGCTTGATCCGCGACATGGCGCCGCGCCTTGTCGTCAGTTCGGAGGCAGGCCTCAATCTTTGCACGCTGATCGCGGTGCGGACATTGCCGTGGCGCCGCCGACCCAAGCTCATCTTGCGTGAGGTCGGCAGTCCGTCGATCGCCCAGCACCGCGACCCCTATTTGCAGAATCGCATCGCCTATCGAATCCTGCGCTGGGCTTACCGCTACGCCGATCGCATCATTACGCTGACCGAGGGCGCGCGACGCGATCTCATCCAGAATTTCGCCGTGCCCGAGCGGATCGTCGCCGTGATGCTCACCAACGCCGTGGTGCCGCCGGCTATGGTGGAGCGCCTCGCACGGTGGGACGGCGAAACCGGGCGCGAAGACGATCTCGTCGTCTGCGTTGGCCGGCTGTCTCCCGAAAAGGATCAAGCCACACTGATCCGCGCGATGGGCTTGCTGCCGGCGGGGCGACCGTGGCGCCTCGCCCTGGTCGGCGACGGGACCGAGCGCGCCAATCTTGAAGCGCTCGCGCACAGCATGGGTCTGGATGACCGTATCCTTTTCACCGGCCAGGTGGATGATCCATTTGCCTGGATGCGGCGGGCGCGTGTTGCCGTGTGCGCTTCGGTCTACGAGGGGCTTTGCAACGCCATCATCGAGGCGCTCGCCTGCGGCACGCCGGTGGTCTCGACGAACTGCCCCTATGGGCCCGCCGAGATCCTGCAGGGCGGCCGCTACGGCGCGCTGACGCCGGTCGGCGCCGCCGCCGCCATGGCTGCTGCGATCGACGTGGCATTGAGCGCTGTTCCGGACCGTGGCGCACTGAGGCTGCGAGGCCTGAACTATACCGCCGTGCGCGCCGCCGAACGCTTCCTCGAAATTACGGCCGAGCTGCAGCCGGCGCCGGCCGAGCGTCCGCTCGCCGTGGCACGAGCTCTGTGAGGTCGGCTAGAGCGTAGCCGTGCGTGCGTCTCCCATGCGGAATCATTTTTGATTTATGAGCTTATCAAAGACCGCCTGAGATAGTCGAATACGGTGATGCTTCCATCGCTGTGCATGTGATGTGTTCCGCAGATGTCGTTTTTGAAATGCGGCGTTACCTGCGCGACACAGTCTTCGCGATAAGTGCTTTCGGTCAGTTCCAGGATTTCGTTGATCAGGGCCTGGCGGCCGTACAGATCGAAACCTTGCCCTTGTGAAACGCGAAAAAGTTTTTCGCCGTCTCGCAGCAGACCTGCGTTTCTTGCGCGTGAGGCGTCGACCAGAATGGGGTTATTCGTGTGAGGCGTCCAATCGCCGAACGGAGACGCCGCATGAAAGATCGAAAGCTCCGAACAATGATCGTCGCCGTCGACGGGATCGATGTTCGTAAACATCCACCATCGCCCATTTCGCTCGAAGATCATGGTATCGCCCGCGGAGACGTTCTGCATGATGACCCTTTCCAGGGTCCAACCAAGCGGAAAGTCGTGACATCTGTAGATGCGGATATCTCGATTTTTGTGAGTCTCGGGGCACATGAACAATTGCCCCTGATATTCGAAGATGTAGGGGAACGACAGATGAAACGCTTCGCTTAATGCCACGCCGGCACGGACCGCACGGTCCTCGCAAAGCTCATAGACCGCGATTTCGCCGCGACCGCGCATGTAATCGAAGTCCTCCATAAAACAGAAGCTTTTACCGCCTTTGGTCACCACGAAGGGATCGGCCAAAAAGTGAAACGGCGGGTTCCTGATCTCGACGCCGCGCCATAATGCAGCGCCTCTCCAAACCGAATGCAAAAACGCAACGCCCCAACGCAAATCGCGGCCGCGCAGTCTGTTCGCCATGTTTCGCGCCCGATAAGACAGCTGATTGAGCGCGTATGTTACGGTCTGCCAAGTGTTGGGATAGCGATAGAGCCGGTCGGAATAAGGCACCGAGGGCAGGGCATCGGGCAGCGTTCCGCGCGACACGATTCCGTTGATGAGGACTTTCAGGTAGTAATTGGACCTCTCGTAGACTGAAGCCTCGTTGAGCTGAAAGTAGCTTCTTGTCGGCAGATGGCCGCGCATTAGAACGATGCCGCCGTCAAGCTCCTCGGTGAGAACTTGGATCGTAAATCCTGTCGTTTCTTGTCTTGAATATACTTCCCAAAACGCCGCCGGTATACCCCGGTTGATTCTGTTATCGGCGTGGTGAAACGAAAGAATGCCGAACCGCGCCGCGCTCAGTATGCCGCCTTTCAGAATTCCGCTGCCGCAGCGCACCAGGATGTCGCAATCCAAATCCTTCACCCGTTGGATGTCGGGCTCGCTGAATCTGTAGACAAATCCGGATTTTGAAATGATCGGGGCGATGGCAATGTTTTTGCTGACGACAGAAAGCAAATCGAAGGAGCTGAAATGATCCGTGTGTCGCACATTTTTTTTGAGACGAATTCGCTCAAGCCCGACAATCCCGCGGAACAGTATTTTTGAAAACAATCGCGATAGCGTCGGCAACACGCCAAATCTGCGACCGTGTCGGAAAAGCCTCGTCAGCTGGCCGCGAAACGGCCGGTCTGCAATGGCGCGATTGGCTGGATGCAGGATCAATACCGCCTGCATGTCGTCCCGCAATGCGATCCATCGGGCCAATTCAAAAACATATTTGGACGAAGTGGTGCCGTCGGCAAGCAGCCCGATTTTGAAAATTCTTCCGTCAACCCTTCGACCGGGCTTCGGCGACACGAGGATGGCGGAGGGGTCGGACAGCATCAACGCCCCCGCGGCACGCGCTCGGCGATGAAGATACGAAGGATTTTCGGCGAATAGACGAGATATCGCCGCCAAAGCCGTGCCGGCTCGCGGATCAGGCGGTAGGCCCATTCCAGACCGAGTTTCTGCAACCACAGCGGTGCGCGGGCCCGGGCTCCGGTCAGAAAATCGATCGAGGCGCCGACGCACAGCGCGATGCCCGACTTGCAGCCGAGTTCGCCGAGTTCCCGGGCGATCAATTCCTGCGCCGGGCACCCGACGCACAACAAAGCAATGTCCCAAGGCCGATTGATGCAGGCTCGAGCTACCGCAAGCCGTAGTTCGGGACTCTGCGCAAGCCCGGTTGGGGCCGGCAGCACTTCGAAATCGAGCTTGGGATAGCCGGCACGCAGCGCCGCTTCGGTGCCACGCGACGGCCCGACCACGAGGATGCGCTTCGGCGCGCTCGCGACCCGATCTCTATTCAGTGCGGCGAACAGCGCCGCGACCAGATCGCTGCCGGTGACCAGCGGCAGCGCGTGCCTTTCGAGCCGCGCCAAGGCGCGGATGATCCGGCTGTCGCAGAGCGACAGCCATGCGGCGCGGTAGATCGGTAGCAGCCGGGCGGGATCATCGTGGGCCGCGACGACGTGGTAAGCGTTCGGCGTGACGACGTAGCGATAAGGCGCGCCGGTCTGTTCGAGGATGGCGAGCAGCGCCCGGCGCTGCGTCAACAACGCGAAGCGCAAGCCGAGAAACTCGGCGTGTGGGACGTCGGCCGGCCGGTCGCGAGGCGTCTGCGGCGGTTCGCCGCCGGCTGTGTCCGAAGACGCCATGGCGGGCGAGGGCATCATCGTTAGGGCACCGCCGCGCCTTCGGCGGCGGCTTCGACCGACGGCAGGCTCAAAAGACCGAAATGATGCACCGCGAAGCCGCTGCACACTGCGAAGATGATGGCGTCGAAAAGGAGCGGCAGCGATTGGCCCGAGACCAGGCCGGCCGCGGCATGGGCGCCGAACACGAAGAGAATCGCCAGCGACGGCATGACGCCGAGCGCGGTGAGATCGATCGGCATGCGATACCAGCGCCGCCCCAGCAGCATGAAAGCGACACAGGCGACGATGCTGGCCACCATCAAGGCTATGGCCGCGCCGTGCGGACCGTAAGCCGGCACAAAGAGAACGGAGAGCGCCGTCGAAACCACAAGGAACAACAACGATACGATGAGTTCGAGATAACTGGCATTGGTGAAATAGATTACTTGCGCAAAATAGAAATTGCGCATGGTCGTGAAAGCGAAAGCAACGGCGAAAATTGGAATGAGGTCGCGGGTGGGCGCGATAAATTCCGGCTTGAGCACGGCCTGCAGCACGACGTCGCCGAACACGATGAAGAATGCGGCGCCGAAGGTCGCCGCGGCAAGGCAGGCGTTGAAGGCCTTGAGCAACGTCTGATTGGCGGCCGCGTTGTCGCCGCGGTTGGATTGCGTCTTGGCCACCGTGACCAGCGACAGGATGATCGCCTCGCCGAGAACGCTGAAACTCTGCCGCAACACGTCGGCCACGACGCCATAGGGCCCGAGCGTGGCCAGTCCGAGATAATGGGCGAGCAACAGCCGGTCGATGCTCTGGCCGACCGCGGTGACGCCGAAAGACAACAGCAGCGGCCAGCCGTAGCTGACGATGTGGAGCGACGCGGCACGCGAGAAATGCGACAGGCGGAGCTTGGACAGTGTCGCGAGCGCCGGCGTGGCCGCGAAGATATGGGCAACCGCGATGGCGATGGCGAGGCCGCGCGCGCCGCCGCCGCACAACAGGCTGGCGCTGCCGAACGCGACCATGAGCACGGTGCGCAGGATCATCGCCAGCGCCGCGCCGCGGGCGTTAAGCAGCGTGCGCGCGACTTCGAAGGCCGCCTCGTACAAGGTGATGCCGCACACCAGCGCAAACACGGCGACGAGAAAGCTCGGCTCGAACAGGCCGAGCACACCCAGCGTCATCAGCACGAGCGCGACGAGAGTCACGCCGACGCCGAGCAGCCGCGCCAGCGAGCCGACATATTCACCAAAGCGTTCCGATTGATAAACGCCGAAATAGGCAAAGCGCATCCATTGCGCGCCGAAGCCGTAGACGATCAGCGACCACGCGAAGATCAGCACATAGTGGCCGTATTCGGCGGGGCCGGCCAAACGCGAGAAGATGGCGACGGCAAGCAGATTTCCTGCGGCCGACACCGCGCGCGCGCTCAGATAGAGCAGGCCCGACGTGTTAAGCATCCCGCGTGATAAGTCATTGTTGATGTGATGAAAAGTGGGTACGAGAGCTTTCAGCGAGTATCGTTAAGTCGTATCTGCGGACTCAACAAAAAACCAGACAGGCGGCGAGTGACACTGTGATGCGCATTTTGCAAGTTATCCACGATCGGGAACGCGGCGGCGTACAAAAGCTCGCCGCGGTGATCGAAGCCGGGCTTTCGTCGCGGCATTTCGCCGTCGAGACCTCGTATCTGTATCCCCATGCCGGCCTGTCGGCGTTAGCCAAGTTCGTTTACGTGTTGCGTGCGGCGCGCCGCATCTGGCGCGGCGACTTCGACACGCTGATTGCCTATCAGTCGAGCGCGTCCGTTCTGGTCGGCGTCGTCGGTTGGCTCGCCGGTTGTCGGCTGCGCGTCGTTCATCAAACCTGCACGCCAGGCCAGGTGCCGCGGCTGCTGCGGCTGTTCGACCGCTTTGCCGGTACGCTCGGGCTGTACACGGCGAACATCGTCAACAGCGCGGCGACCTGGGCCGAGTTCGCCCGCTATCCGGCGCGCTATCGGCGCTCGATGATCCTGATCGAACACGGGCTCGACGCGCCGACGCCGAGCCGCAGCCGTGACGCCGCGCGTCGGTTGTTCAATCTGCCATCATCGCAGCCGATCCTTCTGAATGTTGGCCGGCTCGCGCCGCAAAAGAATCAGGACGTACTGATCCGCGCACTGGCGTGCCTGCCGCAAGCGCATCTGGTGCTCGCGGGCGCCGGTCCGAGGCAAGACGCACTGCATACCCTCGCCGTCACCCTCGGCGTCGATGACAGGCTGCATCTGCTTGGCGCTTTGCCGGCCGAGGATGTCGCGGATCTCTATGCTGCGGCCGATCTGTTCGTATTTCCCTCAACTTGGGAAACATTCGGCCTCGCCGCCGTCGAGGCCGCCATGGTCGGTCTGCCAATGGTGGTCGCCGATCTCGCCGTGCTGCGTGAAGTGTTGCGCGCGGACGGCACCGAGCCGGTTGCTTTCGCGGCCCCGCACGACACCGAAGGCTGGATCTCGGCCATCGGCAAAGCGCTTGCCGCTGCGCCCGCGACGCAGAGCGCCGCCGCATTCGCGCGCACCGTGAGCCGCAAATATTCCCGCCAGCGCATGATTGAAAGCTACCTCAGCCTGTTCGAGGCCTATGCACGACCGGATCGCCGCAAACTGGCCGCTGTGCGAGCGGCCACGGAAGAGGCGCGGCCCTGATGCGCCGCGCCGCGCGGCTCTGCGCGCTCGCCGCGCCAGCGATCGTCGCGTGGTTTCTCCTTGCCGGCTTGGCGTACCGTCCAGCCGCTGCCGGGGGCACCGCGCCTGCGTTCAAGCGCGGCGCGACGCTCGTCGAATATTTCGAGTTTCCGGCGACTGTCGCCGACGGGGCGACCAAAGCCTATGCTAATCCGCCGTACCCGCGCGCACTGTCGGCCTTGAGTTTGTTCGACTTCGACGCGCTGCATCGGATCGGTTTCGATCATATGCGCGTTCCGCTCGACGTCGGACCGCTGCTGCAAGGCGATGAAGCGGAGCGGCAACAGATCATCGATCAGCTTGTCACCGTCGTTACGGCGATTAACCGTCATGGGCTCGCCGTGCTGGTTACGTTGTTTCCGCCGTCGCTGCAGCACGAATTGCCGCAGACTTATCTCGACGGCCTAGACGGTCCGAGATTTCGCGCATATTCCGCAATCGTCGAGCGCATCGCGGCGGCGTTGAGCGCGGTTCATCCGGGCGTGGTCGCGCTCGAGCCGATGAACGAGCCGCAATCGCAATGCCAGATCCGCTTCGGCACCGATTGGTCGACCTATCAGCAAATCATGGTCGAGCGTATCCGAAGGATCTCGGCGCAGCTGCCGCTCTTTCTCACCGGCGGCTGCTGGTCGAATATCGAAGGAATCGTGCTGCTCGACAGCGATCTTCTGCGCGACCGGCGCAATTTTGTCAGCGTGCACTTTTATTATCCGTTCCTGTTCACCCATCAGGGCGCCAGCTGGTCAATGCCCTATCTCGCCGGCACGATCGGCGTGCCCTATCCGGCATCGGCTGGAACTGTGGACGAAACGCTGGCGCTGACGCGGGCGCGCTTTCGCACGCTGACGCTGCCGCCGGGCGTCGACCGTGCGGCCGCGCAGGCGCGGGCGGAAACGGAGATCGAGCGCTATTTCAGCGAAGCGCAGGGGCCGGCGCAGATCGAGGAATGGACGAACAAGGTGGCCGACTGGCAGCGGCATCAGCAGGTCGATTCCGACCGGATCGTATTCACCGAATTTGGCGCCATGAAACAGACCATTGCCGGCATGGAGATCGATCGCGCCTCGCGCGCGCGTTGGCTGCGCGACGCTGCGGCCAGCATTGCGAGCCACGGCTGGGGCTGGACCGCCTATGTGCTGCGCGACGACCCGTTCGGTCTCTACCGGCGGATGAGCGATCGCTTTCCCGATCCGGATATCTTGCGCGCCTTACAACTCGACGCGCCGTCGGCCACGCCGGCGGACTGAAGGGCGGCGCTGCGCGGAGGCCGCTACGCGGCCGCGCGCGTCATCGAGAGATAGCGCAAGCCGAACGTCGAGGTCATGAAGAAGAACCAGACTTCGCCGACCTGCTGCAGGATCGAGCTCTCGAAACATGACGCGTAGACGCCATAGAGGCAGACGCGAAGAAACAGCGTCTGCAGCGCGCTGGCATCCGGGTCGGGCGATTGCCGGCAGAAGTCGACGATCGGAAGAATGACCACCCACGCGACCACCAACAACATGCCGGGAATGCCGATCGTCACCGCGAGATTGAGGTAGGCATTGTGTGCGTCGGTCGCGGCATTGGCCCAGGTCACGGTGTTGCCGAATCCGTAAACGACCTCGGGCGTTCCCCAGAACGTCGAATAGCCGTAGCCCGTGATCGGCCGTTGCGCCACGGCTTGCAGACCGAGCTGCCAGATTTCGGTTCGTCCGGTGAAGGTCGCGTCCGGCATAACCGCTTCCATCAGGCTGCGCACCGGTTCGAAGAGCACCGTGCCGATGGAACACAGATTGAAGATGAACAAGATCCCGACCACCAAAGAGACCGCAAACGCCGGCTTGCGGCTGCGGCCGATAACGGCGGACAAGATCAGCGCCATCGGCAGCACCCCCATCGCCGTCTTCGACTGCGTGAAAGCGAGAAACACCGCCGCCAGCACCACGATCGCGCCGCCCAGCGCCAGGCTGCGTACCCGCGCGACATAGAAGCCGATGAAAATGAACAGCACCATGGTGGCGCCGGCATCGTTCTTGTGCGGAAACACGCCGCGCCAATTGCCGTCATGCTCGGGCTCGAGAAAGTCGGTGGCATGATGGATCGAAAGCTGCGGCAACAACAGCACGCCGAGATAGCACGCCACCAGCACGATGAGCGCCGCCGCGGCTATCAGATCGCTGAACTGCCGCGGAGTCTTCGGCAACAACAGCACCATCGCCGAGAGACTCATGACCACCAGCGCGAAGGACAGCCGCCGGGCGGCGAGCGAGGGCTCCCAGGACGCCAGGACGCTGATGACGCACCACGCCACCGTCGCGATCAAAACCGGGCGCAACAAAACCAACAACCGCGCCGGCTGGTGGCAATAGGTCCACGCCGCAAAGGCGAGGAACATGGTGGAGAAGCCGATCTGGTTGGCCAAATCGCCGCCTTCGACCACGGCCTGTGGCGCGATCGAGAGGTCGACAAACGGATGAAAGGAAATCCAGGCCGCCAGAAATACCGAAAGGAACAGAACGCTGCGCAAGATCGTATCGAGATCGACGACCGCCTCGGTCCTGGCGCCGGCAGAAGCTCGCGCGCCGAGCTTCGTCATCTCGCTCATGCCGGACCGGCTCCGGTGAGCACCGCACCGCGGACCTTTTGCGCGTCGAGGCCGAGCCGGGCGATGAATTTTCCGGCGGCGCTTTCGTCATAGTCCGCTGCTCCGGCGACCAGAAGGATGTGGTCGACGACGCGGGTAAAGAAGCCCAGGCTCGGATCGCCGCCACCGATCGCGGCGACAATCACCAGGTCGTAGCGCTTGGTCTGGGCGAAGGCCCGATTGAGGTCGCCGTCGTAGATGCGGCGGTCGCGCCGGCTCTGCGGCGAGACGAACGACATCAGATTGATGTTGGTTTCACGATCCAGCTTGATGACGTCGGAGAGGAGCCGTCGCCCGACGGCGACGTCGACCAGGCCGGCGTCGCTTTGCTCGGCATCGATTGCCGACAGCGTGCGGTGCTCGAGATCGGCATCGATCAAGAGCACCCGTTGCGTCGCCGCCGCCACCGCCGCGAGCGCCAGCGCAACCGTGGCCGAGTCGTCTTCGGCATCGGCGGCGATGACAAGAACGCTGGGATTGCCGGAGGCAACGGGGCTGGCGCGCAATTCGTCGTAGACCTTGCGCATTTCGCGGGCAAACGGCGAGGCCGGGTCGTCCACTGCGCTCAGACCGAACGAGACGTCGGCGGCCGGCAGCAGCGCCAGCACCGGCACGTCAGCCGGCGCGGCCGGCCAGAATCCAAACGCGACCAGCGCCCGGCGCAACGCTTCGCCGACGCCCCGACGCCCGCCCGCTTCCGCCGGCGGCCGCACCAACACCCAGCCGGTGCCGGTGGCGGCGCCCAGCAGCATCGCCCCGAGCGCCACGATCAGGCTCGGCGGCGGCGAACTGCGCCGTTGCGGCAGATCGGCCTTGGACAGGACGCGGATGTTCTTGGTGTCGAGCTGCTCCTGTTCGCCCGCTTCGCGGGCGCGGACCAGGAACGCCTCGTAGATCGAGCGGGTGGCCTGGGCGTCGCGTTCGAGCTCACGCAGACCGACCATGGCCTCGTTGGTGTTGATCGCGGTGTGCTTGAGCGCCGTGAAATTGTCAGCGAGCGTCTGTTCGCTGGCCTTGGCGCTCTGGTATTCGGTGCGCGACGCGACCGCGATGCGGTCGACTTCAGTGTCAATCATGCGCCTGAGGCGCTCCGCCTGCGCCTCGATATCGATCACCGCCGGATGGAGTCCGCCGAGCGTCGCCGTCTGCTCGGCTTCACGCCGCACGATCTCGGCATATTGGCTGCGTAGCGCGGTGATGGTCGCCGACTGCAAGGCTTCCGGGAAGGCGCCGGTCTCGGTCTTGCTGCGTTGCACCGCCTCGACCTGGTCGAGACGCGCTTTGGCTTCGGCGGTATGGGCGCGGGCCGCGCCGAGTTGATTGTTGAGCTCGATGAGCTCCTGATCGCTCACCAGCTGGCCGTTGGCGTTGACGATATTGTTGCGGGACTTGAAGGCTTCGACCTTTTCCTCGGAGTCGCGCACGCTGTCTTTCAGCGCCTTCAGGCGCGCCGACAGCGATTGCGAGACTTGCCGGGCGGCGTCCGCCCGCACCCGCGTCTGTTCGTCCAGATAGGACTGCGCGATCGCATTGGCGATGCGGACCGCTTTGCGCGGATCCCGGCTGGTAACGCCGACGTCGACGACAAAGGTGCGTTCGGCGCGCTTGACCAGGACGCGGCGCTTGAGCTCATTGAGCGCAGCGAGCGTATCGCCGCCGGGCATGACGTCTTTGCCTATCAACACGTTGAGGAGCGATGGCCGCCGCGCGAATTCCGGATCGTGGTCGAGTCCCTCCGAACTCACGACGCGCCGCAACACTGCATCCGAGGTCAAAACGTTGACCTGGCTCTCGACCTGCATGAGGGCAGCGTCGCTCATTTGCGCGGGCTGCGTGGTGTCGTTGCCGACGGCGCGCAAGTCGCTCGGGTCGATGAGGATTTGTGTTGACGCGGTGTATTGGCTTGGCGCGACGCTGATAAACAGCGCCGCCAAACCAAGCGCCGCGATCGTCGTGGCAAGGATCGTCGCCCGGCCGCGCCACAGCGCGGCGCGGATTTGCGCCAAATCGATTTGCGAAAGCGGCGCCAGCCCGACGGCGAAATCGCCGGACCCGACGGCTGCTGATCTGATCTGGCGCGGCGCTTCGAACATTCAACACTCGAAGGTCTTTACTCGAATCCGTTGCGGCCTTGTCGCGGCGGGCGGCGCTTCGGCGCGAAAAGTCGGCCGCACGGCTCATCAAACGTGAACGCGGCCGGCCAAGTCCAGACCTATCGGACCGTCGGGTATGGTTAATCAATTCATAAGGGATCAAGGTTAACGAGCGGTGTACGCTCGGTGCTTTGGCTCGGCCGCTGGCCCGCTCAGAGCCGGCGCAACACCCCGGAAATCGCCGCGATAATCAGGAGCACCGCGACCACCGGAATCCAGATCAGCGCCGCGCCGATCAGCGCCAGCAGCAACACGCCGCCGAGCAGGCCTGCGACCAGCATCAGAAGTGCGAAGCCGAATGGGCCCATTCTGCTGACATAGATTCGATGCGTGCCGCGCGCCCGCGTGAAGCCGTAAGGCGGTGGCCAGTTCGGACCGCGGCCGCGGCCATTGTCGCGCTCCGGCGGCAGAATCTCCGGTTCGACGCGCGGCCGCTCCGGTTCTTTCGACGATTTTGCCATATTTCTCACCCAGGCGTCATCGCGCGGTCCGCTACGCGCCTGCTAGTATGTAACCTTTGCTCAGACGACCACAAGCGGCGCTTGGCCGCCGCGGCGTTCGGTCAACGCGGCTGTGTGCGCGCGTGATGCTCGTGCAGAAATTTTGCCAACTGCTCGCGCAGGCTTTCGTCTTGCTCGCGCTGGTGGCCAAGCGCGACGGCCCGCTCGAACAGCAATTGCTGCGGCTCTTGCGGCAGCTCGCTCCACAGATCCGCGGCTGCGGCGCCGAGGACGAGAAAATAGCGGGCCGCAATATCGTTGATGACATGGTCCGGTTCGCTCATGCCAACGCTCCGAGCGGCGTCTATGCCGCGGTTGGGCGACGAGTATTGACCGAACAAGGCCAAGAGACAACGCTAGGAAACAACGCCGGCGCAATCCGGTTCCTGATGCAACGGCATTCGCGAACCTGATTTGGCCCTTACTCCGGCTTGATGCCGGACTGGCGGATCACTTCGCCCCAGCGTGCCGTCTCGGCCTTGATGAAAGTGCTCGCCTCGGCCGGCGTGCCGCCGCCGGGGCCGATGTCGAGCGCGCTGAAACGTTCAAGCAGATCAGGCGCGCGCATCGCGGCATTGGCCGCCGCGTTGAGCTTGGCCACGATATCGTCGGGCGTTTTCGGCGGCGCGGTCAATGCGTGCCAGGTATCCGATACGCAGCCCGACACGCCGGCCTGTTCCAGCGTCGGGATGTCGGGCAGCGAGGGCACCCGTTCCGCGGTCGTGACCGCGATAATCCGCACGCGGCCCGATTTGTAGAGTTCGATCGAGGTCGCGAGCTCATTGAACATCAGATCGACATTGCCGGCGAGCAGATCGGCGACCGCCGGCGCCGTGCCGCGATAGGGCACATGCGTGAGCTTGGTGTGGGTGATGGTCTGGAACAGCTCGGCGGTCACATGCGAGGTGGTGCCGATGCCTTGCGACGCATAATTGAGCTTGCCAGGATTGGCTTTGGCGTAGGCGATCAAGTCGGCGACGGTTTTAACCGGAAGATCAGCCCGTACGATAAGAACATTGGCGACATGCGACATGATCGCAACCGCGACGAATTGCGTCGGGTCGTAATTAAGCGATTTATAGATGAACTGATTGGTCGTGATCGGCGAGGGTTGCGACGCCAGGATGGTGTAACCATCGGGCGGCGCGTTGAAAGCCGTTTCGGCGCCGACACTGCCGCCGACGCCGGCTTTGTTTTCGACGATCAGCGGTTGACCCAGGCCCTCGCGCATCTTGCCGGTGACGAGTCTCGCAATGGTGTCGACGCCGCCGCCGGCCGGGACCGGAACGATGACGCGGATCGGATGGTCGGGAAAACTCGCCGCGCCGCCTTGCGCGATGGCACCTCCCGCCGCAGCTGCGGCAACAACACCGACAATGGCGATCAATGGAAAACGTCGCTGCATGCAAATAATCCCCGAATCCGCGATGGTAAGGTGATGCCATAGCGCAGATCGGCGTTTAAGTCCCGCGACGCGCTGCCGCTATGCGTCGTACGCACGCAGCGGGCGCTTGCGAACATCGAAAGCCGCTCTAGGATCGCCGCCCGAACGCAGGGAGGGACGCCGTCATGAGCAAAGTCGATTTTATTCTCGAGGAACTCGTCACCGCCAATCGCATTCTGGCGAACGAGGGTATCGTCGATTCCTTCGGCCATGTCAGCGCCCGGCATCCGGAAAAGCCGGACCATTACCTGTTGTCGCGCGCCCGCGCCCCCGAGCGCATCGAGGCCGCCGACATCGTCGAATATAAACTCGACGGCACCGCCATCGACGAGCGCGGCCGCGCGCCCTATCTTGAACGATTCATCCATGGCGCCATCTACGAGGCGCGACCGGACGTGCATGCGGTGGTGCACAACCACTCGCCGAGCGTGATCCCGTTCGGCGTCACCGGCAAGAAACTCAAGCCGTTGTTGCACATGTGCGCGTCCTGCGGCCACGAAGTGCCGGTCTGGGATTCGCAGGATAAATTCGGCGATACCACGCTGTTGGTGAGCGACATGGCCATGGGCCGCGATCTGGCCCGGCACTTGGCTGCGCGGCCGACGACCTTGATGCGCGGCCATGGCGCGACCGTGGTCGGCCGCTCGGTGCGCCATGCAGTCTTCGTTTCGGTCTATCTCGAAGTCGGCGCCAAGCTGCAGATGCAGGCCATGGCGATGGGCGAGATCAAATTTCTCACGTCCGGCGAGGTCGATCAGATCACCGCGCGGGTCAACGACTACACGCTCAACCGCGCCTGGGAAAACTGGGCGCGCCGGGCCGGGCGGCAGATGCAGGCGGCTTAAATTTGGGCTTCGCTGTCCATGTGGGCGAGCACGGCGGGTAGATAGCGCGTGCCGGCGACGGCGCTTTCGGGCACCGCCTGTTCGATCCGGGCGAGATCGCCTGCCATCAGCTTCACCTGGACCGCGCCGAGCGCTTCACTGAACTGGTCGCGGCGGCGTGCGCCGATCAGCGGTACGACGTCGTCACCGCGCGATTTGACCCAGGCGAAGGCGAGCTGTGCGGTTGTTGCACCTTTCTCGTGCGCGATTTTTCTTAAAGCTTCGACCAGCACCAGATTTTTGGAAAAATTCTCGGCGGCGAAACGCGGCTGGCGGGTACGGATCTCGCCGGTGTGTCTTGACGCCGCCGCATGGTCGCCGATCAGACCGCGCGCCAGCACGCCATAGGCGACCAGCGCGATGCCGAGCTCGCGCAGTGTCGGCAAGGTGTCACGCTCGATCCTGCGAGAAAACAGCGAATATTCGATCTGCAGCGCCGCGATCGGATGCACCGCATGCGCCCGCCGCACCGTCGTGGCGGAGGCTTCCGATATGCCGATGTGGCGCACATAGCCGGCCTGCACCATGTCGGCGATGGCGCCGATGGTGTCCTCGATCGGCACCGTGGGATCGACGCGCGACGGCTGGTAGAGGTCGATATAATCGGTGCCAAGCCGGCGCAGCGAATAGCTGAGGAAATTCTTCACCGAATTCGGCCGGCCGTCGTCGCCGATAAACTGCAGATTAGGCGAGCGCTGCGCACCGCATTTAACCGCGATGAAGGCGCGCTCGCGCTTGCCGCCTTGGAGCGCGTCGCGGATCAGCATCTCGTTATGGCCCATGCCGTAGAAATCGCCAGTGTCGATCATGGTGATGCCGGCTTCCAGCGCGGCGTGGATGGTGGCGATCGATTCCTTGTCGTCGGCCGGCCCATAGCCGCCCGACATGCCCATGCAGCCCAAGCCGAAGGCGGAGACGGCAGGGCCGTTACGACCGAGTTGGATTGTCTGCATCGCAGTCCCCCTGAAATGCGAAACGGCGGCCTCGCGGCCGCCGTTTGTAATGGGCGTTCGATGGGGAGACAACGTCACTCCGCCGCGAGGCGAACCTCCGGCGCCGCGGCGCGGACGTCGGCGTCGACGTGCTTTTCGTATTTGGTGAAGTTTTCCTGAAACATGCGCACCAGCTTGCGCGCGGTCTCGTCGAAGGCGGCTTTGTCCTTCCAGGTCTTCATCGGATAGAGCAGATGCGGCTCGACGCCGGGCACCGAGGTCGGTACGGCAAAGCCGAAATAAGGATCGGTGCGGTAGCTCGCGTCTTTCAGCGAACCGTCCAGCGCGCCGGTCACCAATGCCCGCGTCGCCTTGATCGGCATGCGGCGGCCGGTGCCGTAGATGCCGCCGGTCCAGCCGGAATTGACCAGCCAACAGTCGACATTGTGCTTCTTGATCAGGTCGCGCAGCAGATTGCCGTATTCCGCCGGCGGCCGCGGCAAAAACGGGGCGGCGAAACAGGTCGAGAATTCCGGCTGCACCCCGACCAGGCCCTTCTCGGTGCCGGCGACCTTGGCGGTGTAGCCGGACAGAAAGTGATACATCGCCTGCGCCGGCGTGAGCTTGGCGATCGGCGGCATGACGCCAAAGGCGTCAGCGGTGAGGAAAATGATGTTTTTCGGCTGGCCGGCCCGGCCGGTCTTCGACGCCAGCGGCATGAACTCGACCGGATAGGCCGAGCGGGTATTCTCCGTCAGTTTGTCGCTGTCGAAATCGCAGACGCGGCTTTCCGGATCGAACACGACGTTTTCCAGCACGGCGCCGAAGCGGTTGGTCGCCGCGTAGATTTCCGGCTCGGCTTCTTGCGATAGCTTGATGCATTTGGCGTAGCAGCCGCCCTCGAAATTGAACACGCCGTGTTCGCCCCAGCCGTGCTCGTCGTCGCCGATCAGCGTGCGCGCCGGATCGGCCGACAGCGTCGTCTTGCCAGTGCCGGACAGCCCGAAGAACAAGGCCACGTCGCCGTTCTTGCCGACATTGGCGGAGCAATGCATCGGCATCACGCCTTGCGCCGGCAGATAGAAATTGAGCGTGGTGAAGACCGACTTTTTCATCTCGCCGGCATAGGACGAGTTGCCGATCAGGATGATCTTCTTGGTGAAGTCGATGGCGATGACGGTGTCGGTGCGCACGCCGTGACGCGCGGGGTCGGCCTTGAACGTCGGCAGATCGACGATGGTGAGGTCGGGGACGAAGTCGGCGAGTTCGAAAACGTTGGGACGGATCAGCAATTGACGGATGAACAGCGAGTGCCAGGCGAGTTCGGTGAAGACCCGCGTTTTTATCCGGTAGCTTGGATCGGCGCCGCCATAGAGGTCCTGGGCGTACAGCGTTTTGCCGCGCGCATGCGCGATCATGTCGTCATAGAGCAGCTGAAAATTGGCCTGGCTGAGCTTGCGGTTGCCGTCCCACCACACGGTGTTCTCGGTGATCGCGTCGACGACGGTGTGCTTGTCCTTCGGGCTGCGGCCGGTATGCACGCCGGTCTCGGCGCAAAACGCGCCGCCCTGGACCAGCGAACCTTCGCCGTTCTTGATCGCATGCTCGACTAAAATCGAGTCGGGCAGATTCCAATTGACACCGGAGAGATTTTTGAAGCCGAACTTGTCGGCGCCGTACGCGCCGTTCCTGACACCCGATTCCTGCACGCTTGCCTCCGCCACCTGACCCCAAAATCCGGTTCGCCACGGCGACCGTGAATGCCGTTATGCGGTCGCGAACTGCCCCGCCTTCCGGCAGGTGCGACCCTATATCGAGCATCCCGACGTCTGCCAAGACTGCAGCCTCGTCAAAGCTAACCTAGAATAACAACTAGGTTCCACTGCTGCACTGCAGCGAAATGAGGTTCGCTTGGGGCTCCCCATTTAGCACAGAGACGCACTTGTCGGGCTCTGCTTTAAGCGGCCCTCGCCCTGGCGGCCAGATCCACAACCACCTCGCGTAATTGCTGGGCATTGGTCACACGCTGTGGGAACGCAAGCCGCAATGTCGCGTCGCCGCAAGCAAGGTCGAGGCCGTCCGGATCGAGTCCGGTGAGGCGCCAGGCTTGGTCCGGCGCACCCAGAAGTTTCGTGGCGTAGAGCCGCACTGCGTCGGCGTGGTCCGAATTCATGTGCGCGACCGCGCTCGTCTCGGCCTCGATCAAATCGTCCGCTCCCGAGACATCGGTCATCACGTCTCCGGCTTTCAGATCGGCGGCGCGGGCAAAGCCGCCGTTGAGATGGGCGGACACCGGATTAAGCTTCCAGAACGCGAAATCGGCGAAACCGGCATAAAGCTCCGATTTCGGGTGCCGGGCGAGAAAGCGCCGCCGCAGGCGCGCTTCCGTTCGATCCTCGCGCGCGACGTGGGCAAAGCTGCCGAGAACGGTCAGCCGCGGATGCGCCAGCGGATCGCCTTTGCCGGCGGTCGTGAGCAGGACCGAGGCGCGGGTGTCGGCTTCGAGATTGGCGGTATGGGTGGCGAGCCGGGAAACCAGGATCAAGGGCGAGCCGTCGCTATCGGTCGCGATATTGACCAGCGATGCGAAGGGATGACCGGTGTTGCGATCGAGGGTCGCGAGCGCGCCCGCCCGCGTCGCTCGCAACAGCGTCTTGGCGACCGACTTGGGATCGAAGTCCGCCGGGCCTTGAGCGTTTTCGGGCAATCGGTCCGGCATCGCGCCTGGCAGCGGGAACGGACTTTTGTCGGCGTCGGTCATGATGGTCCTCCGGCGGCACGTTTTTCGGGGCCTAGGCGCCTGCCGACATTAACCGATGCCGCGGCGATTGCCCCGATTTTGCCTTGTGCCGTCACACTTCCGCCCCCACATGGGGATTCAAAGGCTTATGGGGCCGGGGCTGGTGAAGCTTGCGGCCGACTCATGTTACAAAGGCCGCCCATGCCGACAATCGCTCTCGTCGACGATGACCGCAATATCCTGACCTCGGTGTCGATCGCGCTGGAGGCTGAAGGGTACCGGATCACCACTTATACCGATGGTGCCTCGGCGCTCGACGGTTTCAAGACCACGCCGCCCGACCTCGCCATCCTCGATATCAAAATGCCGCGCATGGACGGCATGGAGACATTGCGGCGGTTGCGCCAGAAATCCGACCTGCCGGTGATCTTTCTCACCTCGAAGGACGAGGAAATCGACGAATTGTTTGGCCTGAAGATGGGGGCCGACGATTTCATCCGCAAACCGTTTTCGCAGCGGCTTCTGGTCGAACGCGTCAAAGCCGTGCTGCGCCGCGCCTCGCCCAAGGACGGCATCACGCCGAAGGAAGCCGACAGCAAGGTTTTGGAGCGCGGCCTTTTGCGCATGGATCCGGAGCGTCACACCTGCACTTGGAAGAACGAGCCGGTAACGCTCACCGTCACCGAATTTCTGATCCTGCAAGCCTTGGCGAGCCGGCCGGGCGTGGTGAAAAGCCGCAACGCCCTGATGGACGCGGCCTATGACGATCAGGTCTATGTCGACGATCGCACCATCGACAGCCACATCAAGCGGCTGCGCAAGAAGTTCAAGGCGAGCGACAACGACTTCGACATGATCGAGACCCTTTACGGCGTCGGTTACCGTTTCAAAGAATAAGCGCGCATGATGCGCGCGACGCCATGGCCGAGAACCCTAGTTCCCTGACCATGGCCGCTGACTGGGCGGCTGACCTGCGGTAGTAATGGCGTGCATGCCTGCGCCCGAGCGGGCGGGGCATGACCGAAAACCCCGGCAGACCACGTGCTCGATCGAACCGTAAAAACAAGCGCATCGGCAGAGGGCGAACCTCAAGTCGATAACCAGGCCGAGATCCAAGCCGAGACCCACGCGTCTGGCGACGGTCTCGACGAGGCACAGGTGCGCGCCCAGCCGCGCGGTGTGGCGCGGCTCGGCGATTGGCTGCGGCGCGCCTGGCAATTCTTCATCACCCAAAGCTTCTCGAGCCTGACGCGGCGCATCGTCGTTCTCAACCTCACGGGTCTCGTCGCGCTCTCGATCGGCATCATCTTCCTGTCGCAGTTCCGCGCCGGCCTGATCGACGCACGCATCCAGAGCCTGCAAGTGCAGGGCGAGATCATCGCCGGCGCGATCGCGTCTTCGGCGACGGTGGAGACCGATTCCTCGATCACGCTCGATCCCGACAAGCTCCTCAATCTGCATCCGGGCGAGAGCTACGGCCCCAACGAGGACGCGCTCTACGGCATCGATTTCCCGATCAATCCGGAGCGGGTGGCGCCGATTTTGCGGCGGCTGGTTTCGCCGACCAAAACGCGGGCTCGCATCTATGACCGCGACGGCGTGCTGTTGGTCGACAGCCGCAATCTGTTCGGCCGTGGCGACGTGCTGCGCTACGATCTGCCGCCGCCGACCGCCGAGAAGCCGGGCCTGTTCGAACGCGCTTTTGTCGCGGTGCGCCGCTGGCTCGGCCGCGGTGACCTGCCGATTTATCGCGAGCTCGGCGCCGATAACGGCAGGGGCTATTCGGAAGTGGCCCAAGCGCTGAACGGTCAGGATGCGAGCATGGTGCGCATCAACGAGCGCGGCGACGTCATCGTCTCGGTCGCGGTGCCGGTGCAGCGCTTCCGCGCCGTCCGCGGTGCGCTGATGTTGTCGACGCAGGGCGCCGACATCGACGACATGGTGGAGGCCGAGCGGCTTGCCATCATGAAAGTATTTTTGGTCGCCGCCGCGGTCATGGTGGTGCTTTCGATCCTTCTGGCCGGCACCATCGCCGAGCCGGTGCGGCGGCTGGCGGACGCCGCCGAAAGCGTGCGCCGGCGCATCCGCTCGCGAGTCGAAATCCCCGACTTCACCCGCCGCCGCGACGAGATCGGCCATTTGTCCGGCACGCTGCGCGATATGACCAGCGCGCTTTACAGCCGCATCGAAGCGATCGAAAGCTTCGCTGCCGACGTCGCGCATGAACTGAAAAATCCGCTGACTTCGCTGCGCTCGGCGGTGGAGACGCTGCCGGTCGCCAAGACCGACGAAAGCCGCGCGCGCCTGCTCAACATTATCCAGCACGATGTGCGCCGCCTCGACCGCCTGATCTCCGACATTTCCGATGCCAGCCGGCTCGACGCCGACTTGCAGCGCCAGGAGGCGGCTCCGGTCGATCTTGCGAAGCTTCTCGGCACGCTGGTGGCGGTGGCGAACGAGGTCAAGCGCGACGACGGCGTCAATGTCACGCTGCGGTTCGAAGGTGGCGGCGCGCGCTCCTTCCAGGTGCCCGGGCACGATTCGCGGCTCGGCCAGATCGTCGACAATCTGATCGAGAATGCGCGCTCGTTCTCGCCGGCCGGCGGCACGGTGCGTGTCACCTGCCGGCGGCTGCGCAATCAGGTCGAGATATTGGTCGACGACGACGGGCCGGGGGTGCGGCCGGACGCGCTCGAAAAAATCTTCGAGCGCTTCTATACTGATCGTCCGCATCAGGGCTTTGGCCAAAATTCCGGTCTCGGTCTTTCGATTTCCAAGCAGATCGTCGACGCCCATGGCGGCACCATCGCGGTCGAGAACAGGACCGGCGGCCTGGAACCCGACGGCACGCCGAAAGTGCTCGGCGCGCGTTTTATAGTCCGCCTTCCGGCGATGTGATGTCGGCAACCATCCACGCTTCGGCCGTGCTCGCCGGTGCGCGTGCGGTGCTGATCCGCGGCCCATCGGGCGCTGGAAAATCGCGGCTTGCGCTCGAACTTATCGCCGCGGCGAGTGCCGGGCGCTTGCGCTTCGCCCGGCTGGTTGGCGACGACCGGGTTCATCTTGAGAGCGCCGGAGGGCGGCTCCTGGTCCGTCCGGCGGAAACCCTTGCCGGCCTGATCGAGTTGCGCGGCGCCGGCATCCTGCGGCTGCCGCACGAGCCTAGCGCCGTAGTCGGCTTGATCGTCGACCTCGACGCCGCCGACGCCGAAAGACTGCCGGAACCGCGAAATATCGAGGTTAAAGGCGTCACATTACCGCGACTGGCCGTGACATCGGGTGTTTCGGCCTTGCCCGGCCTCCTCACGCTCCTCACTTTAGCGGGGCGAGGGTTAGACTTGCTCCACAACGAGGCTTGGCAGTTGACCAGCCTTGGTGACGGTTAGGGTTGGCGCAGACCTAGGCCCTCAATTTTCGTCCTAACAATAAGCCGGCGCGCCATTTGGTTGGCGATTGATTAACCATCATGGTCCAAGACTTTATTCCGACTGCGACTGCGACTGCGGCATCGACGGCTGGGCGGCCTTTCTACTGCAATGCAGCAAGTCTCGGAAAATGCCCAAAATGCCCCTTGCGCCGAGGCTTCGGATGGTCAAGATGAGCACCCTTTCGTGCGGTGCACCCGGGACGCGCCCGCGGGGAGTTTTATGATTGGTCTTGTGCTTGTAACCCACGGGCGGCTGGCTGTTGAGTTCCGCGCCGCGTTGGAACATGTCGTCGGGCCGCAAGGCCAAATCGAGGCTGTCACCATTGGCCCCGACGACGACGTTGAAGAGCGCCGCAAGGACATCATCGAAGCGGTGCGCCGGGTCGATTCCGGCGACGGCGTCGCGATTTTGACCGACATGTTTGGTGGCACGCCGTCGAATCTTGCCATCTCGGTCATGAGCCGGCCCAAGGTCGAAGTGCTGGCCGGCATCAATCTGCCGATGTTGGTCAAGCTCGCCAAAGTGCGCGACGAATGTCCGCTGGCGGAAGCCGTCGCCGCCGCCCAAGAGGCCGGACGCAAATACGTCACCATCGCCAGCCGGGTTCTCACCGGCAAATGAACGAACCGGCCCATACCCGCATGTTCGCGCCCGATGAGCAGGCGACCGAGGGTCCAGTGGTTCGCGTTTTTGTCATTTGCAACAAGAAGGGCCTGCATGCGCGGGCTTCGGCCAAATTCGTCCAGACAGTTGAAAAATTCGACGCCGAGGTGCGCGTGACGCGCGGCAACGAGAGCGTCGGCGGCACTTCGATTATGGGCCTGATGATGCTTGCCGCGGCGCCCGGCACCGCGATCAGCGTCGAGGCGACCGGCCGGCAGGCGGCTGAAGTCGTCGAGGCTTTGGCCGCGCTGATCGACTCGCGCTTCGGCGAAGCCGATTGATCCGCAGTCGATTTGAACCTGGCTGATGGCTAAGATCAAAGCGCTGCGGTCAAGGAAGACGGCAAAGGCCGCAGCCGCGCCGAAACGCAAGGTATCGTCCAAACGAAACCGACCGCAGGAGAAACTTAAGATGAGTTCCGAACCGACGGCCTCAAAGGGCAATTCATCTGGCGCTGCCGCGACGGTGGCGTCTGGCGCGGGCGAGCGTCAAGCGGCGACGATCCGTTATCTCGACCGCGCCGATATGGAAGAGACTTTCGCCGATTCGATCAGCGGCCTGATTTTCGATGGCCAGACGCTGCGCATTGAATTCGCCGTCACCCGTTTCGACGAGGTCAAAGCCAACACGCCGATCACCGGCCGACGCTACCCGGCTTGCCGGCTTGTCCTGCCGCCCGCGGCGGCGGTCGATTTGATCAACCGCATGCAGCAGATCGCGACCGCCTTGACCCAGGCCGGCGTGGTCAAACAGGCGCAGCGGCCGGAGGCTGCCGCGGCACCCAAACCCCGCTGACCGCGGCGGCTCATTCTTAGACGTTCCGCATTTCAGCACGGCTTCGACGCCGCCATTGCAGCGGCGTTTCGTGCTCTCGCGCGATATTGGCAAAATGCCAATCGCGGCGACCCGGCCTTAAATATCGACATAAAGGTATCTTTATGTGTTTATTGCCACCGCCCTGCCGGCCTGCTATAGGCCCCGCACGTCAGGTGGCCGGCCGGCCGACCTAGACGCCCAAACCCAGCCGCCCGAAGGACTGTTATGAGCACCTCCCCAAAGAGCCCGTCCGGTACTGCCCCCGCCGATTATGTCGTCAAGGACATCGGCCTCGCCGAATGGGGCGCCAAGGAAATTTCCATCGCCGAGACCGAAATGCCCGGCCTGATGGCGACGCGTGAGGAATTCGGGCCGCTGCAGCCGCTGCGCGGCGCCCGCATCGCCGGCTCGCTGCATATGACGATCCAGACCGCTGTGCTGATCGAGACGCTCACGGCGCTCGGCGCCGACGTGCGCTGGGCCTCTTGCAATATCTATTCGACCCAGGACCACGCCGCGGCCGCGATCGCCGCCACTGGCACGCCGGTGTTCGCGGTCAAAGGCGAATCGCTCGAAGAATACTGGGACTATACCCACCGCATCTTCGCCTGGTCGGACGGCGGGGCCCCCAACATGATCCTCGACGATGGCGGCGACGCGACGCTCCTCGTCCATCTCGGCCTGCAGGCCGAGAGCAATCCCGGCGTGATCGCCAAACCAACGAACGAAGAGGAAGAGGTGCTGTTCGCGACAATCAAAAAGCACCTGAAAGACAAGCCCGGCTTCTATTCGGCGCTGGCCAAGAGCATCAAAGGCGTCACCGAGGAGACCACCACCGGCGTGCACCGGCTCTATCAGATGGAGAAGGAAGGCCGGCTGTTGTTCCCCGCCATCAATGTCAACGACAGCGTCACCAAGTCGAAATTCGACAATCTCTACGGCTGCCGCGAATCGCTGGTCGACGGCATTCGCCGCGGTACCGACGTCATGATGGCCGGCAAAGTGGCGATGGTCGCCGGCTTCGGCGATGTCGGCAAGGGCTCCGCCGCTTCGCTCCGCCAGGCCGGCTGCCGGGTGATGGTGTCGGAGGTCGATCCGATCTGCGCGCTGCAGGCGGCGATGGAAGGCTATGAGGTCGTGACCATGGAAGAGGCGGCGCCGCGCGCCGACATTTTCGTCACGGCAACAGGAAACGTCGACGTCATCACCATCGAGCACATGCGCAAGATGAAGGACCGCGCCGTGGTCTGCAATATCGGCCACTTCGACAGCGAGATTCAGGTTCACGCACTCAAGAATCTGAAGTGGAATAACATCAAGCCGCAGGTCGACGAGATCGAATTCCCGGACAGAAAGCGCATCATCCTTCTGTCCGAGGGACGCCTCGTCAATCTCGGCAACGCCATGGGCCATCCGAGCTTCGTCATGTCGTCGTCGTTTACCAACCAGACGCTGGCGCAGATCGAACTGTGGGCCAATCCCGGCAAATACCAGAACAAGGTCTACGTGCTGCCGAAGACGCTCGACGAAAAAGTGGCGCGGCTGCATCTCGAAAAAATCGGCGTCAAGCTGAGCAAACTCACCGACAAGCAGTCGACCTATATCGGCGTGCCGGTCAGCGGACCGTATAAGACGGATCAGTACCGCTACTGAGGCTGCCTCCGCATCCCGATCGGGCCCGGCGACTATCCGCGCCCGGCCAAGTTGGGTAGCGTGCCCTCGCGAACAGAGGGCGAAGGGCGTTGTCCGATCAGGCGATGGCTGACACTGCGGCGGCGGGCTCGGCTGCAACGACTAATCGCGTCGATGCGGCGGCAGTGCGGCCGGCGCCGGAACTGTCCGTCGTGGTGCCGACCTTCAACGAACGGGCCAATATTCCGATCCTGGTCGAGCGGCTGTCCCGCGTGCTTGCCGGCTGCGACTGGGAGGTCGTATTCGTCGACGATAATTCACCCGACGGCACCGCCGCGGTCGCCCGCGCGCTCGGTGAAAACGACAGCCGCGTGCGCTGCATCCGCCGCATCGGTCGCCGCGGCCTCGCCGGCGCCTGTCTCGAGGGCATGCTGGCGAGCCAGGCCGGCTATGTCGCGGTGATGGACGCCGATCTGCAGCACGACGAGACGCTGCTCGTCGCCATGCTCGAAGCCTTGCGGGCGGGACAAGCCGATGTCGTGGTCGCAAGCCGCTATCTTACCGGCGGTTCGGCGGCCGGACTGTCGCCGGCGCGATCGCGGGTCAGCCGCTGGTCGAATGCCGCGGCACGCCTCGTGCTCGGCGTCGAGCTTTCCGATCCGATGAGCGGCTATTTCATGATCCGCGCCGACGCCTTCGAAACCCTGGCGCCGGCGATCTCCTCGCAGGGCTTCAAAATTCTACTCGATCTCTTGGCGTCGGCGCGCGGCCGGCTGCGCACGCTCGAACTGCCGTCGCGTTTTCGGGAGCGTCAGCACGGCGACAGCAAGCTCGACAGCAAGGTCGCGCTCGATTTTGCAGCGCTGTTGACCGCAAAGCTTACCGACGAAGTCATCCCGGCGCGCTTTGTGCTGTTTTGTCTCGTCGGCGCGACCGGGCTTGCCGTTCATTTGAGCCTGTTGGCTGTGTTGCTGGCCGCAGCGCTGCCGTTCGGCGCGGCGCAAACGCTCGCCACCATCGGCGCCATCGCCTGGAATTTCGTGCTCAACAATCTCTTCACCTACCGCGACCAGCGCCTCACCGGCCGGCGTTTTGTCGGCGGCCTCATCCGCTTCCAGGCGATCTGCGCGGTCGGCGCCATCTCCAATGTCGGCATCGCCACCTGGATTTACGATTACGACCGCGTCTGGTGGATCGCGGGGCTCGGCGGCGCGCTGATCGGCACGGTGTGGAATTTCGTGGTCTCGGCCGCACTGGTCTGGCGCCAGCGCTGAAGATTCCCGTCTCAGCGTGTGGCAGACCGCTCACGATACCGTTGAAAAAGGGCTCGTGATTTTCGGCGAATAGTGATTCCGTCGTCTGGAGGGATTCGGCGGTGGAGGCTTGCCATGATGGGTCGACAGACCGGCGACCAGAGCCAGTTGTTTTA
>JBEKRD010000031.1:0-44666 GCA_049519075.1 Xanthobacteraceae bacterium | reverse complement strand
GTTACCCGCCAAACCCTGTCCCAGTCCAGCGAGGCTCCTCGCGGACCGGTCGTAATGCCGGCCGAAGCGATGCCCGGACCGCCCGGGAGCGGGGTTACAAGCCCCGCCCGCAGGAACCGCACCCGCCCCATCGCTCGGCTGTCACCGGTCGACGCCCCTTCGATGGGCGAGATTAGGAGAATATATTCGCATTTATATACTTGACTTAGCAAGCGTGGCATGGCAAGATTTCCTTCAATGGAGACAGGCTATGACCGCGCAAACCCCCGACATTTACGCCCCGCAGTTCACCGACGAAGCCGCCGCCATTGCCTGTGTGGAAGCTTCCCGTTGGCCGAACGAGGTCAATTGCCCATTGTGCGGCTCGGTGAAGGTCCACCGCATGAAGGGCGAGACCCAGGCGGGCTACTTCCTTTGCAACGACTGCCGCGACAAGTTCACCTGCCGCACCAAAACCGTGATGGAGCGGTCGCATATCCCGGTCCGCAAGTGGCTGCTGGCGATACACCTCATGTCCGCCAGCAAGAAAGGCATGAGCGCCCATCAACTGCACCGGATGTTGGGCATCACCTACAAGTCGGCTTGGTTTCTGGCCCATCGCATTCGCGAGGCGATGAAGGACGGCAATCCCTCGCCGCTTGGCGGCGAAGGCAAGACCGTGCAGGCGGACGAGACCTACTACGGCAATTCGTCCAAGCGCGCGAAGGGCTATCGCAAAGGCCATCGCCACAAGGAACAGGTTGTTGCGCTGGTCGAGCCCAAGGGTCGCGTGCGGGCGGTTCACGTCAAGAAAGCCACAGCCGAAACGGTCCGCGAAATTCTCGTGACCAACGTGCGCCGCACGTCGGAACTGCACACCGACGAGAGCAACCTTTACGTTGAAGTCGGCCGCGAGTTTGCGGCGCACAAGACCGTGCAACACGGCTGGAATCAAAGCGGCCACTATGTCGGCAAGGACGGCCAGACCACGAACGCCGCCGAAAACTTCTTCGGCATTTTCAAGCGCGGCATGGTCGGCACGTACCACAAATGCGAGGCGCAGCACTTGGCCCGTTACCTCGCCGAATTTGAATTTCGTTTCAATCACCGCGTCGGTTTGGGCGTCAACGACAAGATGCGCGCTCAAGCTTTGCTGAAAGGCATCGAAGGCAAGCGCCTGCAATACCGGATATCTCATTAGGATCGTTGATAAAAAGCAGCTTGCCAAGCGGTTTTCGGCGTGGCGCAAAAGACAGAGGAAAAAGACATAAGAGAGTGCGAGGCGGCATTGCGCCGCCCCGCTTTTCGCTATCCTGAAGGTTGCAAGACGAATCAGGAGAACGAAATTCATGGAATTCCGAAAATTGTTGTATCGCACCGAAGACGGCTCCCCTTTTATTGGTCCCGTGATCGACTACGAAGACGATTTTTGGCTTGTGCCAGAATGGCTAGATGGGCCAACCAAAGGAACCGTGCGCCCAGCGCGAATAATATGTTTGCGCGATTTGCCGATAGAAAATCCTGGGGCTCAATATCGGGATGTTCATTGGGAACTAAGATATCCACTGAATAGAGATATCCTTGAGGGCCGACGATTGTCACGAAAGCCGCGCGTGATACCGGAGCCGGACATAATCCTGAACGAAACTGGCGAGTGAACTTCCGGTCTATTTCTGTTTTTGATCGCGCTTCTTGGTCCGCGATTTGGCGCGGCGCCCTATTTTCATTTTTGAGTGGGGCTTGGGCGGCGCGTTCAGCAGATTCTTCAATACTCGCTGGAACTCCAGCTCTTTCGTCGGATCGGATTTGGTTGTCATGACTGACATGTTCCCTAGTCCGCGCCTGACTTTCGCGCGTGCACAACATCACATCGACGACTTCCGCGGCATTATCGACGCCTTCGGGGGCACTAGCGAAGATCGCCCTTGGACCTACTTCGTCGATAAGGAGTCGGAGCCGGGCAAGGATATCCACAAAATCAAATTCACGCGACAACTCCCCGACATTCTCCCCTGCATCTTGTTCGACGCGGCCAATAATTTGAGGGCCGTTCTCGATCAAGTCGGCTACGCTAGCGCAATTGCTTGGGGGAAGCGCCCCGATCCCAAATCCACCAATTTCCCATTCGGTCCTGACTTGGCCGCCCTCAATCTCAATATTGAAAGACGGGGCGTCTGCGATCACCTCCCGCCTGAAATCGTAGCGTTGTTTAGGAGCTTCCAGCCACACGAAGGAGGGAACGCCGCCCTCTGGGCCCTGAACAAGCTCTGTAACACCAAGAAACATTGTGCCCTTATTCCCTTGGTCATCAAGGGTGCCAATGCCAACTTCAATGCCAGATTGCCTCCAGATGCGACGGTCGGGCTTGGCTTCAGTCCCGAGCATGTCGGGACCTTCCAGGGATGGAATCCGACTAAACAAGAGATCACATTGGCGACCGTTCGCGCGGGATTTGATCCTCACATACGCGGCGACGTCGCCTTTTCGGTAGGCATCGAGGGAATCGAGGCTCTGCGAGCCCCACCGGCGATTAGCGCACTCGACGAAATGCGCGACACCGTGGCGGAAGTCCTGTGGCGCACCGAAGCTGAGTGCCGCAGGCTGTTTCCCACAGCTTTTGCCTAACCCTCGCGTCGGCCTGTCGAAAAAACGATGCCAAGCGCGTTTAGCTAAGTCAAGTATATAAATGCGAATATATTCCTGTCAGTGACGAGTATCAAGAGGGTGTCGCTAAAAAAATTACGTGGTCTTTTCCGGGCCGGTTCTATCCCCGCAACGCCTCGAGCTTCACCGGCCCGTCGAACAACCCGGCGCACAGCTTCAACGCCGCCGCCGCACGCTCCGCGCTCCAGCCGCCGTGTTTGGCGTTGAGCAGGAACTTGTCCTCGATATCGGCGCGGCTCAGCGGCTCTTGCGCGCCGCCGCGCATATAAGGCTGGCGTTCCTCGACCACCGTGCCGTCGCGCAGCGTGGCGCGGATATGGCCGGTGAAATTCTTCGGATAGGGATTTTGCGGATCTATGCGGTAGCGCACTTTCTCTGCCAGCCGGACGACGGCTGGGTCATGTACCGCGGCGTCGGAAAAATCGTCCAAACCGACATTGCCGCGCACGAAGCCCGCGGCGATGCAATAAGGTGAGGAGAATTTGCCGGCATAGCCGTTGTTGGGATGCTGCTTGGCGGCAAGCGGCTCCCACAGCCGGTGCACGGTGCCCTCGCCGACGTCGCAGACCATCTCGACGACGTCGTCGGCTTTGACACGCGCAGCCAGCCGCCGCGCGCAGTCGATGTAAGGATGGGTCATGGTCCCGCAGGGATAAGGCTTAAACGCCAGCGTCTCGGTCACCCAACGGCTGCCGAAGTCGCCGATCAGGGCGTCGTAATCGCCCTCGGTGGTGTTGGCGAAGCCGTGAAAGAAACCGTGGCTGCCTTCGAACACCGTGCGCGGCCCGAGAAAGCCGGCGCGGCCGAGGAGCGCGGCGCGAATGCCCGATTGCGCCGCCCAGCCGGCGTGAAGCCGTTTGGTCCAGGCGCCTTCGGCCAGATATTCGATGATGCCGCCCGCCATCGAGCCCGCGGTGCCGAGCGCGTCGATCATCTGTCGGGCGTTGAGCTTCAACGCCGCGCCGACGCCGGCGGTGGCACCCATGGCGCCGAACACTGCCGTCGGATGGAAGCCGGCCTTGTGCGTCAGCGTCGGCGCGACTGTGGAGAGCCGGCACATGGTTTCGACACCGACGGCGATGCCGAGAAGCGCGGCCTGGCCGTCGAGCCTATGCCGCTCGCAAGCAGCCAGCACCGCCGACACCACTACCGCGCCGGCATGAATCGGGCCGCCTTCGAAGGTGTCGTCGAAATCCTCGCCGTGGATCGCGGTGCCATTGACCAGCGCCGCGCCGGCCGACGACAGCGTGCGGGCGTGGCCGATGGCGGTGCAGGGACCGTCGTCGTCGCAGCCCTTGAGCGCCGCCCGGACATAACCCTCATTGCGCGCGGTGACCGCGAGGCCGACCACGTCGAGCACAAGATCTTCGCATTTGGTCCGCACCGCCTTCGGCAGATGCGCGCCATCGAGCGCGCAGATTTTTTGCACAAGGTGTTCGGCGACGGAGACTTTGGGGAGATCGGCAGAGGCCATCGTGATGTCCGTAACTTGGAAAGCGCCAACATCCGCGCGTCGTCATTGCGAGCGAAGCGAAGCAATCCAGTGCGGCTGCGAGGCCTCTGGATTGCTTCGTCGTTTCACTCCTCGCAATGACGATATTTATTCGCCGCGGCGAGCAAGCTGAGGAGGCTAGTACTTCGCCGAGATCGGCAGTTCCTCGGCCGGGAACAGCGAGATCAGCCGGCAGCCTTTGTCGGTGACCACGACCTCTTCCTCGATGCGGGCGGCGGAGTAACCATCCGTCGCCGGGCAATAGGTTTCGATCGCAAACACCATGCCTTCGACGATCTCGGTCGGGTGATCCATCGACACCACGCGCGAGATGATCGGCCGCTCATGCAGGTTCAGCCCCAGACCATGGGCGAATTGCAACCCGAAGGCCGCCATTTCGTCGGGGAAGCCGAATTCCGCCGCCTTCGGAAAGACCTCGCAGATATGCGCGGTCGAGGCGCCGGGCTTGATGCGGTCGATGGCATTGTCGAGCCATTCGCGCGCCTTCCGATAGGCGTCGTGCTGCGCCGGCGTGGCGCGCACCACGTTGAAGGTGCGGTAGTAGCAGGTGCGATAGCCCATGAAGCTTTGCAGGATGTCGAAGAACGCCTGATCGCCGGGGCGGATCATGCGGTCGGTGAAATTATGCGGATGCGGGTTGCAGCGTTCGCCGGAGATCGCGTTCACCGCTTCGACGTCGTCGGAGCCGTGGGTGTAGAGGAACTTGTTGACCTCGGCGACGATGTCGTTTTCGCGGATGCCCGGACGCAGCATCTGATGGACCACGTCATAGGCGCCGTCGACCATGGCGGCGGCGCGATTGAGGAGCGCGATCTCGTCTGCGGATTTCACCTCGCGCGCGCTGAGCATCACCTGCTGAGCGTCCTTGATGGTGAGGCCTGCCTTTTGCAATTCGAACAGCATCGGCGGCTCGATGATGTCGACGCCGATCGGCATTTTGGCGACGCCGGCGTCGCGCAGGATCGCGGCCATTTCCTCGGCATGGCGCTTCATCAGGCCGAAAGCGGGATCGACCGTGCCGCGCAGGCCGACCAGACCGGCTTTGCAGTTCTCCGGCTTAAGCCACGGCGAATAGAGCTTGTGATGCACCGCCGCCGAGCCGAAGTCCCACAGGATCGGATCGCCGCCGCGCACCAGCATGGCGAAACGCGAAAGCTTGTCGCGCGCCCATTCGCCGATCTTGGTCGAGGTGACGTAGCGGATATTGTTGTCGTCGAACAACAACACCGCGCCGAGGTCGGACGCCTCAAGGGCGGCTTGGGCGCGGGCGAGCCTATAACGGTGCATGCGCCGGTAGTCGACGCGCTCCTCGAAATCGACCCCCATGGTGCCGAGCACCGGCAGGTGGCGGCCCCAATTGTAGCGCGGATTGATATCCTCGGCGGTGATCTTGATTGGATCGCGCTTGGTCATGTCGTCCATGGCGTACTCCCTTCGGCTGGTCCGTCATCCCGCGGGGGGCATCGTGGGACGGTCGGGCAATGTTTGGTCGAATTCTCGGGTTTCGATATTAGCCCATTCTAGCCCATCGCGCGCCGGTGTTCTTGCGCTTCCTTCGGGGGAGAGGGATGCGCGCCGGACACGCCTTACGGCGCTCGATTTTCAAGGCAGCGGGATTTCGCCGGTGTCCTTGGGCACTTTATAGCCCTTCTGCACGGCGGGGCGCTTGGCGATGGCGAGGTACCAGCGCTTGACGTTGGGATATTTGTTGAGATCGACGGTCTGCCATTCGTAGCGGGATACCCACGGCCATAGCGCGATATCGGCGATCGAATAGTCGTCGGCGACGTATTCGTGCTCGGCGAGCCGCCGGTCGAGCACGCCATAGAGCCGGTGCGCCTCCTTGAGGTAGCGCTCCTCGGCCGGCGGCGACTTGCCCGGATTATATTTCACGAAATAATGCACCTGGCCGAACATCGGCCCCGGGCCGCCCATCTGCCACATCAGCCATTCGATGGTGTGATAGCGCGCGGCGCCCGACTTCGGCAGCAGCATGCCGGTCTTGTCGGCGAGATAGATCAGGATGGCGCCCGACTCCATCAGGCTCATGCCGTTGTCGCGATCGACGATCGCCGGGATGCGGTTGTTCGGCGATATCTTGAGAAATTCCGGCTTGAACTGCTCGTCCTTGGAGATGTCGACCGGATGCACGGTATAGGGCAGCCCGAATTCCTCGAGCGCAATGGAAGCCTTGCGGCCGTTCGGGGTGGTCCAGGTGTAGAGATCGATCACGGTGCTTTTTTCCTGTGTGGTTTGATTTAGCTTTCGCCTAGGCGGCGCTACGGCCGACTTCGGCTGCCACCTGGCGGATGGCAGCAATATGGGCGGCGATGCCGTCACGAATGGTTGGTCCATGCGTTCGCATTTCGGTGAACTCCGCCTCGGAAATAAGGTCGTAGAGGCCGGTTTTGAAGCTCGGCCAGGCGCTGGCATGGGCCCACCACCTTCGCACCAACGGCCGGTTATCCGTCCATAGGTCAAGCAGCCCGAGATAATCGAGCCGCGCCACCAGCGGCATCAAGTTGATGTCGGCAAGCGACGGATCGGCACCGAGTATCCACGGTCCGCCATCGGCGAGGACGTCGTCCAGATATTTAAAGGCGCGGTCATAGGCGGCAACCGCGTGCACCACGAAGGGCGAGTTCACGCCGTGCTCGTATGTCGACTTGAACCGATCGGTGCGCCGCGGGTCGCCGACATTGCGGAAACGCGCTTGGCGGATTTCCTCGGGCATGGCCTTCATCCGCTCGCGGAACATCGCCGAAAAGCTGATCTCGGTCACGCCCTCGAACAAGCCGTCGTCGACCATTTTGCTCCACAACCGCATCCGGCTTTGCAGCCATGGATCCGCCGGAATGAGGCGCGGCGCCTGCGGAAAAGCCTGATCGATATATTCGCAGATCAGCGTCGACTCGATCACCGGCTTGCCGTTGTGAACCAAAGTAGGGACGACGCCTTTTGGATTCAGCTTGCGATATTTCGGGTCGTATTGTTCAGCCTTAAACAAATCGACCTTGATAGACTGCCATTCCAAACTCTTTGCGCGCAGCGTGATCCGGACTTTTTGGCAGCAGACCGAATTGCCGAAATCGTACAGAACGAGTTCAGTCACGCCACCTTCCTCCCCCACAGCCGCGTGGAAGCGATATCCGCGCCGGCGCGGATCGCCTTGAGTTTCAGCCACACCACCGGCTCGATGACCCATTCGCGCCGGGTGAAGGTGCCGAAGCCGCAATCGCTCGAGGCGATCACACGTTCACGGTCGCCGACCGCCGCCACCGCCTCCTCGATGCGCCGCGCCACCACTTCCGGATGCTCGACGAAATTCGAGGTGGTCTCGACCACGCCGGGGATGAGAATCATCTCGGCGGGCAACGGCACGCGCTTGAGCGCCGAATATTCGTGGGCGTGGCGCGGATTGGAGAACTCGATCGACAGCGCGCCGACCTTGGCCTGATAGAGCGCGGGGAGAATCTTTTCCAGCGCGATATCGTGGATGTGCGGGCCTTCCCAATTGCCGTAACAGATGTGCAGCCGCACGCGATCGCGCGGGATGCCCTCGATGCCTTTGTTGATGGCGGCGACGTGGCGCTCGCAGCGCTTGACGAAATCGGCGTCGGACAGATCGCGGTACATCATGGTACGATCCATCGCCAGATCGGGCGCGTCGATCTGCAACACGATGCCGGCTTTGTGGATGGTCTGATATTCGTTCTTCATCTCGCGCGCGATGGCGTCGAGATAGGCGTCGTGGCTTTCATAATGGGCGTTGAGCATGGTGGTCGAGATGATGCCCGGTGACGGCGCGGTCATGAAGCGTTCGGAAAAGGCGCGCAGCTCGTCGGCGATCTTGTTGAAGCCCGAGGTTTCGTCCGTGATCGGCTTGAGATCGCGATAGTGGATCTCGGCCTGCGCCTCGGGCGCGCCCTGCTGGCTCTTCGGCGGATTGGGAAAGCGCCGCATCAGGTAACTGACCAGGTCGGGAAATTCCTCGAACTCGCGGCCGCGGCGGCGCTTCGACACGCCGGCGAAGCCCGACATGCGCTGCGGAACGTAGGTCTGAAATCCGATCCGGCGCTGTTCGCCGTCATTGCCGACGTCGATGCCGGCTTCCACCTGCTTGGCGACGACATGGCGGACCGCTTTGTCCATTTCCGCGGCCAGGACCTTGGCGTCGTAGTTTTTGCCTTCTTCCTGGGCGATCAGAAGATCGCTCAAAGTCTCGTTGCGCGGCAGGCTGCCGACATGGGTGGTGAGGATGCGATCGCGGCTTAAGATCATGGTGGGCTCCGGGTCTGCGGCGGGCCTGTCTTAGCGCAATTCCAGCCGAATGACAGCGCCGCAAGCCTGTGCCATTGCCGGCGAATTTGCATGGCGGCATAATGCCTTGCAATGGGCAACGGGTGGGCAATGTCCCGCGCGGCCCGGGGAGGACATGCCGCAATGACACTCGCTCCGCCGAGCCCGCCGCCGTCCGAAATCCCCCGCGACTACAATTTCGCCGCCGACATCCTCAAGCGTAATCTCGACGCCGGGCGTGGCGCCAAGCCCGCCTTCATCGATCCCCACGGTCAATACAGTTACGCCGAGCTTGCCGTCCGCGTCGAACGCTTCGGCCATGTGCTGCGCGCGCTCGGCATCCGCCGCGAAGAGCGCATCCTGATCTGTCTCACCGACACCATCGATTGGCCGACCGCCTTTCTCGGCGCGATCAAGGCCGGCGTGGTCGCGGTTCCGGTCAATACGCTGATGACCGAGGACGATTACCGCTTCATGCTCAAGGACTCCCGCGCCCGGCTCCTGGTCGTCTCCGAAGTGCTCTACGGCAAATTTCGCGATGCGATCGGCGAGGCCGATGCTCTGGAGCATGTCATCATTTCCGGCGACGACGCGCACGCCCATCTGTCGTTCGACGATTTGTTGGCGAGCGCCAAGACCGAGGCGATGACCGCGCCGACGACGCGCGACGATATCTGCTTCTGGCTCTACACCTCCGGCTCGACCGGCAGGCCGAAGGGCGCCGTCCACACGCACGCCGATCTGAGACTGACCGATGAGCTTTATGCCGGGCCGATCCTCGGCATCACCGAGAACGATATCTGCTATTCGGTAGCGAAATTGTTCTTCGCTTACGGGCTCGGCAATGCCTTGACCTTTCCGATGTCGGCGGGAGCGACCACCGTGCTGTTGCCGCAGCGGCCGACGCCGGATCTGGTCGCGGAGATTCTGAAAAAATACCAAGTCACCGTGTTCTATGCGGTGCCGACGTTTTACGCGGCCTTCCTCGCCAGTCCCGCCGCGCCGCAGCGCGCCGAACTCAACCTGCGGGCTTGCGTCTCCGCCGGCGAGGCGCTGCCGGCCGATATCGGCCGGCGCTGGAGCGAGCGTTATGGGGTCGACATCCTCGACGGCCTCGGCTCGACCGAGATGCTGCACATCTTCTTGAGCAACCGACCGGGCGACGTGAAATACGGCACCACCGGCAAGCCGGTGCCCGGCTATGACGTCCGCCTGGTCGACGACAACGGCAAGAGCGTCGAGAAACGCGGCGAGATGGGCGAACTGCAAGTGCGCGGGCCGACCAGCGCCATCATGTATTGGAACAACCGCGAGCAGTCGCGCACGACGTTCCTCGGCGAATGGACGCGGTCCGGCGATAAATATTTCGAGGATGACGACGGCTATTTCGTCTACTGCGGCCGCCGCGACGACATGCTCAAAGTCTCCGGCATGTATGTCTCGCCGTTCGAGGTTGAGGGCGTGTTGCAAGCCCACCCCGACGTGCTCGAAGCGGCCGTGGTCGGCTGGCCGGATACCGACCGGCTGATCAAGCCCAAGGCCTATGTGGTGCTCAAAGTGCCCGACAAGGCCGGCGACGACTTCGTGCAACAGCTGCAAGACGAATGCCGGCAGAAGCTTGCGGCCTATAAATATCCGCGCTGGATCGAATTCCGCTCGGAGCTGCCGAAGACCGCGACCGGCAAGATCCAGCGTTTCAAGCTGCGTGCCGAGGCCGATGCAGGCTGAGCAGCTTTCGTTTTCAGTCCAGCGGCTCGACCTTGACGATCGAGGCGCCGTGCACGCTGCCGATCCACAGCGCGCCGGGCTTCTTTGAATCGTCGACGAAGACGCGGCGGATATTGGTCGGGCGCGGCAGCTGATATTCGGTGTATTGACCGCTCGCGACGTCGAGCCGCGCGACGCGGTCGGTGTTCATCGAGGCGGTCCAGGCGTCGCCGTTCTTGTCCACCAGCGCGTCATAGGGCGATGACCACGGCGTCGGCACCTTCCATTCCTGGATCTTTCCGGTCTCCGAATCGAGCATGCCGATGGCATTGCCGAAATATTCGGCAAACCACATGCGGCCTTGATCGTCGACGCGGCCGCGCCGCGGATGCGAATTCGGCGTCGGCGTCAGATAGACCGTCGGCTGCTTGGTCTTGGCATCGATCCGCACCACGTTGCCGGCGGCGAAATCGAGCAGATAGAGATTGTTCTCCGCATCCGCATGGATGCCGTAGGTGCCGATGCGCTTGCCGGTGCGCGGATCGGCCGGCGCACCGAGATCCTCGAACGTATTCGACTTGAGATCGAGCCGGTAGATGCGGCCGCCGGCCGAGTTCTTGATCCACACTTTGTCGTCGGTGGGCGTGCCCTCGACCGCAAGGTGTCCCAACTGGCCGGCGTCGGAGTCCCAATCCTTGGGCGTCGACCAGGTCGCGAATTTACCGGTCTTGCGATCCATTTTGCCGATCGCGCTCTGATACATCAGCCCGATCCAAGGATTGTCGTCCTTGTCGAATTCGAGGTTGAGCGTGCCGAGCGAATAGCCGGGCTTGGTCACCGGGATCGGATATTGCGTGACCTGGCCGGTCTTCTGGTCCAGTTCGCCGATGAACATCTGGCCGAAATCGGAGTACCAGACGTTGCCCTCGTGATCGAGCACGACATCGTGCGGCTCGATCAACCGGCTCGGCATGTCGTATTCGGTGATGATGACGTGGGTCGACTTGCCGGTCAGCCGCGGCAGCGTCTTGAGCGGCCAGGACCAGGTGTCCTGATGGCTCAGATTGATGCCGGCGAGCCACTCGGCGGCCGCGGGCGCGGCCTCGGCGGAAATCAGCCGGCGCACCGCGTCGCCGACCAATCGTTGCGGTTTCAGGGGCGTGCTGCCGGGGTAATAGCCGGCCATGCGCAGGAACACCTGCTTGAACTCTTCGGCATCGTGGGTCGAGCGCATGATGCGCTCGAGCGTGTGGCAGCTGTTGCAGTCGAGCACCACCCGCTTCTGGTCGTCGGTGCCGGGCATGCTGATCAACCACTCGGCGTTGGTCAGTTGCGCGCTGAGATTCTTTGTCGGCTTGAGCTTGACGTCGATCTTGTCCTCAAGACCCGCGGCGACCGTGGTCTCCTTGGGACCATCGAGATCGTAGCCCGCGGCGCGAATGGCGATCGCATAATGCCCCGGGTCGAGCCGCGAGGCCGGGAAGCCGAAGCGGCCCTTGTCGTCGCTGATCACCGAGACGGTGATGGTTGAGCCGTCCTTCTTCGCGCTGACGACGACGCCTTCCATTGGGCCATCCGTGGCGGAACTGACTTCGCCGGACAGCGCGGCGGCGGTTTGCGCCAAAGCCGGCGCGGAAGCCTGCAGCACGAGGGCCACGAGGCCTGCGGCCGTCCCGAGCACGAGCATCTTGATCGGCATGAAAGCCTCCCTGATCCGGATACGGCGGCGCGCGAAAGCCTTGCCGATCCGGTTTGATTTTTCAGTCCTTGACCCCAAGCCTAGGTCGCCGGCGCGGCCCCCGCAACGGCCAAAACGGCCGCCGCACGCCTTGCGTTAAGGCCCCCCCGGTATTACTAGAGCGCCATTCCATCGGCGTGCCGCGGTAGCTCAGCTGGTAGAGCACCGCATTCGTAATGCGGGGGTCAGGGGTTCGAATCCCTTCCGCGGCACCACCACATTGCAAATTAGATGACTTTGTGTGATCGTGTGTGTGGAGAGTCACACATGGCGACTAATTTATCCATTGATCCCGAATTGATCGAACGGGCGCTGGAACTCAGCGGTGAACGCACGAAAAAAGCCGCCGTCACAAAGGCCTTACAGGAATTCGTCGCGCGAAGACGGCAGAAACGACTGCTCGATCTGATGGGTAAGCTCGAGTGGGACGCGTCTTATGACTACAAAGCGGGACGTGGGCGCGATTGAGCCTTTTTGTCGACACCGGCGTATGGTCGCTCGCGCTCCGGCGCGATCCTGCTTCTTCATCGATCGAAGTGCGGACGCTCGTTCAGGCCATCGATACTGGCGATACACTAATCACAACGGGCCTCATTCTTCAGGAGCTTCTGCAGGGCTTTTCCGGTCCGAAAGCCCGCGAACAAATCTTGGATCGGTTTTCGGCCCTGCCCTTGTTGATTCCGGACCGTGACGATCACATCCGCGCCGCGGAATTGAGAAATCACTGTCGGCGGGCCGGGATACAGATTGGTACGATCGACGCTCTTCTGGCAGAGTTGTGCGTCCGTCATGAGCTGACAATGCTCACAAACGACAATGACTTCACGCACATTGCCGAGCACTGCGCGTTGAAAATCTGGAAAGAGTGAGCCTCGCAAAACTGCAACGTCGTGATTATGGAAACCGGAATCGCGCCTTCGGCCGACTCCGGAATGACAATCGGAGGAGACATCCTTGCCCGTGATGTCCGGAAAACGCGCCTTCCTCGATTTGCTCAAGCAGGAGGGCGTCACGGTGATGTTCGGCAATCCGGGCACCACCGAATTGCCGCTGATGGATGCTTTCGCGGTCGAACACGACATCAAATATATCCTCGGACTGCAGGAAGCGGCGCTGATGGCGATGGCCGACGGTTATGCGCAAGCCTCCGGCGGTCTCGCGGTGCTCAACCTTCACGTTGCGCCCGGGCTCGGCAACGCCATGGGCATGCTCTACGACGCGATGAAAGCGAACGCGCCGGTGCTGGTCACTGCTGGCCAGCAGGACCTTTCCTACATCGTCACCGAGCCGGTGCTGACCGCGGACTTGGCCACGCTGGCGCGACCGTTCGTCAAATGGGCCGCCGAGGTTCATCGCCTCGAGGATCTGCCGCGCTACGTGCACCGCGCGGTGAAGACCGCGCTGGCGCCGCCGACCGGACCGGTTTTCTTAGGCCTGCCGGGCGACATTTTGAAGGACGAGGCCGACATCGACCTCCTTGAACCGACGCGGGTGGCGCCACGGGTGCGCGGCGATGCCGTCGCCGTCGCCGCGGCCTCAGCCATGCTGGCCAAGGCCGAACGTCCGGTCATCATCGCCGGCGACGCGGTGGCGCAGAGCCGCGCGCATCAGGAGCTCGCGGCGCTCGCCGAACTGATCGGCGCGCCGGTCTATGTCGAGTTCATCCCGAACAGCGCCTCATTTCCGGCGTCGCATGCGCTCTATCGCGGCATGATGACCCGCACGCAGGCCGGCGTGCGCGAAGTGCTCGATCAGCACGACCTGTTGCTCTCCGTCGGCGGCGATCTGTTCACCTGGTCGCTGCCGTCGACCATCGAGCCGTGGCCGCCGGGCCTGCCGCTCATTCATCTCGACACCGATCCGTGGCAGCTCGGCAAGAACTATCCGGCGCAGGTCGCCATCCTCGGCGATCCGAAGGCGACGCTGCCCGACATGACCGCGGGCGTAACCGCGCTGATGAGCGCGACCGCCAAGGGCGCTGCGGCGGCGCGGCTTACGTCCTTGACCGATACCATCAAGAAAGACCGCGAAGCGTTTCGCGCCAAGGCCCGCGCGCTCGCCGGCAAGACGCCGGTGCAGCCGCTGGCGCTCCTGGAAGCGATCGGCGCCATGCTGCCGAAGGACGCCGTGGTGATCGAGGAAATTCTGTCGTCCGCACCGGGCATCCGCTCGCTGATCAACTCAGACGACGCGCAGAGCTTTTTCGGCTTGCGCGGCGGCGGCATCGGTTGGGGACTGCCGGCGGCGATCGGCGCCAAGCTCGCTTTGCCCGACCGGCCGGTGGTGGCGCTGGTCGGCGACGGCAGCGCGCTTTACACGGTCCAGGCGCTGTGGACCGCGGCGCGCTACCGGCTGCCGGTCGTCTGGGTGATCTTCAACAACACCAGCTATCGCATCTTGAAGCAGCGGCTGGTCATGCTGCGCGGCCTTGCCGAACAGGCCGACAATTTTGTCGGCATGGAGCTCAACGATCCGGCGATCGATTTCGTAGGCCTGGCCCGCTCGCTCGGCATCGACGGCCAACGCGCCGCGACCGTGAAGGACACCACCGACCTGATCGGCCAGGCGCTGTCGAGCGGCAAGGCGATGCTGATCGATGTCGACATGGAGCGCGGCTATAAGCCGATGTGACCAATAACACGCGAGCCGCTACGCAGGCGTCAACGGCATGTCGGCAAAAATCTTATACGCCTGCGACTTTGGCTTGGCCTTGTCCTCTTCGTTCAAATATTCGACCGAGCTTTTGCCGAGATAAGCCAGCGGCAGGATCATGACGCGGATGAAGCGGGTCGGCCGGTCGGCGGCTTGCGCGAACACGCCGTCCGGGCCGGTCTCGTACCAGGCGCCGCCAGTGCCGTAGGAGGTCGAGCGGCCGTGGGTGTCGATGCGGATGCCGCCTTCGAGCAGGCAGCGGATGCCCGGGCCTTGATGGCGATGACGGTAAGCGCAGCCGCCCGGCGGAAACGCGACGCTGTCGCCGCGCAGGATCAGCGCGCCTTGCGGCAGCGTCTCGAGCCGGGCGCTGAGTTTTTCGCGTGAAACAACGCCGGGCCCGACGGCAGCGCCGGCCGCGGCGTCGCCGGGAACCAGATCGAAGCGCCACATCGTCGCGCCGGGGCTTCCGGCTTTAAGCGTCACCGCGGCTTCGCTGTTGAAGGTGTCGCCGTCGCGCAAGGTGCGATCGGCGATCGTTGCCTCGCCGTGCACCAGAAAGAGCATGCGCGGCAACGCCGGCAATGACGCCTCCGCGCCGTTTGAAAGCACGTCCTCATAGAGCCGAAGTGTGGGCAGCATTCTCATTCTCCTCAAGTGCGCCATGCACGCCGCGAGTGTCTGTGCGGATGGTCCCGCACGCAACGGCATTTACACCCGCGTGCGGCCGTTGCTAAATCCCCTGCGCACTCGGTCATAACGAGCGAATTTTGGGGAAACATCCATGGTTGCGACCAAAAGGCCCGCGATCGACACCGAGCGCTTCCGGCTGCGCAATTTCGTGCAAAGACTGGTCGATATCGGCGAGTGCGAAATGCAGAACGAACCGATCGACCTGCTCGACATTGGCGCTGTGCTCGACGGCAATCCGAAGGCCGTGCACTTTCAGGCGGCGGGCCCGGAAAGGGCCGAGCTCGTCGGCAATGTGATGGCCTCGCGCAAGCGGCTTGCTTGCGCGCTCGACACCGACGAGCGCGGACTTATGCGCACGCTCACCCAGCGCCTGCAGAAACTGCATCCTCCGGTGAGGGTCTCGTCGCAACAGGCGCCGGTGCAGCAGGTGGTGCTGAAAGGTGACGACGCCGACCTCACCGCGCTGCCGGTGCATCTGCAGCACGGCGGCGACGGCGCGCCCTATATCTCCGCCGGCATCGACTTTGCGCTGTTTCCCGGCTCTGGTTTTACGAACGTCGGCTGCCGCCGGATCATGCTGCGCGGCCGGCGTCAGGCCGGCGTCGATCTGATCGCGCCGAGCGACATGCGCGCCATTTATCTGCAAGCCGCCGCCAAGAAGGAGCCGGTGCCGGTCGCCTATGTGGTCGGCTCGCATCCGGCGGATTTCCTGGCGGCGATGGTCGCGCTGCATGGGGTGGACGAGCTCGATATCATCGGCGCGGTGCGCGGGGAGCCGGCGCCGGTGGTGAAATGCGTCACCAACGACATTCACGTGCCGGCCGACGCCGAATATGTCATCGAGGGCTATCTCGACCCGGCCGGCCATATCGAGCCGGAAGGGCCCTACGGCGAATATGTCGGTTATTACGGCGTGGTGAAGCACAATCCGGTTCTGCATGTCACCGCGATCACGCATCGCGAGGACGCGCTGTTCCAGACCGTGACCATCGGCGGCCGCCATCTGGCGCGCACCGATACCGCGCAGCTCACCACCGTGAAGACCGAGTCCTCGGCCTGGACCGCGCTCTTGGCGTCGGTGCGCGAGCCGCTCGCGATCTATGCGACGCCGTCGAGCGGGGGCATGCTGAACCTGCGGGTATCGCTACGCCAGCGCGTGCCAGGCGATGCGAGGAACGCCATCGCCGCGATCTTCGGCTCGCATGCCGAAGCCAAACATGTGTTCGCCTTCGATCCTGACATCGACGTGTTCTCCGACGAGGCAGCCGATTGGGCGCTGGCGACGCGCTTTCAGGCCGATCGCGATCTCATCATGGGCTCGGGCTTTCGCGTGGTGCCGCTCGACCCGTCGCTCGGCGGCGCGCGCACCGGCGCAAAGCTCGGCTTCGATTGCACCATTCCGTTCGGCAAGACCGATGCGATCGAGTTCTCGGTGCCGGCGCCCCCGGTCGCCAAAAAGGCCGGGCCGCACAAAACGGTTGCCGATGCGCTCGCCGCCGGTCCGGCGAGTTTCCTTGAATTGATGGCGGCGTTGGGCAGCAAGGATGGCCGCGAGATCGTGCGGCAGCTTGATGCGCTTTACACCGCACAGCGTCTCGGCCGGCTCGAAGACGGCCGCTATGTGCGCAAGGACAACGGACAATAAAAAAGCAGCCTTCCGGGCAAAGCCGGGAAAGCAAAGCCAAGGGGGGAGTAAGACGATGAGTCAACGGACGGCACCGCCATTCCGCGCCGATCATGTCGGCAGCCTGTTGCGGCCGGCTGCGCTCAAAGAGGCGCGCGCCAAACACGAACGCAAGGAAATCTCCGCCGAAGCGCTGCGCGCCGTCGAAGACCGCGAAATCGAGCACGCCATCAAAAAGCAAGAAGACGTCGGGCTCAAGCTTGCCACCGACGGCGAGTTTCGCCGTTCCTGGTGGCATTTCGATTTCTTTCGCGGGCTCGATGGCGTGACGTTCTACGAGACGGACCACGGCATCCAGTTTCACGGCGTGCAGACCAAATTCCACGCGCTCAAAATTGACGGCAAGATCGGCTTTTCCGGGCACGCCATGCTCGATCACTTCAAGTTTCTCAAAGCCCATGCGCGCGTCACGCCGAAGATGTGCATTCCCGCGCCGTCGACGCTGCATTTCCGGCAGGGCCGCGCCGCGATCAGCAAGGCGGTCTATCCTGACCTCGATCCGTTCTTCGACGATCTCGCCAAGGCCTATCGCGGCGCGATTCGCGCCTTTTACGACGCCGGCTGCCGCTATTTGCAGCTCGATGACACCGCCTGGTCGATGATGTGCGATCCCAAGGAGCGCGCGCAATCGACCGGGCGCGGCGATCGTCCCGAAGATCTGCCGAAACGCTATGCGCGCCTCACCAACGCAGCGCTGGAGGGAAAGCCGGCCGACATGGCCATTACCATGCATTCATGCCGCGGCAATTTCCGCTCCACCTTCATCGCCTCCGGCGGCTATGAGTTCGTCGCCGAGCAGTTGCTCGGCGATACCGGCCTCGACGGCTATTTTCTCGAATACGACAGTGAAAGAGCCGGCGGCTTCGAACCGCTTCGTTTCTTCCCGAAGGGAAAAAAGCAGCTGGTGCTGGGCCTCGTCACCTCGAAGAGCGGCGTGCTGGAGAAAAAAGACGACATCAAGCGCCGTATCGACGAAGCGACCAAATATGTCGGCCTCGATCAGCTCTGCCTGTCGCCGCAATGCGGCTTCGCCTCGACCGAAGAGGGCAATGTTCTGTCGGAGGCCGAGCAATGGGCGAAGCTGCAGATGATCGTTGAGATCGCCGACGAAGTGTGGGGTTGAGTATGCAGAGAGAAAAGCCGCCGTTCCGCGCCGACCATGTCGGCAGCCTGCTACGCACGGCTAAGCTCAAGGCCGCGCGGGAACTACGCGCGCGCGGCGAAATCGCGGCCGAGGCGTTCGCCGAGATCGAAAATCGCGAAATCGAAGGCGTGATTAAAAAGCAGGAGGCGGTCGGACTGCGATCGATCACCGACGGCGAATACCGGCGCATCTCATGGAATATCGATTTCCTCGAGCAGTTGCACAACGTCGAATCCTATGCCGGCGAGCGCAAGGTCAAATTCAACACCACCGGCCCGCAGCCGCGCCCGGTGCTGTTGCGCGTCATCGGCCCGCTCGGCGGCTATAGCCCGCACCCGATGATCGAGCATTTCAAGTTTCTTAAAGGCCACACCAAGCAAACGCCGAAGATGACGATCCCGTCGCCATCGTCGCTGCATTTCCGCTACGGCCGCGATGCGGTGCCGGTGGCGATCTATCCCAAGATGGAAGATTTTTATCGCGACTTGGGCCTTTCCTATAACAAAGTCGTCCACGCTTTCGCCGACGCCGGCTGCCGCTATCTGCAGCTCGACGAGGTCAATCTCACTTATCTGTGCGACCCGGCGCTGCGCAAACTCATTTCCGATCGCGGCGAAGACCCGGCAAGTCTGCCCGCGACCTATGCGACGATGATCAATGCCGCGATTGCGGACATTCCGTCCGACATGATCATCACCATGCATCTGTGCCGCGGCAATTTCCGCTCGAACTTCGTCGCCTCGGGCGGCTACGAGCCGGTGGCCGAATTGCTATTCAACGCCATCAACGTCCACGGCTATTTCATGGAATACGACTCAGAACGCGCCGGCGGTTTCGAGCCGCTGCGCGTCGTGCCGAAGGGGAAGACGGTGGTGCTTGGCCTCGTCACCTCAAAGACCGGCACGCTGGAAAGCAAAGACGCCATCAAGCGCCGCATCGACGAGGCCACGAAATTCATCACGCTCGACCAGCTCTGCCTGTCGCCGCAATGCGGCTTCGCCTCGACCGAGGAAGGCAACGTTTTGGCCGAAGACGACGAATGGGCGAAGCTGCGCATGATCGTCGAGATCGCCGACGAGGTCTGGGGTTAAAAGGAGCGCGACAATGCAACGAACCAAGCCGCCATTCCGCGCCGACCATGTCGGCAGCCTGCTGCGGCCGGCGGCGCTGAAGGTCGCGCGCGATCAGCGCGCCAAAGGCGAGATCGACGCCGCGGCGCTCACCGTGGCCGAGGATCGCGCCATCGAGGACGTCATCAAAAAGCAGGAAGCGGCGGGCCTGCAATCGATCACCGACGGCGAATTCCGCCGTTCGTGGTGGCATCTCGATTTTCTGTGGGGGCTCGACGGCGTCGAGCGCCATGTGATGGATTCCGGCATTGCCTTTGCCGCGGTCACGACCCGCAACGAAGGCGTGCGCGTCACCGGCAAGATCGGCTTCTCCGGTCATCCGATGCTCGAGCACTTCAAATTTCTGAAAGCGCATACGACGCGAACGCCGAAAATGACCATTCCGGCGCCGTCGGCGTTGTACGGCCGCCCGATGGCGACGCCGATCGACAAGTCGGTCTATCCGACGCTCGACAAGTTCTTCGACGACCTCGGCCAGGCCTACAAGAAGGCGGTGCGCGCCTTCGCCGACGCCGGCTGCCGCTATTTGCAACTCGACGAGGTTTTCATCGCCATGCTGTGCGATCCGAAATATCGCCAGCAGATGAAGGACCGCGGCGACGATCCGGAAGCGCTCGGCACCATCTACGGCGATCTCATCAACATGGCGATTTCCGATATCCCAGCCGACATGACGGTGACCATGCATCTGTGCCGGGGCAATTATAAATCGACCTTCATGGGCTCGGGCGGCTATGACGCCATGCAAGAAGTGCTGTTCGACCGCATCAAGGTGCACGGCTATTTCATGGAATACGACTCCGAGCGCGCCGGCGGCTTCGAGCCGCTCAAACGGCTGCAGAACGGCCGCCTCGCCGTGCTCGGCCTGGTGACGACCAAGACCGGCACGCTGGAATCAAAGGACGCCATCAAACGGCGCATCGAGGAGGCCGCGAAATTCACCGCGCTCGATCAGCTCTGTCTGTCGCCGCAATGCGGCTTCGCCTCGACCGAGGAAGGCAATACCCTCGCCGAGGACGAACAATGGGCGAAGCTGCGCATGATCGGCGAAGTCGCGCGCGAGGTGTGGGGGAACTAGGCGAATGGCGAACATTGTCGCCGGGAAGGTCGCCATCGTTACCGGCGCCGGCCGCGGCATTGGCCGCGGCATCGCGCTGGCGATGGCGGCCGAGCGCGCCTCCGTCGTCGTCTGCGATATTGGCGCGAGCCTGGACGGCGCTGGCGCCGATGCCGGCCCGGCGCAGGCCGTGGTCGATGAAATCAAAAAGTCGGGCGGCACAGCGATCGCCTCGACACTGTCGATCAGCGAGCCGGGCAATGCGGAGAAAATCGTCCAGGCGGCGCTCGACGCCTTCGGGCGCGTCGATATTCTGGTCAACAATGCCGGCATTTTGCGCGACCGCATTTTCCACCGCATGAGCTGGTCGGACTGGTCGGACGTCATCACCGTGCATCTGCACGGCAGTTTCGCCATGAGCCGGGCCTGCGCCACAGTGTTCCGCGAACAAAATTCCGGCAGCATGGTGCACATGACCTCGACCTCGGGCCTGGTCGGCAATTTCGGTCAGGCCAATTACATGGCGGCCAAGATGGGCATCGTCGGGCTGTCGCGCGGCATCGCGCTCGACATGGCGCGCTTTAACGTGCGCTCGAACTGCGTGGCGCCGTTTGCCTGGACCCGGATGATCGATTCGATCCCTGCCGAAACCGAGGAGGAAAAGGCGCGGGTCGCGGCGTTTCGTGAGATGACGCCGGAGAAAATCGCGCCGCTCGTCGTCTATCTCGGCTCCGACCGTGCGTCCGGCATCAGCGGCCAGATTTTTTCGGTGCGCAACAACGAGATCTATCTCTTCAACCAGACCCGCCCGATCCGCACGCTGCACCGCTCCGACGGCTGGACACCGGAAAAGCTCGATGCGCAGCTCAAAGGCGCCTTTGCCGCATCCTTCACGCCGCTCGACCGTTCGAGCGATGTATTCTCCTGGGACCCTGTGTGATGGCCATCGTCTACGACAAGCTGATGGCGCTTGATGTGCCGCCCCGGGAGCAGAGCTACGCGGCGAAGGACTGCATCATTTACGCGCTCGGCGTCGGCTTCGGCCATGATCCGATGAACGAAGACGAGTTGCCATTCGTTTACGAGAGAAACCTGAAAGTGCCGCCGACCATGGCCACCGTGCTCGGCAGCCCGGGCTTCTGGGCGCGCGAGCGCGATACCGGCATCGACTGGCTCAAACTCGTCAACGGCGAGCAGGGCATCACGCTGCACCGGCCGCTCTCAAGTCCGGGCACCGTCATCGGCCGCTTGCGCATCGTCGAGGTGATCGACAAGGGCGCCGGTAAAGGCGCGCTGGTGCTCAGCGAACGCAAGGTGACCGACAAGGCGACGGGCGCGCCGGTCGCGACGGTTACGCAAACCACCTTCTGCCGCGCCGACGGCGGCTTCGGCGGTCCGCCGCGGCGGGCGCCCCAGCCGCATCCGCTGCCGGCGCGCGCACCTGACGCGGTCTGCGATCTCGGCACGCGCCCCGAAGCAGCGCTGATCTATCGCCTGAGCGGCGACTTAAATCCGCTGCATGCGGAGCCCGCGGTGGCGCGCGAGGCCGGTTATCCGCGGCCGATCATGCACGGGCTCGGCACCTTCGGCGTCGCCGGCCACGCGGTGCTCAAGACCATGTGCGGTTACGATCCGGCGCGGCTCACGTCGTTCGCATGCCGGTTTTCCGCGCCGGTGTTTCCCGGCGAAACGCTGCGCACAGAAATGTGGCGCGACGGCAATGTCGTGAGTTTTCGCTTGCGCGTCGTCGAACGCGACGTCATCGCCGCCAATAACGGCCGCGCCGAGGTGCGGGTATGACGGAAAGCGCCGATCTCACCCCGATCCGCGACGCCGTGCGCGCGCTATGCGCCGACTTTCCCGGCGACTATTGGCGGGCACTCGATCGCGAACGCGCTTATCCGGACAAATTCGTCGCCGCTTTGACCAAAGCCGGCTTTCTCGCCGCGCTCATCCCCGAAGAATATGGCGGCAGCGGACTGACCATGACCGCGGCGGCCGCCATCATGGAAGAGATCCAGGCGTCGGGCTGCAACGGCGCCGCCTGTCACGCCCAGATGTACACCATGGGCACCTTGCTCCGGCATGGCAGCGCCGAACAGAAGGCGCGTTATCTGCCGGGCATCGCGCGCGGCGAATTGCGCCTGCAGGCCTTCGGCGTCACCGAGCCGACCTCGGGTACCGACACGCTGGCGCTGCGCACGACTGCGGTTCGCGACGGCGACAGTTACATCATCAACGGCCAGAAAATCTGGACGTCGCGTGCGGAGCATTCGGATCTGATGTTGCTTTTGGCGCGGACGACGCCGCGCGAGCAGGCCCAATCGCGTACCGGGGGTCTCACCGTTTTTCTCGTCGATATGCGCGCGGTGAACGGTCACGGCCTGACCATCCGTCCTATCCGCACCATGATGAACCACGCCACCACCGAAGTGTTTTTCGAGAACATGCGGGTGCCGGCCGACGCGGTCATTGGCGAGGAGGGTCTTGGCTTTCGCTACATCCTCTCCGGCATGAATGCCGAGCGCATTCTGATTGCCGCCGAATGCGTCGGCGACGCCAAATGGTTCATACAAAAATCCACCGCCTATGCCGGCGAGCGCGTGGTGTTCGGCCGGCCGATCGGACAAAACCAGGGCGTCCAGTTTCCGATCGCGCGCTGTTACATCAATATGCGCGCCGCCGAGCTGATGGTGCGCGAGGCGGCTGTTTTGTACGAAGCCGGCAAGGACTGCGGCGCCGAAGCCAATATGGCAAAACATATCGCCGCCGAGGCCTCCTGGGCCGCCGCCGATATGTGCCTGCAAACCCATGGCGGCTTCGGCTTCGCCGAGGAATTCGACATCGAGCGCAAATTCCGCGAAACGCGGCTCTACACCGTGGCGCCGATCTCGACGAATTTGGTTCTTTCCTACATCGCCGAGCATGTCTTGGGGCTGCCGAGGTCTTATTGAGCAATCCTTCACCCCTCTCCGGCCTCCTCGTCGTCGCGCTCGAACAGGCGGTGGCGGCGCCGATGTGCAGCTGCCGGCTTGCCGATTCCGGCGCGCGCGTCATCAAGATCGAGCGGCCGGAGGGCGATTTCGCCCGCGGCTACGACGATCTCGTGCACGGCGAGTGCAGCTATTTCGTCTGGCTCAATCGCGGCAAGGAATCGGTCGTGCTCGATCTCGGCAAGCGCGACGACAAGGCGCTCCTTGCCGCCCTGCTGGCGCGCGCCGATGTGTTCCTGCAAAACCTGAAACCCGGCGCCGTCGAGAAACTTGGTTTCTCCATCGCCGCATTGCGGCGCCGATATCCGCGGCTGATTTGTTGCTCGATTTCCGGCTTTGGCGAAACTGGACCGCAGGCCGGGCGAAAAGCCTACGACATGCTGATCCAGGCGGAGTCCGGCCTTGCCTCGATCACCGGCACGGCGGAGCCGGCCCGGGTCGGCGTCTCGGTGGTCGATATCGCCTCGGGCATGGGTGCCTATGAGGCGATCCTCGAAGCGCTGATCGCGCGCCAACGTAGTGGTGAAGGTGCGGCGCTCTCAATTTCGATGTTCGACGTCATGGCGGACTGGATGACGGTGCCGCTGTTGCAGCAGGAAGCGGGCGTCCCGCCGCAGCGGATGGGTCTCGCCCATACCTCGATCTCGCCTTACGGCGCGTTCTTCAGCCGCGACGGCATCGCCATCCTGATTTCGATTCAGAGCGACCGCGAATGGCGCGGGCTGGCGGAGCAAGTTTTGGGGGACACAGCGCTCGCCGCCGATGCGGCCTTTGCCACCAATGTCGAACGGGTCAGACGCCGGGCGGAAACCGATGGCCGCGTCGCCGCCGTGTTCGCCGCACACGATGCCGACGCCCTTGAGAAGAAACTCGCGGCGGCCGATATCGCCTTCGCCCGCGTCAACAGTCCGGCTGACCTCGCCCGCCATCCGCATCTGCGCCGCATCACCATCGGCACGCCGAGTGGTCCGGTGTCTTATCCGGCGCCGGCCGAGCGGCACGCGGCGACGACGCGGCGCTACGGCCCGGTGCCGGCGCTCGGCGAACACACCGATAGGGTGCGTACGGAATTCATGACTTAGTCGTCATGGCCGGGCTTGTCCTGGCCATCTCGATTCGGATGGCTGGGCGTTCTACAAATCGGGATGCCCGGCACAAGGCCGGGCATGACGTCGGGGGGGTAATCATGGATATCGGCTTCATCGGTCTCGGCAACATGGGTGCGCATATGGCGCGCCGTCTAGTCGAGGCCGGCCATAAGGTCATCGTCTACGACACCCGCCAGGAAGCGATCGGCAATCTCGCCGCGCTCGGCGCGGTCGCCGCGCGCTCGCCGAAGGAAGTCGCCGACCTGGTCGAGACCGTGATGGTCAGCCTGCCGACGCCCGACATCGTGCTCAAAGTGGCGACCGGACCGGACGGCGTGATCGAAGGCAAGCGCGTGCGCCGTTTTGTCGATCTGTCGACCACCGGCGCGGTGATGGCCGAGCGCATTTTCAATTTGCTCGCCGCGAAAAACATCGTGCAGATCGATGCGCCGGTCTCGGGCGGCGTGCGCGGCGCGGAAAAGGGCACGGTCGCTGTGATGGCGTCGGGGCCGCGCGCGGACGTCGATGCGGTCGAACCGGCGCTCAAAGTAATCGGCAAGTTTTTTTACATCGGCGCACGGCCGGGTTCGGGCCAGACCATGAAGCTTTGCAACAATGTGTTGTCCGCCGCCGCGATGGCGGCGACTTCGGAATCCATGGTGATGGGCGTGAAGGCGGGGCTCGACCCGCGCATCATGCTCGACGTGATCAATGTCAGCTCCGGCCGTTCCACCGCGACCGAGCAGAAATTTCCCGAGGTCGTTTTGCCGCGCACCTTCAATCAGGGTTTCACCGCGGGGCTCATGCTCAAGGATGTGAATCTGTTTATCGCCGAAGCCAAAGCGCTGGGCCTGACGAACAACGTCATCGAGGCCGTCGCCGGGCTGCTCAAGCTGACCTGCGATGAACTGGGCCCGGAGAAGGATATCACCCAGATAGTGCAGCCGCTCGAGCAACGCGCCGGCATCGAGGTGCGCGCACCGAAGGCCTGACAGATCGGCCTCCCGGACCCGGTGGAGGCCATAAATCGGCTAACAATCAATAACTTGCGGGCAAAGCGCGGTTATGTGACGGCGATCACTTCGCCGCTGGGGTTGGGCGCTAAATTACGACTGTCCTTGAGATTGGGATGTCGCATTCGGATCAAAGCTCGGTCCCCAACCTCCCCCCGATGATCCGGTTGTGGCGTCCAAGGGGGGCGATTCGGTCCCATACACCCCGTTGGCCCCTGCCCAGGGGTCGCCTTGCCCGCCCGGGCGAAAATGGTCCGGGCGGGCTTTTCCTTCTTTCAAATCTGCCGCATTGTTGAGTTGCCGGGAACTGGTCCCGAGCGCGCGGCGCGGCGATAACGTCATGCCCCTCATTCGTACTCCTGCGAGCGTGACCGCCCCGAGCCTGCTCTCGGGATTGCCCGGACATCTTTCGGCGGATCTGTTCAAGAGCGCGACGGCGGTCAAACTCAATGCCGACGCCACACTGTTTCTCGCCGGCGATGCCGGCGACGGCTGCTATCGCGTCGAAGAGGGGCTCCTCAAAGTCACAATGATGTCGCGCTCCGGCAGTGAGCGCATTCTCGCTTTCCTCGGCCCGGGTGCCATCGTCGGCGAACTCTCGATCATAGACGGGCTACCGCGCTCGGCGTCGGTGGTCGCGGTGCGTGCCGCCGCCTTGAGCTTTCTCAGCCGCGCCGCGTTTGAGGATTTCGCGGCGAAACATCCTGAGGTCTACAAATCGCTGATGACTTTGATCGCCACGCGACTGCGCGAGACCGACGCGGTGATTGCAGCCGGCAGTTTCCTGCCGTTGCGCGGCCGCGTCGCCTGTACGCTGCTCGAACTGGCGCAGGATTTCGGCCAGGATGTCGGCTCCGGCCGCATCGTCATCCGTCAGAAGATCGGCCAAAGCGACCTCGCCGCGATGGCCGGTATCGCCCGCGAGAATGTCAGCCGCATTCTCAACGACTGGAAGCGCCGCAAGCTGGTCAGCCGGTTGTCCGGCTATTATTGCCTCGAAAACAAGGCGAAGCTGCAGCTCGAGGCCGAGCTTTAGAATCTTCACGCTTGCACCGCCTATTGTTTTCGCAAAACCCTCGCTAAAACGCCTGCCATGAACACGCCTCGGCTTGCCGATTTCCGCCGCATCGTCGTGAAGGTCGGCTCTTCGCTCCTGGTCGATGCAAAGGCCGGTAAGCTCAACGAAGACTGGCTCGCCTCGCTGGTCGCTGACCTTGCCGCACTGCACGCCGGCAACCGCGACCTCCTCGTGGTGTCGTCCGGCGCCATCGCACTCGGCCGCACGGTGCTCAAATTGCCGCCGGGCCCGCTCGCGCTCGAGGACAGCCAGGCCGCTGCCGCGGTCGGGCAGATCGCGCTGGCGCGGACCTGGACCGAGGCACTGTCGCGCCACGGCATCACCGCGGGCCAGGTGCTGGTCACCCTCGGCGACACCGAAGAGCGGCGGCGTTACCTCAATGCGCGCTCGACCATCGCCAAGCTTCTGGAATGGCGCGCGCTTCCGGTCATCAACGAGAACGATACGGTCGCGACGACCGAAATCCGCTATGGCGACAACGACCGACTCGCCGCCCGCGTCGCCACCATGGTGAGCGCGGATCTGGTGGTGCTCTTGTCCGACATCGACGGCCTCTACGACGCGCCGCCGGGTACGAACGCCAAGGCGCGGCACATCCCGCTCGTCGAACGCATCACGCCGGAGATCGAGGCGATGGCGGGCGAAGCCGGTTCCGGACTGTCGCGCGGCGGCATGCAGACCAAGATCGAAGCCGCCAAGATTGTCACCGCTTCCTGCACCCAGATGGTCATCGCCTCGGGTCGCGTCGAGCATCCGCTCGACGCCATCGCCAAAGGCGCGCGCTGCACCTGGTTCCTCACCGCGGGAAATCCGGTCACCGCACGCAAGAAATGGATCGCGGGCTCACTCGAACCAAAGGGCACGTTGACCATCGACGCCGGCGCGGTCGCCGCCCTGCGGCGCGGCAATAGCCTATTGCCGGTCGGCGTGACCCGGATCGAAGGCGATTTCGCGCGCGGCGATGCCGTCGTCATCCGCGGCCCCGACGGCGCCGAGATCGGACGCGGGCTATGCGCCTATGACGCCGAGGACGCGCAGAAGATCAGAGGCCGGCCCAGTGCCGAAATCGATGGGATTCTCGGCTTCAGCGGCCGGACGGTCATGATCCATCGCGACGATTTGGTGCTCGGCCGGGAATGAGGGGCGGATTCCAAAAAGATGAACCCCGGCCGCGAAAAGCGGCCGGGGTTCGACGCCGGGTGATTGAGGGTGAGGGGCTGGGGGGCTTCGCCCGGCATCTGACCATCAACGGCGGCGGCGGCGTCTCGTTCCGCCCGCTGCGATAATTTTTTTAGCCGGCCGGGAGCGGCGTTTTGCGGCGGTCCTAGCCCGAACTTGGCCGCGGGCACGGGCGCGCTTGCGCGGCGCCGCCGGACCGGAAAAATCATCACTGCAGGGATCGCTGGCGAGGCTATCCGGGCCAAGATTGATGCGCTTACCGTCTGGCAGCACTACATAGCGCGAAAAGACCTGCAAATGCCCCTCCTCGCCGCCCCGTCCTTCAATGACGTAAGTGGTACCGACCGGGAAGCTTCTGGGCAGGCGATTCTTTGGCAGGCCGCGCTTGGACGTTCCGCTCGGCCTACGACTTCCAGACATATGACTTGCTGACAAATGCATGACACCCTCGTGCTGGTAGCAACCCAAATGCGCGATGCCGACCGTTTTCTCGATTTTCCTCGAATTCCCTGGCGGCTGGCGCGGCACCGTTACATTTTGAACGTCGTTATTTTTTGAGCACTGTCCCGTTTTGAACACCGAATGCTTTCGGATTATTACCGTTCCAAGATATCCACAGGATTCAGGAGTTCTCACCAAATTCAGCGGACCTGTTAGGTCTTTTGCATGCCCCGCAGAAGTTCCCTGGGAACCACAAAAGCCGAGTGACACGGACGGGTCATCGGCAACATCGCCGCCGCGCGAAACTGTAGCCTGCTGCGGACTACGGCCTCGGCGAGCCGCCTCGCCGGGCCGTGTCGAACGTGATAGGAAGTTCCCGAATGCATGACGGATCAATGCCATGAACGCCCCGCTCAAGGCGGTCGCCGGTGCCAAAAAACTCGAGGGCTCGCTCGAAGCCACCATGCGCGAACTCGGCCATGGGGCACGGCAGGCGGCCCGGGCGCTGGCGCTTGCCCCCGCGGCTCAGAAGAGCCGGGCGCTCGCCGCCATGGCCAAGGCGATCCGCGGCGCGCGTGAGGCCATTCTCGAAGCCAACGCCCAGGATCAGGCCGAAGCCAAGTCCAAAGGCGCAACGCCCGCCTTCCTCGACCGGCTTTCGCTCGACGCCGAGCGGGTCGAAGCGATGGCGACGGGGCTCGACGTCATCCGCAAGCTCAAAGATCCGGTGGGCACCGTGCTCGCGGCGTGGCGGCGCCCCAACGGCATGCGCATCGAACGCGTGCGGGTGCCGCTCGGCGTTGTCGGCGTGATCTACGAGAGCCGGCCGAATGTGACCGCCGACGCCGGCGCGCTCTGCCTCAAGGCCGGCAATGCCGCAGTGCTGCGCGGCGGTTCCGAGAGCTTCCGGTCGTGCCGCGCCATCCACGCCGCGCTGGTTGCCGGCCTCGTCGAAGCCGGATTACCCGCCGCGGCGATTACATTGGTGCCGACCCGCGATCGCGACGCCGTTGGCATGATGCTGCGCGGACTCGACGGCGCGATCGACGTGCTTGTACCGCGCGGCGGCAAGGACCTGGTCGGCCGAGTCCAGACCGAAGCGCGCGTGCCGGTCTTTGCTCATCTGGAAGGCGTCTGTCACGTCTATGTCGACGGTGAGGCCAAACTCGCTATGGCCAAGTCGATCGTGCTCAATGCCAAGATGCGCCGCACCGGCGTCTGCGGCGCTGCGGAAACGTTACTGGTCGATCGCTCAGGGGCGAAAAAGCTGCTCAAGCCGCTCATCGACATGCTGCTCGACGCCGGCTGCGAGATCCGCGGCGACGCCGCAGTGCAAGCCGTCGATCGCCGGGTCAAACCGGCAAGCCGAGCCGATTGGAGCACCGAATATCTCGAAGCCATCCTGACCGCGGGCGTGGTCGATGGCGTCGATGCCGCGATCGCGCATATCGAGCGCTATGGCTCGCATCACACCGACGCGATCGTCACCGAGAACAAAAGCACCGCCGAGAAATTCCTGCGCGAAGTGGATTCGGCCATTGTGCTGCATAACGCATCGACGCAATTCGCCGACGGCGGCGAATTCGGCTTCGGCGCGGAGATCGGCATCGCAACCGGCAGGCTGCATGCGCGCGGACCGGTCGGGGTCGAACAGCTTACAAGTTTCAAATACCGCATCCGCGGCAGCGGACAGACGCGGCCATGATCTCCACGCCCTGCCCTGCTCGGTTCTGCGGGAGGGTCGCTGGGGCGGCGGCGATGCGTGGGGAGGGGATTTCTTTCTGAAGGCCATGAAGTTCGAGTCTCTTCCCGTGCGCTCGGCCCTCGCGCGACCTGGTGGCCGAGGCCGTATCATCTTGCCCCCACATGCCCGCGGCATGCGAATCGGCTTGTTCGGCGGCACCTTCGATCCGCCGCACGCAGCCCATCGCGCGGCCTGCTTGTTGGCCATGAACAGGCTTGGCCTCGACCGGGTGTGGTGGCTCGTCACCCCCGGCAATCCGCTGAAGGACACGAGGGGGCTTGCCCCGCTCGCCGAGCGGCTTGCCGCCGCGCGAGCGCTGGCGCGGCATCCGCGCATTGATGTGAGCGACTTCGAAGCCGATCTCGGCACCAGCTACACTTTTGCGACAATCAGCTACCTGGTGCGGCGCTGCCCGGGGGTCCATTTCGTCTGGATCATGGGCGCCGATAATCTGCGCCACTTCCATCGCTGGCAGCGCTGGCGCGACATCGCGTCGCTGGTGCCGATCGGGGTGATCGATCGGCTCGGCCCGAGCCTCTATTCGACGGCGGGGGTCACCGGCCAGGCGCTGGGCTTTGCGCGCTTGCCGGAAGCGGCGGCGCGAACGCTGCCGAAGCGTAGGCCGCCGGCCTGGATCTACCTGCACGGTCTCAAATCAGCGCTGTCCTCAACGGCGCTGCGGGCGGCCCGCAGGTTCCACAGCCGTTAATGGCGATTGTTTGAAGCAAAACAGTTGAAACCATTAACGCGACGTGACTATCTTAGAGCATGCCTCGGATTCGGAGGCCGGGACTGAGCGCATGGAACGAGTGGAGTAAACCACGAGTGAAAGGATAAGAAACCCTGTCCCCAGTTGTAATCTCCCGGGCCGAACGTCGCGCGCCCGAAGCGGTCTCCAGAATGCGTCTTGACGCCGAGGAGATCCTCCGCATGGTCCTTAGCCGCCTCGACGATATGAAGGCGGAGGACATCGTCACCATCGATCTTCGGGATAAATCTTCAATCGGCGACTATATGGTCGTGTCCTCCGGCCGGTCGCAGCGCCATGTCGGTTCGGTGGCCGACAGGGTCGTCGAGGATTTGCACAAAGTCGGCGTTCGCGCGCGTGTCGAGGGCACCCCGCATTGCGATTGGGTGCTGATCGACGCGGGCGATGTCATCGTGCACGTCTTCCGTCCCGAAGTGCGAGATTTCTACAATCTCGAAAAGATGTGGACGGCGGGCGCCACGACAAAGCGCGCGAGCTGACGCGCTCGGGCCGGCGTTGGCGTGATCATTGCGGGCGACTTCGCCCCGACGGTTGCGGTTGCGCGCAATCGCTTTGTTGAAGTCCGACTGTCGATGTCGGCTTTTATCGCTTGGCTGCTTATGCGTGTCGTCATCGCCGCCGTCGGCCGCCTCAAACAAGGGCCCGAACGCGAACTCGCCGCGGCCTATCGTAAGCGCGCGCAGTCCATCGGCCGCGGGCTGGGTTTTCGTGACATCGAGCTGATCGAAATCCGCGAAAGCCGCGCCCAGGACGCCGAGCGGCGGCGCACCGAGGAATCGATCGCGATCGCCACTGTCATTCCCGAGCGCGCGATCATCGCCATTCTCGACCAGCGCGGCGACAACATCGACAGCGCGGGGCTCGCCGGGCTGTTACGCGCATGGCGCGCGGAGGATCGTCCGGCCGCCTGCTTCGTCATCGGTGGCGCCGACGGCCTGGCGCCTAGCTTGCGTGAGCGCGCCAAGCTTAAACTTGCCTTCGGCACCGTCACCTGGCCGCATCAGCTGGTGCGTATCATGCTGTTGGAACAGATTTATCGCGCCGGCACGATCCTGGCCGGCCACCCCTATCATCGCGCCTGACGGCACAATTTTGGCTGCGAAAGGCCGGCGGCCGGTTTTCCGCCAAGATCGTGCGTCATAAAGCCGGTCGGCAGCGTCATCTCCGCATCACCAAATTGTGACGAAGTGAAACGCAGCACGTCTTAATCCGGCCGATCCGGGCTGCTTTCACCTTGCCTTCCTGGGGCTTGCGTCTAACTTGAACCTGATGATTCTCCGACGGTCGAGCCGAACCGATCCGCGCCAAGCGCCCGGTTCGAATATGCTCGGCTCGACTGTGCTCGGGACCGCCTTGATATTCGTGTTGCCCTTCGGCGCCGATATCGGGGCGAATTCAAGCTCTGTCGCGCAAACTTCGCCCGCCCAAACCCCGGCCGCACAAGTTCCGGCCGCGCCGCCGCCGAGCGGTGCGGAGGCACTCAAAGCGCACGACCAGGAGCTCGATGCCGCGCGCGCAAAGCAGCGCAATTCGGCTGAGAACCAAGCCAAGCTACGGAGCGAAATCGAGGCGCTCAGTACGGACCGCCGCAAATTCAATCTGCAACTCATCAACACCGCGACGCAGATCCGCGACGTCGAGAACAATATCGACGCCACACAGGCGCGGCTTGAGCCGCTCGACCTTCAAGAACGGCTTTTTCAGAAGTCGCTTGAGGACCGACGCGCCGTGATCGTGGAAATCCTCGCCGCTTTGCAGCGCATCGGCAGGGAGCCACCCCCGGCGCTTATCGTGCGGCCGGAGGATGCGCTGCAGGCGGTGCGCACCGCGATCGCGCTCGGCGCCGTGCTCCCGGAAATGCGCACAGAAGCCGACGCGCTGGCCGGCGATCTTGCGGATTTGCTGCGCGTACGCAAAGAGATCGTCGAACAGCGCGACCGGCTGGCGCAAAATCTTGCCCAGCTGGCGCGCGATCAACTGCGCATGAGCATGCTGATCGACGAGCGGCAGACCAAGCAGGCCGCCGCCGAGCAAGCGCTCGACGCCGAGCGCCAGCAGGCCGCCGACCTCGCGCACCAAGTCGACAATATCAAGGACTTGATCGCCAAGCTCGAAGCCTCGCTCGATCCCACGACCCGCGCGGCGCGGACCGGCGCGCGGGCGATCGCGGACGATGCGACCCAGCCCGAACTCGCAGCCCTCGGCGATCCGGGACGACTGGCGCCGGCTGTTGCTTTCGCCCAAATGCGCGGACACCTGCGCCTACCGGTCAATGGCGAGCGAATCCGCGAATTCGGCGGTGCCGATGGCTCAGGTGGAACCCAAAAGGGCCTTTCTATCGCCGCGCGCACCGGCGCCGAGATTACCGCGCCATGCGACGGTTGGGTTGTTTACGCCGGCGCGTTTCGCAGCTATGGGCAACTCTTGATCCTGAATGCCGGCGGCGGGTATCATGTGCTGTTAGCGGGGATGGAGCGGATATCCGTCGATCTCGGCCAGTTCGTGCTAACCGGTGAACCGGTGGCGGTGATGGGTGACGGAGCGCAGGCGTCCGCGGCCGTCACGACCGTGCCTAAACAAGCCGGGCTTAAACAACCCGTACTCTATGTGGAGTTCCGCAAGGACGGTGCTCCCATCGACCCCAGCCCTTGGTGGGCGATTAACGAAGGCGAAAAGGTTCGCGGATGATGCGCAAAACTTCCCTCATTTTCCTCGGTGCAGTGGCCGGCGCCGCGGTGACGCTGCTGGTAACCCAGCCACACTCGATGTTGATCGGCTCGGCTGCGCGAGCGGCCGCCTCGGATACTTACCGGGAACTCAACCTGTTCGGCGACGTGTTCGAACGGGTGCGCGCCGATTATGTCGAGAAGCCCGACGACTCCAAGCTTGTCGAATCGGCGATCAACGGCATGCTGGCCGGGCTCGATCCGCATTCGAGCTACATGGACCCGAACAGCTTCCGCGACATGCAGGTGCAAACGCGCGGTGAGTTTGGCGGTCTCGGCATCGAGGTCACCATGGAGGACGGCCTGGTGAAGGTCGTCGCCCCGATCGACGATACGCCGGCGGCCAAGGCCGGCGTTATGGCCAATGACATCATCACCAAGCTCGACGACGAGCAGGTCCAGGGCCTGACGCTGAACCAGGCTGTCGACAAGATGCGCGGTCCGGTGAACACCAAGATCAAGCTCACCATCATGCGCAAGAACTCGGACAAGCCGATCGAAGTCTCGATCATGCGCGATGTCATCCGCGTCAAATCGGTGCGCTCGCATGTCGAGGGCGAAGATGTCGGCTACATCCGCATCACCCAGTTCAACGAACAGACGACCGACGGCTTGAAGCAGGCGATCAACGACCTCAACAGCCAGCTCGGCGCCGACAAGATCAAGGGCTACGTGGTCGATCTGCGCAACAACCCGGGCGGCCTGCTCGACCAGGCGATCTCGGTGTCCGATACCTTCCTCGACAAGGGCGAGATCGTATCGACCCGCGGCCGCAATCCGGAAGAGACGCAGCGCTTCAATGCCCGTCCGGGCGACCAGACCAAGAGCAAGCCGGTGATCGTGCTGATCAATGGCGGCTCGGCGTCGGCGTCGGAGATCGTCGCCGGCGCGTTGCAGGATCACAAGCGCGCGACGCTGGTCGGCACGCGCTCGTTCGGCAAGGGCTCGGTGCAGACCATCATCCCACTCGGCGCCGGCAATGGCGCGTTGCGGTTGACCACGGCGCGTTATTTTACGCCGTCGGGCCGCTCGATCCAGGCCAAGGGCATCACCCCCGATATCGAAGTGCTGCAGGACGTCCCCGATGAGCTAAAGGACCGTACCGACTCCAAGGGTGAAGCCTCGCTGCGCGGTCACCTCAAGGCCGAGGGTTCGGAGGAAACGGGTTCGCAGTCCTACGTGCCGCCGGACGAAAAGAACGACAAGGCGCTCAAGATGGCGCTCGATCTGCTCCGCGGCACGGCGAGCAACGCCGCGTTCCCGCCCAATCCGAAGGCGGCCGTTCCGAACTGAGCGAAGCGCGCAACAATCCGCGCTTGGGGCGGCCTCGGGGCCGCCCCTTTTTTGTCGTGTTAGCGAGGGGCAAGCGAGGAAGCCGCTAGGCCCGCCGTGATAAACTGCGCGGCATGATTCGTCTGGCCAAGCGAGCGATCCAAGAGACAGACCTATGACGGCCGATGATTTGAGCGCACCCCTCGGCCTACCGCCGAAAAGGCGCCGGCGCGCCATTAAAATCCCGGTGCCGCAAATCATGGCCGGGGCGCTCGCTTTGTTCCTCGGCGTTTATGTGTTGTGGGCGGTCGTGGCGGACGATCCGTTCGGCGGCGAACCGATGGCGGTCGCGCCGGCAGATCTGCGCATTGCGGCGAAACCTACCGCAGACGCCGCGGCCCAGCCGCCTCCGTCCGCCCTTGAAGCTGCGCCACGACCGAGCGGTCCCGGAGCGGCGCCGCCTGCTCCAGTCGGCGCGCAAAGGGGGGGGCCAGGGGCGCCGGTAAACACCACAACAGTAACGATCATCGACGGTAAGACCGGCGCGCGCCAGGAAGTTGTGGTTCCGGGGCCGACGCCGGCACTTGCTCCCACATCCGGAACCGCCCCTGCCGGCACGACAACCGGCCCGGCGTCCGGTGGCGCCGCACCGCCGCCGGCAAGCGGCGGAGCCCCCGGCGCGGCGCTCTCGGTCGATCAAAAGTTCGTCGAAATGACGCCGCACGGCGCGATTCCGAAAATCGCGGCCGACGGGACCCGGCCGGCGGATGCCTTCGCACGGCCGGTGCAGGCATCTCCCAGCAAGCCCGACGCGCCGCGCATCGCACTGATCGTCGGTGGCCTCGGAATAAGCGCAAGCGCCACCGCGGAAGCCATCGCCAAGCTGCCAGGCGCGGTGACGCTGGCCTTCGAGCCCTATGGCAGCGACATCCCGGCGCTGGTCGCGCGTGCGCGCAACAGCGGCCACGAAGTCCTGCTGCAAGTGCCGATGGAGCCATTCGAATATCCGGAAAACGATCCGGGTCCGCAGACACTGCTCACTTCGCTCACCCCGCAGCAGAACATCGACCGGCTGTATTGGCTGATGAGCCGGTTCCAAGGCTATGTCGGGCTGTCCAATACCATGGGCGCCCGCTTCACGGCCGCCGAGACGTCGTTTAGCCCGATCCTGCACGAAGTCGCCAAGCGCGGACTGATTTTCGTCGATGACGGCGCCAATCCGCGAAGCATCGCCGGCCGCATCGCCGGCGCCAACAATCTGCCGTTCGCGCGGGCCGACGTGATTCTGGATTCGGTACCGACGGCGACCGAAATCGACCGCGCGCTCGGCCGCCTGGAAATGGCCGCACGCGAACGCGGCGTCGCGGTCGGATTCGCGTCGGCGCTGCCGGCCTCGATTGATCACATCGCCAAATGGGCGAAAGCGGCGGAAGGCCGCGGCCTGCTCGTGGTGCCGATCACCGCGGTTGCCGCGAGGGCGAAGCAGACGTAACAAACGCCGGTCATCAGCGATCGATTCTCCCGATATGCGGTTCGAAAATCTACCCTATCGCCCCGGCGTCGGGATTGTGCTCCTCAATCGCGACGGCTTGGCTTTCCTCGGCCGACGGCTTGAAGGGCCCGGGCACGCCGACCTCACCAATGTCTGGCAAATGCCGCAAGGCGGCATCGATCCCGGCGAAGAGCCGTGGCCGGCCGCGGTGCGCGAATTATTCGAAGAAACCAATATCAGCTCCGTGGAACGCGTCGGGGAAATTGCGGAATGGCTCAAATACGACATCCCGCGCGACCTCGTCGGCGTGGCCTGGAACGGCAAATATCGCGGCCAGATGCAAAAGTGGTTTGCAATGCGCTTTCTTGGGTCGAACAGCGAGATCGACGTCGTTCGTCCCGCCGGGGCGCAACATGCGGAATTCGGCGCCTGGCGCTGGGAGCCGTTGCAGAATGTGCCGCGGCTCGTGGTGCCCTTCAAACGCGCGGTCTATGAGCGCGTGGTCGCGGAATTCGCCAAATTTGCGGCGGGCGCGGCGCAATAATCTCGTTGAATGATCTTGAGTTAAACGAGCCGCGCTACTGCGCCAACGCCGCCTGCAGCGATTTCAACTGCTCGAGATGGCGGGCGAGCTTGTCGCGCGCCGCGGCGTCCTTTGCGTCGGCGACGTCTTCCTCGGCATCTTTGATCTCGGCGGCAAGCGTCGCCACGTCGAAATCGCCGCGCGCCACCGCGCGGTCGGCGAGCACCGTCAATCCCGCCGGGCCCACTTCGGCAAAGCCGCCGATGACGACGACCGGGTCGCGCCGGCCGTCACGGAAGATGGTCACGATGCCCGGTCGCAACGCCGTCACCATCGGGGCATGGCCGGGCAGAATGCCGAGATCGCCTTCGGCTCCAGGCAAATCGACCTGATCGACATCGCCCGAAAACAGCACGCTTTCCGGCGAGACAAATTCGAAATGAAGCGCGGCCATCGGATTACGCCTCAGCCGCGAGTTTCTTACCCTTTTCGACCGCCTCCTCGATGGCGCCAACCATGTAGAACGCAGCTTCCGGCAAGTGGTCGTACTTGCCTTCGACCAGATCCTTGAAACCCTGGATGGTGTCTTTCAGGTCGACGAGCTTGCCGGGCGAGCCGGTGAAGACCTCGGCGACGAAGAACGGCTGCGACAGGAAGCGTTCGATCTTACGGGCGCGGGCCACCGTGAGCTTGTCCTCTTCGGAAAGCTCGTCCATGCCCAGAATGGCGATGATGTCTTGCAGCGCCTTATAGCGCTGCAGCACCTGCTGCACCCGTCGCGCGACGGCATAATGCTCTTCGCCGACGATCAGCGGCGACAGCATGCGCGACGTGGAATCGAGCGGGTCCACCGCCGGATAGATGCCCTTGGCCGCGATATCGCGCGACAGCACCGTGGTGGCGTCGAGATGGGCGAACGAGGTCGCCGGCGCTGGATCGGTCAGGTCGTCGGCCGGCACATAGATCGCCTGCACCGACGTGACCGAGCCCTTGGTGGTGGTCGTGATGCGCTCCTGCAGCGCGCCCATATCGGTGGCGAGCGTCGGCTGATAGCCCACCGCCGAGGGGATGCGGCCGAGCAGCGCGGAGACTTCGGAGCCCGCTTGGGTGAAGCGGAAGATGTTGTCGACAAAGAACAGCACGTCCTGACCCTGGTCGCGGAAATGCTCGGCGACCGTCAGCCCGGTGAGGCCGACGCGGGCGCGGGCGCCGGGCGGCTCGTTCATCTGGCCATAGACCAGCGCGCATTTAGAACCTTCGACCGAACCCTTGTGCGGGTCCTTGTTGACGCCCGATTCGATCATTTCGTGGTATAGGTCGTTGCCCTCGCGGGTGCGCTCGCCGACGCCGGCGAACACCGAATAGCCGCCATGCGCCTTGGCCACGTTGTTGATCAATTCCATGATCAGCACCGTCTTGCCGACGCCGGCGCCGCCGAACAGACCGATCTTGCCACCCTTGGCGTAGGGCGCGAGCAAATCCACCACTTTGATGCCGGTGACGAGAATCGCGGCCTCGGTCGACTGCTCGGTGTAGGCCGGCGCTTCCTGGTGGATGGCGCGCATCGCCTCGCCTTTGACCGGGCCGGCCTCGTCGACCGGCTCGCCGATCACATTGATGATGCGCCCGAGCAGTTGGTGCCCGACCGGAACCGAGATCGGGCCGCCGGTGTCGCGCACTTCCTGACCGCGGACCAAGCCCTCGCTGGTGTCCATGGCCACGGTGCGCACCGTGTTTTCGCCGAGCTGCTGGGCGACTTCGAGGACCAGGCGGTTGCCCTGGTTCGTGGTTTCGAGCGCGTTCAAAATCGGCGGCAAGTTCTCTTCGAAATGCACGTCGACGACGGCGCCGATGACTTGTGTGATGTGTCCGACTGCGTTGGCCATGTGGTCCTCTTACGAATCTTACAGCGCTTCCGCGCCGGAAATGATCTCGATCAGTTCCTTGGTGATCATCGCCTGCCGTGTGCGGTTGTATAGCAGCGTCTGCTTGCGGATCATGTCGCCGGCATTGCGCGTGGCATTGTCCATTGCCGACATCTGCGCGCCATAGAAGGATGCGGCGTTTTCTAGGAGCGCGCGGAAAATCTGAACGGCGAGATTACGCGGCAACAGCTCGTGCAGAATGTCCTCGGCGTCGGGCTCGAACTCGTAGACCGCGCCGCCAAGCGCGTCCGTAGCCTTGGCGTCGAACACCGGCGGGATGATCTGGCGCGCCGTCGGTATCTGCGCGATCACCGAGCGGAACCGCGAATAGAACAGCGTGCAGACATCGAACTCGAATTTGTCGAACAGCGCGATGATCTTCTCGGCGACCATCTCGGCGTTTTCGAAACGCAAGGTCCGCACCGAGCGCAGGTCGACCAGTTCGACGATCTGCTCCGGGAACAGCCGGCGCAGCTGATCGTAGCCCTTGCGGCCGACGCAGAAGAACTTGACATCCTTGCCCTCCCGCATCAGCGCGTTGGCGCGCTCGCGGGCAAGCCGCACGATCGCGGTATTGAACGGGCCGCACAGACCGCGTTCGGCGGTGCAGACTAAAAGCAGATGCCTGTCATCGCTGCCGGTGCCGCGCAGCAGCCGTGGCGCTGTGTCCTGGCCGGCGACCGATGCCGCGATATTGCCGAGCACGGTGTCCATGTGGCTCGCATAAGGACGCGCCGCCTCGGCCGCCGCCTGCGCGCGCCGCAGCTTCGAGGCCGCGACCATCTGCATGGCTTTGGTGATCTTCTGCGTCGCCTTGGTCGCGGCGATGCGGTTGCGCAGATCTTTGAGACTAGGCATCCGGTGCTCGGTCTATTCGCAGGCGCTCGGGCGAAAGTCTTGGTTAAGCGAAGGTGTTGGTTAGGCGAAGGTCTTGGTTAGGCGAAGGTCTTGGCGTAACTGTCGACCACGCCTTTGAGCTTGCCTGCGGCCGCGTCGTCGAGGTCGCGCGAGTCACGGATCGTGGCGAGAAGATCGGCATGCTGGCTGTGCAACTGACCGAGCAGCCCGTCTTCGAAAGCACGCACGCGATCGAGCGGCAGCGGATCCAGATAGCCGTTGACGCCGGCATAGATGACGCAGACCTGCTCCTCCATGCGCAGCGGCGAGAACTGCTGCTGCTTGAGGAGTTCGGTAAGCCGCGAGCCGCGGCTCAATAGCCGCTGCGTGGTGGCGTCGAGATCGGAGCCGAACTGCGCGAAGGCCGCCATTTCGCGGTATTGCGCAAGCTCGCCCTTGATGCGGCCGGCGACTTTCTTCATCGCCTTGGTCTGGGCGGCGGAGCCGACGCGCGACACCGAGAGGCCGACGTTCACCGCCGGCCGGATGCCCTGATAGAACAGGTCGGTTTCGAGGAAGATCTGACCGTCGGTGATGGAGATGACGTTGGTCGGGATGTAGGCCGACACGTCGTTGGCCTGGGTCTCGATGATCGGGAGCGCGGTGAGCGAGCCCGCCTGGTGCTCGTCGTTCATTTTCGCCGCGCGCTCAAGGAGCCGCGAATGCAGATAGAACACGTCGCCCGGATAGGCCTCGCGTCCCGGCGGCCGGCGCAGCAACAGCGACATCTGGCGATAGGCGACGGCTTGTTTGGACAAGTCGTCGTAAATGATCACCGCGTGCATGCCGTTGTCGCGGAAATATTCGCCCATGGCGCAGCCCGAAAACGGCGCCAGGAATTGCATCGGCGCCGGATCCGACGCCGTCGCCGCAACCACGATCGAGTAATCGAGCGCACCCTGTTCTTCCAGCACCTTGACGAATTGTGCCACCGTCGAGCGCTTCTGCCCGATCGCCACATAGACGCAATAGAGCTTGATCTTTTCGTCGCCGGATTGGTTGAGCGATTTCTGGTTGAGGATGGTGTCAAGCGCGATGGCGGTCTTGCCGGTCTGGCGGTCGCCGATGATCAGCTCGCGCTGACCGCGGCCGATCGGAATCAGCGCGTCGATCGCCTTCAATCCCGTCGCCATCGGCTCGTGCACCGACTTGCGCGGGATGATGCCCGGCGCCTTGACGTCGACCCGCGCCTTATGGTCGGCCTGGATCGGCCCTTTGCCGTCGATCGGATCGCCGAGCGCGTCGACGACGCGGCCGAGCAAGCCTTTGCCGACCGGCACCTCGACGATGGCGCGGGTGCGCTTGACCGTCTGGCCTTCCGCGATGGCGCGGTCGGAGCCGAAGATCACGATGCCGACATTGTCGCTTTCGAGGTTGAGCGCCATGCCTTTGACGCCACTCTCGAATTCGACCATCTCGCCGGCCTGCACATTGTCGAGGCCGTAAACCCGGGCGATGCCGTCGCCGACCGACAGCACCTGGCCGACCTCCGAAACCTCGGCCTCCTGACCGAAATTCTTGATCTGCTCTTTGAGAATTGCGGAGATTTCCGCGGCGCGGATGTCCATTAGCGGGCCTCTTTCATCGCGTGCTTGATCGCGTTGAGCTTGGTGCGCAGCGAGGTATCGACCATGCGGCTACCGAGCTTGACCACGAGCCCGCCGATGATGGCGGGATCGATCTTGATATCGAGGTCGACGTCCTTGCCGCTGACCGATTTCAGCGCGGCGCGCAGTGCCTCGACATGTTCATCATTGAGTTTTTCGGCGACGGTGACCTCGGCGGTCGCCTCGCCCTTGTGCTTGGCGACCAGTTCCCGATAGCCCTTGATCATCTGGCGCGCCGCGAACAGGCGGCGGTTCGCGGTCACCAGCTTGAGAAATTGCGCTGCGAGCCCTCCGATGCCGGTGCGGTCGAGCACGGCGGACAGGGCGTGCAGCTGTTCGTCGGCGGAAAAAACCGGGCTGCGCACCAAGCGCTCAAGATCGCCGATTCCGGCAACCAATGCGTCGAAGCGTTCGAGGTCGGCTTTGACCGAATCGACTGTGTTCGTCTCGCTGGCGAGATCGAACAAGGCGGTCGCATAACGGCCGGCCATGCCGGAGACAAGGTGTGTTTCGCCTGCCACTTCGCGTGCTCTCTACGCCTACGCCCCCAGCACTTCCCTGCCCCGGGCGGGGACGAAAGGAGAGGGAATTGGAGCTTTTCGGCAAGACCCGCAACCGCACAATGGTCGGCACAAGCCCTTGGGATTTTAGCGGGACTTGATCTGACGGGACTTGGAAATCGCGGGCTTAGCGCGTGCGCCGCCCCCGGCGAAATCGTGGCGTTGCTAACATAGTGCGCAGTGCGGTGCAACAATGGGAACCGGGCCAAATCTCCCGTGCGGCCGGCATTTTCCCCGCCATCAAGGGCTGCCCGCTGCGTGCTGGCGGATCGCCTGCAGAAATACCTCGCCATATTGTCTGAGCTTGGCTTCGCCGACGCCATGGACGGCGCTCATTTCGGCTGCGGTCTTGGGCTTGAGCCGGACCATGTCGATAAGCGTTTTATCGGCAAACACCACATAGGCGGCGACCCGCTGTTCCTTGGCGAGTTCGGAGCGGCGCTTGCGCAGCGCTTCGAACAGCCCCGTGTCGTCCGCCCCGCCGTCGGCCAGCGCCGCGGCATTGGCGGCGGCGCGCGCGGTCTTACGGGTAGCCGGTTTGAGCGTGTCCTTGCGTAGCGTGACCTTGTCGGCGCCTTTGAGCACGCGGCGGCCGGCTTCCGTCACCGACCAGCCGCCATAGCCGGTGATATCGAGCGCAACGATCCCGGCGCCATGCATCTGGCGAAAGATCCCCCGCCATTCCTGCTCGCCGAATTCCTTGCCGACGCCGAAGGTTGGCAGCCGCTCATGGCCAAATTTGCGGATCGCGTCGGTGGCGTCGCCGACCAGAAGCTTGGTCAGATGCTCGGTGCCGAAGCACGAGCCGGTGCGCACGATGGCGGACAGTGCCTTTTGCGCGGCAATGGTGCCGTCGATCACCTCGGCGCCGTCACAGCAGAAATCGCAATTGCCGCAGGGTTCGGCCGTTTCGGCGAAATAGGCCAACAAAGTCTGGCGCCGGCAGCGCGGCGATTCGCACAGCGATACCAAGGCGTTGAGCCTCTGGCGCTCGACCCGCTTCTGCTCGTCCGATGAATCGCTGTCGTCGATCTGCAGCCGGCGCAGCCGGATATCGCCCATGCCGTAGAGCGTCAGCGTCGCGGCCGGCAGTCCGTCACGGCCGGCGCGGCCGATCTCCTGGTAATAGCTTTCGATATTGGCCGGCATATCGGCATGCAGCACAAAGCGCACGTCGGGCTTGTCGATGCCCATGCCGAAGGCCACCGTCGCCACCACGACGACGCCGTCCTCCTGCAAAAACACGTCTTGGTTTTGCGAGCGCGCCGAAGGCTCCATGCCGGCGTGATAGGGCAGCGCTTTGACGCCATTGTCGCGCAAAAATTCCGCCAATTCCTCGGTCTTGCGCCGCGAACTGCAATAGACGATGCCGCTCTGGCCGCGGTGATTTTTGATGAAATCCAGAATCTGTTTGCGGCCGCCGGCCTTAGACTGCATGGCAAGCCGCAGATTGGGCCGGTCGAAACCGTGCACGAATACCGCGGGCTCACGGCTGAAAAGTTTTGCGAGAATATCGCTGCGGGTTGCAGCATCGGCGGTGGCGGTGAAGGCGACCGTCTGCACCGCGCCGCCAAGCGCCGTTTGCACCCCGCCGAGCGCCGCATATTCGGGCCGGAAATCGTGGCCCCATTGCGAAATGCAATGCGCCTCGTCGACCGCCAGCAATGAGACTTTGGCGCGCTTGAGGAGATTGAGCGTTTCGGCCTTCACCAGCCGTTCCGGCGCGATGTAAACGAGCCGCAATTCGCCGCGCGCAATCTGGTCGAGCACCAGCCGATTTTCGTCGGCGTCGTTGGCGGAGTTCAATGCCGCCGCCGCAACGCCATAGCCGCGCAATTGCGCCACCTGATTGCGCATCAGCGCGATCAAGGGCGACACCACAATGGTGAGGCCGTCGCGCAACAGAGCGGGCAGCTGGTAGCACAACGACTTGCCGCTGCCGGTCGGCATCACCGCCAGCACGTCGCGGCCGTCGAGAATGGCGGAAACGATCTCGCCCTGACCGGGCCGAAACGCCTCAAAGCCGAAGGTTTTGCGAAGCGTCTGTTGTGCCGCCGCGAGGTCCGACATTGCCCTATCCTGCGAGTTGTTGTTCTAGCTTTGTTCCTATATGAGTGCAAGCGGCTCACACCGCGTCGACGGCGCCCCATCGCCGATCGCGTTTTCTTGCACCGACGCCCTCGCTGATGCACGGTCCGCTACGCCCAACGCTCAGTCACTCCATGCTCCCTGCCGGGACTTCCGCCACCGCCGGCCTCACGACCGGCCGCCTCATCAAGCTCATGGCCGTGCTGTGGCTCGTCGGCGTCGCCATGCGCATGACGATCCTCGCGATGCCGCCGGTGATCCCGCTGGTGCATGCCGAACTGCATATGTCGGAGACCCAGGTCGGGCTGTTGATCGGGCTACCGCTGATGATGTTCGCCATTGCGGCGATCCCGGGCTCGCTCCTGATCGCGAGGACCGGGCCACGTCGAGCAGCAGTGGTCGGCATGGTAATCGCGGCGCTCGGCGGCGCGGCCCGGGCCGCCGCGGTTGACGTGTGGACGCTGTACGCCGCAGCACTCGCGACCGGCTTCGGCGTCGCCATCATGCAGCCGGGCGTACCGAGCCTCGTGCGGGAATGGCTGCCGAACCGCATCGCGCTTGGCACCGTCGCCTATACCAACGGCATGGTGCTGGGCTCGACCTTTCCACCGGCGCTGAGCATCCCGTTGGTGCTGCCGCTGGTCGCCGGCTCGTGGCGGCTCGATCTGATGCTGTGGGCCGTGCCCGCGCTCCTGATCGCTCCGCTGTTCTTGGTGCTGAGCCCGCAAGGAAGCGATCGCGCGGCAACGGCGAAAACGTCGAGCCGGCTGTGGTGGCCGGATTTCAAAAATCCTTTGATCTGGCTCCTCGGCATCACCTTCGGCAGCAATAATAGTCCATATTTTACGACCAACGCTTTTCTCGGCGACTACCTCGCCAGCAGAGGCGAGGCGGATCTGCTCGGCCCGGCCTTGGCTTGGCTCAACGGCACGCAGATCGTGGCGCTTGTGATACTTCTGGCGATGGCCGATCGCCTGCAGCAGCGGGCGTGGCCGTTTCTGATCTTTGGCC
>JBEKRD010000030.1:0-45657 GCA_049519075.1 Xanthobacteraceae bacterium | reverse complement strand
GTTTGGCGGGTAACGCCCGTTGGACCTAAGTCCCAGGAAACACGGCCTGGGCTGAGCGGTGGCATTCATTTGCGCCGCAAGCGCCGCGGTGGAGCGCCGAGAGGCGAGCCCCCTCCGTATCTTTCTCATAAGCGAGGGAGATACGGAGGGGGCGCCGCACCCGCAGGTGCGGTCTCTAACTTGCGCCTTTCGGCGCTCCGCCTCCCTTCTTTTGTTGGGGAGGCACAGGGAATGGCTTTGGTGCGGCAAAACTCGGATGCAGGGGCATCGCGAGAACGAGTTGATGTGTCTCTTGTATTGCAGCAGGATATCAATGACCCAACTGGGACGACGTTTTGGCTTGTCGGACATGCCCGGGAGCGGGATTTCTTGTGGCGAGAATGGCGTGTTCGTGGGTGGAGTGCCGGTATTGGAACGGCCTCGCGGTCCGATTGGCCTTGACGAATGGCGTCCACGCGCAGTGTCTGATCTCAATCGCGATCTCGGCAAATGTTACGGCCTGCCCGTCGAATTCAACGTGAAGATTAGCGGGCTCACGGCAATCGCCCGAGCACTTGGCCGTGGCGACCTCGTCCATGCGCAAATCGCGACGCTGCATCTGCAGATTCCCGATCCGCCCGCGCTGACAAAATCCGCACATACGACAAGCGAAATCATGGATCTCGCGCGCCAGCTAAAGGCCAGCGGCCTTCTTAAGGCGGATTGGGACCCCGCGAAGCACCCGCGCTGGCCGGCGGGAAGCCCGGGCAGCATCGGTGGAGAATTCGCGCCCGCCGGCAGTATACCGGGCGGGTCTACGGCTGGAAATTTGAGTGCGCCGCTCATACCGGTCCAACTTACAATTCCAGTACCGCTCGAAGTACCAGGCGGAATTCCATTTCCCTCAGAGATCTTGCCTCCACCGTTTTTGCCACCGAATATCAACCCCCTTACCATTCCGGGAAATCCTTACCCGGGGCGGCCGAAGTGCGTGAAGGAGTGGGCTGAAGCGACCGAAGAATGTTTGGACTTGTGGGCGGACGGCCAGTTGGGAGGGGGTGACTATTGGGGAATGGGCAAAACGCTCCACGACTGCATTGTGGGCCGCGTCTCAGAGGATTGCGGCGGCAACAGGCTGGACGCGCAATCGCTTATTAAAAACAGGGGGCACAGACGATGCAGGAACCAAATTCCCCTGAGGAAGTGTTCGCGCTTCACAAGCTTCGCCGCGCGGATCCGCAGCGTTTCCTTGAAATTGTGGACGAATGGCTGCGGGAGAACCCGAAAAATTTCCGCGCTTATTTTAGACGGCATTTTGCGTGGGCAGACTTGGGCGAGCCACGTCGGGCTCTCGCCGATTTGAACAGGGTCATCGAACTCGCTCCGACGCCCGCGGCGTTTTGTGCGCGCGGAGCGGTTAATCGGGATCTTGGCGAGTATGAAAATGCGTTAGCGGATTTTCGCCGCGGTGAAGCGATGAATCCGAAAGAGTGGAAGGACGCAGCGATTACACTGCTCTACCAGGCAGACACTCACGCACGATTGGGTGATGAGGCTGCGGCGCTGTCTTGTTGCGCCCGTTTGCCGGATGACTTTTGGACTCCCGGCCTAAACGGCGCTCCCAGTGGCGGCAAAGCGGATATTGCCGACATGTTGCGTCGCATAGCGGCAGATTCCCGGCGCAAGGATGCTCCCTGCGCAGATGGTTAATCGGGTCTTAACCTCGCCGCACCTATGCTGCTAGGACACCGGTGATGCGGCGGGTGGACCCGCTGTTTGCGATGTACAGGATGACCTCCGAATCCTTTCCCTCTCCCGTTCGCGCCACCGGCTCGCGCTCGCCTTTCGTGCGGCTGCGCGAGCTGCTCGATGGCATTGCGCCGGCCAAGTCCGCGATCAGCCTCGCGGTCGGCGAGCCGCAGCACCCGATTCCGCCTTTCGTCGGCAAGATCATCGCGGAACACGTCAACGAATTCGGCCGCTATCCGGCCAATAAGGGACTTGACGAATTCGGCCGCGCAGTAGGCCAATGGCTCAATCGGCGCTTCGCGCTCGAGCGCGAAGTCGATCCGGGCTCCGAAGTGCTGGTGCTCAATGGCACGCGCGAGGGCCTGTTTCTGGCGGCGCTCGCGGCGAAGAATTTCGTAGCCCCGCGCGCGCGTCCGGCCATGCTCATTCCCAACCCGTTTTACGCCGCCTATGCGGCGGGCGCGATCGGCGCCGGTTGCGAGCCGGTCTACCTGCCGACGACACGCGAAACAGGCTTTCTTCCCGATCTCGACGCGCTCGACGAGGAGCTCCTTAAGCGCACCGTCGCCTTCTACCTCGCCTCGCCTTCGAATCCGCAAGGCGCGGTGGCCGATCGCGCCTATTTCGAAAAACTCACCGCGCTGGCGCGGCACTTCGGCTTCCTTGTCTTCTCCGACGAATGCTATTGCGAAATCTACAGCGATCGGCCGCCGGCCGGGATGCTGGAAGCCGCCGGCCGCGACTTCACCAATGTCGCGGTATTCCACTCACTGTCCAAACGTTCGAGCCTGCCGGGGCTGCGCGTCGGTTTTGTCGCCGGCGACAGACGATACCTCTCAGCTTATCTCGAATTGCGCAATGTCGCGGCGCCCATGGTGCCGACGCCGATGCAGCATGTCGCCATCGCCGCGTACGACGACGAGACCCATGTCGAGGAAAACCGAAGGCTCTATCGCGAGAAATTCGACCTCGCCGATCAGATCATCGGCGACCGTTACGGCTATCGGCGTCCGGCCGGCGGATTTTTCCTGTGGCTCGACGTTGCGGCGCAGGGCGGCAGCGAAATCGTGACGCAGCGGCTGTGGCGCGAAGCGGGCCTGCGCGTGGTGCCGGGCCGTTATCTGGCGCGCGAACAGGACGACGGCTCTAATCCCGGCGCGGATTATATCCGCGTCGCCATGGTGCATGACAATGCAATCACCGCGGAGGCGATGCATCGCCTCGTCGCAGTCTTGGGCTGAAGGCGGGCGCACGCGATGTCGATGATCGATCGCAGCTTGGACGGGATGGCCGCAATGTCGGGCCAGCTCGGCACCGCTTTGCGGCGGCGGCTGCGCGAACTTGGCGGCATCGCGCTGATCAGTCTCGCCATGATGACGGCGCTCGCGCTCGCCAGCTGGTCGGTGCAGGATCCGTCGCTGAGCCATGCCACCAATGCGCCGGTGCACAATCTTCTCGGCATGACCGGTGCGGTCGCAGCCGATCTGTTGATGCAGATTTTGGGGCTGGGCTCGCTGGCGCTGCTGCTGCCCGTCGCGGTGTGGGGCTATCGGCTGCTCGGCCACCGCAGGCTCAGCCACGAGCGGCTGCGCATCCTGCTGTGGCTCTTTGGCGCGGTGCTGACATCGGCCTTCGCATCATGCGTGCCGCGCAGTGCGCATTGGCCGCTGCCGTCGGGCTTGGGCGGCGTGATCGGCGACGCGGTGCTGCGGCTGCCGGCCGCGCTGTTGCACGCCCCGCTCGCCGGACCGAGCCGCTTTGCCGCGGCTGTCGTACTCGGCATCGCGGCGCTGGTCAGTTTCGCGGTCGCCGCCGGCGCGATCTGGGGCGATGCGGCGGATGACGACGACACGCCCAAGAAAGCAAAACCGATCGAGGACGATGACGACGACAGCGGCTGGATCTCGCTCGGGCTTTTGACGCATTACGTGCTGAGCTTGCGCGCCCGCCTGGCGCGTCTGTTCGCTCGCCGGTCTTTGGCGTCGTCGCTGGCGCGCGACGGCGCCGCCATGCCACGGCGACGGATCGAGCCGCGCATGGGCGACGCATTGGATCATGCCGCCGCCGCCGACGACGACGACGATGACGACGAGGCCGAAGCCACGCCGCGCGCTGCGCGCAAGCCGCGCGCCCCGCCAAAGCCGGCGCGCCGTTCCTCGGGCGGGTATGTGCTGCCGTCGCTCAATCTCCTGACCGCGCCGCGCTCAAGCGAGCGCACCACGCTTAGCGCCGACGTGATCTCGGGGAACGCCACCGCGCTCGAAGGCGTGCTCGGCGATTTCGGCGTGCGTGGCGAAATCATCAACGCGCATCCGGGTCCGGTGGTGACGCTCTATGAGCTCGAGCCGGCGCCCGGCATCAAATCCTCGCGCGTCATCAGTCTCGCCGACGACATCGCGCGCTCGATGAGCGCGTTGTCGGCGCGCGTCGCCGTGGTGTCGGGCCGCAACGCCATCGGCATCGAATTGCCGAATCCGACGCGGGAAAAAGTCTATCTGCGCGAAATGCTGGCGTCGCACGATTATGCCGATACCACGGCCCGGCTGCCGCTTTGCCTTGGCAAAGCGATCGGCGGCGAACCGGTGCTGGTCGATCTTGCGCGCATGCCGCATCTTCTGATTGCCGGCACCACCGGCTCCGGCAAATCCGTCGCCATCAACACCATGATCCTGAGCCTCTTGTACCGGCTGCAGCCGGAGCAGTGCCGGCTGATCATGGTCGATCCGAAAATGCTGGAGCTCTCCGTCTATGACGGCATTCCGCATCTGCTCACGCCCGTCGTCACCGATCCGAAAAAGGCGGTGGTGGCGCTGAAATGGGCGGTGCGCGAAATGGAAGAGCGCTACAAGAAAATGTCGAAGCTCGGCGTGCGCAATATCGACGGCTACAATGCGCGCGTCGCCGAGGCCAACCGCAAAGGCGAAAAGCTCAGCCGCACCGTTCACACCGGCTATAATCGCGAGACCGGTCAGGCGATTTACGAAAACGAGGAGCTCGATCTCGAGCCGCTGCCCTATATCGTCGTCATCGTCGACGAGATGGCCGATCTGATGATGGTCGCCGGCAAGGACATCGAAGGCGCGGTGCAGCGGCTGGCGCAGATGGCGCGCGCCGCCGGCCTCCATGTCATCCTGGCGACGCAGCGGCCTTCGGTCGACGTCATCACCGGCACCATCAAGGCGAACTTCCCGACCCGCATTTCCTTCCAGGTGACATCGAAGATCGACAGCCGCACCATTTTGGGCGAACAGGGCGCCGAGCAGCTGCTCGGCCAGGGCGACATGCTCTATATGGCCGGCGGCGGCCGCATCAGCCGCGTGCACGGCCCGTTCGTCTCCGACGAAGAGGTCGAGAAGGTGGTGCGCCACCTCAAGACGCAGGGCACGCCGGAATATCTCGAAGCCGTCACCGCCGAGGACCCGACCGACGAGGACGGCAATCCGATTTTCGACTCGACCGCAATGGGCGGCGCCGAAGGCGGCGATCTCTACCAGCAGGCGGTGGCGATCGTCACCCGTGACCGCAAGGCATCGACGAGCTACATTCAGCGCCGGCTGCAGATCGGCTATAATCGCGCCGCCTCCTTGATCGAGCGGATGGAGCAGGAAGGCGTCGTCGGGCAGCCAAACCATGCCGGCAAACGCGAAATTCTGGTCGAAGGCGCGCAGGACGAAGGCTTTTGAGAATGGGTTTAGGGGCGATCGGTCGCTTGAGAATCGAGCGTTTGCGCCGTAAGCCCGGCAGCCGCGAATTCGCCATATCGCGCGATTAGCGGATGGGCCGTCTTTTTGGCATGGGTAGTATCGGGCGTGCAGTGATGTTGGGCGAGCATATTGGGCGTTGGCGCGGGAGAGGGATGATGGCGACAATGGGCGCGGCTCGTATGACATCCAGGTTCGGCGCGGCGCGCATTGGTGTGGCGCGCATTATCGTGGCGATGATTTGCGGCCTGGCATTCGGTCTTGCTTCCGGTCTCGTCGGTGGCGTGCCGGCGTTTGCGGAAAGTGTGCCGCTGCCGACGCCGGCGCCGCTGCCTAAATCCGGCACCGCGCCGTCCCCCGCCGCGACCGATAGTGCGCCGGCGGATTCAAACCAGCACAGAGGCTTCTTCCCGTTCTCCTTGCCGTCGGACAAAGGTTCGTCCCCGCTGTCGGGCCTGTTCGGTTCGTCGTCACGGGCCACGGCGTTCGACGCCAAGCAGCGCGGTCTCTTGGACCGGGTCAGTCTCTATCTGTCGAGCATGCAAACCATGGTCGGCAATTTCGTGCAGATCGGGCCGGACGGCGGCCGCACCGAGGGCACCTTCTACATTCAAAAGCCCGGCCGGGTGCGTTTCAACTACAACCCGCCGAGCCCGATCGACATTATCGCCGACGGCTCCTCGGTCGTCGTGCGCGACCGCAAGCTGGCGACGCAGGATCTCTATCCGCTGTCGCAGACGCCGCTGCGCTATTTGCTCGCCGACCGCATCGATCTGCAACACGACACCGACGTCGTCAGCGTCAACGCCGACGAGACTTTCGCTACCGTGGTGATCGAGGAAAAAGAGCTGATGATCGGCACCAGCCGGCTGATGCTGATGTTCGACGCCAAGGACTTGACGCTCAAGCAATGGACCGTGACCGATCCGCAGGGCTTCGACACCACCGTCGCGGTCTATAATCTCGATTCCACGAAGAAGCCCGATCCCAATCTGTTCGTCATCAATTACGAACGCAATTCGGGCATCAGCAATCAGTAAATTTGTCATGCTCCGCGAGAGTGGGGCATCCAGTAAACGCCGTGTTGCGGATAACTTCCAATCGCTTGTGGATACTGGATCATCCGCCATTCGCGGATGGTGACACATTGCCGAACACTGGTTTAATTGGCGGTTGAACCCATATTCACGCCGATGAAACTCACCCTGACAAGCTGGAACATCAATTCGGTGCGGCTGCGCATCGATCTGGTCGCCAAATTCATCAAATCTGTGCGCCCTGATATTCTCTGCCTGCAAGAGACCAAGTGTCCCGACGACGCATTTCCGCTCAAACGCTTCAAGGGGCTCGGCTACGAGCATGTCGCGCTCAACGGCCAGAAGGGCTATCACGGCGTCGTTGTGCTGTCGCGGCTGCCGTTCGAGAGCTTCGACATCCAGAGCTTCTGCGGCAAGACCGATTGTCGCCATGTCTCCGCGGTGTTCGGCGAGCGCGCCGGCCTTCGCGATCCGATCACGGTGCATAATTTCTACGTTCCCGCCGGCGGCGATATTCCGGATCCGGAGGTCAATCCGAAATTCGCCCACAAGCTCGGCTTCCTCGACGAGATGCGGGCGAGCGAAAAACTCAAGCCGGCGAAATCGGAGCGCGCGATCCTGGTGGGCGATCTCAACGTGGCGCCGCTCGAACACGACGTCTGGAGCCACAAGCAGATGATCCGCGTCGTCTCGCACACGCCGATCGAATGCGAGAAGCTCAACCTCGCGCGGGCGGCCGGCGGCTGGATCGACACCATGCGGGTGCTGACGCCTGAGCCGGAGAAACTCTACACTTGGTGGAGCTATCGCGCCGCCGACTGGCGCATCGCCGACCGCGGCCGGAGGCTCGATCACATCTGGACATCGGACGCGCTCGCCGATCGCGCCTCCACGATCAAGATCGCCAAAGACTATCGCGGCGCGGTGCGGCCTTCCGACCATGTGCCGGTGACGGCGACGCTGGAGGTGTAGCGATTGCGCTATTGCGGCCCGGTGCCGCGGGCCAGGGCGGCGCGGACTTTTTCCATTTCGTTCGCCCATTGCTCGGCGCGCGCCGCGATCAATTCGCGCATGCGCTGCGCGGCGTCTGGATAGCTTTCAAGCATTTTTAGAAACATCGCACGCGAGATTCGCATCACCGTAGAGTCCTGGCGCGCCGTCGCTGTCGTCGGCCGCAGCGTCTCGGCAAAAAGCGCCGTCTCGCCGAACAGAGTACCGGGCCCGGCGATGGCTCCGTCGCCGCCGGACCGTTGCGCCTCCAGCGCGAAGGAGCCTTCTTGCACGATATAGGCGCAGTCGGCAGCGTCGCCGGCCGCGAACAGGACTTGCCCGGCCTCGAGCGTATAGCTTTCGGCGCCGATGGCCAGGATCCGCAACGCGCCGGTGCCGAGCCGGTGCAGCATCGGCACCCGGTCAAGGAACGCGATGTCATCCTCGATCGTCATGGCGATCCGCGATCACGGCACAAGTTTGTAGCCGCCAGCTTCGGTGACCAGAATGGCGGGCGCGGCCGCATCCCTCTCGATTTTCTGTCGTAAGCGATAAATATGCGTCTCCAGCGTGTGCGTGGTGACGCCGGAATTGTAGCCCCAGACTTCCTGCAACAGCGTCTCGCGCGATATCGGCCGCTGGCCGGCGCGAAAAAGGTAGCGCAGGATCGAGGTCTCTTTCTCGGTCAGCCGCACTTTATTGCCCTTGGGGTTGAGCAGAAGCTTCGAGCTTGGCCGGAACGTGTAGGGGCCGATGGTGAAAACCGCGTCCTCGCTCGCCTCGTGCTGGCGCAGTTGCGCCCGGATGCGCGCCAGCAGCACGGCAAAGCGAAACGGCTTGATCACGTAGTCATTGGCGCCCGATTCGAGCCCGAGGATGGTGTCGGAATCGGTATCGTGGCCGGTCAGCATGATGATCGGGGCCTTGAAGCCGTTTTTGCGCAGGATGCGCACCGCTTCCCGGCCGTCGATGTCGGGCAGGCCTACATCCATGATGACCAGATCGATCTGCCCGGTTTTGGCGGCTTGCACGCCTTTGCTGCCGTTTTCGGCCCCGACCGCCTCGAATTCTTCATGCAGCGACAGCTGTTCCATCAGCGCGTCGCGCAATTCGGCATCGTCGTCGACAATCAGGATCTTACGCGTATTCGGCATAATGTCGGAGCCCCGCCGCCGCTTTGCCGCGCCGCCTGGCGCGAAGTAGAACGCATAAGAATACAGAAGCTTGCTGCAATTGGGAATCCAGGGCGAAGGGCCTATGCGACAGACTTCGTTCCGCGTCATCCGCGTCCGCACACGCCCAGGCCGCCGATCGCAGGGTTGGCTGTTCGCCGGCCCCCGCATCCTGCCCGTTGCGCTCGGCCGCAGCGGCATCAGAGCCGCCAAGCGCGAAGGCGACGGCGGGACGCCGGCTGGAACATTTCACCCGGTTCGGCTGTGGTGGCGTGCCGACCGGCTGCCGCGGCCGCGCACAGCGCTGCCCTTGCGCCGGATCGCCCCGGACCACGCCTGGTGCGAGGATCCCGCGGATCGCCGCTATAATCGCGCTTTCCGCAAGTCGGCCAGTGAACCAGGCGATCGGCTGCGCCGTGACGATGCCCTCTACGACGTCATTATCGAGATCGACCACAATACCCGGCCCCGCGTCGCCGGACGAGGCAGCGCGGTGTTCGTCCACGTTGCCCGGCAGGGCCTTGCGCCCACTGCCGGGTGCGTGGCGCTGCGCCGCTCCGCCTTGATCGCGCTTTTGTCGTCGCTGAATCGGAAGACGAGAATCAATATTCATTACTAGGCCACAGTCGCCGGCCGGGTGCCGAAGATGGCAGTGCCGATACGGACATGGGTGGCGCCAAAGGCGATCGCCACGGCGAAATCGGCGCTCATGCCCATCGACAGGAGTTGCAGGCCGTTGCGACGCGCGATCTTGGCGGTCAGTGCGAAATGCGGAGCAGGCGCCTCGTCGTGCGGCGGGATGCACATCAGTCCGGAGATGGCCAGACCATAGCGCTCGCGGCAGGCGGCGAGAAAGTCATCGGCGTCCTGCGGGAGCAAGCCTGCTTTCTGCGGCTCGGCTCCGGTATTGATCTCCACGAACAGCACCGGCCGGCGCCCCTGTTTGACGATCTCCCTGCCCAACGCCTCCGCGAGACTTGCCCGATCGACCGAGTGAATGGCGTCAAACAGCGCCACCGCGTCCTTTGCCTTGTTCGATTGCAGCGGCCCGATGAGGTGAAGTTCGAGAGCGCGATCGAGCTTCGAATGACAGGCCAAGAGCGGTGTCCATTTGGATTTGGCTTCCTGCACGCGGTTCTCGCCGAAGACGCGCTGGCCGGCGGCGATCACCGGTTCGATCGCCTCGACTCCGAACGTTTTCGATACCGCCACCAGTGTGACGGTTGCGACATCGCGTCCGGCGTCGCGGCAGGCGCGCGCGATCTCCTGACGTACCGCTGCGATACCGCTCTGTTCTGGCATGCTTTCCACTTCGTCAACGCTCAGGCGAATGTTCAAATTTTAGCGACCGCGCCAAGGCGACTTTTACGCATGTCCGCTACGTTATGGAACTGGGGTTGGGGACGCGCAGAATGTCGGGAAGCAAGGTCATTTCGCAACCGCCGCCGCGGCGGAACAAGCCGATCCTGAGCATACGCGCCCGGTTGATCGTTCTCGCTCTGATTGCGATTACCCCCCTGATGCTCGAGCGTGTCCATGGTCTTGAAACGGCCCGCGCCGAGCGCACCGCACGCGCCCATACCGACGTTGTCGAACTGGCCCGACGCGGCGTAGAAGCCCAGCGTGAGATTATTTATTCGGTTCGCGCTTTGGTTCAGATCGTATCGCGCGTTTACGCCAAGATGCCGCCGGAGGCGGCCAACTGCAATCAATATATGACCGACCTGACGTCCAACATTCCCTGGATCCGCGATCTTTCCATCGCCGCAACCGACGGCCGCATCAAGTGTTCGACCGAACCCTTGGCGATCGGATTGAACGTTTCCGATCGGCCGCATTTCCAGGATGCGCTGAATTCGCGCGAATTCGCGCTCAGCGATTATATGATCAATCGCCTCAATCAGGTGCCGAGCGTGGTGGCCACGTTTCCGGTCATCAAGGACGACGGCTCGATGGGCGGTGTCGTGCTTGCCGTCATCAATTTGCAATGGATCAGCGACCTTGCCGCGACGGCGGCGCACCGCCCGGGCGCATCGGTTCTGTTGCTCGACGGCAGGGGTTCGCTGATCGCCGGTTCGGCCGATCAACACGCTTATCTCGGCAAGCACTACGCGCAGCATGCTCTGACGCAGCAAATCCTCGCTAACGACGAAGGTTCGACGACCGCGCCCGGGTTTGACGGCGTCAGCCGCATCTTCGCCTATGTGCGCGTACCCTGGACGCAGGCGCGATTGGCCGTTGGCCTCGACGAAAACGCCGTGCACAGCGGCATCGACCACGAGATCGATTTCGCCTATCTCCAGCTGATCGTATTCGGCCTGTTTGTTCTGCTGCTCGCGTGGTTCGGCGGCGAGCAGCTCGTGGTGCGACCAATCAGAGCGCTGGTGCGCACGGCTGCGCGGTTCGGCCGCGGCGACCTTCACGCGCGCGCGTCGCACGAGCCGTGGGTCGCCGAGTTCGCGCCGCTCGCGGCCGCGCTCGATGATATGGCGGCCAAGCTCGCCACGCGCGAGGAAGAATTGCAGATCGCCAACGAGCATCTGGAAGAGCTGGCGAGCCTCGATGGACTGACCGGGCTGGCAAATCGCCGCGCCTTCGATCGGCAGATCGAGCGCGAATGGCAGCGTGCGCGTGAACTGCGGGAGCCGCTGGCGCTGATGATGATCGATATCGATCATTTCAAGCTGTTCAACGACCGCTACGGCCATGTCGCGGGCGATACTTGCCTGCGCGCGGTCGGCGAAACACTGTCGCTCGTCACCCTGGAAGAGGCCGTGCTGGTCGGCCGCTACGGCGGCGAGGAGTTCGCGTTGTTGTTGCCCGGCCTCAGCGTCGAACGGGCGGCCGCGCTCGCCGACGAAGCGCGCAAGGCGGTCGAGGACCTTTACATCAATCACTCGGAGTCGCCCTGCGGCCACGTCACCATCAGCATCGGTGTCGAGTCCATGGTGCCGGACAAATACCAGACCGCAGCCGATTTGATCGAGGCGGCAGACACGGCGCTTTACGACGCCAAACACCGCGGCCGCAACACCGTGGTCGCCCAAATTGGATCGCTCCTGCGCGCAGCGTCTTGACTTTGTACCGCCAGGATCCCGCGGCGCCGGTCAGGACTTCCGCGAGTTTTTACTCGCTTGCTTCGTCGTCCTCTTGTGCCTTGCCGGCGGGCGTTTGCGGTCGGGCGGCGCCCAGATCATGCCCTCAAGCTTCATGCCATCCGGATCGGTGAAATAGACGGCGTAATAATTGCGATCGTAATATTCTCCCGGCGGATCGACCACGTTCACGGCGTTCTGTTGGAGAAAGGCGCCGAGCCGGTCGATGTCGCCGCGGCTCGCGAGCTCGAACGCATAGTGATGAAAGCCGATGTCGCCCTTGCGATATTTCCGCTTCTTGCCTTGTGTGTCGGCCTCGGCGATCCAGAACAGCGTTTTGCCGTTGCTCCAACCGGCCATGTCCGCATAATCGTGTTTGAGTTTGAAACCGAGGAACTTTAAGAGCTTGCCGTAAAATTCCTTCGACCGCGCGAAGTCGCCGACGCTTAAAACCAGATGGTCAATACCGACGACACGTGGCATGGAATGGTCCAATCCGTGGCGCGGTGCCGAGCATGCCCAGATGGCTTGCTCCGCTCCGCCTCGCCGCAGTAGATATCCAATATCTCGTTTTGGCGTGATCTTCTCGGAAAACCGATGACCAGCCCCGGATCAAGTCCGGACGCAGGCTTTTTCGGGATCATGCCCAGGGAAACGTCATGCCGCGCACATTGTTCGACAAGATCTGGGAATTGCACTGCGTCGGCCGCCGCGCCGATGACCGCGATCTCATCTATATCGACCGGCACGTTCTGCATGAATTGCATGCCCATCACGCTTTTGCGCAACTGCGCAAGCAGAACCGCGACGTGCGCCGCGCCGACCTGACTTTCGCGGTGCAGGATCACACCGTCGCCACCACGCCCGGCCGCGACGACGACACCAACCCCTCGGGAACGGCCTTTCTCAAGGCGATGCGCGAGGGTTGCCGCCAATACGGCATCAGACTTTTCGACATCGACGATCCCGACCAGGGCATATCGCATGTCGTGGCGCCGGAACTCGGCATGGTGCTGCCGGGCGCGACGCATGCGGTCCCTGATAGTCACGCCAGTACGGTCGGCGGCCTCGGCGCGCTCGCCTTCGGCTGCGGCACCAGCGAACTGGCCCATATTCTCGCCACCCAGGTGATGGCGCTGAAGCGGCCGAAGCGCATGCGGGTGCGGCTCGACGGCCGGCTCGGCGCCCACATCAACGCCAAGGACGTGGCATTGCGGTTGATCGCCGATCTCGGAGTGTCCGGCGCGCGCGGCTACGTCGTCGAATATGGCGGCGCGGCCGTTGCGGCGATGCCGATCGAACAGCGCATGACGCTGTGTAATCTCAACATCGAGATGGGTGGCCGGTCGGGTTTTGTCGCACCGGACGACGCCACCTTCGCCTGGATCGAAGGGCGGCCTTTCGCGCCGCGCGGCGCGCTGTGGGATCGCGCCCTCGACCATTGGCGCACGCTGGCGACCGACGCGGATGCCGTGTTCGATCGCGAAGTTATTCTCGATTGCGCGGCACTTGAGCCGCAGATCTCCTGGGGTACCGATCCGAGTCAGGTCATCGGTATTTCCGGCTGCGTACCCGAAGCGGCCGCGGTCGAGCCGAGCCGGCGCGCCGCCGCGGAAGCCGCGTTCGCCTATATGGACCTGGCGCCCGGAACGCCGCTCATGGGTTTGCCGGTTGGTCGTGTTTTTATCGGTTCGTGCACCAATAGCCGGCTGCCGGACCTGCAGGCTGCCGCCGCGGTGGTGCGCGGCCGGCGCGTTGCGAACGGCGTTGTCGCCATGGTGGTGCCCGGCTCGTCGACCGTGAAGCGCGAGGCGGAAGCAGCCGGCCTCGATCGTATTTTCCGCGACGCCGGCTTCTTCTGGGGGGAATCCGGTTGCTCGATGTGTGCCGGCGGCAATGGTGACCGTGGCCTGCCGGGCGAGCGCGTCGTATCGACCACCAACCGCAACTTCGAAAATCGCCAAGGACTGAGGGTGCGCACTCATCTGGCCAGTCCGGCGACGGCTGCTGCGAGTGCGATCGCCGGCCGCATCGCCGACGTGCGGCATTTGCTGGCGGGAGCGGCGTGATGCAGCCTTTCACCAACCACACCGGGATTGCGGCTCCGCTGCTACTGGACGACATCAATACCGACCAGATTGCGCCGATCCTGCAGTCGCGGGGTCTTAAGGACGATTATCGTGTCGTGCTGTTCAACCGGGCGCGCTGGCACGAAGACGGCAGCGAAAATCCAGATTTTGTTCTCAACAAGCCGCAGTTCCGCGCCGCCGGCATCTTGGTGACGGGACAGAATTTCGGCGCCGGTTCATCGCGCGAATCCGCAGTATGGAGCATGCTGGCGAACAATATCCGCGTCGTCGTCGCCAAAAGCTTCGCCGACATCTATCGCGAGAATTGCCTGCAGAACGGCGTGTTGCCCGTCGTCCTTGGACCGGAAGATGCCGACGCCTTCATTGCGCGGGTGGTCGCAACCGATGGCGCAGCGCCGTTTACGGTCGATCTCGTGACTCAGCGCATCAGCGGGCCGGGCGGGCCGGATATCGTCTTTGATATCGCGGGCCCCGATCGCACACGTCTGCTCGAGGGTCTCGACGACATCGGGCTGACGCTCAAGCATATGGATGAGATCGTGAGTTGGGAAGGCCGCGCGGCCGTGTCGCAGCCGTGGTTGCAGGGAGCAAACGACAACCGGCGCTGATTTGTTTGCCCCGATTCAACATAGGCCGAGTCAGCATTTACGAAAAAACTTGTAGATCTCGGGCGCCTGCATCCAGAGAATATTCAAAAGGGTGAGGCCGCCATTCTTATCAATCCAGGCGCGAATGTCGCCGGGATAGATCCGCAACAATTGATCCGTGACCATCGGCAGGGTTGCCGAATGAAAGCCGAGGGACGCATTCGGCGTCACGCAAATGTCTTTGCGCGGAATGTAACCGACAAGAACGGTGCATGCGGACAGGCACAGGCCCGAAATCCGTACATTTACGCCCTGTGCGGCGAGCTTCTCCCATTGTGCCTGATAGATGAAAACCACGCCGCCGCGATCGTTGGAGATGTCGATGGTTTCCGCATGCGTGGCTGATGTCATGAAAGGCAGAATGCCAGCCAAGACGTATTTCCAGACTCTCATAGCGGACTCCATTCCGATACGGCCGCGAACGGCTGCTTCCTCATTTAAATTCCGGTCTGGCAGCATTGCAAGCGATGGCATCAATTCGCTCTCGACATTGCCAAGTCGATGTTCCAGCTTCACGACACGGCGCAGCGCCCTCGTGCCCGTTAAGTCGCTTGGATCTCCGGGCAGGCGCGGCGAGATGGGGATAAGCAGCAATGGGAGGTGATATGGCGATGAGCGCGCGAAAAAAATTCAAGACGATCATGGCGGGCAAGCGGCTTGTGCTGATGCCGGGCGCCTATGACGCACTCTCGGCCCGCATCATGGAGGCTGAAGGCTTTGAGGCGATCTGCGCCGGCGGCTACGCCGCCATCGGCTCGATGCTCGCGCAGCCCGACATGGGCCAGTCCAATATGCGCGACTATGCCGATCATTACGGGCGCATCTGCGCTGCCGTCGAGATACCGGTCTATGTCGATGCCGATACCGGCTTCGGCGGCGTCAACAATATCCGGCAGATGGTGCGCGCTTTCGAGGCTGCCGGTATCGCCGGCCTCTTCCTGAGCGATCAGGTCTTTCCTAATCGCTGCGGCTATCTGCCGGGCAAGCAGGTGATCCCGGTCGAGCAAATGCTGGCCAAGATCAAGGCTGCACTCGACGCGCGCCGCGATCCCGATTTTTTCATTGCCGCTCGCACCGATGCCGCGGGCGTCGAAGGTCTCAACGCTGCGATCGGGCGCAGTCAGCTTTTCATGGAAGCCGGCGCCGACATGGCGAAACCGATGGGTGTCGACTCCATCGAAGATATCAAGCGTGTGATGCGCGAAGTAAGCGGGCCGCATATGGCGACGCTGTCACAGGCCGCGGGGCTCAAACGCAGAAGCCTCGAAGAGCTCGAAGCGGCCGGCGTTGCCGCGGCGACATTTCCGTCGATTGCGCTGTTTGCCGCGGCGCATGCCGTCCGCAATGTGCTGCGGATCCTCAAGCGCGAGAATTCGTTGACCGCGACATTCGACCATCTCCTGCCGCTTGAGGATTATTACGAGCTGGTCGGCATGAAAGACGTCTTGGAGCGCGAGGAGCGTTACGACACGGCCGCCGCGGCGATCGCCCGCAAGCGCGCGGCGGAATAGGCGCCGACTCGCATAACGGACAAAAAGAACAGCTAAAACGGTCGCCCAAAGACAACCGCCAAAAAGAAAGGGGCCGGCACAAGGCCGGCCCTTCCCCACAGAACTGCCACGTTAGTGGCAGTTAGCCCTTGGTTACGACCGGCGGCGGGGCCTTACCCTTACCGACCTGGGCGCAGCCGGCGATGCTGAGGAGAGCAAACACCGCTGCCGTCGCTAAAGCAATCTTCTTCATGGAGAGAACTCCCCCTTGTCATGACAAGATTAACCATACAGAGGGGGCATCCGATCCTCTAGTGCTGAAAAGACACAGTCTCGATTTGATTGTGCCGCCTATGCGGTTCCACGCGCAGGGGAATTAAGGTTTGATTAGGAACCTCGCCAAAAGGCTCGCGCTCCGCCGGTTTGAGTGCAATTCCTGGCCAGGAGCGATGAAAAATGGGCCGATTTTGGCCATCGCCGGCTTCCTCGGTGCCCGATCGGCCAGCGTTGCAAATATGCCGCACCGCGGAAAATCCGGAATCCGTGCCGAACATTTGCCATCCGGCGAGGGTCAATATCTTGCTACCATTGCGGCAGTGGCGATGACCGATTCCGAATCGCGGCGGGGTGGCCGCGGGCGGCCGAGGTTCACCACCGAATCGGTCGCCTCGATGGCTGGTTATGGTCACTCGGAGGGCATGATGCGGCGCAAAAGTAGCGACCGGGCACGTCGCGTTTGGCTGGCGGGACTGATCGCCATGGCCGCGTTTGTGGGCCATGGCCTCCGCGCGGAGGCCGCTCAGGACGGCCCCAAGCCGCTGGTCAGGGCCGCCAACGCAAAAACACCCGTAATCACCAGCGGCTCCGGCCAGTACTATGTCGAATTCCGCTCGCGCTATGCTTGGGATTACGGCCACACGTTCCTTGTTCACGGGCGGGTCGGTGAGACGCCCACCAAGGACAGTGTCGCCGGTCTGTCGCCGGTCGGCGACGACGCGACCGCCTGGGTGATTGGCCATTACGTCCCGGTGCCCGCGGAAACCGGATGGACCGACGGCGACCTCGAAGACAAGTACATCTCGGCCCGCTATCGCGTGCTGATGGACAAGGATCAGTACGATCGCGTCGTTGGCTACATCAAGCAGCTGCAATCGCAATCGCATGTCTGGAGCGCGGAGCTCTACAACTGCAATGCCTTCGTCGCGGACGTGGCGAAATATATGGGACTTAAAGTACCGTCTTCGACACTGATCTATCCCAAGATTTTCGTGAACCACATGCGCATGATGAATACCGGGCACCCGGAAGCGGCGGACACGCTGGTCAGCGACAACGTCAAGGAAATGAGCAATCCGACGCGCGACGGCCGGGCGATGATCAATAGCGGGGTCCATACAATTCGCGCCGCCGATGCGCCGCCGACGGCGCCGGCGTCGCCCGCTGCCACGGTCACCATCGGTCCGATCCGCGCATCCGCCAAAACGGCGAACACAGCCGCCGTGTCCGGGCAATAGCCTTAACAACGGACAAGCCGTGCAAGCATCAAAATTCAGCATTTTCACCGCGCTTGCGGTTGGCCTCACGCTTTCCGGCTGCGCTACGGCGCCATCGGCTCAGGATACGGGCGCGCCCGCCGGCACCTATAATCCCGGCGGCGCCGTCGCCAGCGCCGTCGCCTCAGTCGCGCAGCGCGATCTCACGCCGCAAGAAAAGAAAGTGATTGTCGACTCGGTCGCGATATCGCTGCGCGATCCGGCGTCGGCGAAATACAAATGGGCGAAGTTTCCGGTGGTCGTCACCGAAGACACGGTCAATTACTGCGCGACGGTGAACGGCAAAAGCCCGTTCCCGGCCTATAGCGGCGAACAGGCCTATATTATCGAAGCCAGAGTGGTCGGCGGCAAAGTGACCTCTGCGGTCATGGGGCTCATCGCCGGCGGCAAGGACTTCGCACTCGTGTCCACCATGTGCGCGAAATACGGCCTCGATCCCAGGAAAGCGAGCTGATCTTTAGTTCTCCGGGGTCCATTCCTCGGCGCTGGCGCCGGCCAGCGACTGCACGCGCGCCTCGTCGGCGGCAAGCTCGCGCGCGGGACCGGAATAGACCACGTGACCGTCGTCGAGCACATAGGCGTGGTCGGCGACTTCGAGGCTCATGCGCACGTTTTGCTCAACCAGCAAAACCGAAATGCCTTCCGCGCGCATCTTGGCCACGATGCGGAAAACCTCACGCACGATCAGCGGCGCCAGGCCTTGCGACGGCTCGTCGAGAATGAGGAGTTTCGGATTGAGCAACAACGCGCGCCCAATCGACAGCATTTCCTGTTCACCGCCGGAGAGCTGGCGGCCGCGGCTGAACCTGCGCTCCGCGAGCCTCGGAAAAAGTTGATAGATGCCCGCGATCGTCCACGGGCCCGGCCGCTCCAGCGGCACCATCAAGTTCTCCTCGACGGTGAGATTGGGAAAAATCTTGCGGCCCTCCGGGACGTAGCCGACGCCCAGCGCCGCGACCCGGAAGGGCGGCCAGCCGGTGGTGGCAGTGCCGAATATCGTTACCCGGCCTTCGCGCGGCGCGGTGAGGCCCATGAGACTGCGCAATGTCGTGGTCTTGCCGGCGCCATTGCGGCCGAGCAAGGCCGTCACCCGGCCCTCGCCGGCCTCGAGGCTGACGCCGTGCAGAATGTGGCTCTTGCCGTAGTAAGTGTGGAGCCCCTCGGCAATCAACGCTGCGGTCATGGGCCTACCCTTGCGGCTTCACTCATGCGCTACTCTCGCGGCCTGGCTCATGCCGCTTGGCCGAGATAGGCGGTCTGCACCGCCTTGTTGGCGGCGATCTCCGGCGGCGTGCCCTCGGCGAGGAATTTGCCCTGGTCGAGCACCATGATGCGGTCGGCCAGATGGAACACCACCCGCATGTCGTGCTCGATCAAGACGATGGTCAGCTTGGCATTCTTGTGCAGGCGGCGAATGAGCTGCGTGATCTCATAGGTTTCCTGGTCGCCCATGCCGGCGGTCGGTTCGTCGAGCAGCAGCATGCGCGGTTTGAGCGCCAGCGCCATCATGATCTCGGTGGCGCGCTGATCGCCGTGCGAGAGCTCGCCGACTTGGCGTTCCGCTTTGTCGGCAAGCCCGCCCATGTCGAGGAGTTCGGTCACGCGGTCGCGGATCTTTGAGTCGTCGGACTTCGACAGCCACGCCCGCAGACGAAAGCCGGATGCGACTTCCACCGGGATGCGCAGATTCTCCTGCACCGACAGCTCGGGAAACACCTCGGTGACCTGAAATGTCCGGGCCATGCCGAGCCAGACCCGGCGCGCCGGCAACAGATTGGTAACATCCTGGCCATCGAACGTGATGCTGCCGTAAGTCGGCGTGAGAAATCCCGTGATCAGGTTGAAAAAGGTGGTCTTGCCGGCGCCGTTCGGACCGATGATGGCGCGCAATTCGCCGTGCTCCACCGTCATCGATACGCCGTTGACGGCGATCAGGCTGCCGAAATGTTTGGACACGCTCTCGACCCGTAACAGACTCATGATGTGACCCTACGTCGTACCGCGCCCAGAATGCCGCGCGGGAAGAACAGCACCACCAACACGAAGAACAGTCCGACGAACGACATCCAGTTCTGGGTTTGGCTCGACAGATAGTCCTGCAAGAGCACGAAGATCGCCGCGCCGATCAATGGGCCCCAGAACGACCGCATGCCGCCCAGCACCGCCATGATGACGAAGTCGCCGGATTGAGTCCAATACAGCGCCCGCGGATCGACGAAGTTGTTGAGTAGCGCATAGAGCGCCCCGGCGGCGGCCGCGAAGCAGCAGGAGATCACCCAGGACATCCAAATGTGCTGATCGACCGGGATGCCGAGAAACCGCGCGCGACGCTCGTTCTCGCGGATGGCGATCAAGGTGCGGCCGAACGGCGACCGCAACAGCCACGCCATCACCCCGACCGAAACCGCGAAGACCGCGAGGATCAGATAATAGAAGGCCCGCGTATCGTGCAGGATATCGACCGTGGTAAAGCCGAAATTGAGCGGCATGCGGGTCCAGCCGGTGAGACCGTCGTCGCCGCCGGTCAGCGAATTCCAGCGGAAGGCGATGAAGTAAAAGACCTGACCGAAGGCGATCGTCACCATGGCGAAGTAAACGCCGCGCAGGCGAATGATCAACGGGCCGATGATCGCGCCGGCTATCGTGCCGACCAGAGTGCCGACCAGAAGCCCGAGCCCGGTGCTCGGCACCAGGTAGCGGATGGTCATGCCGGCGCCGTAGGCGCCGAGGCCGAAATAGGCGGCATGACCGAACGACAGCACGCCGGTGTAGCCGAGCAGGAAGTTGACCGCCATGGCGGCGAGGCCGAGAACGACGACACGTTCGCCGAGTTCGACATAGCCGCCGATCGCCGGCAGCCAAAACGGCATCGCCAGGAGCAGCAGCCAAACCAAGAGATTTGCCGATTGCCTATTGAAGCCGAGGGAGGTCATTAGAAGCGGCCCTCCTCGCCGAGAAGACCGCGCGGCCGAACCAGCAGCACTGCGGCCATCATCACGTAAATCACCGCCTCGCTGGCGGATGGGAAAAATACCGTGGTCAGCCCGGAAGCGACGCCGATCAGCAGCCCGCCGAGCAGCGTGCCGGGCAAGCTGCCGAGGCCGCCGACGATGATGGCGACGAAGCTCGGCATGATCAGCGAGGAGCCGATGGTCGGCTGCAGCCCGAGTTGGCCGACCGCCAGCACGCCGGCCAAGCCCGCCAGATAGATGCCTAAGCCGAAATTCATACTGCGCAGGACGCGCACATTGACGCCGAGCACCGAGACGGTCTCGAGGTCGAGCGTGCCGGCGCGGATACGGATGCCGAGCCTGGTGTAGCCGAGGATAACGAACAGTCCGATCACCGCGGTGGCGACAACGAGCACCATGAACAGCCGGTAGCCGGTGAGAAAGAAATAATCCGTGCTCAGCGGCGTCACCAGCCAGCCGGGGACCTGGAACGGCAGGCTCTGCGCCCCCCAGATGAAGCGGGTACCGTCCTCGAATATGAAGGCGAGGCCGAAGGTAAGAAGCAGGCTGTAAAGCGGATCGCGTCCGTAGAGGCGACGGATCAGGAATCGTTCGACGATAATGCCGAGCACAGCGGTCAGGACCGGCGCCACGATGAGCCCGCCCCAAAAGCCGATAAACGGCATCAGCGTGAAGGCGATGTAGCCGCCGATCGCCAAAAATCCGCCGTGGGCGAAATTGATCACGCCGGACAGATTGAGGATCAATGACAGGCCGAGCGCCATCAATGCGTAGAATGCACCGACGATGAGCCCATTGAAGACGTTGAAGAGCAGAAGCTGGGTCATACGCACGACAACGTTGTTGAGCTTCGCCTGCCACGCCACACTGGCGTGGTCGGCGCGATGCGGTCACCGTTCAAGATCATGTGGCGATGGCCCCCCAAGCCCGGCATTCCGGACGCCGCGCCGCGGCGCCCGGTGCGTGCGATCGTTGGCAAGCCAGGCCTCAGGCAGGCCAAGTGAGCTTGCAGCCGGTGTCTTCCAGCGAGCCGGCCACATCGGCGCCCTTGACGACATTGGTGACCTTGAAAAGATCGTCAGCTTCGCTGCCTTGGGCCTGCGCGTTCCCTACATAGAGGTTGGGGATGACCTGATTCTGACCTTCGCGGTAGAAGGCGCCGTCGGGCATCAGCGCGATTTCAGGCGGCAGTTTGAAGCCCTGCAGCGCCTTGGCCATTTTCACTGCCTCAAGCGATTTCGCGGTGTTGGCGGCGAGCGCGCAGGTCCAGGTCGAAACGAAACCGAACCACGTGCGCGCGGTCGGAACGCGGCCGGACTTCTTCTTGACCGCATCGACGAACTCGGCGACGTGCGGCACATTCGGTTGTTTCCAGTACCACTCGAACACCCAAGTGCCGATCCGCGCTTCCGGCGGCAGGCCTTCGAGCGATTCGAGCTCCTGCTGCGCGCCGGCAAGGTGGAATTTCTTGTCGAGACCGAACTGCACGGCCTGCTTGAGCGCGTTCACCATGTCATCGCCTTGGATCAGGAAGATGATGACGTCGGGATTCGTCGACTGCGCCTTGATCAGATAAGACGAGAAATCGGTGGTGCCGAGCGGGGTCAGGTCGCCGCCGACCTCGATGCCGCCAAGCGCGCCCGCGGCCTTCTCCAAACCGGCCTGCAGCGTATGGCCGAAGGCGTAGTCCGGGGTGATGTAGTACCACTTCTTGCCGTAGTCCTTAATCAGCGTGCTGGATATCGCGTTGGCTTCCATCTGCGTCGTGTTGCAGACGCGGAACACATTCCAATGGCAGGACGAGCCGGTGATAGCGTCGGTATGGCCGCCGGGGACGATGTGCAGCACGCCCTTCTCGTAGGAAACTCCCGCCATGGCCAGCGCCAACGCCGAATTGACGTTGCCGACCAGGAAGTCGATTTTGTCGCGATCGATCAGCTTGCGCGCCTTTTCCACCGCCGTGCCGGCGTCGCCGCTGGTGGAATCCTCGACCAGCAGCTGGGCTTGGCGGCCGAGAATGCCGCCCTTGGCATTGATCTGCTCAATGGCGAGCTGGCAGCCGATCAGCTCGTTCTTGCCGACCGCCGCGTAAGTGCCGGTCAGCGGGTTGTCGAGGCCGATTTTGACAGGCTCGTCGGCCAGCGACTTGACCACGAACGGGCTGGCGATTTGCATGGCGCCGAGGGCGAGACCGGCCTCAAGTATCGTTCGTCGTTTTATGGGAATGTTGAAAAGATCCTTGGACATCACGTTCTCCCTGAAGGTGTTCTTGAATGGCTCTGACGGCCCGGTCATCTATGGCTAAATGACCGCAGTGTTCAATCAAACGAATGTCGCATAACGGACCGAAATGCAATGTGAACGCGCGATCGGGGCGAACGCGCTGAATGCCGCGAAGCCCATTTTTTAGTCATTGCGACGCGGTTCGCCGTTCGGACGAGTACAGATTATCCCAATTACACGGCCATTGGGCGCTTGCCCCGCTCCGCGGTGAGACAAAGCGCCGCTCCCCCACGGGCGGCGCACAGCGATCCGTCAGGGCGTCGCATACATCGTTCGCGCATCGGCAGTGAAAGCCTTGCGCGAGCTCGGATCGAGATAAAACATATGCCCGCCGCGATAGAGCTTCAGCGCGGCGCGGTCTTCGCCGTCGGAGGCCGGGAGGTGATCGAGCACGTAGCGCGAATCGGAGTAGGGCGTGACCATGTCGCTGTAACCGTGGCCGATCATGAGCCGGAACGACGGCGACAGCGCCAACAGCACGCGCAGATCGTCGGCGACGCTGGCTTGCGCGCGGCCCGAACCCCAGTCCCAATCGTTGGCGATATCCTCGGCGAGCAGCGTGTAGGACATCTCCGTCTTGAAGCCTAACTCGTCACGTGCATAGCCGACGAACGCGCCGCCATAAGCCCGGATGACGCCGTCGAGGATCGGGTCTGGACCGCGGGCCACCGGCGATTCGGGATACGGATCGTCGGACGCGAAGGTCGCGTCGTAATGGCTGACGACCTTGTGGTCACCGGCGTAGAGGTTTTTGAGGTAGCTGTCGCGAATGAAACCGCGCGTTTCGGCCACGGCATCGACCGACACTCCGGTCATTGCCGCGACCTGCGCGTAAAATGACTTTGCGGCGTCGCCGCGCGGCGGCGTGCCCGCGAGCGTCGACAGATAATCGGTGAGCGCGAAGTGTTCGGCCCGCGCCAGCGCCTCCTTACTGAACGTGCCTTTGCGCTCAAGCTCGGCCGCCGCGAGTGATGGCAGTTGCAGCGCGGCGGCGAGAGCGAAGCGGTCGCCGCCGAATTGGAACGCGCCCTCAAGCAGCGGCGACAGCATCAGTATACCGGAGACCACGATGCCCTGGTCGCTCTGCAACACGCGTGCGGCCTTGGCGGCGCGAAAGCCGCCATAGCTTTCGCCGAGGAGGAATTTCGGCGAGCTGGCACGGCCGTTTTTCGCGACATAAAGCGCTATGACTTTGGCCATGGACTCGGCGTCGCCGTGCACGTTCCAAAAGGCACGGCCGCCATCGGCCTTGGCGGCCCGGCTCCAGCCGGTGCCGACCGGATCGATCAGCACCAGATCGGTGAAGGCGAGCCAAGTCTGCGGATTATCGATCAAATGGACGTTCGCGCCATCGCGGCCGTTCATGCCGAATTCGGCGATGCGCGGGCCGACCAGTCCGAGATTGAGAAAGGCCGACGCGGCCCCTGGTCCGCCGTTGAACACAAAGGTCACAGACCGCGCCGAAGGGTTGGACGATTTCGCCACATAGGCCGTGTAGAATACCGCAGCCGAGCGTGCGCCCGATTGATCGAACAGCGAGAAGGTTCCGGCAGTTGCGGTGTAAGCGAGTTTGCCGGTCGGCACGTCGATACTGTGCTCGGTCACGGCGTCGCTCGGCAGGAGCGAAAGAATTCCAGGCCCGTTCTGTTGGCTTTCGTGCTGTCCCTCCTCCTGGCGATCGGTCCGTTCGGCCGCGCCGTGGTGATCCTGCGCGATCGCCGGCATCCCCAAAGCGACGAACATTACTGCGATCAGTGGGCGGCGAAGTCTGAGCATGTTTTTCCCGACTGGTTCCGCGGATGCTGCGCCCTCATTCGAGCTCGACGGCACCCTCGATCTCGACTGCAAGACCGACGCCCTCGACCGAAAGCGTTATCTTGGCCGGCAAGGCTTCGTTGCCTTTCAGCCGGCCGGCGGCAACTGCCGCGCGCACCGCCTGTTCGATCTCGCGCTGCGAGGTGATGCCGACTTTTTTGAGGAATTTGCGCAGGCTCACGTTGAATGCATCTTCGTTCATGATCGCCTCTCGAAAGTGCCGGAAAGATGGCCATCGTAGCCTCATTTTAGCGGATCGGCACGGCCGATACGACCGCGCCCGTGCCGTCCCTGTGCTGGTAGACAAGGCCGGTCAGATCGGAGAAGTTCTCTGCCCTCCGGCCGGAACCCGTAAGAAATTGGCCGGCAATAAACCGACCGGTAGTGAACGGTGCAGGAGACGCCAGAATGCCCATTCCCCGCGCTTCGAAAGCCCTCGCACGCTTTACCGTGCTCGATCTCACCCGGGTGCGGTCCGGTCCGACCTGCGTGCGCCAGCTCGCCGATTGGGGCGCCAATGTCATCAAGATCGAGACCCCGCCCGGCATCGAAGAGCCGATGGGCGGGCCGCGCGAGGGATCCGATTTTCAAAACCTGCACCGCAACAAGCGCAGCATGACGCTCAATCTGAAGGTCCCCGAAGGTCTCGCCGCGTTCAAGCGCATGGCCAAGAAAGCCGACGTCGTGGTGGAAAATTTCCGCCCCGACGTGAAAAAGCGGCTCGGCATCGATTACAAGACCATCGCCAAGATCAATCCGCGCATTGTCTATGCCAGCATTTCCGGCTTCGGCCAGGATGGGCCCTATGCCAACCGGCCCGGCTTCGACCAGATTGCACAAGGCATGGGCGGGCTGATGTCGATCACCGGTCTGCCGGGTCAGGGACCGGTCCGCGTCGGCATCCCGATTGCCGATCTCACCGCCGGCTTGTTCGCGGCGCTCGGCATCCTCGTCGCGCTACTCGAGCGCGACAAGTCCAAGAAAGGTCAGCATATCGAGACCTCGCTGTTGCAAGCGCAAATTTTCATGCTCGATTTTCAGGCCGCGCGCTATCTCGTCAGCGGCGAAGTGGCGAAGCAGGCCGGCAACAATCATCCGACCAGTATTCCGACCGGCGTGTTCAAGACCAAGGACGGCTATATTAATATCGCCACCACCGGCCAGCGAATCTGGCAACGATTCTGCGAAACTGCCGGCGCGAATGCGCTTCTGGACAAGCCCGACTATCAGAACGCCGCGGCGCGCTCGAAGAACCGCGATGCGCTTAACGCCGAGATCGACACTTATCTTATCGGCCGCACCAGCGCCGAATGGGTCGATCTTTTCAACAAGGCGGGTGTGCCGTGCGGGCCGATCTATGCGATCGACCAGATGTTCGCCGACCCGCAGGTGCAACATCTCGGCATCGCGCAAAGCGTGACCAAGAAAGATAAAAGCAAGATGCGCCTGGTAGCCCAGCCGGTGTCGCTGTCGCGCACGCCGTCGCGGCTCGTGGCGCGGCCGCCGGAGCTCGGCGAGCATACCGACGCGGTGCTCAAGGAATTCGGCTTTTCCGCGCGCGATATTGCGACCTTGCACAAGGCCAAAGCTGTATGAAGAATTGCCGGTGTGAATAATGGGCCGTGTGATGCGGACCAATGCTCGCGCGTGCCGCGGAAAAAGGAAATGAATGATGACTGAGACCGACAAGATGCTTTCGCGCAAAGACGGCGGCGTCGGCATCGTGACCTTCAATAATCCGGAGCGGCACAACGCGGTGTCGCTCGACATGTGGGAGGCGACCAAACGGATTCTTGACGATTTCGCCGCCGATAACGACGTCCGCGTCGTGGTGCTGACCGGCGCCGGCGGCAAGGCCTTCGTCTCCGGCGCCGATATTTCGAAATTCGGCGACGAACGCGCCACGCTGGAGGCCGCGCGCGCCTATAATGTCAAGTCAGACGCGGCCTATTCCAGCGTCGCCGACTTTCCCAAGCCGACGATTGCCATGATCCGTGGCTACTGTATCGGCGGCGGCCTCGGTCTTGCCACCTGCTGCGACCTGCGTATCTGCTCCGACAATTCCCGCTTCGCGGTGCCCGCGGCCAAGCTCGGTCTGGGTTACGGCTATACCGGCCTCAAGCGGCTGGTCGATATCGTCGGGCCGGCCTTCGCCAAGGAGATTTTCTATACCGCGCGCCAGTTCGACGCCGCCGAGGCGCTCGCCATGGGGCTCGTCAACCGCATGGTGCCGGCCGCGGAGCTTGAGGCTTACGTCAAAGGCATGACCGACATGATCTGCGCCAATGCGCCGCTGACCATCAAGGCGGTGAAGTTCACGGTCGGACAAGTCGTCAAAGAGGACTCCCAGCGCGACCTCGCGCGCTCGACGGAGCTGGTCGAGCAATGTTTCGCCAGCCGCGATTACACCGAAGGCCGCACCGCCTTCATGGAAAAGCGCAAACCGGCATTTACCGGCACCTGAGCCGACCCGTTCGACGGGAAGATTTTACACGCCCAAGCGCCCGCTTTGCCCACTGTTGCCCATCGTGAATTTGACGCGCAATCGACAGCGGGCGATGGGATAGCTGCAATGTCGATAATCGCTTCTCGTCCTGCCGCATGGCTTGCTAAGCTAAGCCAACGGCCGGCGAACGATCTTTGAATCGGGCGCAATATTCGGGGAGGCGACCAAAAATGTATCGAGCCACCAAAGACATTAAACTGCCAACGACGATCACGGGCTCGCTGCCGCGACCGAGCTGGTACACCGAAAATCTCGGCACCCGTCATTTTCTCGAGGCCATGGTCAGCCGCCGCTTCCGCGAGCAGTATGAGGACGCGATAACTTGCTATCTGCGCGATCAGGAGCTGGCTGGGCTGGACATCGTCACGGACGGGGATGCCCACTTCGATGACGATGTCGGCGGTCAGAGCTGGACCGCCTATCCGCCGAACCACATGACCGGCCTCGACATCGCGCATCCCGAGCCGACGCCGGCCGGCCGCGGCGGCATTCTTTTTGCGCGTGGCCACATTCTGCACGACTATCTCGAATCGCGGGTGATGCCGGTCATCACCGGCCCGGTCGGGCGCGGCAATCTGCAATATACCGCGATGTGGAAGGCGGCGCAGCGCTACACCACGAAACCGGTCAAGTTCGGCGCGGTGTCGGCTGAGATCGTCGCCTTCGCATTGCAGGACCGCTACTACAAAAGCGTGCCCGAACGCCTGTTCGCGATCGCCGACGCCTTTAACGAGGAATATCACGAACTCGCCGATGCCGGCTGCCCGGTGATTCAAATCGAGGAGCCGCAGATTCATTTGATCGCGGTGCGCAAGATCCAGGACAAAGTGATCACGCCTCAACTGATGGTCGAGGTGTTCAATCGCACCGTGAAGGGGCTGCGGGCCAAGACCGAGGTGTGGGCGCATTCCTGCTGGGGCAATCCTTCGCAGCAGCGCATGTTTGCCCAGGTGCAGAGCTATAAGCCGGCCCTGGAGACCTACAATACGGTCGACGCCGACGTTATCACGTTCGAATCCTCGAGCTCCGGCGGCATCGATCTTGAAGCGATCGGCAAGACCATCGCGGAAAAGAAAATCGCCATCGGCGTCATCGACCATCATACGCTGCAGGTGGAAAGCCCGGACGAGGTCGCGGAGAAGATTCGTGCCGCGCTCAAATACATTCCGCCGGAACGGCTGGTGATATCGACGGATTGCGGTATGGGTCGCGAGGGCATGAGTCGCCGCCATGCCTTCTACAAGATCGTCTCGCTGGTGCTCGGTACCAATATCGTGCGCAAGGAACTCGGCATTCCCGAGGCCGAATGCCTCGCGGCGGACGCCCGCTATTCGCTGGTGGCGCCGACCAAATAACGATCGCGTTGTCGCGCGCGATCGCCGCAATACTCGCAACCTTGGAGACACTCATGGCCGACGCGCAGACCGAGCCAAAGCTGCTGTTGCCGTTCCTACGGCCGTTTTACGATATCGTCGAGCCGCTATCGTGGCCGATCGTCAGGCTCGCGGTCGGCTGGAATCTCATCGTCCATGGCTGGGGCAAAATCCTGCGCGGCCCGGATGCCCAGGCCGCGGGATTTGCCCATGACGGCCTGCCGCAGCTCGGAGTGAAAGTCGCGATATTCCTGACGGTGCTCGAATTCGCCGGCGGCATTTTCATCACGCTCGGCCTGTTCACTCGCTTCTTCGGCGCGGCGGTTGCCATCGAAATGGGTTATCTGGTCTGGCCGCATTATTGGGGCAATGGCTTTTCCTGGACCAACCACGGCTACGAATATGTGCTGCTATGGGGCCTGGCGAGCTTCGCCATCGCGCTGCGTGGCGGCGGTCCCTATTCGCTCGATCGCAAGCTCGGCCGGGAGCTTTAGCAGCGTTCCTTTCGCTGCCCTTGTCTCCCGCGCAGGCCGCCGCTACATGGGGGTTTCCGGAGAGGTGGCTGAGCGGTTGAAAGCACCGCACTCGAAATGCGGCATACGGGCAACCGTATCGGGGGTTCGAATCCCTCCCTCTCCGCCAATCCCTGCTCATGCGCCGGACGGCGCATGAGCAGGAATTGGTTGAGGCGGGGGATCTCGAACCCCCGATTTATCCGCTCCTCGCATTTTTCTTCGACAAAGCGAGGAGCGACAAGAACGCGCTCGCTACGGGAGCGCTTTGGGTTCGAATCCCTCTCTCTCCGCCAATCTCTGCTCATGCGCCGGATGGCGCGAGCCATTATACCAGCGGCTTTGTGACAACCGCTGGAGTTCGGCGGCTACGATACGTAGTTGCCCTCGCTAACCGAAATCACAGACGGGAATAAATCCAAGAACTATGGGGATCATTGCGCCGGTATGATTGCGCTCGCGAGCCGGTCGCTCCATGGTAGCGAGCAGCAACGCCGGTGAAACAATGTCCGCACCCCTTGATTATTTCGACGCCGGTCTTCCCGGCGCTACCCAAGTCGTCCGCATAACGAGCCTTCACGAAGCCAAAGTCTTCGCGCGCCGCTGGGTGATTAGAGACAAGGAACCAGCCTTGAAGGCGCTGCTTCGGCACCTCGAGAAGGCCAACAGCTCCGCAACCGCGGACGTCGCAATTGAACAATTAAAGCATGCGCTGGCGCGCCGCGGCATGCTTGTGACTGCCAATCCGCGCTCTGACGGATCGCTACAGACTCCATAAGCTGCGGATCGGGCCGCACCGCTGTGCGGCGCACAAAAAAACCGCCCCTTGAGGGGGCGGTTTCGGCTTGTCGCTTAAACGAAGCGCCGTCGCTTTGACGTTACGCCGCCTGGATGGTGCCGACGGCGATCTTGCCGGTGCGGCGATCTTCCTGGGTATCGAAGGAAACTTTCTGGCCTTCGACAAGGCCGCGCATTCCGGCGCGCTCCAGCGCGGTGGCGTGGACGAAAACGTCCTTGCCGCCGTCATCCGGCTGGATGAAGCCGAAGCCTTTTTGGTCGTTGTAGAACTTCACGGTGCCCGTATTCATAGAGATATCCTTTTGCTGATCTCAGGTGCAGTTGAACCCAAGACGCGCTTTCTCGCGTCCCAAAGCTCGATTCGTCGATGTTTGGAGGGTCTGAACGTGCGCCTGGCATGCAGCAAAGGCGAAACGGCCCGATTGTCCGGCCAAAAGTCGATTACGGGTAACTACGTGATAAGCGTGGCCTTTGCAAGGCGACTGCCTCGCGGCGACGGCCGATCGGTTACCGCGTCGTCGATCAGACGGCGTCGATGCACGCCTGCGTACCGTTCGCCGCGCCGGACCGCATCGTCCGCAACTCGCGAAATGAAATCAGCCGGCGGGCCGTTTCATCCCAGAGCACGAGCCGCACGCAGGCTAGACTCTGGGCCAGCGTGAGCCTGCCGACATTGGCGAGATCGGGATGGTTACGCAGCGCGAGTTGGAGCCGGTAAAACGGAATCCGGCTGCACAGGTGGTGAATATGGTGCACGCCGATATTGGCGGTGAACCACCGCAATACTCCCGGCAGGTCGTAATGCGAGCTGCCATAGAGCGCAGCCGTTGGGAAGCTCCAATCGCGGCCTTTGAGCCAGACCGTATGTTCGAATTGGTGCTGGACATAGAACAGCCACACCCCGATCGCGCCGGAGAGGACGGTGATCGGCAGATGCACAAGCAGGAACGGCTTGATCCCGATCGCCCACATCGTCCCGGCAACGACAAGCGCGATTGCGCCGTTTGTCGCCATGGTACTGACCCAGGGTCCCCAGCCTTCCCGCATCAGTCCGCAAGGCAGGCGGTGGCGCAGCACAAACAGGTAGGTCGGACCGATGCCGAACATGACGAGAGGATGCCGGTACATTCGATAGCGCAACCGGCCCCAGCGCGACAGCGCAAGATATTCATCCACGGTCAGCGTATCGATGTCGCCGATACCGCGGAGATCGAGATTACCCGCCGAGGCGTGATGGACACCGTGTGCGCGCCGCCAAAAGTCATAAGGCGTCATCGTGAACACGCCGATCACGCGGCCGACCCAATCGTTCGATAATCGATTGCGAAAAAACGAGCCGTGGCCGCAATCGTGCTGGATCATGAAGAGACGGACGAGAAAGCCGGCGGCGGGAACGGCCAGCAGCAAATAAAGCCCGTATCCGACGGGGAGCAACAGCCACATCAAAAGCCAGAGGACAACGAACGGCACGGCCGTGATCAGGATCTCGATGATGCTGCGCCTGGGGCTTGGTTCGCGATAGCGTGCCAAACTTTGCGTCAAGGCGCGCATGTTGATCGTATCGGCGCCCGTGTCGGCTTGCATTCTGTCGTCCAAAATTCTCTCCACGATGATCGCCGCATGCCGATCGCCATTGCCGAAACCTAACGACGCCACAGCTTTGCGGATTTCCAATCAAAGCGCTCTGGTTTGGCCGCAACGCGCCTTTTTTACGTCCGACATCAGGCGACGCCTGCGCCAAACACGCACATGCTTGGTTCGGCAAGAAACGGGAGCGGTGGCTACCGTCAGCCGGTAAAGCCGATTCGCTCATGCCGCAGACGGCCCACCCTACCGGGTACGGACGTGGCGGTCCACACAATGCGCAGCGTCGTCGGCGGACTTGGATACCACGCGGCGTTTGCAATTTCGGCGGTGCCAACCCGTAACCGGCTGGCAACAGTGCATTTTGCGCCTATATTAGCCGCATCGTGCGAATGGTGTTCATTCGGATGATGCTTAATATTTTGACGAGGATTCGGCGGATGACCGAATTTAATTACAATGCCGCTGCCGAGTTGTTTCCGACGCGAAGACGCTTGCCCAGGCGTCAGCCGCTCGCATACCGGCGATTTGCGCAGGCCGCGCAGGCCATCCGCTTCGCCATCGAGGATATGCCGGCGGAGTCGCTCGTGGGCGCGTTTCTCGAAGTCGACGAGCGGCGATACGGCTGCGACGATATCCGCCGTCTGTACGACAGTGCCGAATATCCCTTGAAGCGCCAATATTCCTCGAAGCGCGACGCGGCCCAATCATGACGGACAAGACGATTGATCTCGACCAGCATCGCGGGATGGCCGCCCAGAAGGCTACCGAGCTTCGACGATTGCTGGCGGAGGTCGAAGAGAACGAACACTCGCTGCGCCTTCGACAAGACGAACTCGAAACCCATTTATTGGCGGCGCCGGCGACGCATTGGACTGAAGCCGCCGAGAAGGCGCGCTATCTTCTCAGGCTGTTCGCGGCAACGCCAGCGGCGCAGGATCCGAGGCGCCAGAAACTGATCGCTGCAGTGCTGGCCGACTTTAAGCGACTGTCGGGCGAAAGCTAGCGCGACGCAACGATTCACCACGGCAACCGGGAGGACCAGATGGCCAAGGGACAAATGAGAAGCAATCGCGAGAAAAAGAAACCTAAGGCGGAAAAGAACAAGACGAAGAACGCCCCCATGGCCTCGCCATTCACGCCGGTGCGAATGACAGGAAAAGACGCCCGCGGCAAGAAAATCTCCTAGACGGGGTTGGCGCCGCGCCTTGACTTAAGCGCCACGCGCGTCCGGGGACGACCGGCCGAAGTGGACGGCTTCAATCCGGGGCCGCGATCCAGCATTTGCGCAAGCCTTCGGTATCGCGCGCCCACCAATAATTGCCGTCCGAATTATGTCCGGATACGTTGAATGTCTTCAGGTATTTTTTGACGGCGGCCAAGGCTGCCTCGCGCGTAGGATAGCCCTGGCCAATCTCGCTTGCCGCGGCCGAGTCTGCGCTTTTGAGTTCAAGAACCTTGAACATTATCGGATTCCTGTCCGGGGCAACCCAGACACTGCGTCGCGGCCGTTGCGGCTACCTTAAGCTGTTACCGGGCCAGTCGCAATCGTAACCGGTTTTCCATCACTCCGACGGCACCAGGTCGCTCTCCGCAACCACGCGTTCGTGGGATTCGCTCCGACTCTTAATCCGATACTGCGGCGTTTGCCCGTCCGCAGGCCGCAGGCTGACGATTTCATAGTGCCCTTTTGCGGCCGAGCGAAACGTCGATGGGATGAGATCGACGGATTGCCCGACCTTGAACCTGTGGGAGCGGTCTGCCATCGCGGCTCCTCCTTCGGCGGTGCCGAGCGTGCGATTCTGGACTATGAATACGCCAGATTCAGGCTTGCGTCCCGCCTGCTTGAGCGCCAAGGCCGAAAACTTAGGCCCCTGCCGGCTGTTTCGCGTGGCGACCACAGGGCGGAGCGGGGGGTGCCGAGGATCGCTGTCAGGTCGCTGCCTTCCTGCCAGCAGATGGATCACCGCAGCCACTTGTGCGTTATTAATGCAACAAATTGGCGCTATCCCAAGGTGCGCGATGACCACATCGGGTGTCGAACCCGCCAGCAAAATCAAGTCTTGCTTGGCGATACCCGGCGGGGAGTTCGCTCCCCATAACTGCCTCCCCGACCGGTGGCGTATCGCCCGGGGTTCCGACGCCGGCACCGGTTGATGAATTGCATTGTAAAACACGGAACAATATCATGCCGATAATTCCCTTATTGAAGCAGTCGGCGTTCGAGCCGGAAATGATCGAGACCCTGGTTTCGGTATTCGAGACGGCGTGGCAGAGGGTCGAACAGTCGGGCAGCAAGCTGTCGTCACCCGCCTACAAGCGCGCCGCACAGGAAATCATCGCCAAACGCATCATCGAGATGGCGCAGCGCGGTGAACGCGATGCCGGTCAGCTTGCCGACGATGCAGTGGCCTATATGGAACGCTCTTACTCTTAAGGCCCCGATCTGATTCGATCGAATCGGGGTTTAGAGTCTTCGTTCGAGCATGATCCGATCCGAAAGCCCGCCGCCGTTCAGGGTCATGTTCGAGCGTCCGGGCCGTCACTCAATCGGTATAGCTCAGGAAGCGCGTCTCGAAGTCGTCGCTTTGCCGATAGGCCAATCGCCTGGCGCGTTCGTCCTGAAGTAAGCGGTGCAACTGCAGCGCGGACAATCGTGTTCTTGGCCGAAGGTCAAACGCGGTTGCGGACTGGGTCGTCGTGGCTTGGGTCGGCATTGGACGTTTCGGGGTGCGGGCTCCCGTGGTGCCGGCCGCGTTCGCTTCGGCCGGTCCGGGGGTTGCCGCGGCCGCGATCGTCCCGCCGCCGCCAGGTGCGGCTACCGTCGCGACGGCGTGGGCTGGCGTAATCGGCTGATCGGGCGCGGAAAAGTAGATGAAAAAGGATACAGCCAGCGTCCCGATAATTCCGGTGACGCATGTCAGATAAGCGAGCATGGAAGCTATAATGTCCATCGGTAACCGGCGCTTCGCACCCCGCGCCGCAACAATGCGCTACCGACGGACTTCGTTCCTAACCCCTAGGGATGATGACGCGGAGATCGCCGCTTCGTGCCGCCGCGGGCAACCCGATCGCGACCAAAAAGTGGCGAGCATGCGAAGCTGCGATGGCGGCGCCAGCCCGTTGCAGAAAATCGCCATTTTACGAAATCCTGAAGCGTTCGACCGCGTCGCGATCTTGGCGTCCGAAGACTCCCGCTGCATGCCGCGGCAGTCTTCGGATCCGGCGCCGTGTCAGGCCTGCGAGATAAATTTTGTGTTGAGATAGGCCGACAAACCTTCGATGCCGCCTTCGCTGCCGTAACCGGATTCCTTGATGCCGCCGAACGGCGTCTCGGGCGTGGATATAGCGATCGAGTTGACGCCCACCATGCCGGACTGTAACGCGTCGCCAATCAGGTTCGCCGTCTGCGCCGAACCGGTGAAGGCGTAGGCGGCAAGACCATAGGGCAGCGAATTGGCGCGCTCGACGACTTCGTCGAAAGTCTTAAACGCCACCACCGGTGCGATCGGGCCGAATGGTTCTTGCGTCATGATCTTGCTGTCATCGGGCACGTCGGTGATCACCGTCGGCTCAAAGAAGTAGCCCTGATTGCCGCGGCGACTGCCGCCGGTGGCGATCTTGCCGCCGCGATCCTTGGCGTCGTTGACGAAACTTTCCATGGTGTCGATGCGGCGCGCATTCGCCATGGGTCCCATGGTGATGCCCTTTTCCATGCCGTCCCCGACTTTGAGCGCCTTGGCATATTCGGTGAAGCGCGCCAGGAAACGGCTGTAAACCGGCTCCTGCACATAGAAGCGCGTCGGCGAAATGCAGACTTGGCCGGCATTGCGATATTTGAAGGCCGCGATCGTCTCGGCCGATTTTTCCGGATCGGCGTCTGCGAACACCACGACCGGAGAATGGCCGCCGAGCTCCATGGTGGCGCGTTTCATGCTTTTGGCGGCGAGCTGCGCCAAGTGCTTGCCGACCGGAATCGAACCGGTGAACGAGATCTTGCGCACGTCGTCCTTGGCGATCAGATGCTCCGAAATCGTCGCCGGTACGCCGAACACGAGATTGACCACGCCGGCGGGTAAGCCGGCGTCGGCGAAGCAGCGCACCATCTCGACGCAGGCGCCCGGCGTTTCCTCCGACGCCTTGAGGATCAGCGAGCAGCCGGCCGCCAGCGCCCCGCCGATCTTGCGCGCCGGCGTCAGCGTCGGGAAATTCCACGGCGTGAACGCGGCGACGACGCCGACCGGCTCCTGCACCACGATCTGACGGACGCCCTTGCCACGGCCGGGCACGATGCGGCCATAGGCGCGGCGACCTTCCTCCGCATACCACTCGATGATGTCGGCCGACGTGATGACCTCGGCACGCGCTTCCGCGTAGACCTTGCCTTGCTCCAGCACCAGGATTTTCGAGATGGCGTCGTAACGCTCGCGCATCAGGTCGGCGGCCTTGCGCATGACTTTGGCGCGGTCATAAGCGGAAGTGGCGCGCCAGATCGCAAAACCTTTCTTGGCGGCTTCGAGCGCCTGGTCGAGATCGGCGTGGCTGGCATGCGGCAGGCGGGCGAGCGGCTTTGCCGTTGCCGGATTGATCACATCCTCGCCGTCGCGGCCGTTGCCCGCGATCCACTTGCCGTCGATGAAAAGCTCAAGATTGGCATAACTGGCACTCATTGGCGTCCTCGCTGGGCTTGTTCCTTGCGAGTGGATTAGCAGGTTTTGCTCCGCCATTCACCTCCGGTCGGGCGCGCAGCGGGGCGGGTCGCCATGCCCGCCCTCTGCCCGAAAAAGTGAGAGGCCCTGGTGGATGCCAGGGCCTCTCGACGGAGGAGGCGTTGCCGGGTATGCGCCCCAACCGTTGTTCCTGCAGCACGATTCGGAAAAGTGACGCCAGCTTTCCGAAGCGATAATGCGCCATCAAAAAACTGGAGCGGCAGTCGATTGCCGCTCCAGGAGCTACTGGATGGTTTCTCCGTGCAGCGCCAGATCGAGGCCGTCGCGCTCGACCTCCTCGCTGACGCGCAGACCGATCACCAAGTCGACGATCTTCAGGATGATCACCGTCACGACGACGTCGTAAACGAAGACCGTGCCGACGCCGATGAATTGATTGACGACCTGTCCCCAATTGCCTTCGATCGCGCCCGAGGTGCCGCCATAAGCGCTGACGGCGAATATGCCGGTGAGGATCGCGCCCGCCGCGCCGCCGATGCCGTGTACGCCGAAGCTGTCGAGCGCGTCGTCATAGCCGAAGGTGTGCTTGAGCCCGGTGCAGCCCCAATAGCAGATGAATCCGGCGGCGATGCCGATGGCAAACGAGCCCATCGGTCCGACGAAGCCGGAGCCCGGTGTGATCGCGACCAGACCCGCAACCGCGCCGGAGCAAACGCCAAGCAGTGTCGGCTTGCCGCGCATGATCCACTCAAGCAGCATCCAGGTCATGCCCGCTGTCGCGGTGGCGGTATGCGTGACCAACATCGCCATGCCCGCCTGCATTCCGGCGCTCACCGCGGAGCCGGCGTTGAAGCCGAACCAGCCGACCCACAGCAGCGAGGCGCCGATCATGGTCAGCACCACATTATGGGGCGGTCCGGTCTCCTTGCGTTTGCCGAGCATGAGGGCCGCGATCAGGCCGGCGGTGCCGGAATTGACATGCACCACCGTGCCGCCGGCGAAATCGAGAACTTTGACCCAGGCGTCGGGATTGGTGGAGTTGAAAATGCCGTCAGGTCCCCACACCCAGTGCGCGACCGGTGAATAGACGAAGATCGCCCACAGGCCGATGAACCAAAGCATCGCCGAGAACTTCATACGCTCCGCGAACGAGCCGGAGATCAGCGCCGCCGTGATGATCGCGAAGGTCAACTGGAACATCGAGTACACCGACTCGGGGATGGTCGGTGCCAGCGGATTGGGATTGCCGGTGTTGTTGGTAATATCGCTCAGGATCCCCTGCAGCCCGGCGCGATCGAGCCCGCCGATGAAAGGGGTGCCGGAGCGGAACGCCAGGCTGTACGTAAATAATAGCCAGAGCACACTGATCAGACAGGTGACGGTGAAACTCGTCATCACCGTGTCGGCTACGTTCTTCTTGCGCACCATGCCGCCATAGAACAGCGCCAGGCCTGGAATGGTCATCATTAATACGATGGCCATGGAGGTCAGCATCCAGGCGGTGTCGCCGGAATTCGGCGTGCACTTTTCCATCGTTTTGGCATCGCAAGCAGGCGGCGTCGCGGCTGCGTCCGCCGCGGCCGGGGCCGCTGTCGGAGCCTGCGCATAGGAAGCGTGGTAGGTCGGCAGACTCAGCACGATCCCAAACAGGATCGCCCCGGCGAGAGCGAGGAGCCTCGCGCGGGAAAACTTCTTCAACGACATGGTTCACTCCTGTCCGTGGAAATGGCGGTGGGCGTCTTTAAAGCGCCGCGGCGTCGGTTTCGCCGGTGCGAATGCGAACCGCATGGTCGAGGCCGAACACGAAGATCTTGCCGTCGCCGATCTGGCCGGTTTTGGCCGACGCGCTGATCGTCTCGATCACCTTGTCGAGCTGGTTGGAAGGGACGGCGATTTCGAGCTTGATTTTCGGTAGGAAGCTCACGGCGTATTCGGCGCCGCGATAGATTTCGGTGTGGCCTTTCTGACGCCCATAACCCTTCACCTCGGTGACGGTCAGCCCCTGAACGCCGATCTTGGTGAGAGCGTCGCGGACCTCGTCGAGCTTGAACGGCTTGATGATGGCCATGACAATTTTCATTGAATTATTCTCCAATCGCCCTCTCGTTGCCTCGATCGGGCACCCGCAGTGAAGGGATGATCGCGAAAGGAATTTGCCCCCCGTCGCGTCCTCGCCCGCAGGGCAGGGAATCAAGCCCCGTGCCAACTCCGGAACTCGGTGTTAACATACTGGCAAGGAACGATGTTTTTTAGCTCGGGGGGACTTTAGTGGCAGCCCGCATAGATTGCTGACGCTGCCTTAGCCTAAAGATGAGACATGCAGCCTAAAAGCTAGGCGGACGGCCATCGCTACCGAATAACACTCGAAGCGAACAGGCATTTTTACAGTGCGTCGGCGTCGGTCTCGCCGGTGCGGATGCGGAGCGCCTGGTCAATCGGAGCCACGAAAATCTTACCGTCGCCGATCTGGCCGGTCCTTGCGGCGACGCTGATTGCCTCCACGACTTTTTCGGAGTCTTCCGTCGGCACCACGACCTCAATTCGGATTTTCGGCAGGAAATTCGCGGCATATTCGGCGCCGCGGTAGATTTCAGTATGGCCTTTTTGCCGGCCATAACCCTTGACCTCGGTCAGGGTCATACCGTGAACGCCGATTGCGAGCAGGGCGTCCCGCACCTCCTCGAGCTTGAATGGCTTGATGACGGCGACGATGAGCTTCATGGGTGTTCCACATCCGAGGCGGGGAATTCAATGCTTACACTATACCCCCGCGCCCTCGAGAATTAAGCCATTTTTCTTCAGGGCCGCCTGCACGGCGTTACTGCCGTCATTTCCGGATCGTTTCAGCGCGGCGCAGCCGCAGCAGCCCTTCCTGGGCGACCGAGGCGACGAGCGTGCCGTCGGCTGCGAAAATCAGGCCGCGTGAAAAGCCGCGTGAGCCGGCCAGAGTGGGACTGTCCTGCGCATAAAGCAGCCACTCGTCGGCGCGGAAGGGCCGGTGGAACCACAGCGCATGATCGAGGCTTGCCGCCATGACGTCTTCGCTGAACACAGTACGCTGATGTGGGATCAACGCAGCATCGAGCAACGTCATGTCGGACGCATAAGCGAGCACGCATTGATGAATTGCCGGCTCGTCGGGCAGACGGCCGGTGGCGCGAATCCAGACGTGAAAACACCCGTCTTTGGACTGTTCGCCGAGATAGCGGCCGAACTCGACCGGACGCAGTTCGATCGGCCGTTCGCGTTCGTAGTAGCGCCGCACCGGCTCCGGCATCATCGGCCAGACACGCTCTTTCATCTCGGTCTCGCTCGGCAGCGCATCGGGTTTTGCCACATCGGGCATTTTGAACTGATGCGACAGGCCCTGTTCGGCGATATGAAACGACACCGACATCGAGAAGATGGCATGACCGTGCTGGATCGCGATCACGTTGCGCGTGGTGAAGCTCTTGCCGTCGCGGATCCGGTCGACCTCGTAGATGATCGGCGCTTTAGGATCGCCACCCAGCAGGAAATAAGCATGCAGCGAATGCGGCGGCCGCAGCGTGACGTCGTCGACGGTGCGGCAGGCGGCCACCAGCGCCTGACCGATGACCTGTCCGCCGAACACCCGTTGCCAGCGCGATTGCGGCGAACGTCCGCGAAACAGATTCAATTCCAGCGGTTCGAGATTGAGGAGATCGACCAGTTCTTGGACGGCGGAGGTCATGCTCGTTCCCCACGCGCCGGGGTCGGTCCGGTCGCATGCTCTCTTGCATACGGGACGGGCGCGCGGTCAAGCCCTGCGCCAGCCCGCGTCACGGCGCGAATGGTCTGGAGCGCGCGACGGGCAATTCTGATAGGCTCAAGGCCGCTACGGCGCGGTCGCCACCGGCGGCCAATATGTAAAGATATCTGCGAACAGAGATCTCGGAAGGGACCATGGCGCAAAACAATGTCGATGTGCTGATTGCCGGCGGCGGCTTTGCCGGTCTGACGCTCGCCATTGCCCTGCGGCAGGGCCTTGGACCGTCGTTCGCCGTCACGGTTGCCGATCCGTCGCTCGGCAAAAGCTACAACGGCGATGAGCGCGCTTCGGCGATCGTTGCGGCTGCGCGGCGGCTGTTCGAGACCCTCGGCGTCTGGGAGCGGGTCGCCAGCGAGGCACAGCCGATGCTCGACATGGTCGTCACCGACAGCCGGCTCGATGACGCCGTCCGGCCGACCTTCCTGACTTTCGGCGGCGAAGTGGAGCCGGGCGAGCCGTTCGCGCATATGATCGAGAATAGGGTTCTGGTCGACACGCTGGCCACGAAGGCTCGCGAGGTCGGCGTGGATCTGCGAACGACGGCGGTCACCAAGTTCGATTCCGCGCGTACTCCGGGGCAGCGCCTCGATGTCGCATTTGCCGATGGCGGTGCGATGGCGACTCCGCTCCTCGTCGCCGCCGATGGCGCCCGGTCGAGCATTCGCACCGGCGCCGGCATCGCCACCCACGGCTGGAACTACGGTCAATCCGCCATCGTCATCAATGTCGCGCATGAGCGCGATCACGAAGGGCGCGCCGAGGAGCACTTCATGCCGGCCGGGCCGTTCGCCATCCTGCCGCTCAAGGGCCGACGCTCCTCGATCGTGTGGACCGAGGAAAGCGCCGAGGCGCAACGTATCGTGGCGCTCTCCGACGACGAATTTCACGCAGCGCTGGAACAGCGTTTCAAGCTTGAGCTCGGCGAGATCAAGGTGATCGGCCCGCGGCGCGTTCATCCGCTCGGCTTTTTCGTCGCGCGTTCGTTCATCGCCGAACGGATCGCGCTCATTGGCGATGCCGCGCATGTCATTCATCCGATCGCCGGCCAAGGGCTCAACATGGGATTGAAGGACGTCGCTGCGCTTGCCGAAGTGATCGTCGATGCGGCGCGGCTCGGCATTGATCACGGCTTACCGAGCGTGCTCGAGCGCTATCAGCGCTGGCGCCGCTTCGATACCATGACCATGGGTCTTGCCACCGATGGGCTCAACCGACTGTTCTCCAACCGCTCCGACGTCTTGCGTCTGGCGCGCGATGTCGGATTAGGTCTCGTCGACCGCTTGCCGGCCCTCAAGCGCCTGTTCATCCGCGAAGCGGCGGGGCTGGTCGGCGACGTGCCGAAATTGCTGCGCGGCGAACTGCTATAGTTGCGGAAATTTTTCTCCACCGCATGCGCAAAATCATGGCGACGTTCAATCATATCGCGGTCATCGGCGCCGGCGCCTGGGGCACCGCGCTGGCGCTGAGCTGCGCGCGCACCGGGCGTCAGGTGACGCTGTGGGAAGGCAATGCCGCCAATGCCGAGCGGCTGGCCGAGACCCGCGAAAGTCAGTTTCTGCCGGGCATACGCATCGACGACAGCATCGTGCTCGCCGCCGAACTCGCCGAAGCGGCGCGGGCGCAAGCCATTCTGCTGGTGGTTCCCGCCCAAGCGGTCCGCGCGGTGGCTACCGCACTGTCGCCTTTGCTCGCGTCGGGCACGCCGGTGATTGTTTGCGCCAAGGGCATCGAGCGCGGCAGCAAAAAATTCATGAGTCAATTGATCGCCGAATGCGCGCCCGGAGCAGCGCCGGCGATCCTGTCCGGGCCGAGCTTCGCCGCCGATGTGGCGCGCGGTCTGCCGACGGCGGTGACATTGGCGGCGCAGGATGCCGCGCTTGCCGGCGAATTGGCGCAAGCGGTCGGCTCGGCGACGTTTCGTCCCTATCATTCCAACGATCTGCGCGGCGTCGAGATCGGCGGTGCGGCCAAGAATGTGCTCGCCATCGCCGCCGGTGTCGTCAGCGGACGCGGGCTCGGCGCCAGCGCATCGGCGGCGCTGACCACCCGCGGCTTTGCCGAACTCGTTCGCTTCGGCAGGGCCTATGGGGCAAAACCGGACACCTTGATGGGCCTGTCCGGCCTCGGCGATCTATTGCTGACGTGCTCAAGCCCGCAGTCGCGTAATTTCAGCTTCGGCGTCAATCTCGGCCGCGGTCAGATGCCGGACGCGATTCATCGCACTACCGGACTCGCCGAGGGCGTGTTCACCGCGCCAGTGCTCGTCGAAATGGCGCGCGAGCGCGCGGTTGAAATGCCGATCTCCTCGGCGGTCACAGCGCTCCTTGCCGGCACTGTGAGCGTGGACGAGGCCATCGAGTCGTTATTGGCGCGGCCGTTGAGGGCAGAGGCATAACCATGGCGCATTGGCTGTTGAAGACGGAACCCGATACCTTTTCCTGGGACGATCAGGTCAAGAGCGGCGCCAAGGGCGAGCCGTGGAGCGGGGTGCGCAATCATCAGGCCAAGCTCAATTTGATGAAGATGAAGCGTGGCGATCGCGGCTTCTTCTACCATTCCGCCGACAGAAAGGAGATCGTCGGTGTGGTCGAGGTGATCCGCGAGGATTATCCCGATCCGACCGCGAAATCCGGCGAACCCTGGGTGGCGGTCGACGTCAAAGCCGTCGAAGCGCTGAAGACGCCGGTGCGCCTTGCCGATGCCAAATCCGAGCCAAAGCTAAAGGCCATGGTGCTGGTGAACAATACCCGGCTGTCGGTGCAGCCGGTCACGGCCGAGGAGTGGACGTTCATTTGCAAGATGGGCGGCGTGAAGGGGTAAGTCGTCCGCCGCGGCCGAACTAGGCTAAAGGGCTAATACCGCCGCTCTTGTCGCTTGTCGGCCGGCCGTCGCATAATGGCATGGGAAACGCTTTAAGCCATGATCCCGAAAAGCCCCCCGTTTTCGGATAGGATCATGCGGAAGTAATAATAGGCCTTACGGCCAAAGGCGTGCTGCACAAGTGCGCGTGGAGGGATAAATGTCGGACAAGATTTACGAGGTGCCCGCCGAGTGGAAAAAGCGCACCTTCATCGACGACGCCAAATACCAGGAAATGTACGCCCGCTCGCTCGCCGATCCCAATGCGTTTTGGGCGGAAGAGGCCAAACGCATTCACTGGACCAAGCATTTCACCAAGGTCAAGAACACGTCGTTCGAAAAGCCTGACGTCTCGATCAAATGGTTCGAGGACGGCTCGACCAACGCCGCCTACAACTGCATCGACCGTCACTTGCACAGCCGCGGCCACCAGACCGCCATCATCTGGGAAGGCGACGATCCGAAAGATTCCAAGCACATCACCTACAAGGAATTGCACGACGAGGTCTGCCGCTTCGCCAACATTCTGCGCAATCGCAACGTCAAGAAGGGCGACCGCGTCACCATCTACATGCCGATGATTCCGGAAGCGGCCTACGCCATGCTCGCCTGCGCGCGGATCGGCGCGATCCATTCCGTGGTGTTCGGCGGCTTCTCGCCGGATTCGCTTGCCGGCCGCATCCAGGACTGTAAGTCGAACGTCGTCATCACCGCCGACGAAGGCTTGCGTGGCGGCCGCAAGGTGCCGCTCAAAGCCAATACCGATGCGGCGATCGCCAAAGTCGGCGGCGTCGACTACGTCGTCGTCGTCAAGCGCACCGGCGCGCCGGTCGACATGGATCCGGTGCGCGACGTTTGGTACCACGAGGCCAAGGAAGTGGTCACGGCGGAATGCCCGTGCACGGAAATGAACGCGGAAGATCCGCTGTTCATTCTCTACACCTCCGGCTCGACTGGTCAGCCGAAGGGCGTGCTGCACACCACGGCCGGCTATCTCGTCTACACCGCGATGACCCACCAATATGTGTTCGATTATCACGACGGCGACATCTATTGGTGCACCGCCGATGTCGGCTGGGTCACCGGCCACAGCTACATCGTCTATGGGCCGCTCGCCAACGGCGCCACCACGCTGATGTTCGAGGGTGTGCCGAATTACCCGTCGATGTCGCGGTTCTGGGAAGTGATCGACAAGCACAAGGTCAACATCTTCTACACCGCACCGACCGCGATCCGCGCCTTGATGCAGGCGGGCGATGCGCCGGTGAAAAAGACCTCACGCGCCTCGCTGCGTCTGCTCGGCTCGGTCGGCGAGCCGATCAATCCCGAGGCCTGGGAGTGGTATCACCGCGTCGTCGGCGACGACCGCTGCCCCATTGTCGACACTTGGTGGCAGACCGAAACCGGCGGCATTTTGATCACGCCGCTGCCCGGCGCGACACGGCTGAAGCCCGGCTCGGCGACGCGGCCGTTCTTCGGCGTGATCCCGCAGATCGTCGATCCCGAAGGCAAGGTGCTCGAGGGCGCCACGACCGGCAATCTGTGCATCGCCGATTCGTGGCCCGGCCAGATGCGCACGGTCTATGGCGACCACCAGCGCTTCGTCGATACTTACTTCAGCGCCTATCCAGGCAAGTATTTCACCGGCGACGGCTGCCGGCGCGACGAGGACGGCTATTACTGGATCACCGGCCGCGTCGACGATGTTATCAATGTCGCCGGTCATCGGCTGGGCACCGCCGAAGTGGAATCGGCCTTGGTGGCGCATCCGAAAGTGTCGGAGGCCGCCGTTGTCGGCTATCCGCACAGTATCAAGGGCCAAGGCATCTATGCCTATGTCACGTTGATGACCGGCGAACAGCCGACCGAGGCGTTGCGCAAGGAACTGGTGAACTGGGTGCGCTCGGAAATCTCGCCGATTGCCTCGCCCGATCTCATCCAGTTCGCGCCGAGCCTGCCGAAGACGCGCTCCGGCAAGATCATGCGCCGCATCCTGCGCAAGATCGCCGAGGACGAATTCGGTAATCTCGGCGACACCTCGACGCTGGCCGATCCGGCGGTGGTCGATGACTTGGTCGATAACCGGCAGAACCGTAGCAAAGAGAGCACGTAAGTCACCTTTTCCTAGCTACGAAAGACCGAAACGAAAAACGTGACGCGTATTAGTGTGTCTATTTAGACTCGGTTTAACCTCGGGCGCGCCTGTCCGCCGAATACTTTGGGGTGGCTCAGCCTGACTGAGACGCACCGGTGCTTTTGAAATTACTTCAAGTTGAACGAGATGTTGTGCTTGAACGATTGGCCGTCGTCAGAGCCGAACTCGATGTCGATCTTCACGACATTTTGCGTTCCATATATGCAATAATCTGTAACGTCTACTGACCTTTCATCGGCGGTCGGGATGTACTGCTGATGAAACCGTTCCGTTTTCGAGTTAGTGCCGTCATACCATTTTGTCGTTATCGCTCGATAAGTTCGCAACCTGTTTTCGAAGCCTTTTTGCTTGCTGTAATGATTGAGTATAAAGCAGTAGTGGCTCTGAGATGGAAGCTTCAAATCACCATCTCCGTCGATCGAAACGAAACCCTTATAGGGTGGCTCGTCGCTGAAAAATAGAGAACCATAGTGACTTTGGGTATGCATGTTCGTATAGCTGTCGAATTCCTTGCCGAGTTCGGCGGCGATTGCGGAAGGCGCGCAGACTATAGCTACAATAACGATGATCGTCGTTCGAAGCCTAACGTTCGTCATCATTGCTTTCCGCACCTCGCATTGCTTTCATTCGCCGGTTGCCCCGGGATTCGGAGGAGGCGAGATGTCGGAGAACAGGTCTCTCACTTTCCCTCGGAGAAAAATCGCAACTACGCGCTGCTGATCGGCGGTGGCTTTTGTCGTGCCCGTCAGTATGGACCGAGCGGTGTCCTCGCTGGTGCCTAGATAATTCGCCAAGGCGCCTATTGAGAGCTTCTGCGTTTCCATTTGCGATGTCAGA
>JBEKRD010000029.1:0-46546 GCA_049519075.1 Xanthobacteraceae bacterium | reverse complement strand
ACTTAGGGAATGGCTTGCTGCGGCAAAACTCGGATGCATGGGCATCGCGAGAACGCCTCGTCATTGCGAGCGCAGCGAAGCAATCCAGCTCTGAGCCCGGGAGCTGGATTGCTTCGTCGCGTTGCTCCTCGCAATGACGAATCAGTACTCCACCCTTACCAGATAAAGCCCGTGCGGCGGGGCGACTTGGCCGCATCGGGTGCGGTCGCGGGCTGCGAGCGCCTTGGCGAGATCGTCGGCGCTCCATTTGCCTTCGCCGACATGGATGAGCGAGCCGACCATGGAGCGCACTTGATGCTGCAGGAACGAGCGCGCCATGGCGGTCACGCGCAATTCGTCGCCGTCGCGCGCGACATCGAGGCGGTCGAGCGTCTTCTCCGGCGATTTGGCCTGGCATTCGGTCGAGCGGAAGGTGGTGAAGTCGTGCTTGCCGATCAGTTTTTGCGCGGCCGCGTGCATCGCTCCAGCATCGAGCGGGCGCGGCACGCGCCAGGCGCGGTTCTGGTCGAGCGTGAGATCGGCGCGGCGATTGACGATGCGATAGAGGTAATGGCGCTTCACCGCGGAAAAGCGCGCGTCGAAATTCGCCGGCACTTTTTCCACCGCGAGCACGGCGACCGGTTGCGGGCGCAAGTGAAAGTTCGCGGCGTCGCGCACTTTGTCGGTATCCCAATCCTTGGCGAGATCGATATGAGCGACCTGGCCGAGCGCATGCACGCCGGTATCGGTGCGTCCGGCGCCGGCGACAGTGACGCGCTCGCCGGCGAAAGCCGCAATCGCCTCGGTGAGGACGCCTTGCACGGAGAGGCCATTGTCCTGCGCCTGCCAGCCGACATAGGACGTGCCGTCATATTCGATGGTGAGCTTGTAGCGGGGCATCGGCGCCGCCGCTCAATTCAGAAGGCTTGCAGGCGCAACGGCGGTGCCGCGCAAGAATTCTTCCGCCGCCATCGGCTTGCCGCCGGCGCGCTGCAATTCGACGATGCGCACCGCGCCGCTACCGCAGGCAATGGTCAGCCGGTCATCGAGCGCTGTGCCGGGCGGGCCTTCGCCGTCACCCTTGGTGGTGCGCAAAACCTTGATGCGGCTGTCGCCAAGCTCGAACCAGGCGCCGGGAAACGGCGACAGGCCGCGGCAATGATTGTGAACATCCTGCCAAGCCTTTGTCCAATCGATGCGCGTTTCGCTTTTGTCGATCTTGTTCGCGTAAGTGACGCTGCTTTCGGCTTGCGGCGTCAGTGTCAGCGAGCCGCGTTCCAGCGCGCCGAGCGCAACCGGCAGGAGTTTTGCGCCGCGCCGCGCCAGTTCGTCGTGCAACTCGCCGGTGGTCGCGTCGGGTCCGATGGCTACGCGCTGTTCCAACGCGATCGGGCCGGTATCGAGGCCTTCGTCCATCTTCATCACCATCACACCGGTCTCAGCGTCGCCGGCCATGACAGCGCGGTGGATCGGCGCTGCGCCGCGCCAGCGCGGCAAGAGCGAAGCGTGCAAATTGAAACAGCCGAGCGGAAAGACGTCGAGGATGAGCTTCGGCAGGATCAAGCCATAGGCAACGACCACGGCGGCGTCGGCGTTATGCGCACGCATGATGTCGGCCGCGTCGGTGTCCTTCAACGTTTTCGGCGTGAAAATCGGCAGCCCAAAGCGCTCGGCCTCGCGCGCAATCGGGCTTGGCGTCAACTCGAGCCCGCGGCGCCCGGCTGGCCGCGGCGCCCTTGTATAGACCGCAACCACCTCATGCCCGGCGCCGACGATTTCCAACAACGTGGGCACGGCAAAATCGGGCGTGCCCATGAAAACCAGGCGCAGCGCCAATCAGGCCTCCACTTTTTTGGCGGCTTTGGCGAATTTCTTGATGACGAGATTGCGTTTGAGCCTGGACAGGTGGTCGATGAACAAAACACCGTTGATGTGGTCGATCTCGTGCTGCAGGCAGGTCGCCAGCAGGCCCTTGGCGGTGATCTCATGGCTCTTGCCGTCGAGGTCGAGATATTTGACCTTGACCTGCGCCGGGCGCTCGACCTCCTCGTAATATTCCGGGATCGACAGGCAGCCTTCCTCGTAAGTCGCGGTCTCTTCCGAACTCCAGGTGATTTCCGGATTGATGAAGACCAGCGGCTTGTGATTGTCCTCTCTCTTCGACAGATCCATGGTGACGACGCGTTTGGCGACGCCGAGCTGGATCGCCGCCAGCCCGATGCCCGGCGCGTCATACATGGTCTCGAACATGTCATCGACCAGCGCGCGCAGATCCGCGTCGACCTTTTTGACCGGCTCGGACTTGAGCCGCAGCCGCTTGTCGGGGAGTTTTATGATTTCGCGCACAGCCATGATGGTCTCGCACCCTTGGTCGGCGATTTAAGCGGTGCGTAATGCGCGGTCAATGCGCGCGGGGCACCGACCGCTCCGTTGATCCCGGCGCCGTGAAGCGATATGACCGTTCGCTCTTCGTTCTAAACCTTGAGTCGCGGAAAGCTTTGCATGACCGAAAGCCTGCCGTTTCTTTTGGCCGTTCTTGTCGCCTGCGCGGCGTTGGCTGGGCTCGGCATCGTGCTGTGGCGGGCGCGCCGGCCCGGCGATCCGCCGGGCGCGGTGATGGCCGAATTGGCCCGCGCCCAGACCGATCATGCGGCGCGGCTTGAGACCATGATCAGGATGCTGGGCGATCGCCAATCCCAGCTCCAGCACGCGGTCAATGAGCGGCTCGATTCGGTCTCGCATCGGCTCGGCGATTCGATGGAAAAGACCAAGCAGAGCACCAGCGAGAACCTGCAAAAGCTCAACGAGCGGCTCGCCGTCATCGACCGCGCGCAGAAGAATATCACCGACCTCGCCACCCAGGTCACCTCGCTGCAAGGCGTGCTGTCCAACAAGCAGTCGCGCGGCGCGTTCGGGCAAGGCCGGATGGAACTGATCGTTCGCGACGGGTTACCCAAGGATTGTTACGAGTTCCAGTACACGCTGAGCAACAAGATGCGGCCCGACTGCGTGGTGTATCTGCCCGATCGGCGGCCGCTGGTGATCGACGCCAAATTTCCGCTCGAAGCCATCTCGGCCTATCGCGAAGCCGCCGGCGACGACGACAAGCGTCAGGCCGCCGCCCGCATCCGGCTCGACATGACCAAGCACATCGGCGACATCGCGGCGAAATATCTCATCCCCGGCGAGACCCAGGATCTGGCGCTGATGTTCGTGCCGTCGGAATCGGTCTATGCCGAATTGCACGAGGGCTTCGACGACGTGGTGCAAAAGGCCTTCGCCGCCAAGGTCGTCATCGTTTCGCCGTCGCTGTTGATGATCGCGATCCACGTCATTCAGCAAATCCAGCGCGACGCGCGCATGCGCGAGGCCGCCGGCCAGATCCAGGCCGAGGTCGGAAAACTGATCGGCGACGTCGAACGTCTGCATGAGCGCGTGCTCAAGCTGCAGGGCCACTTCAACCAGGCCAATGAAGATGTCCGTCTGATCGTGACCTCGGCGGAGAAGGCGATGAAGCGCGGCGCGCAAATCGCCGAAGTGGAATTCGAAGAGGAAGCGGGTAGCGCCGAGATCATTGCCGCGCCGATCATGCGCAAGCTGGAAGCCGGCGAGTGACGCCTGCCTCCTCCGGCTCAGCGCCGCCCAAGCCGGCGTTTGCCGACACGTTCGCGGTCTATTTCAAGCCGCGCGTGCTGATCGTGATGTTTCTCGGCTTTTCGTCGGGCCTGCCGCTGGCTTTGTCGGGCTCGACGCTGTTGGTGTGGATGACCGAAGCCGGCGTCAATCTCGGCACCATCGGCCTGTTCGCGCTGGTCGGCACGCCTTACACGATCAAATTCCTCTGGGCGCCGCTGATCGACGCGCTCGATGTGCCGGTATTGTCGCGGCGCTTCGGCCGGCGCCGCGGCTGGCTTCTGCTGTCGCAGTTTCTTTTGATCGCGGCGATCGTGTTTCTCGGCGCCTGCGATCCGACGACGTCGGCCGTCGTCGTCGCTTTCGGCGCGCTTTTAGTCGCCACGGCGTCGGCGACCCAAGACATTATTGTCGACGCCTTCCGGGTCGAGAGCCTGGATGAAAGCGAACAGGCGGCGGGCATGGCATCTTACGTCGCCGCCTATCGCATCGGCATGCTGGCCTCGACCGCGGGCGCGCTGTTCTTGGTGAGCGGTTTTCAAAGTTTTGGCTTCGATCACCACGCCGCCTGGACCGCTGGCTATGCGGTCATGGCCGCGCTCGTGTTGATCGGCGTTGCGACCACGCTGTTCGCCGCCGAGCCGGGGAAATCCGCCAACGCCAATGCGGCGCATGCACGCGAAAGCACCCGCCAACGCATCGTCGAAGCGGCCGTCGGCGCGTTTTCCGAATTCCTCACCCGCGACATGGCGATCCTCGCGCTGGTTTTCGTCGTCTTGTTCAAGTTCACCGACGCGCTGTCCGGCGCCATGACCGCGCCCTTCGTGATCGATCTCGGTTTTTCGCGCAACGAATATGCCGCCATCATCAAAGGCGTGGGACTGGCCGCGACGCTCCTCGGCGGCTTCGCCGGCGGTTCCGTGGCGCGCGCGTTTTCGCTGCCGGCAAGTCTGTGGATCGGCGGCGTGCTGCAAGGGCTCGCCAATCTCGCCTTTTCGGCGCAGGCCATGCTGGGCCATAACGCGGCGTGGCTGACTTTCGCGATCGTCGCCGAAAATTTCACCAGCGCTATCGGCACCGTGATCTTCGTCGCCTATCTCTCGGCGCTGTGCCGCAATCCTTTGCATACGGCGACACAATATGCGCTGCTCACCGCGCTCGCCGCCTTCGGCCGCACCTATTTGTCGTCGGGCGCGGGCTTTATCGCCGCGGCGACCGGCTGGGCCTGGTTCTTCGCCATCTGCGCCGCCGCTGGCCTGCCGGCCTTGGCCTTGCTCGCCATATTGCAATGGCGAGGCCATTTTGATGGCTTGGCGCCGGCCAAAAAATGACGGCAGCATGACCGTGTCTTGGTCGCGTCTCGACCGCGTAAACGCTAAATTACCGGCATTTCCGTGACTTCAAAGCCGGCCGGAGTTCTCGCAAAAAAGTCTTTTTGTAAGGATCAGATCGTTATAATCGCCGTTGTATCCTTGCGTTCCTCGAACCTGGCCGCGCCGCCGCAATCCCCCATGGACACTATCCTGGTCAAGATTTTCGCGACGGCGCTCGCGCTGAGCGAGGTCACCACGGCGCCGCAGGCGGTGAAGACGCATTTCGACCGCGCGGAAGATCAAGCCGAAGTGGTGCAGATTCTGCGCAACGGCTGCGAACATATGAAGCAGGCCTTCGACATCGAATCGATCAATCTCGACGAGCTCATCTCCACCGCGCTCGACGATCCGACGGCGATGGGCGCCGACATCAAGGCCTTCCACGGTCTCAATTTTTCCGATCTGAACACGGCCTACCATCAATTCTGCAAGAACGAGACGATCGCCAATCCGGTCGTCGACCTGGGCGACGTTATCGACTTCTTCAATGCCGCGGCGGCCGATCTGCCCGACCAGACCCGCCTGAAGGGCAAGAAGCTGCCCGGCACCACCACGGTGCTCGACGGCAGCGGCGGCGATTTCGCCGACGTGTTCGAGCCCGGCAACCGGCGCATCTGGGTCGGGCTTTCCGACATTCCGGACTTCGTGCAGAAGGCTTTCGTCGCCGCCGAGGATCGGCGCTTCTTCACCCACCATGGCGTCGACGAGCGCGGCATCATTCGTGCCTTTATCGGCAATCTCGGCGCGCCGGGGCGGCCGCAGGGCGGTTCCACCATCACCCAGCAGGTGGTGAAAAATCTCCTGGTCGGCGAGAACGTCACTTACGAACGTAAGATCCGCGAGATGATCGTGGCGTCGCGGCTCGAAAACACGCTGAGCAAGAACGAGATTCTCGAGCTCTATCTCAATTCCACCTATCTCGGCCGCGGCTCCTGGGGCGTCGAGATGGCCGCGCGCACCTATTTCGGCAAGTCGGCGAAGGACCTGACGATCGGCGAAGGCGCCATGCTGGCGGGCCTGCTGAAGGGGCCGAGCTTTTACAATCCCGACCGGCATCCCGATCGCGCCAAGGATCGTCTCGCTTACGTACTCGGTCGCATGGAGGAGGACGGCGTCATCACCGCGGCGCAGAAGGACCAAGCGCTTGCAAGTCCCCCCAAGCTCATCGCTTACGCGCACCCGCACCGCGATCTCGGTTTCCACTTCGTCGATTTTCTCGGCCGCGAGGCCAAGGCCGACGGCGTCGCCAACATGACCGCGGAATCCTACACGGTGCATTCGACCATCAATGCGCAGCTGCAGCGCGACGCCGAAGCGGCGCTGCAGGAAGGCTTGTCGCATTACGAGATTTCGATGGGACGCGTGCAGTTCCGCGGCCCGGAAGCCAACCTCGCCGACGCGGTGCAGAAGCTTTCGGGCAAGAGCCCGAGCGGCCCAGCGTCCGATTCCGCCGCGGCTTTGCCGCCTTGGCAGCGGGCCTTGCAGGCCCTGCGCTTGCCGCTCTACGACGTGCATTGGACGCCCGTGGTCGTGGTGCAGAAAGGCGACAGTAAAAAAGGCAGCGACGTCGTCCGTGTCGGCCTGCCGGACGGACGTGTCCTGCCGCTGACGGCTTTGACCGCCGAAGCGCGGCGCGGTCTCGGCCTCTACGACGTCGTCTATGCCAACATCGTCGAACCGAAAGGCAGTGCAGCCAAGGCCACGGCGGCCCGTGACATCAAAGGCGGCGACGCCAAGAACAAGAATAAACCGGCTCCCGGTCCCGCGGCCGGCCAGGCGCAATTGCGCGTGCGGCCGACAGTGCAGGGCGCGGCGCTTGTTCTTGAAAACAAAACCGGCCGTATCCTCGCCATGGCCGGTGGGTTCTCCTATCCATTGAGTCAGCTCAATCGCGCCGCGCAGACCCAGCGTCAGCCCGGCTCGGCGATCAAGCCTTTGACCTATCTCACCGCGTTGCAGCACGGACTGCAGCCGAACACGCTCGTCCTCAATCAGCCGATCACGCTGCCGCCGATTGGCAGCCGCAGCGCCGGCCGCGATGTGATCAGCCGGCAGTTCGACGGCAATGCGCGACCGGAGGATTTTTGGTCGCCGCGCAACGCCGATTACGGCGAGGGCGGGGTCTATACGCTGCGGCGCGGGTTGGAGAACTCAGTCAATGTCGTGACCGCGCATCTGCTCGACGGCGGCATCGACGCCGACCCGGCGAAGAGCCTCGACGCGGTCTGCGCCACGGCGGTGGCCGCCAAAATCTACGCGGATTGCGTGCGCTACTATCCCTTCGTGCTTGGCGCGCAGCCGGTGCGGATGATCGATCTCGCCACCTTTTATGCCGCCGTCGCCAATGAAGGCGCACTGCCGCAACCGCACGGCATCGATTCGATCGAACAGAATGGCCATGTGATCTACCAATATCCGAGCGAGCCGTTGCCGCGGATCGGCGCCGCCGACCACGCCTCATTCTATCAACTCAAAACCATATTGCAGGGCGTGGTGGCGCGCGGCACCGCGCGCGGCATCGGAGCGTTGTCGCCTTATGTCGCCGGCAAGACCGGCACCACCGAGGACGCCGTCGACGGCTGGTTCATCGGCTTCACCAATGACGTCACCGTGGCGGTCTGGGTCGGCTACGACAATGGCGACGGCAAGCGCCGCTCGCTCGGCTCCAACGAGACCGGCGCGCGGGTCGCGCTGCCGATCTTTCAGCCGATCATCGAGGCGATCTGGGCGGAACACATCGCGCCGAAGGCGCCGCTTGCCGGACCTTCGCCCGAGGCGAAGCGGCAACTCGTCGATATTCCGATCGACTATATGACCGGCGACCGCATCATCGGCGGGCAAAGCCAAGCTCGGCAAAGTCAGGGATTTGGATTGTTTGGCCAGAGCGAGCCGCCGCCGCCGAGCCAAGGCTTTGTCGAGCACTTCCGCCGCGGTGCCGACGGTCAGGCCGAAGACACGCAATATCAGCTGGTGTTGCGCGAGGACGCCTATTACCAAACCCAGCCGCAAGACAACGGCCAGCAAGGCTTTTTCTGGGGCGGCGCGCCGAATAATAACGGTCCAATGGGCACGCGGTCCTATTACCCCAATCAAGGCTGGCAACAAGCGCCGCCGCCACAGCCCTCGCGTGGCATATTCGGCTTGTTTCAGCCTTGGACCCAGCAGCCCGCGCCGCAGCAGAACCAAAACGGCTTTTGGGGCGGACGGGTGAATTGAACAACATCCGATTAGCGAATAGTTGCGAGAAGATTTTGATGGAAACGCGGCACGCGATCGTGTTGCTCGGCTTATTTGGCTTTAGCTCAGCCGCCAGCGCACAGGAATTCCGCATCGACGACGTGAGCGCGGCGCGCCAAGCCGATGTGGCGCAGCTCAAATCGCGTACTATCGCGTTTAGCGATCACACCGGCGCAAGCGCCGTCGACAGCGAAACGGCACTCATCGCCTTCGATGATTGGAGCAGTAAACAACCCGCCGAGAAGAAATTTCTCGCCTTGTTCCCGAGTTACACCGAACCAACGATCAGCAAGACGGTGAACGGCAATGCCGCGCAAATCACCGAGAAGCTGTCGATGTATGTGGCGCAGGCGCGCTTCGTCCTCGATCGGGCGCCGGATGCTATCGATCTTTCGCGCGATGTGACGCTGCCATTCCTCGAAAAGATCGATCCCGCGATCGCCCACAAACAGATCGCCGCCACCGACGTGGTCACGTTCAAGGACGACGCCGGCACCGGCAACGACAATCCCGACCGCAAATGGTGCACCGGCCGGGCGACTTCGATCTGCATCCAGTCGACTTATAAGCTCGAAGGCAAGATCCCGATGGGCATCATGCTGGTGAACAAGCTGCGCGACAGCGTCAAGAAGGTCGCCGATCACATCGACTTCCAGAGCGAGTTGTCGGCGCTGCCGCCCGGCGATCTCGACCAGGCCGCCCTGCAGGATTTGACTGCGCTCGCTACCCCGGTCTCCGGTGTGCTCGAGCAGGACATTTTCTACGTCAATCAGATCATGAAATTCGGCAAGCTCTTCGCGGTATTCCAGAACCACCCGACCGATGCCGGTAAAACTGTCGTCACCGCATTCATGGCGCTGGCGATCAAGTCGCGCGTGCTCGACGAGAAGCGAGGCTTTGAGACGGTGCCGGTGTTGCGCAATCTAGTCCCGGCGCAGGTACTGATGGGCCAGTCGTCCTTCAACGCCGGCAGTTCGATCAGCGCGGGGCTGCCCAAATATGCCCGCAACGAGATCAAGACCATCGCCGGGCTATTGGCGCACGATTAGCCGTCAGCATCACGCCGCCGCGCGCGCGATGTCGCCGCGTTCGAGCGATTGTATCGCCTCGTCCACCGTCTGCACGTCGCCGAACAGTCCGTAGAAAATCGACAGCGCCGCGTTGTGTTCCTCGTCGTTGTGCGTGGCGAGCCCGTCGGACACCATGACGACCTTGAAATTGAGCATCATGGCGTCGCGCGCGGAGCTCTCGCAGCAGACATTGGTGGCGGTGCCGGTCACCAGAAGCGTATCGATGGCGCGATCGCGCAGCACTCGCTCGATATCCGAAGAGCCCTGAATGAAGGCGCTGTAGCGCGTCTTGGTCACCTGCGCGTCTTCCGGACGGATATCGTTCAAGTGCCAGTATGCGTAACCGTCGCCGCCGACATCCATCGCCGCGTAACGGCGCTCGCAACGGTCCGGCGAATGCAGGAATTCGTGATAGTTCGACCAGCTTTCGCGCGTATCGCGCGTACCATTGCGAACCCATACGACCAGCCCGCCGCGGCGGCGCAGGTCGCCGGCGAGCCGATTGATGTTCGGCACAATGTCCCGCGAAGCCGGAACCTCGCCCTGATGGCCCGGTTTGCAGAAATAGTTTTGCATGTCGATAACGACCAGCGCCGTTTTGCGCGGATCGATGGTATCGAAGGGATGCAACTTACCGGTTCGCGCCATCATGCGGTTTCGGGCCGCGGCCGAGATTGCGATCTTGTGCATCTGAGCTTCCTCAATTAGTCGTCTTGCGGGCTCTCGTCGCGGGCCAATGTGGCATAAAAGCAGAACTGGATCGAGCGCATGTCCGCTAGCATGTCCGGCAATTGGGAATTCTGGATCGATCGCGGCGGCACCTTCACCGACGTGATCGGCAGGCGGCCGGACGGCGCGCTCGTTACTCACAAGCTTTTGTCGGAAAACCCGGAAGCCTATGAGGATGCCGCCGTGCACGGCATCCGCCACCTGCTCGGGGTGGCGCCGGGGGCGGCGATTCCGAGCGCGCGCATTGCCGCGGTGAAGATGGGCACGACGGTCGCAACCAATGCGCTTCTGGAACGCAAGGGCGAGCGGACGCTCCTTCTCATCACCAAGGGTTTTCGCGATGCCTTGCGCATCGGCTATCAGGCGCGGCCGAAGATCTTTGCCAAGCACATCATCAAGCCGGACATGCTGTACGAACGCGTTGTCGAGGTCGACGAACGCGTACGTGCCGACGGTACCGTCGAGCGCGAACTCGATCTTGAGGTTTTGCGCGGCGAACTCGCTCGCGCCAAGTCCGACGGCATTCGCGCCGTCGCCATCGTGCTGATGCATGCCTATCGCTTCAACGCGCACGAGCAGCGCGTTGCGGCGCTGGCGCGTGAGCTCGGGTTTCCGCAGGTCTCCGCCAGCCATGAAGTGTCGCCGCTAATCAAACTGATCGGCCGCGGCGACACCACCGTAGTCGACAGCTACCTGTCGCCGATCCTGCGCCGTTACGTCGCGCAGGTCGCGGGCGATCTCAATCCGCCGGCTACTGCACGGCGGGGAGGAGAGGCTCGTCTGATGTTCATGATGTCGTCGGGCGGCCTTACAGCGGCTAATCTGTTTCGCGGCAAGGATGCCATCCTGTCCGGGCCGGCGGGCGGCGTCGTCGGCATGGCCGAGACCGGGCGCTCGGGGGGCTTTTCCCGGATGATCGGCTTCGACATGGGCGGCACTTCGACCGATGTGTCGCATTTCGCCGGCGAATACGAGCGCGCCTTCGAGACCGAAGTCGCCGGCGTGCGCATGCGCGCGCCGATGATGCTGATCCATACCGTGGCGGCAGGCGGCGGCTCGATCCTGCATTTCGATGGCGCGCGGTTTCGCGTCGGTCCGGATTCGGCGGGCGCCAATCCGGGTCCGAAATGCTACCGCCGGGGCGGCCCGCTGGCCGTTACCGACGCCAATGTCATGGTCGGCAAGCTGATTGCCGATTTCTTTCCCAAAATCTTCGGACCGCAGCAAAACTTAGGCCTCGATGCCGACGCGGTGCGCTCGGCTTTCGTCGCGCTGGCGAAAGAGATCGGCAACGGGCGGAGCGCCGAACAGGCCGCCGATGGTTTCATCAAGATCGCGGTCGAGAACATGGCGAACGCGATCAAGAAGATTTCGGTGCAGCGCGGCTACGACGTGACCCGTTATGCGCTCAATTGCTTCGGCGGCGCCGGCGGCCAGCATGCCTGCCTCGTCGCCGACGCGCTCGGCATGACGAGTGTGTTCATTCATCCCTTGTCTTCGCTGCTCTCAGCCTACGGTATGGGACTTGCGGATATCCGCAGCGTCCGCCAGCAGGCGATCGAGGAGCCGTTCGGCCAAAAGGCGCGCGCAACGCTCCAAGGCGTGGCGCGCCGGCTCGCCCGCACGACGATCAAGGAGGTCGCCGGCCAGGGCGTCGCCGGCGGCAAGATCACGCTGCATGTGCGCGCGCATATCCGCTACGCCGGCACCGACACGCCGCTGATCGTAAGCGCCGGCAGCGTCCACGGGGCCCTCAAGCGGCAGGTCAAGCTCGCCTCGCTCCAGACCATGCAACGCGGCTTCGAACTGGCGCACAAGGCGCAGTTCGGCTTCATCGACCGCAAGAAGGCGCTCGTGGTCGAGGCGGTCTCGGTGGAGGCGGTCGGCGGCGGCGCAACGTTCAAGGAAAAGCCGCGCAAGACGACGCGGACCAAATTGCCGGCTCCGGCGCGGCGCACGCGCTTCTTCTCCGGCGGCAAATGGCATCGCGCGCTGGTTTATACGCGCGATCAGCTTATGCCGGGGCACAAGGCCAATGGCCCGGCCATCATCATCGAGCCGCATCAGACGGTCGTCGTCGAGCATGGCTGGCGGGCCGAGTTGACCGCGAAGAATCACCTGGTGCTGCGGCGGGTGCAAAAACTCGCCCGCGTCCGCGCCATCGGCACCCACGCCGATCCTGTGATGCTTGAAGTGTTCAATAACCTTTTCATGGCGAATGCCGAACAGATGGGCGTCGCGCTGCAAAACACTGCCTATTCGGTGAACATCAAGGAGCGGCTCGATTTTTCCTGCGCGGTGTTCGACGGCGAGGGTTCGCTGGTTGCCAACGCGCCGCACATCCCGGTGCATCTTGGCTCCATGGACCGCACCGTGGAAACGATAATCCGCGAGAACAAGGGCAAGATCCGCCCGGGCGACGTCTATGCGATCAATGCGCCCTATAACGGCGGCACGCATCTGCCCGATATCACCGTCTGCACGCCGGTCTTCGACGGCCGGAAAATTCTGTTCTGGGTCGCCTCGCGCGGTCACCATGCCGACGTCGGCGGCATTTCTCCGGGCTCGATGTCGCCGAACGCCACTACGATCGAGCAGGAAGGCATCTATATCGATAACTTCAAGCTGGTCGATCGCGGCCGATTCCGGGAGAAGGAGCTTTACGCGCTGCTCGGAGCCGGAAAATATCCGGCGCGCAACCCGCTGCAGAACGTCAACGACATCAAGGCACAGATCGCCGCCAACGAGATGGGGGCGCGCGAACTGCGCAAGATGGTGCAGCATTTTACGCTGCCGGTCGTGCGCGCCTATATGCGCCACGTCCAAGACAACGCGGCAGAAAGCGTGCGGCGCGTCCTCGACCGGCTGCATGACAGCGACTTTGAGATCAAGACCGACCAGGGCAATACCATCAGAGTCCGCATCGCGGTCGATAAGAAAAAGCGCGAAGCGACCGTCGATTTCTCCGGGACCAGTCCGCAGCAGCCATCCAATTTCAATGCGCCGGGGCCAGTGGCGCGCGCCGCCGTCCTCTACGTGTTCCGCGTCATGGTCGACGACGACATTCCGATGAATGCCGGCTGCCTGCGGCCGATCCGCATCGTTATTCCGAAACATTCGATGCTGTCGCCGCAATTTCCTGCCGCGGTGGTCGCCGGCAATGTCGAGACATCGCAGGAGGTGACCAATTGCCTGCTGGGCGCGCTGGGCGCCATGGCGGCGGCGCAGGGCACCATGAACAATCTCAATTTCGGCAATGCGCGTTATCAATATTATGAGACGATCTGCTCCGGCTCGCCGGCCGGCCCCGGATTCCCCGGCACCGACGCGGTGCAAACCCACATGACCAATACGCGGCTCACCGATCCGGAAATTCTGGAATTCCGCTATCCGGTTCTGCTCGAAGATTTCCATATTCGCAAAGATTCCGGCGGTCGCGGCGAATGGAACGCCGGCGACGGCATTCGCCGGACCATCCGGTTCTTGGAAAAAATGGAATGCACACTTCTCACCGGCCACCGCCGCGTGCCGCCGTTCGGACTGGCGGGCGGCGAAAACGGCCAGGTCGGCCAGAACTGGGTGCGGCGCAAAGACGGTACGATGGAACAACTGCAGGGCTGCGATGCGACCGTGCTCGATGCCGGCGAGGCGATCATCATCCAGACGCCGACGGCCGGCGGTTATGGCAAGCCGCCCCGCCCCTGATCCGATTCGATTGAATTGGATCGGGGGGCTAGATTTTTCGTTGGAGCACGATCTTAGCCGAAAGCCGGGTTCCCCTTTCGGGGCGCATGCATTATTTCGACGGAGTGATCGGCGCACTATCGGGCGGCTTGCGCAAAATCGAATATTTCATGTTCGCCGTGGTGCCCTCCCAGTAGAAGCTGTAGTCGACGGCTACGTTGCCGCCGTTCGGCAATGGCAAGATCGCGCTGCAAACGACCTTGTCTTTGCCGCTGGACACCGTTTTGATCGGCTCGTAACCCGCGGGCTCGAGCTGAAGCTGTTTGAGAACGTCGGATAAAGTGTGTTTGGCGCGCGCCGAATCGCATTCAGGCAGGACGAAATGATCGCGCAATCCGCTGTAAATCAGCACTCCCGCCACGGCCACGGCCGGGATGCCGACGAGCCGCAGCGCCAGACGATAGGGTCTTGCTTGTGGCGTCGACCGCGGCACGGACCAGCGCCGCGCACGGATGGGGGCAGGCGGTTTCGGCGAAGAGTTGTCGGTCATCTCCGCCGCAATATTACAACCCTTTGACGATGGATTCCGTCATTTTCTTCGCGTCGCCCAGCAGCATCATGGTGTTGTCGCGATAGAACAGCGGGTTGTCGATCCCCGCATAGCCCGAAGCGAGCGAGCGCTTGATGAACATCACAGTGCCGGCCTTCCACACTTGCAGCACCGGCATGCCGTAGATCGGCGAGGTCTTGTCGTCCTCGGCGGCTGGATTGGTCACGTCGTTGGCGCCGATAACGAAGGCGATGTCGGCCTGGGCGAACTCGGAATTGATGTCCTCCAGTTCGAATACTTCGTCATATGGCACGTTGGCTTCGGCGAGCAGCACGTTCATGTGGCCTGGCATGCGGCCGGCCACCGGATGGATGGCGTATTTGACCTCGACGCCTTCGGCTTTCAGCTTGTCGCCCATTTCGCGTAGCGCATGTTGCGCCTGTGCCACCGCCATGCCGTAGCCTGGCACGATGATGACCTTCTGCGCGTTCTTCATGATATAGGCCGCGTCGTCCGCCGAACCGAGCTTGACTGGGCGTTGCTCCGCGCCGGCTGCCGGTCCCGCCACTTCGCCGCCGAAACCGCCGAGGATTACCGAGATGAACGAACGGTTCATCGCATGGCACATGATGTAGGACAGAATAGCGCCCGAAGAGCCGACCAGGGCGCCGGTGATGATCAGCGCCGAATTACCCAATGTGAAGCCGATGCCGGCCGCCGCCCAACCCGAATAGGAGTTGAGCATGGAGATCACGACCGGCATGTCGGCGCCGCCGATCGGGATGATGATGAGCACGCCGAGCAAGAACGAGATGCCGGCGATCAGCCAGAAGGCGATCGGGCTTTGCCCGAGATAGAACTCGTAGATGGAGACGACCAGCGCCAGCGCCAGCGCGATATTGATGGCGTGCCGACCGGGCAGCGTGATCGGTTTGCCGCTCATGCGGGCGGACAACTTCAGGAAGGCGATCACCGAGCCGGTGAAGGTGAGGGCGCCGATGGCGACGCCAAGCGACATTTCGATCAGGCTTTGCTGATGGATAGCGCCAGGCGTGCCGATGTCGAAGGCTGCCGGGGCGTAGAATGCACCCGCCGCCACCAACACCGCCGCCATGCCGACCAGCGAGTGGAAGGCCGCGACCAGTTCCGGCATCGAGGTCATCGGGACGCGCCGTGCGATCACGGCGCCGATGCCGCCGCCGATGGCGACGCCGCCGATCACCAGGCCCCAGGACAAAGGGTCGGCTGGAGGATGCGAGCCGAGCGTGGTCAGCACGGCGATCGCCATGCCGATCATGCCGAGGCGATTGCCGAGCCGGCTCGATGCCGGGCTGGACAGTCCGCGCAACGCCTGGATGAACAGGACGCCGGCGACCAGATAAAGCAGTGCGACGAGATTCGGGCTCATGCGGCGCTCATTTCTTTTTCTTTTGATACATCGCCAGCATGCGCTGGGTGACCAGGAAGCCGCCGAAAATATTGACCGAGGCGAACACAAGCGCGACGAAACCGAGCGCGCGGGCCAAGATCGGGCCGCTGTCGTCGCCGACCAGCGCGACGCCGACCGCAAGCAGCGCGCCGACGACGATCACCGAGGAGATAGCGTTGGTCACCGACATCAGTGGCGTGTGCAGCGCCGGCGTCACCGACCACACCACGTAGTAGCCGACGAACACCGCCAGCACGAAAATCGAGAAGCGGAATACGAAGGGATCGACTGCGGTGGCGAGATGATCCATTGTCGATTCTCCCTCAGGCCGCTTTAGGCTTGAAATTCGGGTGCACCAGCGCGCCGTCGCGGGTCAGCAGGGTGCCTTTGACGAGTTCGTCATCCCAATTGACGGCAAGCTTCTTTTCTTTCTTGTCGATCAAAGTCTCAAGGAACGTGAGCAGGTTCTTCGCGTAGAGCGCGGAGGCGGAAGCCGCCAGACGCCCCGGTACGTTGAGATAGCCGACAATCTTGGCCGGGCCGACTTGCGCGACCTCGCCGGGTTTGGCGCCTTCGACGTTGCCGCCGCGCTCGACCGCGAGATCCACGATCACCGAGCCGGGCCGCATCGAAGCCACCATTTCCTTGGACACCAGCTTCGGCGCCGGCCGTCCCGGGATCAATGCCGTGGTGATGACGATGTCTTGCTTCTTGATGTGCTCGGCCACCAACGCGGCCTGTTTGGCCAAGTATTCCTTCGACATTTCCTTGGCGTAGCCGCCCGCGGTCTGCGCATTCTTGAACTCTTCGTCCTCCACTGCGAGAAATTTCGCGCCCAGGCTTTCGACCTGCTCCTTGGTGGCGGGACGCACATCGGTCGCGGTGACGACGGCGCCGAGCCGTCGCGCGGTGGCGATCGCCTGAAGGCCTGCGACCCCGACGCCCATGATGAACACCTTCGCGGCAGGCACGGTGCCGGCCGCGGTCATCATCATCGGCAGCGCGCGGCCATATACCTCGGCGGCGTCGATGACCGCGCGGTAGCCGGCGAGATTGGCTTGGCTCGACAAGACGTCCATCGACTGAGCCCGCGTGATGCGCGGCATCAGTTCCATGGCGAATGCGACAAGACCGGCATCGGCGATCTGCTTGAGCGCGGCCTCGTTGCCGTACGGATCCATGATCGCGATGACGAGCGCGCCCTTCTTGTAACCGGCCAGCTCTTTTGGCGAAGGCCGACGGACCTTAAGGACGACGTCGGCGCCGCTTGCCGCGTCGGCGGCTACTTTGGCGCCGGCGGCGGTGTAGTCCGCATCAAGCACGCCGGACTTGAGTCCGGCGCCCGGCTCGATCGCGACCTCAGCGCCTAGCCCGACGAGTTTTTTGACGGTTTCCGGGGTCGCTGCTACGCGCGGCTCGCCCGGATCGGTTTCTGTTGTGACGGCAACCTTCATAATCCCTCCGAGGCCGATGGGATTATCGGCAAAGGCCGATGCGAAAAATGATTTAGATCAAGATCAGGTCAGGAATATCGCCATCAGGATGACGATCGTGACGACGATAGCCATCGTCACCTTTACGAGAGTGATGAAGTTTCGGTAGGTCTGCTCGTGAGCGGGGTAATCGTTGCCCGTTGCAGTCGCGTATTGGACTTCTGCGTGATCGGACATTTCGTTTCCTCGACTTAAGTCCCGGTGCCGGCGGACTTAGCGTAATTGTGTTAATAGGGCAACCGGCAACGAGCATGTGGCGGGCATATCCACCTTGCTCTGATGGGACGGAATCCCTACTCTCGCACCGCTAGCGCGCGTCAAGCGATGGCATGCGTATGACAACGGTATTTGGTTGCGGACATCGGTCATGCTCAGAAAAGAACAGAACGAACTATTGACCCAGACCGGCCCGGGTTCGGCGATGGGCAGGATGTTTCGCTCCTATTGGCTACCGGCGCTCTTGGCCGAGGAATTGCCGGACAATGATTGTCCGCCGGTGCGGGTCAAAATTCTCTCCGAACGTCTCCTCGCTTTCCGCGATTCCGAAGGCCGCTACGGCTTGATCGACGAATTTTGCGCCCACCGCGGCGTTTCGCTGTGGTTCGGTCGCAACGAAGACGGCGGTTTGCGCTGTCCTTATCATGGCTGGAAATACGACATTACCGGCCAATGCATCGAAGTTCCCTCCGAGCCGGTCGAAAGCGGCTTCTGCAAGAAGATCAAGCTCGCGTCCTATCCGCTGGTGAAGATCGGCGCGGTGTTGTGGACCTATATGGGGCCCGCCGATCAAAAGCCGCCGCTACCGGAATGGGAATTCGCGCTGGTGCCGCCGCAGCAAAGCTTTACGTCGAAGCGCTTGCAGGAGTGCAACTGGCTGCAAGCCATGGAAGGCGGCATCGATTCGAGCCACGTCTCGTTCCTGCATCGCGGCGATCTGGGAACCGATCCGCTGTTCAAAGGCGCCAGGGGCAATCAGTACAATCTCAACGACATGCAGCCGCATTTCGAGGTCGTCGAACAGCCCGGCGGTTTGTTCATCGGCGCGCGGCGCAATGCCGAGGACGGAAAGTATTATTGGCGCATCACGCCGTGGGTGATGCCGTGCTTCACCATGATACCGCCGCGCGGCGATCATCCGATTCACGGCCATTTCTGGGTGCCGATCGATGACGAGAACTGCTGGGCCTGGTCCTACGACTTCCATCCGGTGCGGGCGCTGACCAAAGCCGAGGTCGAAGCCATGGAGGACGGCGCCGGCGTGCATTGCAAATATACGCCCGGTACTTACCGGCCGCTTGCCAACAAGGACAACGATTATCTGATCGACCGCGCGGCGCAGAAGGCCGGCAAGACCTATAGCGGCGTTGCCGGGATCGCCATGCAGGATGCTTCGCTGCAGGAGAGCATGGGTCCGATCTGCGACCGCACCAAGGAAAACCTGGTCTCGACCGACAACGGCATCATCATGGCGCGGCATCGCCTGATGCGCGCCGCCAAGGCGCTCGTCGAAAAGGGCGTGACTCCACCGGGCGTCGATCCCGCCCACCACAAGGTCCGCTCCTGCGCGATGGTGTTGCCGCCCGACGTGGCGTTCAAGGACGGCGCCAAGGAGGCGCTTCATGCCGAGCGTGGCATGGCGCAGACGTCAGTCTAGAGCGCCAAGCCGTACCGCCGCCATGCCGGATATCCTTCCCAGCCACCGGCTCACCCATGAGGCGAGCCAAAAAATGCTCGCAGCCGGTGTGGCGAAAGCGAACGAACTCGGCTGCAAAGTTAGCCTCGCCGTCGTCGACCAGAGCTGCCGGTTGATCGCGTTTCTGATGATGGATGGCGCGCGCCACTTCTCAATCATCACCACGCAGCGGAAAGCCATCACCGCGGCGTCGCAGCGACTGCCGACCGGTTATGCTCCTGAGGCGAATGCGCTCAGCATGACGGTGCGCATGGGCGATTTCACCAATGTGCCGGGCGGGTTTCCGATCGAAGTCGCCGGCGAAGTCATCGGCGCCATCGCCGCCGGGGGCGCCAAGCTCGAACAGGACGTCGAGGTTGCGAAGGCGGCCCTCGCGGCGCTGACTATGCCTTGACGGTTTGGCGCATTTTATCCCGCGCCGCCCGCACCGCTTTGATGATGTTCTGATAGCCGGTGCAGCGGCAGAGATTCGACGCCAGCACATCGAGCAATTCGTCGTCGTCGATCTGCGGATTCTTTTCCAGCACATTAGCGGCGAGCATCAGGAAGCCCGGCGTGCAGTAGCCGCATTGCAGCCCGTGATTCTCGATGAAGGCGCGCTGCAATGGATGCAGTTCCTCGCCATTGGCGAGGCCTTCGACGGTGCGGATTTTCCTGCCATGCGCCTGCACCGCAAACATCAGGCAGGAGCGGACTGCCTCGTCATCGACGATCACGGTGCAGGTGCCGCAGACCCCATGCTCGCAACCGATATGGGTGCCGGTCTGGCCGCAATCGTCGCGGATCGCGTCGACCAAAGTGTGGCGTGGCTCGACGCGGACCGGATAGGCGCGGCCGTTGATGGTGAGCGTGATGTCGAGCTTTTCGTTCATTGCCGTCGCAGTCTAGCGCAACCGCCCAGCAATGACGACAAACGAGTTACATGTCGAGGACGAGCCGCTCGGTCTTGCAGCCGCAGCAGCAGATCATGACCTTGTCGTTGGCGGCCTGCTCTTCTTCCGAGAGCACCGCATCGCGGTGGTCAGGAATGCCGGAGATGACCCTGGTTACGCATTCGCCGCAGATGCCGAGCTCGCAGGAATAATCGACATCGACGCCGGCATCGAACAGGACCTCGAGGATCTTCTTGCCCTCGGGGATGTAATACTCCTCGCCGGAGCGGGCGAGTTCGACCCAAAAGCCGCCGGCGGTCGCTGCTTCCGCCTTGGCGGTGAAGTATTCGACATGCACCTGACCATGCGGCCGGTTCGCGGCCGCCGCCTCGAATGCGGTGAGCATGGCCTTGGGGCCGCAACAATATAGATGCGCGCTCTGCGGCGTTGCGGCGACGATCGCCGCGAGATCGAGGAATTTGCCGTCTGCTTCGTCGTCGAAATGCAGTTTCACGGAGTCGGGAGCGAGTTTTTGCAGCGTGTCAAGAAACGCCATCTCGTCGCGCGTCCGACAGGAATAATAGAGTTTCCAGGGGCGGTTCTGCGCGGCCAATTCCTGCGCCATGCACCACAGCGGCGTGATGCCGATACCGCCGGCGACCAGAACGACTTCGGCGTTCTCGACCAGCGGGAAATTGTTGCGCGGAGCGCTGATCTTGATTTCGTGGCCGACCCGCATCTCGTCGAAAATGTAGCGCGAGCCGCCTCGGCTCGCCGGGTCGAGCTTGATACCGACGACATAGCTGTCGGGATCGGTATTCGGCGCACATAAGGAAAACTGCCGGATCAACCCGTTAGGCAGATGCAGATCGATGTGCGCGCCGGGCTTATAGGGCGGCAGCGGCGCGCCGTCGACGCGACGGAACGTATAAAGGTTTGTATCCCGCGCGACGGGTACGATTTCGGTCAACCGCGCATCGATCAAGCCCGCAACGGCCTTTTCGGGCGCTGGGGTCGAGGATGTCGTCGGGGATGGGGCGGTCAGGGTGTCCATGCGGGGCTTAGATAGGCGGCCGGAGTGGGGTTCCGCAACCTGTTCCTTACTGCTGGGAATTTGGGCCTAGCGACGTCGCGCCGGCCACTTTTTGGGCTCATCTTGTGTCGGAACGTCTACTTGTGCCGCCGCTTCGACATAATCAGCGAACACCCGCCCGATCATCACCACGACCGGCCCTGACGTCGCCTGGGCGGCGAGCCGCGCCGGCAGGTCGGCGATGCTCGCGACGATCACGTGCTCGTCGGCGCGGGTCGCGCGCTCGACCGCGACGGCTGGCGTCGCCGGATCGAGCCCCGCCTGTACTGCCGTGGCGACCAATTCGGGCAACGTCTTGCTCGGCATATAGACGACTGTGGTCACCGCCGGATCGGCGAGGCTTAGCCAGTCGATGTCGGCCGGCAATTTTCCGTCGTGACCGTGGCCGGTGAGGTATTGCACGCGGCGCGCCTCGCCACGGCGGGTCAGCGACACCAGGAGCCGGCTCGCGGCGGCTTGCGCGGTGGTGATTCCGGGCACCACTTCGACCGCGATCCCGGCGGCATGGCAGGCCGCGATCTCTTCGTCGGCACGACCGAAAATCATCGGATCGCCGCCCTTGAGCCGCACCACGCGGCGGCCGGCTTTCGCGAGCGAGACCATCAGCGCGTTGATGTCGTCCTGCCGGCACGACGCTTTATGCCCGGTTTTGCCGACGAGCATTTTCTTCGCTTCACGACGCGCGAAATCGAGAATGTCCGCGGCCACGAGATCGTCGAACAAGATCACGTCGGCCGATTGCAGCGCGCGCACGGCGCGCAGCGTCAGCAATTCCGGGTCGCCGGGGCCGGCGCCGACCAGAACGACCGAGCCGGCTTCCTGCGCCCCCGCGGGCATAAGCAGTGCGTCAAGATCGGCGTCATTTGGCGCTCGGTTGGGCGCCGCGATGGCGCGTGCGGTGAATTTCTCCCAAAAGCCACGGCGGCCGCGGAACGGCAGCTTCAGCGCCTGCACGCGCGGCCGCCAAGCGCGGGCGGCCTCGGCCCAGCGGGCAAATCCTTGCGGGATCAGCGCCTCGATTTTGGCGCGGATCGCCTGGCCGAATACGGGCGCGGCGCCATCGGTGGAAATGCCAATCACAAGCGGCGACCGATTGACGATGGCGCCGAAAGAGAAATCGCAGAACGCCGGACGATCGATGAGATTGACCGGCACCCCGGCGGCGCGCGCCGCCGCGGCGAATTTTTCGGCCTCCGTGTCATCGGCGCAATCGGCGACGGCGATAGCAGCGCCGGCAACATCGGCCGCCTTCCACTGGCGCCGTTGGATGACAATTGCTCCGTGCGGCGGAGCAGCGGCTAGCGAGTGCATCTCTTCGCTCGGCAGCGGGGCGAACACCTCGACGCTTGCGCCCGCCGCCGACAGCAGCTCAGCTTTCCACGCCGCGGCCCCGCTGCCGCCGGCGACGATCGCGCGCTTATTCTCCAGCGCGAAAAACGCCGGCAGCCGCGATAACGGGCCGATGCGGGATGCTCGAATTTCTGACGGAGCGCGGCTCATCTGGTCATTCTCGGCGAATTTCGCCGTAGATAGAATGCAATTCCGTCGACCGCAAACCCGTTCGAGCCATTTGGAAGATTCTCACGGCTTAGCCCACAAAACAAAGGACATTATTCCAAGAAAGCGTCCCGGCGCGAAAGCGGGGAAAAAAGGGGTACCTTCGTCCCGCCGGCAGGTCTTTTAATTCAAGACCTGTGCCACTCGGCGGTGGAAACTTGGTGGCGGCAAAAACTTGGCGGGCGCCCGACGGGATTCCGCCGGGCGCCCTTAGTCTCATGTCAGCCGGCCTGTAAGCCGGGTTCTGGATGGCCTGCGGACGCAAATCCGCAGACGCGACGGCCATTCCTCTGGGACGCCGGTTGCCCGGCGCCTCTAGCAACCTACCCGGACGGCCAGATCTGGACACCGACCCCGAGGCTCGCGCGCTTTCGCGCGAAAGCCTCGCGCCGTCCCTATTCGGTCTTGCTCCCGGTGGGGTTTGCCGTGCCGCCGGCGTTACCGCCGGCGCGGTGCGCTCTTACCGCACCGTTTCACCCTTACCGCGGCAAACACTACGCACCGCGGCGGTCTGTTCTCTGTGGCACTTTCCCTGGGCTCGCACCCGCCGGATGTTATCCGGCACCGTTTGTCCACGGAGCCCGGACTTTCCTCCCCGGCATCCCCCTCCTCATCCTCCCCCGCTTGCGGGGAAGGGAAGGGTGGGGGCCGGAGCGGCCGTCCGGCCGACTGACAGGGGCATGGATGGGCACGTTAGCCTCGCCCGTCAAGGGACCAATTCTAAGGGACGCCGAGCAGGACTGCGGTGCGGGCGCGAGCGGCGATGGTCCGGGTGCGGCCGCGATTGGCGACCAGGTCCTGCAACGTGCTGCGGGTGGACGGATCGGCAATGCCGTCGATGCGTTCGGGACGGAAATGGCGCTGGAATGCCGTGACGACCTCCTGCGTGGTGGTGTCGTATTCGCCGCTGAGTTCGACGCCATACCCATATTCGTCGAGCAATTTCTGTAGCGCGGCCACCGCGTTGCCGCGGTCGCCCGGCGCCAGCGTCTGGCCGAAATTCATGATCGGCGCCGGTTTGACCCAATTGCCAACGCCCGATTCGTGCAGCGTGCGCCAGGGAAATTTCTCGCCCGGATCCTGCTTGCGCGCCGGGGCTACATCGGAATGCGCCAAGACCCGCACCGGCGTTATCGTGTGACGGGTCTGGATACTACGACACAGGGCGGTCACCGCCGCGATCTGGCGCTTGGGAAACGCCGGATAGCCGTGATCGTGGCCGGGATTGGCGATCTCGATGCCGATCGAGCAGGAATTGATGTCGGACTCGCCAGCCCAGGACGCCTTGCCGGCGTGCCAGGCACGACGGCTTTCTTGAACCATTTGAATGATGCGGCCGTCCTCGAACACGAAGTAGTGGGCCGAGACGTCGCTGCCGCGCGCGCGCAGAAGCTCAAGCGCGGCCTCGGGGTCCTGCATGCCGGTATAATGCAGCAAGATCATATCCGGCCGCCGGCCCTCTCTGCGCTCGCCGTTATTGGGCGACGGCATGACTTCCGCGACGACACAGGAATCCGGGGCAAAGACGTTCTGAGGCATCCATGTACTTTAGGGGAACGCGCGTGAGCGACAAGTTGATTTGCGCGAACCGGCGCGTGAATCGCAATAAGTCCTCAGGCGTTGCCGTGCGGTTACGCCGGTGTCCGGCTTCAACCATTCCTTAAGCTTACCTCTCGCTAATCGGTATGGAGCGGAGCTGCGCCGTGGGCGTGGCCGTTGCGTTGTCGTTTGCGCAGTCCCATGACAGCCCTTCCAGCCTCACAAGCCACTGTTTTTAATGGACAAAACCACAAAACTCAGGCGCGGGCTTTGGCTCTTGGAGACGGCGAAACCGTTCGGAGCATGGGAATGATGGCTGAGGGCGCAGGCGCGGCTGTTGCCGCCGGATCGGCGCGTCACATTCCCGTGCTCGCCCGCCATGCCGTCCGCTGGCTCAGCGTCCATAGCGGCGGTCTCTATATTGACGCGACATTCGGCGCCGGCGGCTATACGCGGGCTATCCTGGATACGCCGGGCGCGCGCGTGATCGGTATCGACCGTGATCGGACCGCCGTTGCGCAGGGCGCAGGCCTGGTCGAGGCGGCGCAAGGCCGGCTCGACCTTGTCGAGGATCGCTTTTCCAATCTGGAACCGATTCTTGGCGCTGCGGCCTCAGCCGACGGCATCGTGTTCGATCTCGGCGTTTCTTCCATGCAGATCGACGAAGCGGCGCGCGGATTTTCGTTTCGCTCCGATGGGCCGCTCGATATGCGGATGGGCGACGACGGTCCAAGCGCGGCCGACGTTGTAATGCGAGCGAGCGAGCGCGATCTCGCCGACATTATTTTTCAGTTGGGAGAAGAACGACACTCCCGCGCCGTTGCCCGCGCGATCGTGCGGGCGCGGGGCGAGCACGCCATCACTTCGACGCGCGCGCTTGCTGAGATCGTTGCGCGGGTCGTTCATGCCCGCGAAAGCGCCATTCATCCGGCAACCCGCACATTTCAGGCGCTGCGAATTTTCGTCAACGAGGAGCTTGTCGAATTGGCGCGCGGGCTTTCAGCCGCCGAGCGTCTGCTCAAACCGTCCGGCCGGCTCGTCGTGGTGGCGTTCCACTCGCTCGAGGATCGCATCGTGAAGACTTTTCTCGCCGAGCGCAGCCGCGCGCCTGCGGGCTCGCGCCACCGACCCGACGTCGCGGCGCCGCCTCCGACATTTCAGGTGCTGACGCGGCGGCCGGAAACGCCGGACGACGCCGAGGTGGCCGACAACCCGCGCGCGCGCTCGGCCAAGTTGCGGGCTGCCGAACGCACCGATGCCGCTCCGCGCTCGACTTCGAACGAACACCTGCTGCCGCGGCTACCATCGCTTTCGGAGATCATGCGAGGTCGGCCGTGATCCTACGCATGCTCAATTTCCTGGTGATCGGCGCGCTGGTGCTCGCCGCCGCCTATGTCTATCGGATCAAATTCGACGCCACCGTTCAGGCCGAGCGGGTAGCCAAGCTGCGGGGCGAAGTGCGTCATGAGCGCGACGACATTGCGGCCTTGCGGGCAGAGTGGGGCCAACTCGACAATCCCGCGCGCATTGAGGCGCTGACCAAACGCTATTTGCACCTCAAGCCTGTCGCGCCGACACAATTCGATACGCTCGATCGCCTGCCCGAGCGGCCGCCGCAAGACATCACGGCCGGCGGCAAGGATTCGATCAGCGGCATCATCGAGAACCTGGAACAGCCGGGCAGTTTCGAAACGACCGGAAGCATTCCGGTGCCGTCGCCGGCCGTCAGCGGAGCGCCGAAAGAATGAGCGCGACCGCGGACACTTTCTCGGTAGAGCCTGAGACCCACCCCCGCGAGGCGCGGCCGCCCGAACAGCCCTGGCGGCGCTGGGTCATCCGCAAACTGCTGTATGGCAACGATATCGATCGCGGCGCCAAGGCGAAGGCGCGGATCGGATTGGCGATCCTCGGCTTCGCGGCCGTTTACACCGTCATCGCCGCGCGGCTGGTGATGTTCGCCCTGGTCTCCAATAGCCATACCGTACATCGCGTCGTGTCCGGCGACGCCATTGCGACAGCGCGTCCCGATATTCTGGATCGCAACGGCGAGGTTTTGGCGACCGACGTGCGCGTGCCGTCGCTCTATGCCGAGCCGCGGCGGCTGATTGATCTCGACGAGGCGGCGGAATTGCTCACGGCCGATCTGCCAGATGTCGATGCGCCGGAGCTGCGCGAGCGGCTGTCGTCAAAACATGGTTTCGTCTGGCTCAAGCGCGACATCACACCGGAGCAGCAGCATGAGATCTATCATCAAGGCCTGCCCGGCATCGGCTTCTTGAACGAAAACAAGCGCGATTATCCCAACGGCCCGGAAGTGTCGCATCTGATCGGCCACGTCAATATCGACAATCAAGGCATCGCCGGCATCGAGAAATGGCTCGACGGCCAGGGGCTTGCCGCCCTGCACATGGCGGGGCTTGCCACCGACCGGCTGCAAACGCCGGTGCAACTCGCGCTCGATCTGCGGGTGCAGCACGCGTTGCGCGACGAGCTTGTCGCCGCGCGCGTCAAATTTCACACCCTGGCCGCCGCCGGCCTCGTTCTCAATGTCCGCACCGGCGAAATTGTCGCGATGGTTTCAGAGCCGGATTATGATCCGAACAATCCGCACGAGGCGCTCGATCCCACCCGCATCAACCGACTGACCACCGGCGTCTACGAGATGGGATCGACGTTCAAGGCGTTCACCGTCGCGATGGCGCTCGACTCCGGCAAAGCGACGTTGAAATCCACATTCGACGCCCACAACCCGCTGCATTTCGGCAAGTTCGCGATTCACGACTTCGAGCCGATGCAGCGAGCGCTGACGGTGCCGGAAATCTTCACCTATTCATCGAATATCGGCGCTGCGCATATCGCGATGGCGATGGGCATCGACGCGCACCGTGCCTTTTTGAAGAAATTGGGTCAGCTCGATCGCTTGCGCACCGAATTGCCGGAAAGTGCCGAGCCGATCGTGCCGAGGCACTGGGGCGAACTCAACACCATGACCATCGCCTTCGGGCACGGTCTTTCGGTCGCACCGTTGCAGGCGGTGATGGGGGTCGCTGCCTTGATGAACGGTGGCACGCTGATCCCGCCCACCTTCCTTAAGCGCACCGAGGCCGAGGCTGATAAGCTCGCCACCCGCGTCATCAAGCCGGAGACCAGCGCGATGATGCGTTACTTGATGCGGCTCAACGTCGAGAAAGGCACCGCCGCGAAAGCCGATGTTCCGGGTTATTACATTGGCGGCAAAACCGGAACCGCCGACAAAGTGGTGTTCGGCCGCTATTCAAAAACCAAAGTGCTTACCGACTTCATGGCGGTGCTGCCGGCGGATCAGCCACGCTATCTCCTCCTCATCATGCTTGACGAGCCGCAAGCGATACCGGAGACGCACGGCTTTAAGACTTCCGGCTGGAACGCGGTGCCGACCGGCGGCGCGGTCGTCGCGCGCATCGCGCCGCTGCTCGGCATCGAACCGCGCATGGACCTGCCGACGGCCGATCAGCTGATACTGGCCTCGCTAAAGGAAAGCAGGTAAGGCGTTGGCCGCATTTTCGACCGAGCCGCTAAATCGAGCGAGCCGCCAGGAAGCTTGAGATGAAGCTTCACGAAATTTTGCCTGTTGACGCGGACTTCGATGCCCACCGTGGCGACCTTGTCGTCGCCGGAGTGACGGCGGATAGCCGCGCCGTCAAACGCGGCGATGTCTTCGTCGCCATCGCCGGCGGTAAACGCGACGGTCTGCAGTTTGTCGATGCAGCCGTCGCCGCCGGCGCGGTTGCCGTCGTCGCCGAGCGGGCGCCGGAGACACGGTTGCCGCAAGAGGTCGTCTTCGTTCGCGTCGACAATGCCCGGCGCGCGCTCGCGCTTATCGCTGCTAAAATCTATCCACGCCAGCCGCGCGTCATTGCGGCCGTCACCGGCACCAGCGGTAAGACTTCGGTAGCGGCTTTCACCCGGCAGATCTGGAGTGCACTCGGTCACGGTGCAGCGAGTATCGGCACGATCGGCATCGTCGCGCCGAGCGGCGAGACCTATGGCTCGCTGACGACACCGGATCCGGTCACGCTGCACCGCTCGCTTGACGCGCTTGCCGGCGAGGGCGTTACTCACTTGGCGATCGAAGCGTCCTCGCACGGTCTTGACCAATATCGGCTCGACGGTTTGCAAATCGCGGCCGGCGCCTTCACCAACATCACACGCGATCATCTCGATTATCATCCGAGTTTCGAAGCCTATTTGGCCGCCAAGCTGCGGCTGTTCGAGGCATTGCTCGCACCCGGCGGCGCCGCGGTCGTCGATATCGACCACGACAACGCCGGTGCGGTGTTCACGGCGGCGGCAGCGCGCGGCCTACGGCTCATGACCGTCGGCCGCAAGGGATCGGGAATTCGTCTGGTCGAATCTACCATCGATGGCTTCGCGCAAAGGCTGCGGCTCGAATTTGAGCGGAAGATTTTTCCGGTACACCTGCCGCTGGTCGGCGAATTTCAGGTTGAGAACGCACTGGTTGCCGCCGGACTTGCGATTTCGACCGGCGGCGATGCCGCTTCGGTCTTTGCGGCGCTCGAACATCTCGTCGGCGCCAAGGGCCGGCTGGAACGCGTCGGCTCGAGCCGCGGCGCGCAAATCTTCGTCGATTATGCGCATAAGCCCGACGCGCTCGACAAAGCGCTCGATGCCTTGCGGCCTTATGTCAGTGGCCGGCTCGTGGTGGTGTTCGGCGCCGGCGGCGATCGCGACCGGGGCAAGCGGCCACTGATGGGCGCCGTCGCCGTCGCCAAGGCCGACCGGGTGATTGTCACCGACGATAATCCGCGCAGCGAAGATGCCTCAGCCATTCGCTCGGCGATTATTGCCGCGGCGGATGGCGCCCTCGAGATCGGGGACCGCGGCGAGGCAATCCGGCGGGCGATAGCCGATCTGCGTGCGGGCGACGTCCTATTGATCGCCGGCAAGGGCCATGAAACGGGCCAAATTATCGGCGACCGGGTCATACCGTTCAGCGATCACGAAGCGGTCGCTGCGGCACTGAGGGAACTTGCCGCATGAGCGCGCCTGCGCTGTGGACCGTCGAGGCGATGGCGAAAGCGATGGGCGCCGAGCCCCAGGGCGCGTTGCCGCAATCGATATCGGGCCTCTCGATCGATAGCCGCAGCATAGCGCCCGGCGAAGCCTTTTTTGCCATCGCCGGTGATCGCCAAGACGGGCACGACTACGTTGCAACGGCGCTCGCGGCCAAAGCCGGGCTTGCCGTGGTTGCCGCCGATCGGCGGGCGAAATTCGCACCCGACGCGCCGCTTCTGGTGGTGCCGAATGTGCTCGCGGGCTTGCGCGATCTGGCCGCTGCGGCGCGGGCGCGGACGCAGGCCAAGGTCATCGGCGTCACCGGCTCGGTCGGCAAGACCGGCACCAAGGAAGCGCTGCGTCTGGCGCTGTCGAGAGACGGCGAGACCCACGCTTCGGTCGCTTCTTACAACAATCATTGGGGCGTGCCGCTGTCGCTCGCGCGCTGCCCCGCGTCGGCGCGCTATGCGGTGCTGGAAATGGGCATGAACCACGAGGGCGAGATCGAACCGCTGTCGCGGCTCGTGCGTCCGCACGTCGCGATCATCACCACGATCGCGCCGGTGCACCTCGAATTCCTGGGCTCGCTGGCGAAGATAGCCGACGCCAAAGCGGAGATTTTTTTCGGCGTCACGCCGGGCGGGTCGGCCGTCATCAATCGCGACATCGCGCAATTCGCCCATCTCAGGCGCCGGGCGAAAGAAGCGGGCGTGACGCGCGTCATATCGTTCGGCGAGCATGAAGAGGCCGATGCCCGCCTGATCAAATGCGCGCTGCATCCGCGCTGCTCGACCGTCGAGGCGCGCATTCTCGGCACCGAATTCAGCTACAAGATCGGCGCGCCGGGTCGCCACCTCGTGCTCAATTCGCTCGCGGTGCTGGCGGCGGTCGATCTGGTCGGCGCTGATCTAGCGCTCGCGGCGCTGGCGCTCGCCGAGCTTACGCCGGTAGCGGGCCGCGGCGCGCCGATTTCGATCGAACCGCCCGGCGGCACGGCACTCGTCATCGACGACAGTTACAATGCCAATCCGGCCTCGGTCGATGCCGCGCTCGCGGTACTCGGTCGGGCGCCGATCGGACCGCACGGGCGGCGCATCGCCGTCCTTGGTGACATGTTGGAACTCGGACCGAAGGGCCGCGCCTTGCATCGCGGTCTGGTCGAATCGGTGCTCGCCAATGCAATCGATCTGGTGTTCTGCTGCGGGCCGCTGATGCAGGCGTTGTGGCAGGCTCTTCCCGCGGGCCGCCGCGGCGGCTATGCAGAGGACTCAGCCGCGCTCGAAGCGCAGGTGCTGCCCGCGATCCATGCCGGCGATGCGGTCATGGTCAAGGGTTCGCTCGGTTCGCGCATGGCACCCATCGTCAAGGCGTTGCAACGGGCCTACCCGCACCACGACGCGCTCGAAGACGCGTCCGCACAAGGTTGATGCGATGCTCTATTGGTTGGTCGATCTGTCGGACAAGCTCTCCGTCCTCAATGTATTTCGTTACATCACCTTCCGCACCGGCGGCGCGGTCATCACCGCGCTATTGTTCGTCTTCCTGTTCGGTCAGAACATCATCGACCGGTTGCGGCTGTTGCAGGGCAAGGGTCAGCCGATCCGCGCCGACGGTCCGAAGTCGCATATTATCGCCAAGGCCGGTACGCCGACGATGGGTGGGCTCATGATCCTGTCGGGGATGCTGGTGTCGACGCTGCTCTGGGCCAATCCCGCCAACCCTTACGTCTGGGTGGTGCTGTGGGTCACGCTGGGCTTCGGACTGGTCGGCTTCTACGACGATTATCTGAAAGTGTCGAAGCAGTCGCATAATGGATTTGCCGGTCGCACCCGGATCACAATTGAAGCAGTCATTGCCGGGCTCGCCTGCATCGCACTGGTCGTGCTTGGGCGTGGGCCCTTCTCGACCTCGTTGGTGTTTCCGTTCTTCAAGGAGCTGGTGCTCAATCTCGGCTGGTTTTACGTCCTGTTTGCAGTCTTCATCATCGTCGGCGCCGGCAATGCGGTGAACCTGACTGACGGTCTCGATGGGCTCGCTATCGTGCCGGTCATGATCGCGGCAGCAAGCTTCGGCATGATCGCCTACCTGTCCGGCAACGCGGTTTTCGCCGATTATCTGCAAATCCACTATGTCGCCGGCACCGGCGAGCTTTCGGTGCTGTGCGGCGCCGTGCTTGGCGCGGGCTTAGGCTTTCTTTGGTTCAACGCGCCGCCGGCTTCCATTTTCATGGGCGATACCGGCTCGCTGGCGCTCGGCGGCATGATCGGCGCGGTGGCGGTCGCCACCAAGCATGAGATCGTGCTCGCCGTCATCGGCGGCTTGTTCGTGCTTGAAGCGGTTTCCGTCATCGTCCAGGTGGTGTCGTACAAGCTCACCGGAAAGCGCGTGTTCAAGATGGCGCCGATCCACCATCATTTCGAGCAGCTCGGCTGGACCGAGCCGCAGATCGTCATCCGCTTCTGGATTGTCTCGGTCGTGCTCGCGCTGGCGGGACTGTCGACCCTCAAACTGCGATAGTCGCGTTGTGATCCCGGTCACGAGTTTTGCCGGCAAAAAGGTCGCCGTGTTCGGCTTGGGCGGCTCGGGTCTCGTCAGCGCCAGCGCGTTGCTCGCCGGCGGCGCCGATGTGGTCGGCTGCGATGACAGCGCGGCGGGCATGGCAAAAGCCAACGCCGCCGGCATTCCGACTGCCGATTTGCGGCACGCCGATTGGAGCAAGATCGCCGCTCTTGTGCTCGCGCCGGGCGTTCCGTTGACGGACCCGGAGCCGCATTGGGTTGTAAAGCTCGCACACGCCGCCGGCGTCGAGGTGGTCGGCGATATCGAATTGTTCTGCCGTGAGCGCAGGCTTCATGCGCCCGATGCGCCGTTTGTCGCCATCACCGGCACTAACGGCAAATCGACGACGACGGCACTGATCGCCCATCTCGCCGCATCGGTCGGCATGGACGCCCAGCTCGGCGGCAATATCGGCACCGCGATCCTGTCGCTCTTGCCGCCCGCGACGGGGCGCGTTCACGTCATCGAATGCTCGTCCTATCAGGTCGATCTCGCACCAACGCTTGATCCTTCGATCGGGATCTTGATCAATCTCACCGAAGATCACCTCGACCGCCATGGCACGATGGAGCATTACGCCGCGGTGAAGGAGCGTCTGGTCGCTGGCGTGCAGCGGCAAGGCAGCGCGATTATCGGTGTCGACGACGACTGGTGCCGCGCCATCGCCGATCGGCTTGAGCAGTCAGGCAAGCGGGTCGTGCGGATTTCGGTGCGCCGGCCATTGACCGAAGGCATCTTTATCGACGGCCAGCGGATCATGCAGGCCGGCGCCGCGGGCGCCGTCGCGATCGCCGAACTCGGCGGGATTGGCTCATTGCGCGGGCTGCACAATGCGCAGAATGCCGCCTGCGCCGTGGCCGCAGCACTTGCGCTCGGCCTCGAGCCGGCGGCGATCCAGGCCGGCATGCGTTCCTTTCCCGGGCTCGCCCACCGCATGGAAGAAGTTGGCCGCCGCGGCGCCGTTCTGTTCGTCAACGATTCCAAGGCCACTAACGCCGATTCGGCAGCGCAGGCTTTGGCCTGTTTCACGGACATTTTCTGGATTGCCGGCGGCAAGCCGAAAACCGGTGGCATCGAATCGCTGCGGTCCTTTTTTCCGCGTATCCGTAAGGCCTACCTGATCGGCGAGGCGGCGGGTCAGTTCGCCGCAACGCTCAATGGCGACGTCGCCCACGAGATTGCGGGCACGCTCGACAAGGCTTTGGCCGCTGCTACGCGCGATGCTGAAGCGTCGCCGGCGGCGGAGCCCGTGGTGCTGCTGTCCCCAGCCTGCGCCTCGTTCGACCAATACCGCAATTTCGAGGTGCGCGGCGACGCATTCCGGGACTTGGTGCGGTCGCTGCCGGGCGTGACATCCAAGGCCTAGGCTGAGAATTTTAATCCCCTGGAAACCATGACGGATGCAGGACTAAGCGGGGCTTCCGGTACCGAGGACGCTGATGGCATCGCGCGCGCAACCCACGCTGTTCGGCGAATGGTGGTGGACCGTCGATCGGCTGACGCTTGCCGCGCTCGGCGCCTTGATGCTCGGCGGTATCGTGCTGTGCCTGGCCGCAAGCCCGCCGGTCGCAGCCCGCATCGGGCTCGATCCGTTTCATTTCGTCGACCGGCAGGTGCTGTTCCTTGTTCCCGCCTGTGGCGTGTTGATCGCGACGTCGTTTTTGTCGCCGCGCGATATCCGCAAAGTGGCGCTCGTCGTGTTTGCCGTCAGTCTCATCATGACGGCGGCGACGCCATATTTCGGCGCCGAAATCAAGGGCGCGCGGCGCTGGCTTGTCATCCTTGGCGTCAACATCCAGCCGTCCGAATTTCTTAAGCCTGCTTTTGTCATCCTGATCGCCTGGCTGTTCGGCGAAACGGCGAAGCGTCCGGAAATGCCGGCCAATACGATGGCGCTTATGCTCCTCGTCGTGGTCGTGGCGCTGTTGGTGCTGCAGCCCGACTTCGGCCAGACCATGCTGATTTCGCTGGTGTGGGGGGCGCTGTTCTACATGGCGGGCATGCGCCTGATCTGGGTGCTCGGGCTCGCCGCGACGGCCGGGGTTGGGCTGGTGACAGCATTCTTCACCGTTCCCCACGTCGCGCAGCGCATCAACCGTTTCCTCGATCCGACCTCCGGCGACACCTTCAACATCGATATCGCGACTGAATCGTTCTACCGCGGCGGCTGGTTCGGCCGCGGTCCGGGCGAGGGCACGATCAAGCGCATCCTGCCAGAGGGCCACACCGATTTCGTGTTCGCGGTGGCCGCGGAAGAGTTCGGCGTCGTGCTTTGCCTCATTCTGGTCGCGCTGTTCGCCTTCATTGTCATCCGCGCGCTCATCAAGGCGATGCGTACCGACGATCCATTTGTCCGTTTTGCCGCTGCGGGGTTGGCAATTCTGTTCGGCCTGCAATCGACCATCAATATGGCGGTCAATCTGCATTTGATGCCGGCGAAAGGCATGACCTTGCCATTCATTTCCTATGGCGGCTCGTCCTTGATCTCGCTCGCCTATGGCATGGGCATGTTGCTGGCGCTGACTCGGGAGCGGCCGCGCGCCAAACTTGCCGGCGAGTTTTTGCTCGCCGCGAGTCCGGTATGATGCAGTCGGTGCTGGTGACGGCCGGCGGTACCGGCGGGCATTTGTTCCCGGCCGAGGCGCTGGCGGCCGTCTTGAGCCGGCGCGGCATCACCGTTCATCTCGCGACGGACCGGCGCGCCGCGGGTTTCGGCGGCGCCTTCACCGAAGAAACCATTCATGTCGTCGCCAGCGCTACGTTGCGCGGGCGCGATCCGATCGCACTGACGCGAACCGCCGCCACGCTCGGGCTGGGCCTTGTTCAGGCATGGGCGCTGATCGGCCGGCTCAAGCCCGTGGCGGTCGTAGGCTTCGGCGGCTATCCAACCATTCCGCCAGTGCTTGCGGCGGTGTGGCGCGGCATACCGAGCCTGATCCATGACGCCAATGCCGTCATCGGGCGGGCCAATCGGCTATTGGCGCCGCGCGTGACCGCGATCGCCACGACCTTCCCCGGTGTTTTCAGTACGGCGCCCGATTTCGCCGCAAAGGCAACGCTGACCGGCAATCCGGTTCGATCGGCAGTCGTTGCCGCGGCGATCGTGGCCTATCCGGCGATAGCCGATCCGCTGCGTTTGCTCGTCTTTGGCGGCAGCCAGGGGGCCCGTGTCATGGCCGATATCGTGCCTGACGCGATCGGGCGCCTGGATGCCGGCTTGCGGGCGCGGCTTGCCATCGTCCAGCAGGCGCGCGTTGAGGATTTGGGCCGCGTGCGCGAGGCTTACGCGAAACTCGCCGTCGCCGCCGAGATCGCGCCGTTTTTCGCCGATCTGCCGGCACGCATCGCGGCGAGCCATCTAGTCATCGCGCGTTCGGGGGCCTCGACCGTCGCCGAACTCTCGGCGATCGGGCGACCCTCGATTTTGGTCCCGTTGCCGCACGCTATCGATCAGGACCAATTCGCCAATGCGGGCGTGCTCGAACGCTCAGGCGGCGCCCTGCGGCTCACCCAGGACATCTTCACGCCGCAACGGCTCGCCACTGAGATCGCAAGCTTCGCGGTGGCGCCGCAACGGCTCGCCGCCATGGCGGCGGCGGCGCAATCTCTGAGCCGGCTTGATGCGGCCGATCGCCTCGCCGATCTGGTGCTGCAGGTGGCGGGAGTAGCCTCGACACGATAGTTTCAGCATGATCGATCCGTCGTGGCCGGGCTTGTTCCGGCCATCCATGTCTTTTCGGGGAGTGCCATGAAGCTGCCGCGCGATATTGGTCCGGTGCATTTTATCGGCATCGGCGGCATCGGCATGAGCGGAATTGCAGAGGTGCTGGTGAATCTCGGCCACACCGTGCAGGGCACCGACCAAGCCGAGGGCGCCAATGTCAAGCGGCTGCGCGACAAGGGCGTGAAGATCGCGATCGGGCACGCCTCCGACAATCTGGCCGGCGCCCGGGTTGTCGTGATCTCCTCCGCGATCAGGCCAGACAATCCGGAGCTTGTTGCCGCCCGCGCGCGCCGGCTGCCGGTGGTGCGCCGCGCCGAGATGCTCGCCGAGCTGATGCGCTTGAAAAGCTGCATCGCGATCGCCGGCACGCACGGCAAGACCACGACGACGTCGATGGTGGCAACGCTGTTCGATGCTGGCGGCTTCGATCCGACCGTTATCAATGGCGGCATCATCAACGCCTACGGCACCAATGCCCGGCTCGGCGCCGGCGAGTGGATGGTGGTCGAGGCCGACGAATCCGACGGCACGTTTCTCAAGCTGCCGGCCGACATCGCCATTGTCACCAACGTCGATCCCGAGCATCTCGATCACTTCAAGACCTTCGAGGCCGTGCAGGACGCGTTTCGCGCCTTCGTCGAGAACGTGCCGTTCTACGGATTTTCGGTGATGTGCACCGATCATCCGGTGGTGCAAAGCCTGGTCGGGCGCATCGAGGACCACCGCATCATCACCTATGGCGAGAATCCCCAGGCCGATGTGCGGCTCACCGACGTCACACATGCCGGCGGGAGTTCACTGTTTACGATCGTGTTACGCGAACGCGCCGGCCAGGCGGCGCACGAAATCAAGAACGTCGCTTTGCCGATGCCGGGACGACACAACGCGCTTAACGCCACCGCCGCGATCGCGGTGGCCCATGAACTCGGCATCGGCGACGATGTGATCCGTGCCGCACTCGCCAAATTCGACGGCGTGCGGCGGCGCTTCACCCGCACCGGAATGTGGAACGGCGTCACCATCATCGACGATTACGGACATCACCCCGTCGAGATCGCGGCCGTCCTCAGAGCTGCGCGCGAATCGACCAAGGGCCAGGTCATCGCCGTGGTGCAGCCGCACCGGTTCACGCGGCTCGCCGCCTTGTTCGAGCAGTTCTGCACCTGCTTCAACGATGCTGACGTGGTCATCGTCGCGCCGGTCTATGCCGCCGGCGAAGCGCCGATTGCCGGCGTCGATCGCGACGCATTGGTGGCCGGCCTGCGCACGCACGGGCACCGCCGGGTCGTAGCCCTCGACGGTCCCGAAACGCTTGCTCTTCTGATCGCCGGCATGGCGCAGCCGGGTGATTATGTGGTTTTTCTCGGTGCTGGCTCGATCACGCAATGGGCCTATGCGCTGCCCGGCGAATTGGCGGCTGCCGGGGGCCGCTGATGGCGTTTCCCGACCTTATTGCGGTCGTCGAAAAGGCCATGCCGGATTTGCGCGGGCGGCTTTTGGCGAATCAATCGCTCGCCGAGCTGACGTGGTTTCGCGTCGGCGGACCGGCGCAGCTTCTGTTCATGCCGGAGAACGAGGCCGACCTCTGCTATTTCCTGGCCAATTTACCCGCCGAGATAGCGGTGACCGTTATCGGGCTGGGCTCCAATCTGATTGTGCGCGACGGCGGTGTGCCGGGCGCGGTGGTCCGGCTCGGGCGCGGCTTTAACGAGATCGCGATCGAGGATCTTTATGTGCGCGCCGGCGCCGCGGTGCCCGATGTCAAAATCGCGCGCACGGCGCAGGAGGCAGGCCTCGCCGGATTGTCGTTCCTGCGCGGCATTCCCGGCGGCGTCGGCGGTGTGTTGCGCATGAATGGCGGAGCCTATGGCCGCGAAACCAAGGATGCGCTGATCGAGGCGCGCGCCGTCGATCGGCAGGGCCGGGTGCATGTGCTGAGCAATGCCGACATGCATTACACGTATCGCCATAGTGGCGCGCCGGACGATTACATCTTCACGCAGGCGTTGTTTAAGGGCGAACGCGGCGATCCGGCGGCGATCGCGGCCGAAATGGCGAAGATCACCGAGTCACGCGAGGCGACGCAGCCGGTGAAAAGCCGCACCGGCGGCTCGACGTTCAAGAATCCCCCGGGCCGCAAAGCCTGGCAGCTCATCGATGCCGCCGGCTGTCGAGGCCTGCGCTTGGGCGACGCCCAGGTATCCGAAATGCACTGCAACTTCCTGATCAACCTCGGCGGCGCGAGCGCAGCCCACATCGAAACCCTGGGCGAGACCGTGCGCCAGCGGGTGAAGGCGACATCCGGCATCGATCTGGAGTGGGAAATCAAGCGAATAGGCGTAATGCCGTAGCGCCATTGCCATCGAGACTCTCGATTTTTCGGCAATAGTCGATTCTATTGGTGTCGCTTGCGAATCAGTCGCTGACCGAGCCGGCTGCGCCAGGTGGCAACGATAATGGTCAAACACGTCGCCGTTCTGATGGGGGGCTGGTCCGCCGAACGCGACGTCTCGCTGCGTTCCGGCGCGGCCTGCGCCGCAGCTTTGACCCGCCTCGGCTACCGCGTCACGCCGATCGACGTCGGCCGCGATATCGCGGCGAGCTTGACCGCCACCAAGCCCGACGTTGCGATCAACGTGCTGCACGGCCGGCCCGGCGAGGATGGCACGCTGCAGGGTCTGCTCGAAATCCTCGGCATTCCCTACAGCCATTCCGGTGTGCTGGCATCCGCGCTCGCCATGCAAAAGGATTACGCCAAAGCGCTGTTTCGCGCCTTTGGCGTGCCGGTCGCCGAGGATCTGGTGCTATCGCGGTTCGAGGCGGCGAAAGCGCACGCCATGGCGCCGCCCTACGTCATCAAACCGGTCGCGGAAGGATCGAGCGTCGGCGTCTTTATCGTCACCGAGGAGCATCCGCACCCGCCGCAGGAGCTGTTCAGCGCCGATTGGACGTTTGGCGATATGGTGATGGTCGAACGCTATATCCCGGGCAAGGAACTGACCTGTGCGGTCCTCGGCGACCGGGTGCTCGACGTCATCGAGATCGTGCCCGCGACTCGTTTTTACGACTACGAGGCAAAATACGCCGCCGGCGGCTCTAAACACCTCCTGCCGGCGCCAATTTTACCAAATGTTTACCAGGAGGTCCGAAGACTCGCATTGGCTGCCCATAACGCACTTGGCTGCCGCGGCGTAAGCCGCGCGGACTTTCGTTATGACGAGCGGGGGACGGGGAAGCTGATCTGTCTTGAGGTCAACACACAACCGGGGATGACCGAGACTTCGCTCGTACCCGAGCTTGCCGCCTACGCAGGCATCACGTTCGATGAGCTGGTGCAATGGATGGTGGAGGACGCCTCGACCAACCGCTGATGCGGTCGGGGCAATCGACTGAAAGACAGGTCGGCGCGCCGGTCGATGAGCCCGGTCGCGCGCGCGCCGGCGTTGAGCAATTTCACCGCCGTACCGCTCGCTGGAGCGCAAGAATTGCGCATCTGCGGCTGCCGCAGGGCGTCGGCATCGCCGGATCGATCTTGCTCCTTGCCGCCACGCTCGGTTATGGCGCGGTCGCCGGTCAGCACGTTCCTGACGTCGTCAACTGGCTGAAAGACGCGCGCGATATGACGGCGAATTCGCTTGGCTTTCGCATCGCTGCGATCTCGCTCGCCGGGGAGAAGGAAGTCAGCCGCGAAGAGGTTCTCACCACTGCGGGGGTGAGCGGTCACACTTCCCTGTTCTTCCTTGATGCGGACGCGGCGCGTGCACGGCTGATGGCGAACCCATGGATCGCCGATGCGGCCGTGTTCAAACTCTATCCGGACCGCTTGCAAATCACGATCACCGAGCGTCTCGCCTTTGCGCTCTGGCAGAAAGACGGTCGTGTCAGCGTCATCGCCGCCGACGGCACCGTGCTCGAGCCGTTCGTGGAGGATCGCTATGTCGGCTTGCCACTCGTGGTCGGCCGAGGCGCCGAACGACAGGCCAAGGACTTCCTCGCCATTGTCGATCGTTTCCCGGACATCCGGTCGGTACTGCGGGCATCAATTCTGGTGGCCGAGCGCCGCTGGAACTTAAGGCTCGCCAACGGGATCGACGTGCGGCTGCCGGAAACCAACGTCGAAAGCGCGCTCGATCGGCTGGTCGCACTCGACCGCGACAAGAAATTGCTGTCGCGCGACATTACGCTCGTCGACCTGCGTTTGCCGGACCGCGTGAGCGTGCGCCTATCCGACGCGGCCGCGCAGAGCCGCAACGAAGCGCTGAAGGCCAATACGAAAAAGAAAAAAGGCGGCGACGCATGAGCGCGCTCCATTACGGCCTCACCCCAAAGATGAAACCAATCTCGCCGCGGCGTAGCGCCGTGATCGCGGCACTTGACGTTGGATCGAGCAAGGTCGTCTGCATGATTGCGCGGTTGCGGCCGCACGCGCCGCAGCAGGTCTTGACCCGCCGCAGCCACGCTATCGAGGTGATCGGCTTCGGCCATACCGTCGCCCGCGGCATGAAGGCGGGGGGTGTCGTCAATCTGGCGAAAGCGGAGGAGGCCATTCGTCAGGCAGTCGATGCCGCCGAGCGCATGGCGTCGGTGGAGATCGAATCGGTCGTGCTGTCGATCTCGGCCGGCCGGCTGGGCAGTGAATTATTTGCCGCCGACATCGAAATCGCCGGCTCCGCAGTCGCGGACGGCGACATTGCGCGCGTTCTAGGCGCCGGCAGCCGTCATTCGCTGCGCGATGGCCGCGCCGTGTTGCATTCGCTTCCGGTTGGATTCTCGATCGACGGCGTCCGCGGCGTCCGCGATCCGCGCGGCATGCTCGGTTCGCGGTTCGGCGTCGACATGCATGTCGCCACGACCGACATCGCCGCCGCCCGTAATCTGATGCTTGCGGTCGAGCGTTGTCATCTCGACGTCGAGGCCATGGTTGCCAGCCCCTATGTCGGCGGCCTCGCGGTGCTCGCTGACGACGAAGCCGATCTCGGTTCAGCCGTTGTCGATCTGGGAGCAGGCACCACCACGATGGCGGCGTTCCTCAACGGGCGGCTCGTTCATCTGGAAGGTTTCGCGTTGGGCGGCCATCACGTCACGATGGATATCGCCCGCGGCCTCAATGCTCGCATCGCCGATGCCGAGCGAATCAAGACGCTTTATGGCAGTGTGCTGTCCGGTGGATCGGACGAGCGCGACATGATCACGGTGCCGCCGCTGAGCGAGGACGAGCGCGAGCAGGCGCAATTTGTGTCCCGCGCGACGCTGGTAAGCATCGTACGGCCGCGGGTCGAGGAAATTCTTGAAATGGTGCGCGACCGGCTCGCTGCATCTTCGATTGCAACCGAACAACACGGCCCCGTCATCCTCACCGGAGGTGCGAGCCAACTCACCGGACTGCCCGATCTGGCAGCGCGCATTCTCGGCCGGCCGGTGCGCGTCGGGCGCCCGCTCGGCATCGCCGGGGCGCCGGACGCAGCTAAAGGTCCGGCCTTCGCGGTCGCGGCCGGACTTCTCGTTTATCCGCAAGCGGCGCATCTCGAACATTTCGAATCGCGGCGTAAGCGGCAACTCATGACCGGGACGGGCGGCTACTTCGCCCGGGTCGGACGATGGCTTCGCGAGAGCTTCTGATGGCCCCCAGATGCGAAGCTAGAAAATCACAGCGGCCGGTGGCGGACCGGACGGGGCCGGGCGTGGACGACGCCCGCGCGACGAACAAGAGGCAATCATGACCATCAATCTGAATATTCCTGACATCCGTGAGCTTAAACCCCGCATCACCGTATTCGGTGTCGGCGGCGCCGGCGGAAATGCCGTCAACAATATGATCACCGCCGGCTTACAGGGCGTCGATTTTGTGGTCGCCAATACCGATGCCCAGGCGCTCACCATGTCGAAAGCCGAGCGCATCGTACAGATGGGCGTGCAGGTCACCGAAGGCCTCGGCGCCGGCTCGCAGCCCGACGTCGGGCGGGCCGCCGCGGAAGAAGTGCTCGACGAAATCCGCGACCACCTCTCCGGCGCGCATATGGTGTTCGTCACCGCCGGGATGGGTGGCGGCACCGGCACCGGCGCCGCGCCGGTCATCGCTAAAACCGCGCGCGATCTCGGCATCCTCACCGTCGGCGTGGTGACCAAGCCGTTCCATTTCGAAGGCCAGCGCCGTATGCGCATCGCCGACGCAGGCATCACCGAATTGCAGAAATGCGTCGATACGTTGCTGATCATCCCGAATCAAAATCTGTTCCGCGTGGCAAACGAAAAGACGACATTTGCCGATGCCTTCGCGTTGGCGGATCAGGTGCTGTATTCTGGCGTCGCTTGCATCACCGACCTGATGGTCAAGGAAGGTCTCATCAATCTCGACTTCGCCGACGTTCGCGCCGTGATGCGTGAGATGGGCAAGGCGATGATGGGGACCGGCGAGGCCCAGGGCGAAAAGCGGGCGCTCACCGCCGCCGAAGCCGCGATCTCCAATCCGCTGATCGACGACGCATCGATGAAGGGGGCGCGGGGACTTTTGATCTCGATCACCGGTGGTCGCGACCTGACGCTGTACGAGGTTGATGAGGCGGCAACCCGCATCCGCGAGGAAGTCGATCACGAGGCCAACATCATCGTCGGCGCGACCTTCGACGAAAGCCTCGACGGCATGATCCGCGTCTCCGTGGTGGCAACGGGTATCGATCAGGCTTTGGTGCAACGCGCGCCAGCACCGGCGGCCACGACTGTGGCCACAGCTACGGCGGACTCTCGCCTCGCCGAATTGGCGCAACGCCTCCGAACCGACAACCAGCGGATCGCGGAACGCCTCGAGCGCACCGAACCGGCGCGTCCTCCTGCGGCGATCCCCGCCGTGGCCGCGGCCCCGGCTCCTGCGCCAGCCACGGCCCCGATTGCTACTCCCGACGCCGCGGTCACACCCGCTACCGTGAACGCATCGATCGAATCGGCGGCCAAAGCGGCGATTGCGGCGGCCGTCGAGAATGTCGCGATCCGTCCACTCGGCCCGAAACCGTCACTGTTTCTCGATCCGGTTGCCAACGAAACGGAAGCCGAAACGCCTGCGACGTTCATTCCGCCCCAGGCGGAACGGATGCCGCCGCGCGCCCCGCGCATGCCACGCATCGATGAACTGCCGGTGCCGGCGCAGAATGAGATCCGTGCTCGCCGCGGCGAGCTGCCGCAAGACGATCATCCCGAGAAGCGGCGGTTGTCGCTTTTGCAACGCTTGGCATCCGTCGGTCTTGGCCGTCGCGAGCAGGACGAGCACGAAGCGGCTCCGCCGCCGCCTGCAGCGTCAGTCAGCGCCCCACCGCCGACCGAGCGAATGGCCGGTCGCCCGATGCCGCGTCCGGCCGAGCCGCGCCAGGAGATGTCGCAAAAACTGCCGATCTCCGAATATGCAAAGCGTTCAACGCCACAGGGTTTAGACCAACATGGCCGGCAAAGCGCTGTGCATAACTCGATCGAAGAGGACCAGCTCGACATTCCGGCTTTCCTGCGTCGGCAAGCGAACTAAAGCCGAACCGAGATCGGGCGAGCCTCTTCCAGTCGCTCGTCCGATCCAGTTCGGGCACTGCAGTTGCCGGGCAGATGCGATCTAAGCGGCTGATTCGAATAGATATTTATTGGATATCGGGGGCCGGAGCGGGGGTGCCCGACGGACGCGGCCGAGCGGAAAGTGCCTTTGGCGCTGAAAACCGGGCTTTGCGGCGCACCATTTTGGGGCGGCGAGCCGACAACTGTGCGGCAGGAAAAAGGTAACAGTCGGTAAGAAACCGTGAATTGGCCTGCCGAGGCCGTCCCGGTAAGGTTTCCGCTGTTAAGGGGACGGTTTGGGGGTTGCGTATCCGGCGGTCAAGGTGACCACCCCAATCTGCAGACCAAGGCGTTCCCCTCGGGCGGCGTGGCCATAAGTTCGCGATTCTCGCGTAGTTTGGCCGTAAGGTGTGGGACGAACGCATGACGCGGAGCGTGCAAGCCGGCAGGCAGACAACGCTACAAGATCATGTCACGGTCGTTGGCATCGGCGTCCATTCCGGCTCACCAGCTAACCTCACATTGCATCCGGCCGAGGCAGATACCGGCATCGTATTTGTGCGCTGCGGCGTCGATGGCCAACCGGATCGCGAATTAAGCGCCAATTACCGCTCTGTCACCGCGACCGAATTCGCGACCGTTCTTGGCGACCAAAATGGCCCGGCGGTCTCAACGACCGAACACGTGCTGGCAGCTCTGCACGGACTCGGCGTCGACAATGCGGTGGTCGAGGTTGACGGTCCTGAAGTTCCGATCATGGACGGCAGCGCCGCGCCCTTCGTGGCGGCGATCGACCAAGTCGGTATCGTATCGCTTGGGGTGTTGCGACGCTATATCCAGGTGCTCAAGCCGGTCCGCGTCGCCAAGGGCGAGAGCTACGGCGAGTTGCGCCCGCATCCGCGGGGTTTGCGGATCGAGACCGAAATCGAATTCGATCATCCGCTGATCGGGCGTCAGTCCTGCGCCATGGATATCGAGCCCGATCTGTTCCGCCACGAACTGGCGCGGGCGCGGACTTTCGGCTTCATGCGCGACGTCGCGAAGTTGTGGAGCGCGGGCTATGCGCTTGGCGCATCATTCGAAAATACCGTCGTGATTGCTGAAAACCGTGTTCTCAATCCGGAAGGGCTGCGCTTCCACGACGAATTTGTCCGCCACAAAGCGGTCGATGCCATCGGCGATCTGGCGCTGTCCGGCGCGCCGCTTATTGGCGCTTATCGTTCGGTTCGTGGCGGCCACAAGCTCAATCACGCGGTGCTAACCGCATTGATGAGCGATCGCAGCGCCTGGGCCTACGTCGAAATTCCGGAAGCCCGCCGCCCGCGCGGCCATGCCGACCTCGCCGCCGGCTTCGCCAGTCCCGCCTACGGACCGGACGTCTCCTAACCCTCTTAACTATTACGCCTTAATCCGGGCCGATTGTCGGCCATAATTGATGTATTGTCAGTGGGCTGCCGTGCGCTCACCCTGACGCTTGGGGCTTGGCAGGGGATGACGGCGCTGGCGCGGATGGGACTTAAATTACGCTTATGATGCCGCTGTTACGAGGAGCGCCGCGATCCGCTTGCAGGCTGCGTATGCTGGCGCGCTTGCTTGCGCTCGTGCTCGCGGTGGCGCCGCTCATGGCGCCGCTCATGGGCTGCAGCATATTCAATAAGGACGAGGATTACGTCCCCGATACGCCGGCCGACAAGCTCTATAATGAAGGGCTTTACCTCCTTAATAGCCAGCAGGACTACAAGGAGGCGGCGAAAAAATTTGATGAAGTCGACCGCCAGAACCCGTATTCGGAGTGGGCGCGCAAGGCGCTCTTAATGTCGGCCTACGCCTATTATCAGGGCGAGCAATACACCGACTGCGTCAATTCAGCGAAACGTTACGTGACGCTGCACCCCGGCAGCCCGGACGCAGCCTATGCCCAATACTTGATCGGTGCCTCCTATTACGATCAGATTCTCGACGTTTCGCGCGATCAGGATCGGGCGAACCAGGCGATCGACGCTCTGCAAGAGGTGGTGCGCAAATATCCGACCAGCGAATACGCGGTTAGCGCCAAGAAAAAAATCGACATGGCGCGCGATCAGCTGGCGGGAAAAGAAATGGACGTCGGCCGTTTCTATATAAAACGGCGTGACTTTGTCGGCGCCATCAACCGTTTCAAGGTTGTGGTGACGCAATACCAGACAACGCGCCACGTCGAAGAGGCGCTGATGCGGCTGAGCGAAGCCTATGTCTCGCTCGGCATCATGGATGAGGCACAGACGGCGGCGGCTGTGCTCGGTCATAACTTTCCGGACAGCCCGTGGTACAAGGACTCCTACGATCTCGTGAAGAACGCAGGCGGCGAGCCGACCACCGAGAACAAGGGGTCCTGGATCAGCCGCGCATTCCAGAAAATCGGACTGGTGGGTTCGCAGAGCACCGGGTGACTGACGCGGGCCCTGGAAATCGGTAATATCCGGCGTTGCAGAAGCATGATTCCGAAAATCGAGTCCCGACTATCGGAAAAGATCATGCTCAAAACGTAATTCCCATCATCCCAATGCTGGCTCGCCTCTCTATCCGCGACATCGTACTGATTGATCGGCTGGATATCGATTTCGGCTCCGGCCTTGCCACGCTGACCGGCGAGACCGGGGCCGGCAAATCGATTCTGCTCGATGCCTTCGCGCTGGCGTTGGGCGCGCGCGGCGAGGCGGCGCTGGTGCGGCAGGGTGCAGAGCAAGGCCAGGTGACGGCCGCCTTCGATGTCGCCAGGGATCATCCGGCGCGCCGCGTGCTTGCCGAAAACGACCTGTCCGGCGAGGACGAATTGATCGTCCGGCGGGTGCAATTCGCCGACGGCCGCACCCGCGCCTTTGTCAACGACCAGCCAGTCAGCGTGCAGGTGTTGCGCGCGCTGGGCGCGGCCTTGGTGGAGATCCACGGCCAGCATGACGAGCGCGCCTTCGTCGATGCCGCGACCCATCGCGCATTGCTCGAGATGGAGGTCGCTCGCCTGTGGGACGAGCGGCGCGCGCGAGAGACCGCCGTCGCCGATCATCGCGCCGCGGTCGAACGCGCTGCGCGCGAGGCCGAGTGGCTGCGCCATGCCGTCGAAGAGCTCGGCAGGCTCGCGCCGCAACCCGGCGAGGAGGCAACGCTTGCCGAACGCCGCACCGTCATGATGCAGGCGGAGAAGGTCGGCGAGGATCTGCGTTCGACTCTAGACAGTGTCGCCGGGCCGAACTCGCCGTTGCCGGTCTTGGCGACCGCGGTGCGGCGCCTGGAACGCCGCGCGGCACAGGCGCCGACGCTGATCGAACCGGCGGTGAAAGCAATCGACTCAGCGCTCAACGCGCTCGACGAAGCCCGCACGCATCTTGAGCAGGCGCTGCGGGTGGCCGAATTCGATCCGCGCGAACTCGAGCGGATCGAGGAACGCTTGTTCGCCTTGCGCGCCGCCGGACGCAAATACGCGGTGCCGGTCGATGAGCTCGCGGCGCTTGCCCGCCGCTATGAAGGCGACCTCGCGCTGATTGACGCCGGCGCCGAGCGGCTCGCTGCGCTCGAACGCGAGGCGGAGGAGGCGTCCGCGCGCTATCGCGCAGCGGCGCGGGCGCTCTCGGCCGCGCGGCGGCGCGCTGCGCAAAAGCTCGACAAGGCGGTCAATGCCGAGCTCAAGCCGCTCAAGCTCGAACGGGCGCAGTTTTCGACTCAAGTCGAGAGCGAAAGCGAAGGGCCGCATGGGCTCGATCGGATCGAATT